>NZ_RZTX01000001.1:0-870107 GCF_004005385.1 Agrobacterium sp. CNPSo 2736 | reverse complement strand
CGCTTGCAGGCCTTGCCCCCTTCAATGCCGATAGCGGCATTCATCGCGGCCAGCGCCATATCCGCGCCGGACGAAAGCGCGTGCGCGATGCCCTCTATATGGCGGCGCTGGTGGCCTACCGGCTAAAGTCGCCCTTCGCCCGCATGGTTCAAGCCATGCAGGCCAAAGGCAAACCGTTCAAGGTCATGATCATCGCCATCGCCCGCAAACTGCTCGTCATTGCAAATGCTATTCTCAGGGATAAAACCACATTCGAAGCAGCTTAAAACAACATGCATTAATACAGTTGCCAGCCGACATGCGTCTGCGCGGCGGGGAGAGTCTTCCCAGCCCAAGGACTTGGGCTGGCTGGATCCCTGTGACAAGCACAGGGATGAGGGCGGAGGGGTTTTGTTCCGCCTGCCACATTTCAATAAACGCTCAATATTCTAAAACTCTCGGGAGGAGAATAGCATGGCCGCTCTTGGCGTGGGCCTTATCGGCACCGGTTACATGGGCAAATGCCACGCGCTGGCGTGGAATAACGTCACCAGCGTCTTCGGCGATGTGGAACGCCCGCGCCTCGTGACGCTCGCGGAAGTAAACCCCGAGCTTGCCGCGAAGAAAGCGGCGGAGTTCGGTTTTGCCCACTCGACGGGCAACTGGCGCGACCTGCTGTCCAATCCCGAGATCGATGTCATCTCGGTCACCACGCCCAACGCCTTCCACCCGGAAATGGCCATTGCCGCCCTTGAGGCCGGCAAGCATGTCTGGTGCGAAAAGCCGATGGCACCCGCCTTTGCCGACGCGGTGAAGATGCGCGATGCGGCCCGCCGGTCCGGCAAGGCAGCGGCGATGGGGTATAATTACATTCAGAACCCCGTCATCCGCCACATGCGCCGTCTGATCGACGAAGGCGCGATTGGCAAAGTTTATCACGTCCGGGCCGAAATGGACGAGGACTTCATGGCGGATGCCACGCAGCCCTTCTACTGGAAGAGCGAGGCGTCTTCCGGTTACGGCGCGCTGGATGATTTCGCCGTGCACCCGCTGTCGCTGCTCTTCGCCCTTTTCGGCCATGCCGAAAGCGCCATCACCGACATGGTGAAGCCTTACGAAACCCGGCCGCTTGCCGGCGGTGGCGACCGCGCCGTCGAGACGCACGACCTCGCCAGCGTGCTGTTGAAGCTCGAAGGCGGCATTTCCGCTGTGCTCATCGCCAACCGTTCCGCCTGGGGCCGCAAGGGCCGCATCGCTATCCAGATTTATGGCTCCACCGGCTCGATCCTGTTCGATCAGGAACGGATGAACGAATTCCAGCTTTACACCACGGATGGACGCCCGGAAGAGCAGGGTTTCAGAACCATCCTTACCGCGCCGCACCACAAGCCCTATGACCGCTTCATCCCCGCCCCGGGCCACGGCCTCGGCTTCAACGACCTGAAGGTGATCGAATGCCGCGAACTGATCGCGGCGATCGAGGGGAAAAAGGCGCATATCATCGATTTCGAGGAAGGCCTGAAGATCGAGCGCAGCATTCACGCCATGGCCCGGTCATTTGCCGAAGGGCGTTGGGTGGGAAGCTCGGAGATTGCGGAATAGGGACGCGCATGAGGTGAGCGCAAAGCTTCACCTCTTTCGTCATGCTCGGGCCTGTCCCGAGCATCTGCAACATCTTGATTTTATTCGACGCGATTAGATCCTCGGCACAAGGCCGAGGATGACGACGAGAGAATGTGCACCCTTTACTACCGACTTCAAGGGGACTGCAGCCTGTCTGGAAATTTAAACCGGACAGCAGTGAGGCAAGCCCGAGGATGAGGCTGGAAAAGGATTACCCCTTGACCGGCGTCTCCGGAACCGGCGTCAGCACCTTTCCGTCCTTAAACCAGCCGAGAATATTGTCGGCCACCAGATCGGCCATGGCGTTGCGCGTCGGAACCGAGGCGGAGGCGACATGCGGCAGCAGGGAGACGTTCGGCAGCGACAGGAAGGCTTCCGGAACCTTCGGCTCGGCATAGAACACATCCAGACCGGCAGCACCCAAAGCGCCGCTCTTGAGCGTCTCAAGCAGTGCATCCTCATCGACGCTGGAACCGCGGCCGACATTGATGAAAACGCCCTGAGCCCCAAGCGCCGTCAGGATTTCCGCATTGATCGCCTTGTGCGTTTCCGGCGTGCCGGGCACGATGCAGATCAGTATATCGACCGCTTCCGCCATCTCCTTCAGCGAGCCGTAATAGGTGTAGGAGAGACCATCCCGCTTGCTGCGTGTGTGGTATCCGATCTCCACCTTGAAAGGCTCCAGCCGTTTGGCGATTTCCTGGCCGATGCGGCCCATGCCAAAGAGACCGACCTTGCGGCCGCGCAGCGAAAACGGCGACAGCGCGAACGGACCTTCGCCAACCCATTTGCCATCGCGCAACCAGGTCTCGGCCTGATAAAGACGGCGCACGGTGTTGATCAAAAGCGCAATCGTCGTATCGGCCACCTCGTCGTTCAGAACGTCAGGCGTATTGGTCACCACGATGCCGCGTGTGGCGGCATGTTTGGCATCGACGCCATCATAACCCACGCCGAAATTGGCGATGATCTCGAGCTTCGGCAGCGCATCGATCCATTTGGCGTTGACGACGCCGGAAATGGCAATGGCGTTAACACGCTCGGCCGCGCCCGCCGGCAGAACCGGCTCGGCACCGGCAGGCACGGCCACGATCTCAACCTTGCCTTCGAGGCGCTCGAGAACGCGCGGGTTTATCTTGCCGGGAACGAGAACGACGGCCTTTTTGTCAGACATGAGCGGATATTCCTCCTGATAACATTCCAATAGCCGGAGCGGGTTTCAGGCGAACCTTTCGCCATACCACTCCCCTGGGCGGCGATCCTTTCAAACAAAGGCGGCCGTGAAAAGGGCAATAAGGGGATGCTATGGGGGCAGACGGAAGTTTCATGTCGATTTTTTTAAGCGCCCCATCACCGTCATGCCGGACTTGATCCGGCATTCAGTCAGCCCAAGGACTTGGGCTGATAGAGTCTTTTCACCGCGTAGACACGCGGTGGCTGGATTCCGGCTCAAGGCCGGAATGACGGAAGAAGGAAACATCGCGAACAACCAGAAACATGCAGCCTGCCGCATCCATACTTCCGGGCGATGTACTCACACCCGCGGCCGCACCGGCCCGGTCGATTGCCGGATGCGCATTTCCGGCTTGATGAGGTGAATGCCATCAGGTTCATGGCTGCCCGCCAGCCTGTCCAGCAGCGCGCGCGCCGCCAGGCGCCCCACCTCCGCCTGACCGTTGGAAACCGTGGTCAGAGCCGGGGTAGCAATCGCCGCTTCCTCCAGATCGTCGTAGCCGGTGACGGAAATATCGACGCCCGGCACCAGACCGGCGCGGGAAATGCCGTTCATGAGACCGATGGCGACGAGATCGTTCCAGCAGACGGCGGCAGTCGGCTTCTGCGGCAGCGAGAGGAAATGCACGGCCGCCTCGAAACCGCCCTGCTTGGAACGGGGGCCGGGAATGCGCAGGTTCGGATCGACCTCGATGCCGGCCTTGCGCAGCGCATTGACGTAACCCTGGTAACGGTCGCGCCCCGTCGATGTCTGGTCGGTGCCACCAACCATGGCGATGGTGCGGTGGCCGAGGCTGATCAGGTGGTTGGTGGCCAGCGAAATGCCGTAGCTGTCATCGCCACGATAGGTCGGCATGTCGACGCCATCCATGGAACGGGCCACCAGAATTGCGGGCATGCCGTTCTCCTCGGCCAGCGTCATGTCCTCGATCGGCGTGCCGATGGCCGGCGACATGATGATGCCGTCGGAACCCAGCTGCAGCAGCGTTTCGATGAAGGTGCGCTGTTTTTCCACCGAATCGTAGTGGTTGGAAAGAATGAAGGTCTGGCGGCTTCGGTCCAGCTCGCTTTCGATGGCTTTCAGAATTTCCCCGTAAAACGGGTTCATCACATCGTGGAACACCACGCCGACAATGCCGGAGCGGGAGGTGCGCAGGCTGGCGGCGCGGCGGTTATAAATATAACCCAGCGCCCGCGCCTGTTCCTTGATCTTGTCCCGCGTATCGGCAGCGACCAGGGGGCTGTCGCGCAATGCAAGAGAAATGGTGGCGGTCGAAAGACCGAGGCTTTCGGCAATCGTGGACAGTTTGACCTTTTGGGCCACGGCATTCCTCCCCAAACGCGTGTCAATGACGGATAGCTCCGTTTAAATTGCAATTAAACAATTTAAACAAAATCCGCAACCCGTTTAAGGAATACCCACAAAACAGATGGTTCTTTTAAAAATTTCAGCAAAAATTATTGAAGATTGGCGTCAATCGCCTTCAAGAGTTTAACGATATTGCGCACATCCTTGGCCGAAAGCCCCTCGACGGCTCTTGCGCCGCAATTGGCGATGGAAACATTGATGTGTTCGACGCTTTTCAAACCCGCTTCCGTCAGCTTCACCAGCGTCACGCGGCCATCCTCGTCATCGCCGCTGCGCTCCACGAAGCCCTGCGCTTCCATGCGGCCGATGGTGCGCGTCATGGTGGGCGCCTTAACGCCGAGTTTCTGGGCGATCTGCCCCGGCGTCAGGCTGCCTTCCTGCGCCAGCGCCAGGATAACGCCGTCTTGGCCCGCATAAAGCCCGCTTTCGGCAAGGCTGTGGCTCAGCGCCGTGCGCATGGAACGGGCCGCCTGGGTGATGGATTGCGCCAGTTCCTCGGGGTTGAAATTCTCATCCCTCTTTTTGGCGTCCTTTACCTTCTTGCCGCCCTTTTCCTTCTTGGCGCTTTTGTCCTTATGCCCGGTTTTGTCCTTGCTCATATGCGAGTGCCTTTTACCCTGTGGCGGAACCGATATATGTTGCTGGAAATCCTTAACGAATGCACGCGCGGACTGCCAGATGCCAAACTCATACACGCATTATCACGACGAAAACGTAACAGACCCGCATCTTCGCGCAACAGGTGCAATTTCCGTGCTGCCGCTCGGCGCGCATGAACAGCATGGGCCGCACCTACCCTTCGAGACCGATACGCTGATTGCCGAAGGCATCGCCGCCCGTCTCGCCGCCGCCCTGCCCGCCCACCTGCCCGTTTCCTTCCTGCCGGTGGAACCGGTCGGATATTCCATCGAACACATGAATGTGCCGGGCACGAAGACCCTGCGTTACGATGAGGCCATCGAGCGCTGGCTCGGCATCGCCGAGGCGGAATATAACAAGGGCGTGCGCAAGTTCGTGATGCTGAACGCCCATGGCGGCAATTCACCGCTGATGACCATCGTTGCCACCGAGGCCCGCGCCCGTTTTGGCATGCTGGCGGTCGCCACAAGCTGGACCCGTTTCGGCGTACCGGCCGATATCGTGAAGCCGGAGGACAAGGCAGTCGACATTCATGGCGGCGATATCGAGACATCGGTCATGCTGGCGCTTCACCCCGAACGCGTGGCGATGCAGAAGGCCGCAAACTTTCCCTCCCGCCAGAGCGATTTCGCCAGCCGCTTCAAACACCTGCGCGCCTATGGCCCACATGCCTTCGGCTGGCTGATGAGCGATCTGAACCCCGACGGCGTTGCCGGAAACGCCGCCGCCGCCACCGCGGAAAAGGGCGAAAGGCTGATTTCCCATGCCGTAAAAGGCCTTGTCGAACTGCTTGAAGATATCCACGCTTTTGACATAACGTTATTTCATAACAAAATTTGAGTGACATGGCCGGATTCGGCCAAAATCTCTTTGAACTGCCAGGACGTCGCGCCTATATGGACGACGACACATCTTCCTGAGGCCTGACGGCCTCTCTCCACGCGGGGTTTTCCATGACCGAAACAGCTATAGCCAAGCCCATTCCAGTCACCGTCCTGACGGGATATCTCGGCGCCGGCAAAACGACGCTTCTCAACCGCATTCTCTCCGAGAACCACGGCAAGAAATACGCTGTCATCGTCAATGAATTCGGCGAGATCGGCATCGACAACGATCTGATCGTCGAGTCCGATGAAGAAATCTACGAAATGAACAATGGCTGCGTGTGCTGCACGGTGCGCGGCGACCTGATCCGCGTCGTGGAAGGCCTGATGCGCCGGCCCGGCCGTTTCGACGGCATCATCGTCGAGACGACAGGCCTTGCCGATCCCGTTCCCGTCGCCCAGACCTTCTTCATGGATGACGATGTGCGCGCCAAGACCGAGCTTGATGCCGTCGTTGCCCTCGTGGACGCCAAGCACCTGCCGCTGCGCCTGAAGGACAGCCGCGAGGCCGAAGACCAGATCGCCTTTGCCGATGTCGTCGTCGTCAACAAGACCGATCTTGTTTCGCCCGAGGAAGTCGCCCGCATCGAGGATATCGTGCGCGCCATCAATCCTTCCGCCCGCATCTACAAGACGACGCGTTCAGGCGTCGATCTTGCCCGGGTTCTCGATCAGGGCGCCTTCAATCTGGAACGCGCGCTCGAAAACGATCCGCATTTCCTCGAGCATGGCCATGAGGATCATGTCTGCGGCCCTGATTGCGACCACAATCACGATCACGGCCACCATCATCATGACCATGACCACGATCACGGGCATCATCATCACGATCATGACCATGGGCACGACCATGGCCACGATCACCACCACCATGGCGCGGTTTCGCCGATCCATGATGTGACGGTGCAATCGGTCTCGCTGCGCGGCGGCGAGATGAACCCCGAGCGGTTCTTCCCGTGGATCCAGAAGGTCACCCAGACCGACGGCCCGAACATCCTGCGCCTCAAGGGCATCATCGCCTTCAAGGGCGATGCGGAACGTTACGTGGTGCAGGGCGTGCACATGATCATCGAGGGCGACCACCAGCGCCCGTGGAAGGAAGACGAAAAACGCGAAAGCCGCCTCGTCTTCATCGGCCGCAAACTTGACCGCGAAAAGCTGGAAAATAGCTTCAACGCCTGCCTCGCGACGGCCTGATCCTCATCCCTCCGGCACCCCGGCCTTACGCCGGGGTATGACCGTTATCTTCCCTCATCTCTGTGCTTGTCACAGAGATCCAGCCAGCCCAAGTCTTTGGGCTGAAAGGACTCTCCCCGCCGCGCAGACGCGCGTCGGATGGATTCCTGTGACAAGCACAGGAATGAGGTTGAAGGGATGTAAAGCGGTTCCGCTTTTGCCGGAAATGCTTTAGAACCATGCCTGCCGCCGGGGTCGACATCGTCGCCCCATCCGACACAGATACGAAAGACCGATGCCCCATGCCGACTGTTGCCCCGCTTGATATCGAAGGCCACGTGGTCTCGACCCATTTTCTCGGCGACATTCCCCTGTTTGCCACCGCCGCCGGCACCATTCACCGGCTGGATGGCGGCGAGAAGGTGACTGAGGCGCATGACGGGCTTCTGACCTGCGTGCGCGATCCCTATAGCGCCACCCTGCTTTCCGGCGGCGAGGACGGACGTGTGCTGCGCATCGGCCATGACGGCAGCATCGGCGAAATCGCCAATGTGCCGCGCAAATGGGTGGGCGTTGTTGCCGGCGGGCCGCAGAAGGCTGTCGCTTATGGCGTCGGCAAATCCAGCTTCGTGCGGCTGTCGGACGGCACGATCAAGGAATTCAAGGAAGAGCGCACGGTGGAGGCCATCGCCTTCGCGCCCAAGGGCCTGCGCATTGCGGTGGCCCGTTATAACGGTGTAACGCTGCACTGGGTGGCGACCGCCGGCGATCCGGTCGATCTGGAATGGAAGGGCGCGCATACCGGCGTCACCTTCTCGCCCGATGGCAAGTTCCTCGTCACCACCATGCAGGAAAACGCCCTGCACGGCTGGAAGATGGAAGCCACCAAGGGCGGCATGGAAGCGCGCCACATGCGCATGACGGGTTATCCCGCCAAGGTCAAATCCGTATCCTGGTCGGCAAAGGGCAAATGGCTCGCTTCTTCCGGCGCGCCGGCCGCCATCGTCTGGCCGTTTGCCGGCAAGGACGGCCCGATGGGCAAGGCCCCGGAAGAACTCGGCAGCCGCGCCAACATCATGGTCACCAATGTCGCCTTCCACCCTGTGGAAGATGTGCTCGCCATCGGCTTCATCGACGGCATGATCCTCGGCGTGCGCCTTGCTGACGGCAAGGAAGCCCTGCTGCGCCGCCCCGGCAAGGGCGCCATCACCGGCATGGACTGGAGCGCCACCGGCAAGCTGCTCGCCTTTGCTTCGGAAGCGGGTGATTGCGGGATCATCGATATTTCGGCTTGAGGGATGGTCGCGGGCGTAACAGGCCGCTCCGCACTCCCCTCATTCCTGTGCTTGTCACAGGAATCCAGTCAGCCCAAGTCCTTGGGCTGGAAGGAGTCGTTTCGCCGCACAGACGCGCGTCGACTGGATTCCTGTGACATCCTCGGGCTTGTTCCGGGGAACAGGAATGAGGGTCGTCCGCTATGTCGCCGCCAGACAAGCCCTTGTGCAAGATTGCCGCCCCCCTGCAATACCCTACTCCCCCACCTGCCGCCGCGTCAGAAACAGGAGCAGCAAGGCCGCGCCCGCGCCAACCGAAGCGAGCCGGATCGAGACGCCGAAACTTGCATATTGCGACACGAACCCCATCAGCGGCACTGCAAAAAGCGCGGCAAGGAAGATGGAGTTCATGTAGAGCGCCGTCGCCCGGGCCGTGCGGCCGCGCGCAAATCCCTGCACGAAGGTAAGGCAAGTGCCGGCGCAAAGGCCGTAATAGGCGCCTTCCAGCGCCGCACCCGCGATCATGGCCGGCAATGTGGTGACGGAGGCTATGACGTTGAAGGCGACGATGGCCATCATCGCTGAAACGCCCAGAAGCAGGCGGGCGCTGAAGCGGCGCATCATTCGAGGCGCAAGCAGGATGAACAGAACCTCCATGGCGCATTTGACGCTGAGCGACAGGCCCGGCACGTAATCCGGCAGGCCGACCTCCCGCACCAGAAACACCGGCAGGGCCGAGGCGCAGAGAGCGTGGGCAAAAGACATGCAGAAGCTGGCGGCCGCCGCCAGAAGCAGCGGCAGGTTGCGCCGTGTATCGTCGTCACCCGCCTGTCGCCGCTCCATTGGGCTGGTCTGGTCGCGCGGCACGACCGCAAGGGCAAGCCCGCCCCAGATGACCGCCATCAGCATGGCATTCACGAACACGGCCTTCGCGCCGGCAAGGTCGAAGATCAGATAGGCGGCGGCGGGAATCAGCATCCATGCCAGCGACACCATCGTCCGCAGGAAGGCATTATAGGCGGCCGTATCCAGCGCCTTCACCCGGCCATGATACCGGCCGTAACTGAAAATGAGCGTGCTGGCGGCATTGGAAAGCCCCATGCCGGTCGCCGTTATCGCCACCAGCAGCGCCAGATGCCCGAAACTCGCCGCAGCCGCCGCGACAAAAGCGCCGCACACGGAAAGTATCAACAGCGGCCTCACCCTTACCCCGGCATCGACGCGCTCGCCATAAACACGGCTGGCGGCAATCGAAGCCAGCGCCGCCGTCACGCTGTAAAAACCGACTGTTGCCGGCGGATGGCCAAGCACCTGGATGATATAGAAACCGATAAATGGCACGACGGCCGCATTGGTGCTGCCGGCAATAAAAACCAGCAGGGCGATCATATAGGCCTGACGATCGAAAGCGCCCGGCAAAGTGCTTTTCTGTAGCATGGGAATCGACTGAAGGCTGGGAGGCGGGACGGGATGACGGCGACCACAATCACACCAAAACGGCCAGCTGTTCAAGCCTGCCTTGAAAGGCAATGTGCGTTTTCGCCTTCGGCGGAACGTCCGCTGGATTGATGCAAGGATCGCCGCATCAGGCGCGCGGGGCGTCGCAACGCTGCGCCGCCCCTTTTCGAAAACGGAATAACCGTCAGAACTTTACGCCGAGGCCAACCTTGACGACGTGTTCGCTTACATCGCCGGTCGAGGTGATCGGACCGGTACGGTAGGTTTCCTTGCCGAAGTCGTTGTAACGATATTCGACGCGCCCAAACAGGTTGTTGGTGAAGGCATAATCGACACCCGCACCGACCGTCCAGCCGTGCAGAACCTTGCTGTCCTCACCGAACGGCGCTTTGACTTCGCTATCCGTCGCAGTGTAGCCGGCGGCGGTATAGATCAGCGCGCGGTCGATGGCGTAACCGGCGCGCAGGCGTGCGGAGCCGTTCAGGCCTGCGGAAACCTCGCTGGTGACAATGGTCTTGTCGCCCCAGGCGTAACCGAGATCGCCCTCGACGCCGAGAATGACGGAAGGGGCAACTTCAAAATTATAACCCGCGAAACCGGAAAAACGGCCGCCGTCAAATTCATGCTCCGTGGTGACGCCGAAAGTGGTCGACTTAACCCGGTTCCAGCCGTAACCCGCAGACGCACCGACATAAACACCATCCCAGGAAAAGGCAGGCGCAACGTCGTTGACGACCGGCGCGGACGGAATCTCGCTGACGGCATCGGCGGCAACGGCCACACCGGAGAAAACACCGAGCAGGCCGAGCGCGAGAAGTGATTGTTTCAACATGCGATAGCTCCTTGAAAATAACATCCCGTCACCTGCGGGCTGCGAGTATTTCGCGACCAGAAGCGCAGTGTCGTGACGGGGTTAACGCACCCGTAGATTGAAGAACATCGTGGTTAAAATCGCGTAAATAGCGCAGATAAAATAGCCGTCATGAAACGTATTTCGATTAATATCTGCAATATTTACCAAATATAAATTAGAATTAACGCGGATATTCACAAGTCGGCCGCCGCAACGTAAAAACGGCTCCAACCGCATCACAAAGACCACCACGAGTAGTGGCCATCCCGCACTTCTGTGCGCGTCGTTCACATCGGCGACGCGGACAAAAAAAGAGGGCCGCGAGGCCCTCTTCCAGTCATGCGATGCGCCGTTTGTTCTTGCCGGAAACGCCATGCGTCAAACACACGCAACTCGAGGGTCATTGCCGGCTTATGCGCTGCGCGCATCGTCTGCGTCGAAAATCCCTGATGATTTTCGAGCTGTTGCGTTGGAGCGGGATGGAGAAAAGCCCGATGGTTTCGCCATCCCGTTCCACGTTTCGGTTAGTGGCGGCGCTTTTTGCCGCCGTCATTCTTGTTGTCGATGACATCGACGGACGTCTTGTTGCCGTTCAGCACACCGTTCAGGATGCCGGTCTTGTTGCCATTCAGAATCCCGTTATTGGACAGGATGCCGCTGACACCGAGATCGATGCTCGGCGAGACGACGACAAGGGCGCCGCCCTTGTTGCTGTTGCCGGACAGGATGCCTCCCAGAAGACCGCCCGCATTGGCCTGACCAACGGAAGCGACAGTAAGAATAGCGGCTACACAAGCGAACTTTGCAATCATTTCTCTCTCCTCTTTTGTTTGATCACGCCATCTGGCGTAACTGAACTGTATATTTAGAGGATTCTAATTCAAGCAAAGGCTAATATTACAATAAACGATTAACACTAATACTTGTCATTTTAATCAAATTTTACATATCGCGACTTCGCGCTCCCGCCCCTTGCTCAAACAATGTCGGTCAGCACCTGTGCCGCAACAGTAAAGCGGCGCGGGAAACTTTATTAACCATCCAAATATAAGATATTGCTTAATTAGGGACCGGAGATGCGCATGCGGGTGGGGGGATATATCGCGCTTGTTCTCGGGCTTGCCTGCGCCTACGGCGCGCGGGCGGGGGAAAAGGCCGATGAACACAATGTCACCTATAAATCCGGCATTGCTTATGACAGCAATTATTTCGCCGACACCAACCGGCTGAGCGCGATTTCGCTGCGCGCCGGCTTCGGGCTCAATGGCAAGATCGCGCTGGAGGGGGCTGAGCTGCGCTATTCGCTCGAGCAGGAAGAGGTTCGCCTGCCCCGCTATCGTTTCGCCGATGAACATAACACCATCGCGGCACTGGGGCTGACGAAACGATTTTCCGAAAAGCTGGAATGGGCCCTTGAGCTGCGCGGCACCCGCAGCGATGCCGGCGATATTTTCCTGCACCTGCCGGAAGAAGACATTGGTTACCGGCAGCTGGATCACAAGCTGGAGGCGTCTTCCCAGCTCGGCATCCTCGCCCTTGGCGGCAAGAACACGCTGACGGCAAGCCTCGCCAGCCTGATGAAAGGCAAGGCGCGGTTCCGCCCGGCCTATTTCCTGCCCACCCGACTGGAAGCGAACGAGGCGCTTTTATCGCTGAAGGCCGAACATGCACGATCGCTCGGTGGCGGCGAGGCCGGGCTGACGCTTGCTTACGACCGCATCGCCGTGCCTGAGGGACAGCAGGAAAAATATGAACGTTTCCCGGCGAACACGCTGCGAGGTTCTCTGGCCTATGGTTACAGGTTCTCCGACCGTTTCGCGGTTCTGGCCGAAGCGGGCTTCACATCCATTTCCGGCGATGAGATCAGCGACAAGGTAAAGCGCACCCGCCCCTATCTGCGGGCCGAGGCCGAGGTGAAAGCCACCGAGCGCATCGCCTTCGGCGCGGGCTTTTCGCAGGACTATGCGCTTTTCGACCCGGATGACCCGATTGCCGAATTCCATCGCCGCTTTCAATTCGTCATGAAAAGCAGGCTCACCGAAAAGGTGGGGCTCGATCTTGCGCTGCACCGGGTCCACAAGGACTGGATCTATTATAATTACGATACCAGCGAGCGCCGGCTGGTCGCGACGCTTTCCTTCGATACCGGCAAGAACAGCAAGCTGGAAGTGGAGTTCAACCGCCTGCTGCATGGCGAGCGCGATACCGATCTTGCCTATAGCGGCTCCAGCATCACCTCGCGTTTCAGCGGCACCTTCTGAAATTTAACGTCAGCCCGCGCGAAGGATCAGCCGCATCAGGTCGAAATTCGGTCCCAATTTCTGCTAGAGTCAGACCTTCCAGATTCGAAGGCAGGACAGACCGGATAATGAACAGACGCTTTTTGCTCCTCGCGGCCGGCCTTGCCTGCGTTCCCGTCGCCGCGGCGGCGCATCCGCATATCTTTGCCGAAGCCCGCATGGAAATCGTCGAGGGGCCGAACGGCACCGTTCAGGAAGTGCGCAATATCTGGCGTTTCGACGAGATGTTCTCGGCAAGCGTGGTGATGGATTACGACAAGAACAGCGATCTGAAGCTCGACAAGGACGAGCTGGCCGAAATCGGCAATACCGTCCTGGAATCGCTCGCCGAATATTCCTACTACACCTTCATCACCGCCAATGGAAAACCGGTGGAATTTTCCAAGCCCGAGGCCATTCACGTGGACTATAAGGATCAGCAGATCCTGATGTTCTTCTCCGTGAAGCCGGCCAAGCCTCTGGCCGTCAAGGGCAAGCTCAGCTTCGGCGCCTGGGATCCGACCATGTATACGGCGATCGATTTCGCCAAGGATGGCGATATCGCCACGCAGGGCAAGGATCTGAATGCCTGCAAGCATCATGTCGTCCGTCCCGATCCCGACGAGGTGATCTCGCAGAACCAGGGCACGCTCACCGACGCCTTCTTCAACGATCCGACCGGCACCGACATGACCAAGCTCTTCGCCACCCGGCTGGAGGTCTCATGCTGAGCCGCAGGGCCGGCCTCTTCGCCGTCGCCATCGGCCTCATTGCAGTGGCCGGTGCGGCCCATGCGCAATCGCCGCTCGGCATCGGATCGGCCGAACCTTCCTTTTCCGTCGGCGGCCCCTTCGCGCCGCTGATGCAATGGATCAACGTGCACCAGCAGATGTTCTACCGTGCGCTGACCGGCGCGCTGAAGGCCATGCGTGAGGATGGCTGGGCGCTCAGCTCGCTGATCGGCCTCTCCTTTGCTTATGGCGTTTTCCACGCCGCCGGCCCCGGCCACGGCAAGGCGGTCATTTCGTCCTACATGATCGCCAATGAAACGCAGCTGAAACGCGGCATTCTCATTTCTTTCGTCTCGGCGCTCATTCAGGGTGCGGTCGCCGTCGGCCTCGTCGGTGCGGCCTGGCTGGTGCTGCGCGGCACCTCCATCACCATGACGAAGGCCACGCAGGCGATGGAGATCGCCAGCTTCGCCATGGTGGCGCTGTTCGGCGCCTGGCTGCTGGTGCGAAAACTCTGGTCACTGCGCATCCGGCGCGAACCTGTCGCGGTTTTCGCGGCGGCAGGTGAAACCTCGGCCGGCAGAACCACCGGCATGGGCACTGGCCTCCGGTTTCAGGGCAAGCCGGTTTTTGCCGATCACGACCATGACGGCACAGGCGATCTCTGCGCCGCCTGCGGCAAATCCCATGCGCCGGATCCGATGCTGCTGAAGGGAAAGAACTTCAGCCTGCATGAGGCATGGTCAGCCATCATCGCGGTCGGGCTCAGGCCCTGCTCGGGCGCGATCATCGTCATGAGCTTCGCGCTTCTGAACGGGCTTTATCTCGGCGGCGTGCTCTCCGTCCTCGCCATGTCGCTCGGCACGGCGATAACGGTATCGCTGCTCGCCATCATGGCCGTCTCGGCAAAGGGCCTCGCCGTGCGTTTCGCCGGCCCCGGCGGCCGCAGGGCAGCCGGCATCAGCCATGCGATAGAGATCGCCGGTGCGCTGTTCGTGCTCATCATGGGGCTGTTGCTGCTCGGCGCGTCGCTTCAGCTCTAACCGTCACGGCGACGCTGGTAACGGGCGCGCAGCCAGAACAGCAGGAAGAAACACAGCACCGCCACCGTGCCGAAGGCAGCGGCGAGCCAGGGCGAATAATCGCCGAGCCACAGCATGATCTTCGGCATGACGAAGAAGACCAGCCCGAAACCGACGATGATGAGGGCGGCGGCGATGGCCGGCGACCAATCCTTCTTGCCGGGGCTCGGCTTTTCAGGCGCCGGGTTTTCAGACATCGGCAAACTCCGCACGGATATCCTCAAGCTTGCGCTTCTGCGCGCCATCGGCCGCAAAATTCTCCGGCGCAAGCCAGGCTTCGAAGGCCTTGCCGATCAACGGCCATTCGCCGTCGATCATGGAAAACCACGCCGTATCGCGATTTTGCCCCTTCGAGATCATATGCTGGCGGAAGATGCCCTCGAAGGTGAAGCCGTAACGCTTCGCCGTTATCTTGGAGGGCTCGTTTTCATTGTGGCATTTCCACTCGTAACGGCGATACCCCAGATCCTCGAAAACATGTTTCGCCATCAGGTAATGCGCCTCGGTGGAAAGAGGCGAGCGCTTCATCTTCGCGCCATGGGCGACGGAGCCCACCTCGACCACGCCATTGGCGGGATCGGGCCGCATATAGCTCGCCATGCCGACGATATCGCCGGTGGCGTTTTCAACGAAGACCAGCGTGACCCAGTTGAGCTTCTGCCCCGCGCCGATGAGCCAGTCGCCAAAGGCGTCGGCATCGGGAAAGGCATTTTGCGGGAAATATTTGAGCAGCGCATTCACGCCCTCACCGCCAAGTGCGGCCCAGAGCCTCGCAAGATGTTTTTCGCGATCGAACGGCTCCGCCGTCACGTAACGGCCCTTCAACACCACCGGCTGCGGCGGCGGACATCCCTTGAAATCACTCAGATCGCGCATTCTCTTCCCCATTTGCTGGGAGAAGGATTAGGGCAAGCGGGGCGGGATGACAACAGTGCATGTGGGGTGGGATGCGGTGGCCCTGGCGGGTGTGGCTCACCCCCCTCTGCCCTGCCGGGCATCTCCCCCCTTGAGGGGGAGATGCCCGGCAGGGCAGAGGGGGGTGAGCCACACCCGCCGAGGCTAAACGCCTACCTCAAACCTTCGCCGCCACCACCGTCGCCTCGATATGGTCGACCAGCGCATCCGGCAGCCCAAGCCGCCCGGCCAGAAGGTCGAGATAGCCCCGCTCCGCCCGCGTATCCGCCTCGATGGCAAGCCGCGAGGCGGTGTAAAGCTCCACCTTCTGCTCTTCCGTGCGGGCGGCAGCCACCAGCGCATCGATGTCGAGCGGATCGGCCAGTTCCTTTTCGAGGAAACGCTCGGCTTCGCTATCGAGGCCGGAGACCTGCACCTTGTCCATGATGTTGGCGCGCTCCTTCTCATCGATATGACCGTCCGCCTTGGCGGCGGCGATCATCGCCTGGATGAGCTTCAGCGCAAAATCGTTGGAAAGGGCTGGCGATTGCGGATGGAAGGCGGAATCGGCGGGCGGGGCGAGAAGCTCCGGCTCGGGTTTCGGCGCGGCTTCAGGCGCCTGGCCGGACTTGTAATTCTTGTAGGCGAGGTAACCGAGACCGGCGATGGCGGCGACACCGCCAATGGTGGCGACATTGCCGGCGAGCTTGCGGCCGGTCTTGGTGCCCAGAATGGCGGCGGCGAGCGCGCCGGCCTTGAGCGGATTATTCTTGGCGATATCGGCGGCCTGCCCGGCTCTGTCACGGACGCTTCCCGAAAGGCCCGGCACCTGCGAGCCGAGGAATTGTTCAAGAAGCTTCTTGGCGTCGAACATCAAAATCTCCTGTAGAGGTCAAATCTACAGGGGAGATAGGAAGCCGTGGGCCGAATACAAATGTCAAACCCGCTCACGCCTTCGTGAACGGGTTTGACAGAATGCAAATCAGGCGCGCAGTGCGGCGGCTTCGGCGGCGAGCCTGGTGATGCCCGCCCAGTCACCCGTCGCTACCAGTTCGCGCGGGGCAACCCAGGAACCGCCGACGCAGACGACGTTCGGCAGGGAGAGATAGTCATTGGCGTTCTTGAGCGACACGCTGCCGGTCGGGCAGAAGACCGTGCCGGCGAGCGGCGAGGACAGCGCCTTGAGATAAGGCGCGCCGCCAGCCTGTTCAGCGGGGAAGAACTTCAGCACCTTGTAACCCTCGTCGCGCAGCGCCATGACTTCGCTTGCGGTGGCCGCACCCGGAAGCAGCGGCACTTTGGAACCGCGCGCGGCTTCCAGCACGCTTTTATTGATGCCGGGGCTGACGATGAAGGTGGAGCCGGCTTCCGCCGCCGCTTCGAAATCCTTGGCGTTGAGAATGGTGCCGGCGCCGACATTCGCGCCCTCCACTTCCGCCGCAACCGCGCGGATGGCATCGAGCGCCGCCGGTGTGCGCATGGTGATCTCGATCGCCTTCAGGCCGCCTGCGACCAAAGCGCGCGCAAGCGGCACGGCGGAAGCGGCATCATCCACGATCAGCACCGGCACGACCGGCTGGAGCTTGAGGATGGAGAGCAGTTTTTCGGAGTCCTGGGCCAAGATGAGCCTCCCTTGCGCAATTGAAACGATTGAAATTCCGTCTACCGATTAGCCTGCCTCGGCTTTCATGTCGAGGCGCGCCAGCCGCATTTTTATCCAGATACTTCAATCAATTCGCTTCATCACACTATCATATTGCGATAATCTGGCGCCCCAGTTTGCGGAGACAGCATGGCCAAGGAAATTGAACGGAAGTTTCTTGTTGCAGGCGGTGAATGGCGCAATGAGGTCACGCATAGCATGGCTTTCCGGCAGGCATATGTCGCCTCGATGGAAAACCGCTCGGTCCGCGTCAGGATCGTCGACCAGCGCGATGCGACCCTGACCATCAAGATCGGCGCGAGCGCGCTTGTCCGCGACGAATATGAATATTCCATACCCCTCAAGGACGCCGAGGAGCTGATGGCGAGCGCACCGGGCGTGGTGATCGAAAAAACCCGTCACACCGTCGATCATGGCGGCTTCACCTGGGAAGTGGATGTTTTCGAAGGGAAATATCACGGGCTGGTGGTGGCGGAAGTGGAAATGAACGACGAGAATGCGGATCCCGATCTGCCGTCCTGGCTGGGCCGGGAAGTCACCGGAGACAAGCGCTTCTCCAACCAGTCGCTCGCCATGGACTGTCCGAACGGAGACTTGCCGGATGCCCTTCAGAATTGATCCGAAAAAGCCCTTCGATAACGAAATCCGTCGGGCCGGGCTGGAGCTGATCGACGATACGGTCACGATCCTTCGCGACCAGCCGTCCGGATCGCACGAGGCCGTGCACGACGCCCGCAAGCGGTTCAAGCGGCTGCGCGCCCTCTATCGCCTCATCCGCAAGGCGGCGCCGGATTTCGGCCGCGAGGAAAACGCCCGTATTCGCGATATCGCCCGCTCCCTCGCCTTTGCGCGGGACGCCACGGCGCTGGTGGAGACGGCGGAATATCTCGAGGCCTTCGCCCGCTCGGACGCGCAGGGCGAAGCGCTGCGGTCGATCACCGCGATGCTGCGCGCGCGCCGCGACGACGCGATAGAACATGAGGCGGGTCTCGACGAGGCCATTGCCGCCGCCATTGCCGGCTGCGGGGAAGCGCGCAGGAAGCTTGAGGACCTGTCGCTACCGGATGCTTTGAAAGACACCGCCCGGCTGCTCAGAAGCGCCTGGGCGAAACAGCGAAAAAGGGCGCGCAAGGCGCTCACCGATTGCCACGAGCAGGCCGACGTCGAGCATTTCCATGAATTGCGCAAGTCCGGGCAGGCCTATTGGATGCATCTTGGCCTGATGCGCCGGCTCTGGCCCTCCGCCATGCGCGCCAAGCGGGCCGATACCAAGCGGCTGGTGGATATTCTCGGCCACGAGCACGATCTCTCGGTCCTCGCCGCCGTCGCCGACCGCGAGCCGGACCGTTTCGGCAATGGCGAGCGGCTGGCCCTGCTGCTCGATGCCATCATCGAGCGGCAGCAGGCGTTGCGCACGGAAGGCCTTGCGCTGGCGAACGAGGTGTTTTCCGAGTCCGCCCGCACCGAAAGCCGCATCGTCGGCCTGTTGTGGCGGCAGGCGGCCAAGTAGGCCAAACGCCACTTTCGGCGCTCACCCACCTCCGTCATTCCGGCCTTGAGCCGGAATCCAGCCAGCCCAAGTCCTTGGGCTGAAAAGACTCATCCCGCCGCGCAGACGCGCGTCGGCTGGATTCCGGCTCAAGGCCGGAATGACGGAGGCGGCAATGCAACACCCTGTTGCCTGCACACGGCAGCAGGAGTGACAGGAAGCCCGCAAACCCTCCCGATTTGACGATTTTCAAAATACCCGGAACCGCTGATAAATATTGCTTTGCGGCCGCCGTCGCTGTATTTCAGCGCCCATGACCGACACGACCATTCTCCCCCGCCCGGAAGTCTCTGGTGATTTCCTTGTGGCCGCGCTTTATCATTTCGCCCGCCTGCCGCGGTTCGAGAGCCTGCGCGAGCCGTTATTCGCGCTCTGCCAGGAAAACGGCGTCAAGGGCACGCTGCTGCTTGCCGCCGAAGGCATCAACGGCACCATTGCCGGGCCGGATGCGGGTATTCACGCCGTGCTCTCCTTTCTGCGCGCCCAGCCGGAATTTGCGGCACTGGAGCACAAGGAAAGCCGCGCTTCGCACATGCCTTTCGTGCGGCTGAAGGTGAAGCTCAAGAAAGAGATCGTCACCATGGGCGTGCCGGATATCGATCCGAACCGCATCGTCGGCACCTATGTCGAGGCGCGCGACTGGAACGAGCTGATCTCCGATCCGGATACGATCGTCATCGACACCCGCAACGATTACGAGACCGCCATCGGTATCTTCAAGGGCGCGGTCGATCCGCAGACGAAAACCTTCCGCGAGTTTCCCGACTGGGTGAAGAACAATCCCGGCCTGCACAACAAGCCGAAGATCGCCATGTATTGCACCGGCGGCATTCGCTGCGAAAAGGCCACCGCCTTCATGAAGGAACAGGGTTTCGACGAGGTCTATCACCTCAAGGGCGGCATCCTGAAATATCTGGAAGAAGTGCCGGAAGAAGAGAGCCTGTGGGAAGGCGCCTGCTTCGTGTTCGATGAGCGCGTCTCGGTGGTGCACGGCCTTGCCGAAGGCGACCACCAGCTCTGCCACGCCTGCCGCAACCCGATCACGCCGGAAGTGCGCCTGTCCCCCAAATTCGAGGAAGGCGTGTCCTGCCCGAGCTGCTACGAAGACCGCAGCGAAGAGGACCGCCAGCGCTTCCGCGACCGGCAGCAGCAGATCGAACTGGCAAAGAAGCGCGGCGAACGGCATCTGGGGCGGTAAGCCGGGTCGGCTATCGGCATTCAGAGTAGGATTTCGATTGAGCGGCTCCCGCGTATTTCTTCTCTCCGCCGGGGAGAAGTCGGCGGCAGCGGGATGAGGGGGCAAGCTCTCCGAAATCCGGCAGCGTGGCCCCCTCATCCGACCCTTCGGGCCACCTTCTCCCCGGCGGGGAGAAGAAATGGGCCGCACCTTCAGGTGATCAAGAATGGGTGGAAGTAATCAGCCTCACGCCCCTGCCCGCAACGCAAAAAGCGGCGCATCCTGCCCGTCCAGCATGGCGGTGATCTCTTCCGCCGCGACCGGTTTCGAGAACAGGTAACCCTGCAATTCATCGCAGCCGCACAGATGCAGGATGGCCGCCTGCTCTTCCGTCTCCACGCCTTCGGCCGTCACCGGAATATCGAGCGACTTTGCCAACGCCACGGTGGCCTGCAGCATTTCCAGCGACCGGCCGCCCTTGTCGAGCGCCATGATCAGCGAACGGTCGATCTTCATGCGGTCGAAACCGAAGCGGCGCAGATAACCGACGCTGGCGAAGCCGGCGCCGAAATCGTCGAGCGCTATATGCAGGCCAAGCTGTTTCAGCTTGTCGATGGCCGCACTCGCCCGTTCCGGATGCTGGATGAAATAACCTTCCGTCATTTCCAGCCGCAGCCTTTCGGGCGGCGTCTGCGTCGCGTCGAGAATATCGGCCACATGGCCGGAAAAGGCCGGATTGCGGAACTGCACGGGAGAGATATTCACCGAGAGCTTGATGGACGGCCATTGCTGCGCCGTCTCGCAGGCCTTGTGCAGGACGAGAAGGCCGAGCCGGTCGATAAGGCCGCTGGTTTCGGCAGCGGCGATGAAGATATCCGGCGGGACGAAGCCATATCCCGGCCGCTGCCAGCGGGCCAGCGCCTCCACCCCGGTAATACAGCGCGTGGCGGCGCTGACGACCGGCTGATAGACCACCTGTATTTCGTCGTTCAGAATTGCGGAGCGAAGATCGGCTTCGAGCTGCAGCTTTTCCTCGCGCAGCGCATCCATCTTCAGCTCATAGGAAACGTAACGCCCGCGCCCGTTCTCCTTGGCCTGATACATGGCCATATCGGCACGCCGCAGCAGCTCCTCGCCATTTATGTCGCCGGCACGGGAAACCGAGGTGCCGATGCTGCAACCGATGCTCGCCACCCTTTCACCGATGCTGAAAGGCTCGGTAAAGAGTTCGAGAAGCGCCAGACACAGTTTGCGGCCTTCGGCCCAGACGTCGTTGCCCTGAATGGCGATGGCGAATTCGTCGCCGCCGAGCCGCGCCAGCACCGCGCCTTCCGGCACCAGCACCCTGAGCGCCGCGGCCACGCCCTTGATCAGCCGGTCGCCGGCGGCGTGGCCGTAGGAATCGTTGATTTCCTTGAAACCGTCGAGATCGAGATAGAGCAGCTTGATATCCGTCTTGTCATGGCGGCCCCTGTCGACCATGCGGTTAAGCCTGGCGAAAAGCCCGGCGCGGTTGCTGAGCCCGCTCAGCCGGTCGCGCAGCGCCTCCTCCCGCGCCGCCGCCTCATCCGCCTTCAGGCGGTCGAGCGTGGCCGAACCGATGATGAGCAGCACCAGAAAAAACGTGCCGGCAATGCCAAGCGCGGTAAAGACGACCGGCCGAGCCTCATGAAAGCTGATGTCTCCCGGCAGGTGCGAGCGCCAGACGAGCCGGGCCAGCACCTCCCCCAGCGGATTGACGATATCCACATGGTTGGCGGCAAGCCCGTCGCCATATTGCAGTTCCAGACCGTCGATGACGTAATTGCGGGCAAGCTTGTCCACCGTCGCCTGCTTGAGATGACGGGCGAAAACCAGGTAACGCCGCTCCGCACCGACCGGCGGCAGCGCCCCGGACTTCATCCGCACGAGCGCAACCCCCGCGGCGGCGATACCATCGCCGGTCTTGACGAAGCCGGTCATCTGCGAGGTGATGCCCGGACGCATGGAACGCACGCGCTCGATCATTTCCCTCAGGCCGCCGGCAAAATAGGCGTCCGGCTTCCATGCCACCGGCTTGCCGTCCTGATAGGCCATGCGGACCTTGCCGTCCTCATCGATGACCACGGCCGTATCGAAGAGATCGTTATTGACCGTCATCTCGCCATAATTGCTCGCCACCCAGTCGAAACGATCAGGAGCATAGACATATTCGGCGGCGTCGTCCCAGGCGGCGTAGTCGTTCAGCGTCGCGCCGAGCTGTTCGCGAAAGGTGACGAGGGCGCCCGCCGTCGTCTCGCGCGAACGGGCATTGTCGAGCAGGTTGGCCTTTTCCCGGACCTGGCTCAAGGCGGATAAAACCAGCGCGGTGACGATGAGAAGCACCAGCGCGAAGGTGGACAAGACAACGCCCACGGCGGTTCTGCGCCCGACCGGCAAATAGTCCCCAATGTTGCGCGGCGCAATCCGCATAAAATCCCCTTCGAAAGCATCATCTTCCGAAGGAAACATTCAAAAGCGGTTAAGCCGCATTGTGGCCCCGCCCCAAAAAACTACGGGTATAAAACGACAGTCTGGCGGAGGCGCTGAAAAATCCTTCCCTGAAATGCACGGGGTTTTTCATGGAAGGTGGATTTGCACACGCCTTCAAAAGAAAAACCTCCCCCGCGAACGGGAGAGGTCGTGACTTTTCAGTGCCGGAGCGGCTTACCAGGACGGGATGACCGTGCCGTTGTACTTTTCCAGAATGAATGCCTTCACTTCCGGGCTCTGGTAGGATTCAACCAGCGTCTTCACCCATGGCTTGTCCTTGTCCTGCGCACGAACGGCGATGACGTTCGCGTAAGGGGACTTTTCGCTTTCGATGGCGATGGCGTCCTTCTTCGGGTTCAGGCCGGCAGCCGTCGCATAGTTGGTGTTGATGACCGAAGCGTCGGTATCGTCAAGCGAGCGCGGCAGCTGGGCGGCGTCGAGTTCGACGATCTGGATGTTCTTCGGGTTTTCGGTGATGTCGGCAGGCGTTACCTTGAGGCCGGCCTCTTCCTTGACCTTGAGCACGCCCTTGGAAGCGAGAACCAGCAGCGCGCGGCCGCCATTGGTCGGGTCGTTCGGAATGCCGACGGTTGCGCCGTCCTTCAACTCGTCGAGGTTCTTCACCTTCTTCGAATAAACGCCCATCGGGGTGGTGATGGTGGTGCCGACGCTGACGAGATCGAACTTGCGGTCAGCGATCTGGTTGTCGAGGTAAGGCTGGTGCTGGAAGGAGTTGGCCTGCAGCTCGCCATCGGCCAGCGCCTGGTTCGGCACGACATAGTCGGAGAATTCGACGATATCGATATCGAGACCCTTGGCGGCCGCGATCTTCTTCACCTGCTCCATGATCTGCGCGTGTTCGGCGGGGGTTACGCCGATCTTGATCGTCTCTGCCAGCGCCTGACCGGCGGTGAAGAGAGCGGCGAGCGAGGCCGCGAGAATGAGTTTCTTCATGGTGTCTCCTTGGGTTGTTATTATAAACGCAGTTAATTCTTCCGGGTCCGCTTGTCGAAGCTGCGGGCCAGCCTGTCGCCGGCGCTCTGCACCAGCTGCACCAGCACGATGAGCACCAGAACCACGACCAGCATCACATCCGGCATGAAGCGCTGGTAACCGTAGCGGATGCCGAGATCGCCCAGCCCGCCGCCGCCGACCGCGCCGACCATGGCCGAATAACCGATGAGGCTGACCAGCGTGAGCGTGAGCGCCAGCGTGATGCCGGGCTTCGCCTCGGCCAGAAGCACCTTGGTCACGATCTGCAGCGGCGTGGCGCCCATGGCACGGGCGGCCTCGATCAGGCCCTTGTCCACCTCGCGGATCGCCGCTTCCACCAGCCTTGCGATGAAGGGCACGGTCGCGACCGTCAGCGGCACGATGGCCGCGCTGGTGCCGATGGAGGTGCCGGCGACGAGGCGGGTGAAAGGAATGATCGCCACCACCAGAATGATGAAGGGCGTGGAGCGCGCGGCATTCACGACGAGGCCGAGAATCCGGTTGGTAATCGGCGCCGGAAACAGCTCGCCCTTGCCGCTGGTGGCAAGGAAAACACCCATGGGCACGCCGATCAGCGAGCCGACGATGCCGGCAACGGCGACCATGTGCAGCGTCTGCAACAGGCCCTTGGAAAGAAGGCTGAACAGCATATCAGGCGACATAACCGAGCACCTCCGTGTGAAGACCGGTCTCAGCATAAAAGCGATTGGCGCGGGCGGTGACATCCGCCGAAGCCGGATAGGAGACGACCAGCGAGCCGAAGGGCTGGCCGGAAATTTCCTCGATGGTGCCGGCAAGGATGTTCACGTCCGGGCCGATTTCGGCGACGAGGCGCGCCGTCAGCGGCTGGAAGGCCGTCTCGCCGAAGAACACCAGACGCACCAGAACACGGTCGCCTTCCGTCGCCTGCGGTTTCAGGCCCGAAGTGACCCAGTGCGGCAGCTTCACGCCGACCGAGGACGACAGCAGGCTGCGGGTCGTCTCGTGTTTCGGCGCGGTGAAGATATCGAAGGTCGTGCCTTCCTCGACGATCAGGCCCCTGTCGATGACAGCCACCTGCGAGGCGATGGTCTTCACCACCTCCATCTCGTGGGTGATGAGCAGCACGGTGAGCCCCAGCTCGGCATTGATGCGCTTCAGCAGTTCGAGAATGGATTGCGTCGTTTCCGGATCGAGCGCGGATGTCGCCTCGTCGGAAAGGAGCAGCTTCGGCTGGGTGGCGAGCGCGCGGGCAATGCCGACACGCTGCTTCTGGCCGCCGGAGAGTTCCGCCGGATAACGCTTCGCCTTGTCCGAAAGGCCGACGAGATCGAGCAGCGGCGCGACCCGCGTTTCGATCTCCTTCTTGCCCATGCCGGCGATTTCGAGCGGCAGGGCCACATTGTCGAAAGCGGTGCGCGAGGACAACAGATTGAAGTGCTGGAAGATCATGCCGACGGAACGGCGCAGCGTGCGCAGGCTCTTCTCATCGAGCGCTGCGACATCGACGCCATCGACGACCACGCGGCCGGTCGAGGGCTTTTCAAGGCCGTTGGCGAGGCGGATGAGCGTGGACTTGCCCGCACCGGAGCGGCCGATGATGCCGGTGATGGAGCCTTTCGGCACGACATAGTCGATACCGGCAAGGGCTGCGAAGCCCGGCTTGCCGCCCGTGCCGCCAAAGGTCTTGGTCACGCCTTCAAACGTGACCATAGGCTCCTTTGCCGACCCTTCAGGGACCGCCTGTTCTTGGCGCGCGGGGGATGCCGCGCTGGATGGAAAACTCATTGTAAACTCTGGGAATGCGTGACGGATCGGGTCTCAAAAAATCCTGTTGCGGTGCTGAACCGCTCTCTTCATGCAGCCTTCGGGCACATTCGATGACAGCTGATTTTCCGGGTCATTTCGTCAGGCTTTCACTCAGAAATGCCGGGGATCGGCAATTCGATGGCGCATACTTGCCCGCACACGCCACCTTTTAACAGGGATGTTTTTTCAATTATCTGAAAAGAGAGAAAAAATCTACCGCAAAGCCGCGTATGCAGCCCTGCGGCAGTCTGGAGCATTTTCGCGTTCTTCGAATCGCGAAAATGCTCCAGCTCTTTGTGTGCCGCATTTCCGGACGGAAAACCGGATTCCACTTTTCCTGGAAATGCTTTAGCTTTTGCGAGCGGCGTAAAATCAGACGCGGCTGACGAATTCATCGGCCGGGCGGCGCACCTTCTTCAGGCTCACCAGCCAGTCGCCTTCCGGCTGGCGATAACCGAGCGGCAGGATGGTGACGGAGCGCAGGCCCTTTTCACGCAGGCCGAGGATTTCATCGAGCTTGGCAGGATCGAAACCTTCCATCGGAGTCGAATCCACACCCTCAAAGGCAGCCTGGGCCACGGCCATACCGAAGCCGATATAGGCCTGACGGGCGGCGTGCTCGAAATTCACCTGCTGATCGCGCTGCGGATAAGTGGAAAGCAGCATCTGGCGATAGGCTTCCCAGCCTTCATTCTTGATGCCGCGTTCTTCGTTGACCAGATCGAACATATGGTTGATCCGCTCTTCGGTGTAGTTGTCCCATGCCGCAAACACCAGCAGATGCGAGCCGTCTGTCACCTGCGCCTGGTTCCAGGCGATTTCGCGGATTTTGGCGCGCACTTCGGGATCGGTGACGACGATCACCTCGAAGGGCTGAAGACCGCTGGAGGTGGGGGCAAGCCGCGCCGCCTCGACAATGCGCTCGACCTTGTCTTCCGACACGGCCTTGGAAGGATCCATTTTCTTGGTGGCGTAACGCCAGTTGAGTTTTTCGATAAGCATGTTCGTTTTCCCTGGGAGGACCAACCCGCCCTGCCCCTTAAACGCCAGAACGGGTGCTACGCCTTCGTAGCCCGTCTGACATAGGAGGCGGGACGGCGCGCGCAAGCAGGCACCGCGGGGTAACCGATAAAAAAGTTTGGAAAACTGATAATAAGGGGGGAGAACTTTATTGCGTGACCGCCGTGCATCGTCTCAACCGAGGATCTAATCACGTTGAATAAGCAGAGAGCAGATCCTTGGAACAGGCCCGAGGATGACGAAGGATATTTTTACGTTGCCGACAACCCGAGGGGGATGAATCTCCCTCAACCCCGAACGATTTCTTCCGCCGTCATCGCCACGCTGAGAACATGATCGTCCGTGCCGTGCAGGCCGGAAAGCAGCAGGCCGACCGGCATGCCCGCATCGCCCGTTCCACACGGGATCGAAACACCGCAGAGATCGAAAAAATTGCCGATCTGGGTGTTGCGCAGGGTTTTCGCATTCATGGCGAAAAAGGCATCGTCACTTTCGAGAAGCGGCGCGACCTTGGCCGCGACATGCGGCAATGTCGGCGATACCAGCAGTTCCTGCCTGCCAATCATGCCGGAAAATGCCGCCGTCATGTGTTCGCGCGCCTCGATGATGGCGATATAGTCAGGCATGGAAATATTCGCGCCAAGCTTCGTTCGTGCCACCACGCGCGGATCCATGCGCGCGGCGTCGGCACCTTCCAGCCGGGTCTTGTGCAGGGCGAAGGCTTCCGCCGTCACCAGCGCGCCCTTTTCCCTCATAAGATCGAACAGTTCCGAAAAAATCGGGAATGCCTGCCGCCGCACCGAGGCGCCGGCGCGGACGAGACGTTCCACCGCTTGCTCGAAAGCGGCTGCGACGCCATCCTCGATGCCATCGAAAAAGACCGTTTCCGGCACCACCACCGACAGGCCGGAAAGAGACGCGCGCGTGAGATCGGCAGCGGCCTTGCCGCGCATGGCGGCATCCACCCAGACAGCGTCCTTCACGGTATGCGTGAGCGGGCCGAGCGAATCGAGGCTCTTCGCCAAGGGATAAACGCCGCGCATCGAATAACGGCCACGGCTTGCCTTGTAACCCACCACGCCGTTGAAGGCGGCGGGAATACGCACCGATCCGCCGGTATCGGTACCTATCGCCACCGGCACCAGACCGGCAGCGACCGCGACGCCCGCACCCGACGAAGAGCCTCCCGGCAGGCGGTGACCATCCATAGAAGCAGGATTGCGTGGCGTACCGTAATGCGGATTGATGCCGAGACCGGAAAACGCGAACTCGCTCATATTGGTGCGGCCGATGCAGATCATGCCCGCCTGTTTCAGCAACGTCACCACATCCGCGTCGCGAGACGCAGGCTTATCGTTGGCAAGCACCGTCGACCCCGCCGTGGTCGCCATGCCTTCAAGGTCAAAGAGGTCCTTCCAGGCCACCGGAATACCATCGAGCACACCACAGGAGCGGCCATCGCCAATGCGTTTTGCCGCGGCTTCCGCCTCCGACATCGCCCGCGCTGCCGTCAACTCGATAAAAATAGCGTGATCGTCCTCTCTGCCGACCGCGTCCAGTGTCTCTTCTACCAGGGCACGCGGATCGAGATGGCCGCTCTGGAGGAGAACGGAAAGCTGCGCGATGTTTTTGCCTTTATGAGCCATGATATCTTCCCTGAAAACGGCATGTTACGCGCAAGATGCCGTTTATCGGCCAGTTGGCAAGGCCAATCGCCGCGTTATCGATGACCGGCATGCTGGATCGGAAAACATGGCAGAAATAGCAGAATTTTAGAGTTTATCCTTGACGGCTCACCTCCAACCTCCGATTTTTTCAACCTGAGGTGCAGGGACGTCATCTCTTATATAAGCTACGACTATAAAAAGACGGATTAATTCTTAATCGCATCTAAACTTTGTTGAATTATTTAGCAGACAGCATTGAAACGCATGCCCTATAAAATTCCATAAAACAATTATAACGCGACATCGCGGGGGACTATCGCGAATGGAAGAGACTGCCTATCGCGGGACGGATAGACAGGTTGAACCGGGCCACACGCTTCGCTCACCAACGCAGCCGGAAACAGGCCGGTTTTCGCGACGGCGCTCGCTCGCCAGCAAGATAACCCTGATATTCCTCGGCGGCGTGATCTTTTCCTACAGCGTCGGCGCGCTTGTCGGCTGGTATATGTTCGTCGCCGCGGCCAGCGAGCAATGGCTCAATCAGGCCCGCGTCAATTCGCAGATCGCCAGCGCCACGCTTCGCAGCATCTATACCTATGTCAGCGTCACAGCCGATGCCGACGGGCAGGTCAACGGCATATTGACCGACAAGCCCATCGGCGACGACGAATCCATTCTCGTTACCGGCTTCAACCCCAGCGACGTTCTCGCGCTTATCGGCGCACAGACCAAGAATGCCGTCTGGCTTTTCCGTTATGACGAGGCGGATTCCGGCTTCCGGCAGATCGCGGCAGCTTTCGACAACGCCACCGATGACGGTGAAAAGCCGCTCGCTACCGATCCCATCTTTTCCCGGGATGCGGTCGCCGCGCGTTTTTCCACCGGTTTTGCGACCATCGGCGAATCCAGCCACTATATCGGCCTGCTGCCGATCATCAGCACGGAAACGAAGAAACCCATCGGCGCGGTCGCCGTCAGCATTGGCGGCTCGGACGCGCTTTATGGCGCGCAGCGCAAGCTCATCTATAATTCGCTTGCCGCCCTGATCGTGGTCTTGACCGTTACCGGCGTGCTGGTGACCGTCATCGCCCGGCATTTCCTGAAACCGGTCCCGGCGCTGGTGCAGGCGACGCTTCGGATCGCCCGCGAGGAAACGGATGTCGCCACGCCGTTTCAGGAGCGGCGAGACGAGATCGGCGACATGGCCACCGCTATTGAGACGTTGCGCGAGGCGGTTCTGGAACGCGGACGCCTGCGGCAGATACGCGATATGGCGCAGCAGCTGGAACATATGGCCCATCACGATGCACTGACCGGACTTCCAAACCGCGTGCTGCTGATGAAGACGCTCGAAAACCGTCTCGAACAGCTTGCCGCGTCAGGCCAGCCATTCAATGTCATGCTGCTCGATCTGGACCGCTTCAAGGCCGTCAACGACACACTCGGACACGCCGCCGGCGATGCCCTGCTTGTGGCGGTGGCCTCGCGGATTTCCGCCGTGCTTGGTGAAAACGACATGGTGAGCCGTCTCGGCGGCGACGAATTCGCCATCATACAATCGGCAAACGGCGACTGCGAGAGCGACGCGGCGATGCTGGCCGCGCGGGTGGTGCATGCCGTCTCGCGCAGTTTCAGTCTCGAAGGCAGCGATATCAGCATCGACACCAGCATCGGCATCGCCTGCGCGCCGGGCCACGGCACATCTGCAACGCAGCTTCTGCAACATGCCGATCTCGGTCTTTACCGGGCGAAATCCATGGGCTGCGGCTATTTCGTCTTTTATGAGCCCGGCATGGACATGGCAGCGCAGCACAAGCATGCGCTGGAAATAGACATGAAATCCGCGCTCGAAAACCAGGAATTCGAGCTGCACTACCAGCCGGTTGTCAATCTGCAGAGCGGTCGCATCGTCGCTTATGAAGCGCTGGCCCGCTGGCGGCACAGCAAGCTTGGCCTCATCGCACCGGACCGCTTCATCGCGCTTGCCGAAGAAAACAACTTCATCAAGCCGTTGGGCGAGTGGGTTCTGGCGCAGGCCTGCAGGGATGCGATGACATGGCCGAAGGATATCAGGCTCGCCGTCAATCTATCCGCCGTTCAGCTCAGCAATGACGACATCGTCCCGATCGTGGACCGGGCGCTTGAAACATCCGGCTTCCCGGCGGAACGGCTTGAACTGGAAGTGACGGAAACGGTCATGCTGGAGCGCGATAACAGCGCCCGAGCCCTGAAACTGCTGAAGGAAAGGGGCGTTCGCCTCGCGCTTGACGATTTCGGCACCGGTTATGCGGGGCTCAGCACGCTCACCCATGTCGCCTTCGACAAGATCAAGATCGACCGGGAATTCGTCTCCGGCCTGCCGTCCAATCCCATGTGTTCCGCCATCGTCAACACCGTCATCGACATGGCTGAACAGATCGGTCTTAAGGTAACCGCCGAGGGCGTTGAAAACAGGGAGCAGGTCGAAGCGCTCAAGCTTTCCGGCTGCGACGAAGCGCAGGGCTATTATTTTGCCGAGCCCGCGCCGCTTGCCCGCATTCTCAAGAACCGCGCCGTCATCGCTCCAATTGCGAAGGATGAATTCGGCGATATCGGTAGACCGACACAGGAAACCTATTGCCCACCGCAAAAAGCCATTTGAGAAACCGGCCGCCGGCCTAGAGGACATAAAATGCGTCTTTCAGTATTTTGCCTTTTCCTCACATGTCTTGCTCCCATCACGCCTCTCCAGGCTGCCGGCGAAGGCGACACACTTCAGCAGATCGCCAAAACCGCAAAGATCCGCATCGGCTATCGCGAAGCCGAACCGCCCTTTTCCTATCAATTGCCGAATGGGGAGGTCACCGGTTTCTCGACCGATCTTTGTCGGGCAATCAGCGAAGATATTCGCAGGAAACTGAAGCTCGACAGGATCGAACTCGAATACGTCAAGGCGACACCCGCGACCCGCTTTATTCTTGTCCGCGGCGGCCAGATCGACATTGAATGCGCGGCCACGACCAATAATAGCGAACGCCGCAAGATCGTGGATTTCTCCTATCCCAATTTCATGACCGCAACGCAGTTTCTCTCTCGCAAGCAGGACAATCTGAAAAGCCTTGCCGATCTCGCCGGGCGGTCCGTCACATCCGCCTCCGGCACCGTCAATATCGAGCAGCTCAATGCCGTGAACCGGGCGAAAAACCTCAATATCTCTGTGATGCCGACGAAAACCAATGAGGAGGCCTTCGAACTCGTGGTTTCCGGCAAGGCCTCCGCCTTTGTCATGGATGGCATATTGCTCGCGGCGCTCGCGGCGACGTCAGAGAATCCGGACCTCTATGCGCTTTCTGAGGAAACGCTGAGCGCCCCCGAACCCTATGGCCTGGTTTTCCGGCGCAACGACCCCGGTTTCAAGGCGGCGGTCAATGAAAGCCTTCGGCATATTTTCACCGGGCCGGTCATTCATGGCCTTTATGAAAAATGGTTCACCAAGCCCATTCCCCCAAACGGCATGAACCTGAACCTGCCGATGGCCGCCTCTCTGAAACAGGCATACGAACATCCGAGCGAATACCAGGACTGAGAGCGCAAGGCGCCAACCCGTATCGATTTTCATGAAAATGTTTTGACGGATTATTTTGGCTGGAGATGCGCGATGCAGAGATCGACATTATGGCTTATGCTCGTTTTTTCAAGTCTTCTGCCCACCCGGGCGGTGAGCGAGGATGCCCAACCGCCGACACTTGAAACCATTGCCAGAACCGGCACCATCAAGCTCGGTTATGCCGATCGCAATATTCCCTTTTCCTATCTCGGCACCGGGCCGGAGCCTATCGGCTACAGCATCGAGCTATGCCTGAGAGTGGCGGATTCCATCAAGAAAAAGCTCGGCCTGCCGGAACTGAAGGTCGAGTTCGTCAAGCGCACACCCAGCAACCGCATCATGCTTCTCAATGACGGCACGATGGACATGGAATGCGTGGCGAGCACGAATACCGAGGAGCGGCGCAAGGCCGTGTGGTTCTCCTACAGCCACTTCATCACCGGCACCCGTTATGTGGCGCTGAAATCGAGCGGCCTGAACACCGTCGCCGATCTCGCCGGGCGAACGGTGGTGGTGACGACGGGAACCATCAACATCACCCAACTCAATGTGCTCAATCGCAAACTGGGGCTGAACGTCGCGGTTCTGCAAAATGACAGCACCGAGGGCAGTTTCGACATGGTGACGGAAAACCGTGCCTCCGCCTTCGTCATGGACGATATACTTCTGCGATCCTTCGTTGCCGAGACCGGCAAGCCGGAAGACTACGTCATCTCCGATGAATATCTCGCCCCGCCACAGCCCTATGGCCTGATGCTCCGCCATGGCGATACCGGCTTCCGCGACGCCGTTAACGAGGCGCTCGGCCAAATCTATGAGAGCGGCGAAATCGAGAAAATCTACGACAAATGGTTCAATGCGCCTATCCCGCCGAACGGCATCAACCTGAAGCGTCCGCTGCCCGGCGATCTGGCCGAGGCGTTTCGAAAACCCGTCGATACGACAGCAGAATGAAAACGCCGCCCGGTGATGGGCGGCGTTTTACGAGACGTATCTTACGCGGCGCGCAGATCGGCACCCAGAGGAATCTCGACATCGATCTCCAGAATGGAGACATGCTCGTCGCGATCCATCTTCACATGCACCCGATCATTGTCGATCTGCACATGCTTGGCGATGACGCCGAGAATTTCTTCCCTGAGGATGGCGACCAGATCGGAGCCCGAGGATGCCCTTTCGTGGGCGAGCAGCACCTGCAGGCGTTCGCGCGCAAGCGGTGCCGACTTCTGTTTGCGGAAAAGACTGAAGATGCTCATGCAGCCCTCCTTGCGAAGATCTTGGAGAAGATGCCACGCTTCTCACCCGGAATGACCACCGGAATATCCTCGCCGGACAGGCGGCGGGCGGCGTCGAAATAGGCCATGGCCGGCGCGCAGCGGGCATCCGCCAGCGTGACCGGTGCGCCGACGTTCGACGCCCGCAGCACATCCGTGCTTTCGGGAATGATGCCGAGCAGCGGAATGGAGAGAATTTCCAGAACGTCGTCGACCTTCAGCATGTCGCCACGCTCGGCGCGGGAAGCGTCGTAACGCGTCAGAAGCAGATGCTTCTCCATACGCTCGCCGCGTTCGGCCTTCAGCGTCTTGGAATCCAGCAGACCGATGATGCGGTCGCTGTCACGCACCGAGGAGACTTCCGGATTGGTGACGACGACGGCCACATCCGCATGGCGCATAGCCAGCGTCGCGCCGCGTTCGATACCGGCGGGGCTGTCGCAGATCACCCAGTCGAAGTGTTTCTTCAGCTCGTTGATGACCCATTCGACACCTTCCGGCGTCAGATTGTCCTTGTCGCGCGTCTGCGAGGCAGGCAGAAGGAACAGCGTCTCGAGGCGCTTGTCGCGGATCAGCGCCTGCGTCAGCTTGGCGTCGCCCTGAATGACGTTGACGAGATCGTAAACCACGCGGCGTTCAGCACCCATGACGAGATCGAGGTTGCGCAGGCCGACATCGAAATCGACGACCACGACCTTCTCCTTGTTCTGCGCCAGTGCGGCGCCAAGCGCTGCGGTCGAGGTGGTCTTTCCCACCCCGCCCTTGCCGGAAGTTACAACGACTACCTTCCCCATATGGCTCTCCTGTTCCTGTGTTGTTTCTCTGTTATCAGCCAAGCTTTGCGGCCTTGATCGTATCGTTTTCCAGCCAGAGCTGAACGGGCTGGCCGCGCAGCTTGTCGTCAATGTCCTCGGCCACCTTGTAGACGCCGTCGATGGCCAGAAGCTCCGCTTCGAGCTTGCGGCAGAAGATGCGCGCCGAGACATTTCCAAGCGAACCGGCCATGGCGCGACCGCGCAGGGCACCGTAAATATGCACCGAACCGCCGGCGATGATTTCCGCCCCCGAGGCGACAGAACCGATGACAGTCACGTCACCCTCGGGAAACATGATCGACTGGCCGGAGCGAACCGGCTCGTTGATGACCAGCGACGGCACCACGGCCCTGACCTCACCGGCAGCGCGCGGCTTTTCCTCCGGCAGTTCGGCGGCGATGGCGACCGGCTCAACCTCGACATCGGAAGCGGGCTTTCCGCCCTTCAGCGACGGCGGCATGCCCGGCTCGATCATCGAGGGGCGAACGCCCTCGATACCCATGATGCCGACATTGCGCTCCCTCAGCGCCGCCAGCAGCTCCTTCAGCCCCGCCTTGTCGAGCGACAGCTCCGACACATCCAGAACCACCGGACGCGACAGGAAAAAGCCCGCCGAACGGGCGGCGAGATCATCGAGCCTTTCCAGCCATTGATCGACCGGAGATTCGGGAGACAGGACGACTGCGAGGAAGGAGCGGCCTTTGATACGGATCGAACGCTGGTCTGTTAGCACTTTGGTCATCTTGGTAAACAAATCGTTGACAATTAGGTACCTCGAATATGGTTAACAAATGGTTAACGCCGCCCCTGAAGCGGCGGATTCGTTAAGAAAATTCCGCTCCGAAAAACTTCATGCGAAACATTCAAAATCCATCATTACCTTTTGATTTAACGCGTTTCCGGCACTTGTGAAAACTCACGATAGCAGCTCATCCTTGCTGCAACCTGACGCCCGGCATCGCGAGATGGGCACGCCTTCTCCCCTACCCCAACCCGGCGAGTCGCGGAACATGCGAACGTCCGATTGCGGGACAATATCCGCCTTCGGCCAGATGACCGCATTATGCCTTCAAGGTGGAAAAGCGATTCCGTTATCTCCGCCGATGCTGTAGAGACAGGCGGTCCCCACAGCTTCAACGGAAGAATGAGATGCACAGCAAAGTCCCGCCGCAGAACCAGATATTTTCGCAAGACTATGCGGCCTTCCTGTTCGACATGGATGGAACATTGCTCAACTCGATTGCGGTGGTGGAGCGGGTCTGGCGCGAATGGGCCGTGGACAACGGCATAGAGCCGAACGCTTTCCTGCAGCGCATCCACGGCATGCGCGCGTCGGAAGTGGTGCGCCGCGAGGCCGTTCCCGGTCTCGATGTCGCGGAACAGGCGGCGATGCTGCTGCAGAAGGAAATGGACGATGTCGACGGCATCCTCCAGATTCCCGAAGCTGCGGCATTTCTCGAAAAATTGCCGGCCGGCAAATGGGCCATCGTCACCTCCGCCGCCCGCGCGCTCGCCGAACGCCGGCTGGCGGCCGCAGGCCTCACCCCGCCTCCGGTGATGATCTGCGCCGAGGACGTGGTGAACGGCAAGCCTGATCCGGAAGGATATAAAAAGGCGGCGGAAAAGCTCGGCGTCGCGCCTGAAAACTGCGTCGTCTTCGAGGACGCCCCCGCCGGCATTCAGGCCGGGGAAAGCATGGGCGCAACCGTGGTCGTCATCAACGCCACCCACTCCCATCTCATCGAAACGCCGCATCTTTCCATAGGCGGATATGGTGAGCTGGATGTTGTCATCGGTGAGAACGGCGCTCTGAGGCTCGCGGGCAATAGAGGCTGAGAAGCCGAACTTTCTATCGGCTAACAAGCCAACACATCCGACGTCATCCTCGGGCCTGTCCCGAGGATCTAACCACCTATCGTAAAACTGACCGGTAGCAGATGCTCGGAACAAGCCCGAGCGTGACGGAGGCAAGGTTTGCGAACTTTACCATCCTCTTATGCACAAAGATTCAGGCTGGCTGAATGCCCACACCAAGCCGGAATGACGGGAGTGATAAAAGCCCCGGAATAAGACAACGCCCGACCTGCTGAATCGCCTCAAACTCCTCCCCCACACTTTTCCACCAGCGGCCAATTGACAGCACCGCATAAATGCGTCCTAATAAAATTGGTAAGACCATCTTACCGCTTGCGCGATCGGGGGAGACTTTCGCGCTGGGAGGATATCATGTTTGTGGCTCTGGAGCCGCGCCGCCTTTACCGGCTGGTTGCGGAACAAATTCGTTTGCTCATCGAAAGCGGGGAACTGACCGAAGGCCAGCGCCTGCCGGCGGAACGGGACCTTGCCGAACGCTTCGGCGTATCCCGCCCGACGGTTCGCGAAGCGCTGATCGTTCTGGAAGTGGAAGGCCATATCCATATCCGCATGGGTTCGGGCGTCTATGTCAGCGCGGCCGGCAAGCAGGCCAAGGAAAAGCCGCCGCTGCCGGATGCGCATGGTCCGTTCGAAATCCTGCAGGCGCGCTGCATCATTGAAAGTGCGATTGCGGAAGAAGCCGCAAGGCTCGCCACACCGGAATGCATCGTAAAGCTCGACGACATCATCGAACGCATGGCCGGCGCGCTCGACAATTCACCGCAGGCGCTCAATCTCGACCGCGCCTTCCACACCGCCATTGCCGATATCATCGGCAATTCGGCGCTCAACCGCTTTACCGGCCTGATCTACGACGAGCGCAGCCTTTCGCCCTATTTCGAGAAGCTCGCCAGCTATTTCGAGGGGCCGCATACCTGGATCCTCGCCGTGCAGGAACACCGGGTGATCCGCGACGCCATTGCCGCGAACGATCCGGAAGGCGCCCGCGAGGCGATGCGGCAGCATCTGACGCTGTCGCAGAAGAGATTTTCCGAAAGTTTCGGGGAGGAAACGATCGGGGAAGAGTGACCGTCGCCGCAACCGGCAACGGAAAAAACAGCACATCTGGCTTTAATTCGGGAGGAGTTAAGAATGAAAATCAGATTGTCGACTTTGATGGGTGCAACAGCCGCCATCCTGCTTTCCGCCCTGGCGGCGCAGGCACAGACCACACTGAAATGGGCACATGTCTACGAGACCTCCGAACCTTTTCATACGGATTCGGTCTGGGCGGCGGAAGAGATCGCCAAGCGCACCGACGGCCGCTACAAGGTGGATGTTTTCCCCGCCTCGCAGCTTGGCAAGGAAGCCGATATCAACCAGGGCCTGAAAATCGGCACCGTTGACATCATCATTTCCGGCTCGAGCTTTGCCGCCCGTGACTTCAAGCCGATCGGCGTCACCTATTTTCCTTACATCTTCCGCGATCCGAGCCATCTGATCGCCTATACCAAGAGCGATATCTTCAAGCGTCTCGCCAAGGGTTATGAAGACAAGACCGGCAATCACATCGCCGCCGTCAGCTATTACGGTACGCGTCACACCACGTCGAACAAGCCGATTGCCGCCTGCGCCGACATGGCGGGCCTGAAGATGCGCGTTCCTGACGTTCCGGCCTATCTCGCCATGCCGCGTGCCTGCGGCGCCAACACCACCCCGATTGCCTTTGCGGAAGTCTATCTGGCGCTCCAGAACGGCACGGTCGACGCCCAGGAAAACCCGCTGACCACCATCGAGGCGAAAAAGTTCTTCGAAGTGCAGAAGAACATCGTCCTGACCGGCCACATCGTCGACCACCTCAACACGGTGATTTCGAAGAACCTGTGGTCGCAGCTCTCCGATGAAGACAAGAAAATCTTCACCGAAGTCATGCAGCAGGCCGCCGAGCGCACCACCAAGACCATCGAAGGCCGCGAAAAAAGCCTCGTCGAAGACTTCAAGAAGCGCGGCCTCACCGTCGCCGAGGTCGACAAGGCCGACTTCGAGAAGAACGTCCTCGAAAAAGTGAAGTTCGAAGACTTCGGTTACGACAAGGCCGACTGGGAAGCCATTCGCGCCGTCAAGTGAGCCAAGATCCGGTGCGGCCCCGTTGCCGCACCGCCCTTTCTCTCCAGACGGGATATCTCAATGTCGCAGGAAATCCATACTCAGGTCACGCCTGAGGAACTCGCCCATACGTTCGACGAGGCGCCGCCGGAGGTCGATCTCAAGGTCTATTCATTCGAAGACTGGGTTACGCTCGGCCTCTTCTGGCTGATGACGGGCTGCGTGTTCCTTCAGTTCTTCACCCGCTACGTGCTCAACGACAGCTATGCCTGGACGGAAGAAATCGCCGTCAACTGCCTGATAGGCGTCGTCTTTTTAGGTTCGGTCATGTGCGTGCGCATGTCGCGTCACATCCAGGTGGACGTGCTTTACCATTACGTTCCGCCGCAGTTGGCCCGCATCATGTCGATCCTTGTCGATGTGCTGCGCATCCTCTTTTTCGCCTACACCTCTTGGCTGATGTGGCGATATATGGAAATCGTCGCGGATGAGGAGATGGTCACCGTCGCCCTTCCCCGCAGCATCGTTTTCTATACGGTTCTGGCCGCTTTCGTTCTGATGTTCTTCCGCTCGGTGCAGGTCTTCATCGCCAATATGCAGCGTGGTTATTCCGTTCTGGAACGGCCCGAAGAATTCCAGAGCGCGGGAGATTGATCATATGCTGCTTCTTATCGGCTCATTTCTTCTCCTGATGCTGATCGGCCTGCCGGTCGCTATTTCCATGGCCTCGGCCTCCTTGCTCTACATCGTGTTTTACAACGTCGCGCCTGATATCATCGCGGCGCAGCGCCTGATCGCGGGTGTGGAAAGCTTTCCGCTTCTGGCCGTTCCCTTCTTCATCCTTGCCGGCAACCTGATGAACACGGCGGGGGTTACGGGACGCATCTATTCCTTCGCCGTCGCGCTCGTCGGCTGGATGAAGGGCGGTCTCGCACAGGTCAACATCATCGGCTCGGTGATCTTTTCCGGCATGTCCGGCACGGCGCTGGCCGATGCGGCCGGTATCGGCACCATCGAAATCAAGGCCATGAAGGATCACGGTTATCCGGTCGAAGCGGCCGTCGGCGTCACCGCCGCTTCCGCAACGCTCGGGCCGATCTTCCCGCCGTCGCTGCCCTTCGTCATCTACGGCATGATGGCGAATGTCTCCATCGGCGCACTGTTCATGGCCGGCATCGTTCCGGGCGTCGTCATGACGCTGTTGATGATGATCACGGTTGCGGTCTTCGCCTATATCAAGGGCTGGGGCTCCGACACGCCATTCAGCCTCAGAACCATCTTCGGCGCATCGATAGAAGTCTTCGTGGTGATGATGGTGCCGCTCGGCATCTATATCCTCACGGCATTCGGCCTGTCGCTCAACCTGTCGATCCTGATCGTGCTGGTCATCCTGCTCGCCTGCGACTGGTATTTCGACTTCTCCGCCGTGATGGCGCTGATGACGCCTGTCATCCTGATCGGCGGCATGACCATGGGCTGGTTCACGCCAACGGAAGCCGCCGTTGCCGCTGTTCTGTGGTCGCTGTTCCTCGGCCTTGTCCGTTATCGGACGATGACCTTCAAGACGCTGGCAAAATCGACCTTCGACACCATCGAAACGACCGCTTCGGTACTCTTCATCGTCGCGGCAGCCTCCGTCTTTGCATGGCTGCTGACCGTCAGTCAGGCCGCACAGCTTCTGTCGGCGGCGATCCTGACGATCACCGACAGCAAGTGGATTTTCCTCGTGCTGGTCAATTTGCTGATGCTGTTCGTCGGCTGCTTCCTCGATACGATTGCGGCGATTACCATCCTCGTGCCGATCCTGTTGCCGCTGGTGCTGCAATTCAATATCGACCCGGTGCATTTCGGCCTGATCATCACGCTCAACCTGATGATAGGGCTGCTGCACCCGCCGCTCGGCATGGTGCTGTTCGTGCTCTCGCGCGTGGCGAAACTCTCCGTCGAACGCACCACCATCGCCATCCTGCCGTGGCTGGTGCCGCTGTTCGTGGCGCTGCTGCTGATCACCTTCATTCCGGCAATCACCTTGTGGCTGCCGACCGAAATGGGCCTGATCCGCTAAGACAAACATCCACACCCGCGCGGTCGCCACCGCGCGGGTTTCAACACAGTACACGATGGTTGAAAATCATTGACGATTCCGCGTGTGGCTCACCCCCTCTGTCCTGCCGGACATCTCCCCCTCAAGGGGGGAGATCAGCAAGACGCTTTCTCGCCACTTCATTCTCGACCGTCGAGAGGTGCGAGACATCGCCAAGGAACGATCTCCCCCCTTGAGGGGGAGATGTCCGGCAGGACAGAGGGGGGTGAGCCACACGCAGGATTGTCAAATGATTTTCAAACGTCGTGTCCAGTGCAACCACCTAAAGAAAGGGCATCGTCATGCAGACACGCGTGGCACGTCTACACGGCGTTAAGGACATCCGCGTCGAAACGCAGGAGCTTGTGGCTCCCGGCCCCGGCGAAGTGCTGCTCACCATGGCGGCAGGCGGCATCTGCGGCTCCGATCTGCATTATTATCAGGATGGCGGTTTCGGCCCGGTGCGGGTGCGCGAGCCGATCATCTGCGGTCATGAGGCATCCGGCCATATCGCGGCTTTGGGCGCTGGCGTCAGCGGGCTCGCCATCGGCCAGCTCGTCGCCGTCAATCCGTCCCAGCCCTGCGGCCATTGCCATTTCTGCCTGAAGGGTCAGCCGATCCACTGCCTCGGAATGCGCTTCATGGGCAGCGCCATGCGCTTGCCGCACGAACAGGGCATGTTCCGCGACCGGCTGGTGGTTACCGCCAAACAATGCGCGACATTTTCAGAGGATACATCACCCGCCGAAGCCGCCTGCACCGAGCCGCTTGCGGTCTGCCTGCATGCGGTGGCCCAGGCCGGCGACCTGAAAGGGGCAAACGTACTCGTGACGGGCGCAGGCCCCATCGGTCTATTGACCATCGCCGCCGCCCGCCATGCCGGTGCGGCCACCATTGTCGCCACCGACCTCACCGATGCAGCGCTGGAACGCGCACCCGCCATGGGTGCCGACCGCACGATCAATGTCGCGAAAGACGCCGAGGCGCTTTTGCCCTATCAGGACAATAAGGGTTATTTCGACGTCATTTTCGATTGCTCCGCAGCCGGTCCAGCACTTCGCACCGCCTTTGCCTGCGTTCGCCCGCGCGGCACCATCGTGCAGGTCGGCGTCACCGGCGACATCACCATTCCGCTCAATGCATTGGTGGGCAAGGAAATCCTCTGGCGCGGCTCGCAGCGTTTCCATGATGAATTCGCCATCGCCGCCGGGCTTATCTCCAAGCGCGGGATCGATGTGCGGCCGATCATTTCCCACAGCTTCCCGCTCGGCGAGGCGAAAGCGGCCTTTGAACAGGCCGGAGACCGCTCCGCCGCTTGCAAGGTGCAACTGACATTTTCAGCAGACTGATATTTGAGGATTTAAGATGAGACATACATGGCGCTGGTTCGGCCCGGTCGACAAGGTCACGGTTCAGGATGCGGCTCAGGCGGGCGCGGAAGGCATCGTCAGCGCGTTGCACCACATCGCCACCGGTGATGTCTGGCCGGTGGACGAAATCACCAAACGGCATGAAGCCATCAAGGCCGGTGGGCTTTATTGGGATGTGGTGGAAAGCGTGCCCGTCTCCGAAGACATCAAGACCCAGACCGGGGATTGGAAAAATCACATCGCCAACTGGCAGGAAACCCTGCGCCGCCTCTCCGCCTCCGGCATCCGCACCGTCTGCTATAATTTCATGCCGGTGCTGGACTGGACCCGCACTGATCTGCGCTGGGAAACCAGGCACGGCGCAAAGGCGATGCGCTTCGACCTTCCTGATTTCGCCGCCTTCGACATTCACATTCTGAAGCGCCCGGACGCCAGGGCCGACTATCCGGACTGGCTGCTGGAGGAAGCGGCAAAACGCTTCGCCGAAATGCCGGATGCAAAAATCACCGCGCTCGGGCGCAATATCGGCGCTGGCCTGCCCGGCTCGGCGGATGGTTATACACTCGCCCAGCTTCTCGAAAAGCTGCGCTCCTATCACGGCGTCGACCGTGAAAGGCTGCAGCAGAACCTGATCGACTTTCTCTCCGAGGTGACACCGGTCGCCGAGGAAGTGGGCATCAACATCTGCGCCCATGGTGATGATCCGCCTTGGCCGCTGCTCGGCCTGCCACGTATTCTGTCGACGGAGGCGGACTATGCCCACATGCTTTCAAAGGTCGACAGTCGCGCCAATGGCGTGACGCTCTGCACCGGATCGCTTGGCGCACGGGCGGATAACGACCTTCCCTTCATCGCCAGCCGTTTTGCCGATCGCATCCATTTCGTGCATCTGCGCAATGTGACGCGTGACACCGATACCGTGCCCTGCTCCTTCTTCGAGGATGAACATCTGGAAGGCGGCACCGACATGGTCGCCGTCATCGCCGCGCTGCTTACTGAAGAAGCCCGTCGTCGGGCGGAAGGCCGCGAAGACCACACCATTCCGATGCGGCCCGATCACGGTCAGGAAATCCTCGATGATCTGACGCGCGGTGCGCAGCCCGGTTATCCCGCCATCGGCCGGCTGAAGGGGCTGTCGGAGCTGCGCGGTATCGAGCGCACGTTATCGCATAGCCGTTTCGGGCTGACGAAGGGTGATCGCTGAGCGAAAGCGAGGCGCGTTTGATCGGCTTCCTATCCGTCATTCCGGCCTCGAGCCGGAATCCAGCCGGCGTGCGTCCGCGCGACGAAAAGACTCCTTTCAGCCCAAGGACTTGGGCTGGCTGGATTCCGGCTCAAGGCCGGAATGACGGATGAGAGAACCTGCGGTCAATCGCGCCTTGAACTGAAGCCAGGAAAAAGCCCCTAGCCCGCCGGCGATGACGCCGGCGGCTTTCACGGCGGCGTCCATCAGATGCGGATGGCGGGTGGGCGACAGGAATTGCAGCGCCTCGATGCCGAAAGCCGCCGCAATGCCTGCCACGATGATCGCCAGCCAGTAACGCGGATAGGCGAGCACGAAGGCGGCCGAGCAGAAGGCGAAGGCCGCGGCGCGGTCGATGCCCACCGTCGTCAGCGTTTGCGGACGAAAGCTGATCGGGCAGATTGTAACGATCACGATCAGCAGGAAAACCGACCAGGCGATATATTTCGGAAGTCTATTTGTCATCATGGCGTCACAATAGAGCGCCGTGCGCGTAAACGGAAGCGCGTCATTTTCACGTCCCGCCCAATTAATCACACTTTTTGGTCAAATAGTTGAGAAACCGCCTTTCGCTCAGGCCCCGCACGGGCTAAGGCAGAAGGCAACCGGGCGAGGATCGCGGCTGATGGCGTTTGTGCTGTCGCCTTTCGGTCCATGTCGCGGTGTCGGGTGGATTTTCCACGCAGGATCAGATTTTCAGGGAAGAGCACAATGAGTTTCAAGCCGCACGGCAAACATCTGGTTGCAGGAGAATGGGTCGCAACGGAAGCAAAATTCCGCAGCGAGCCTGCACATGGCGAGGCTTTCGATTTTTCGGTCGGCACGGTCGATCTGGTGAACAAGGCTGCGGAAGCTGCGGAAGAAGCCTTCTGGAGCTACGGCTACACCACCCGCGAAGAGCGCGCCGCATTCCTCGACACCATCGCCGATGAGATCGAAGCACGCGCCGACGCCATCACCGAAATCGGCTCGTCCGAGACCGGCCTGCCCGCAGGACGCCTGCAGGGCGAACGTGGCCGCACCGTTGGCCAGCTCCGCCTTTTCGCCTCGCATATCCGCAAGGGTGACTATCTCGACCGCCGCCACGACGAAGCGCTGCCGGATCGCCAGCCGCTGCCGCGCCCGGATATCCGCCTGATGCAGCGCCCGATCGGCCCCGTCGCCGTCTTCGGCGCGTCGAACTTCCCGCTCGCCTTCTCCACGGCCGGTGGTGACACCGCTGCTGCTTTGGCCGCCGGCTGCCCCGTCGTCGTCAAGGGCCATTCCGCCCATCCCGGCACCGGCGAAATCGTTGCGGAAGCAGTTCTCGCCGCCGTCAAGAAGCACAATCTGCATCCCGGCGTCTTCTCGCTGATCCAGGGCGGCCGCCGCGATGTCGGTTCCGCGCTCGTGCAGCATCCGCGCATCAAGGCGGTCGGTTTCACCGGTTCGCTTGCCGGCGGCCGCGCGCTGTTCGATCTCTGCGCCCAGCGCCCCGAGCCGATCCCCTTCTTCGGCGAACTCGGCTCCGTGAACCCGATGTTCCTGCTGCCGGAGGCCGTTTCCGCTCGCGGCGAGGCCATCGCCAAGGGCTGGGCCGGTTCGCTGACCATGGGTGCAGGCCAGTTCTGCACCAATCCCGGCATCGCCGTCATTCTCTCCGAGCAGGCGGATGCGGTTGCTGAAACCGCGCGAGCAGCGCTTTCCGAAGTCGGCCCGCAGGTCATGCTGACGGATGGTATCGCTTCTGCCTATCGTGACGGCCGCGACCGTATCGCCGCCGGCAACGGCGTGCGCGACGTGCTGACCACCACCTGCAACCTGCGCAATGCAACGCCTTATCTGTACCGGGTTTCCGGCAAGGACTGGGTTGCCAACCACGCTCTTGCCGAAGAAGTCTTCGGACCGCTCGGCCTCATCGTGACGGTCGATAGCCCGGAAGAAATGCTGGAAGTCGCAAAGAGCTTCGAAGGCCAGCTGACCGCAACGCTGCATCTGGATGCCGGCGACGCCGAGCTTGGCCGCAAGCTGCTGCCGATCCTTGAGCGCAAGGCCGGCCGCGTTCTCGCCAACGGTTTCCCGACCGGCGTGGAAGTCTCCGAAGCCATGGTGCATGGCGGCCCTTACCCGGCATCGACGAACTTCGGCGCAACCTCTGTTGGTACCATGTCGATCCGCCGCTTCATGCGTCCGGTTTCCTACCAGAACATCCCTTCGGATGTTCTGCCTGACGATATCCGCTAAAACTGACGGAGGCAGGCGCAGCGATGCGCCTGCCTTTTTTATTCGGCTTTATGCCCTTCGGGAAATACGGCCTGACGCTGAACCGTCGCCCGCCTCCCCTTCTCCCGCCTCACGGTCCCCATCCAGATTTTTCCGTACCAGGACGTCGGCATCGGTTGACATCGCCCCCGCACGTAATGCTAATACGCAATATCGTAACGTAATAACATTACAATCATCCATCAGAACCGATACCGGTTCTTATCCGCACGGGGATGATAACGTCTGGAAGGAACACCATGAGATTTTCCCTTCAACAGCACCTTGGCATGAGCGCGCTTGCCACGTGCCTTGCCCTCACCCTGCCGCTGGCCTCTGGCGTGGCGCAGGCGGAAGAAAGCGGCGACACCGTCAAGGAATGGCGCCTCTTCATTGCCGATCACACCCAGCCGGTGGTGCGCGCGATCAATTTCGAAACCGGCAAGGAACTCGGACGCTACGACCTCAAGGGCTATGCGGCGCTGACCGCCAGCGCCTCCGGCAAGACTGTTTTCGCCACACAGTCAGATTCGGATATCGTGCATGTGATCAAGACCGGCATCGTCTTTTCAGACCACGGTGAACATCGCGATCTGGATGTGGAGGATACGGCGCTGCTGCCCGTTACCTTCGAAGGCAAACGCCCGTTCCACGTCGTGCCCCACGATGACCATGCGATCCTGTTCTACGACCGTGGCGGCAAGGCGGAGATCATTGATGAGGCTGCCCTGCTGGACGGCAAGGCAAAGGTCCGCACTGTCGATACGACCGCCCCGCATCACGGCGTGGCGGTGACCATGGGCCGTTACGTTCTGGTATCCGTACCCAACACGCAGATCGAAACCAAACCCGACACGCTGCCGCCCCGCACCGGGTTGCGGGTTCTTGACAGGGAAGGCAAGCAGGTTGGTGAACAGGCGACATGCACAGATCTGCACGGCGAGGCGACATCCGCACGGCTTGCGGCCTTTGGCTGCAAGGAAGGCATTCTCGTTGCCCGGCCGGGCGGCCCGGATGGCCCGAAGCTCGAAATGCTGACCTATCCGGAAGATTTTCCGAAAGCCTATACCGGCACGCTGCTCGGCGGCAAATCCATGCAGTTTTTCCTTGGAAACTACGGTGAAGACAAGGTCGTCCTGATCGATCCTGACAGCAAGGACGCCTTCCGCCTGGTGGAACTGCCGACCCGGCGCGTCGATTTCATCCTCGACCCCGCCAATCCGCGCAATGCCTATATCCTGACGGAAGATGGCGACCTGCATGTGCTTGACGTGCTGGAAGGCGCCATCACCCGCAAGGCGAAGGTCACCGAACCCTACAGCAAGGATGGCCATTGGCGCGATCCGCGTCCGCGTCTCGCCGTTGCCGACGGGCAGGTCGCAATTTCCGACCCACGCCATTCGCTGGTGCGCGTGGTGGATGCGGAAAGCCTGAAGGAAACCCGCACGCTTGCGGTGGAAGGCCAACCTTACTCCATCGTTGCCGTTGGCGGCTCCGGCGCTTCGCACTGATATCGAACAAAAAAAAACCCGTGCGCCCGAAGGACGCACGGGATTTCCTGATTTTGATGGGCCGTATTATCAGGCCGACTGCACAGCCTGTATCTTCTCGATGCCGCCAACAATGCCGGAGAAATCCTGCCAGACGCCCTGCGCGCCCTTGCGCCATTCGTCCAGCGCTTCCGGCTGCAGCACCTTGCCGCCCTTGGAGAGCGCAAGCTCGACGGACTTTACTTCGTCCTCTACGATCAGCTGGTTGAAATACTGCGCGCCTTCGCTCGATGCCTCCAGGAGAACCTTCTTCTCTTCGTCGTCCAGCTGGTTCCAGAAGGTCGCACCGTAATAAACGACGCCTGAAGCCCAGATGTGGCCGGTTTCCGTCAGATAGGGCACGACCTCGTAAAGCTTGAAGCCGGCATAAGCGGACTTGGTGAGATCCATGGCATCAGCCACGCCGGTTGCCAGCGCATTATAGGTCTCGGTAATCGGAATACCGACCGGGGTGGTGCCGAAGGCGCTCCACAGCTTGGTGTGCAGCGGGCTCTGGATGACGCGGATCTTCTTGCCTTCCAGCTGCTCCGGCCGGGTTACCGGCTCCTTGGTCAGAAGATGGCGTGCACCGTAATTGATGAAATCGGCGGCGATGAATTGCTGGGCGGCGAGCTTCGTCTTCAGATCAGTGCCAGTCTCGCCCGTCACCACCTTGCGCACATGGTCGGCATCGCGGAACAGGAAAGGCAGATCGAGAATCTGCAGTTCCGGCACCCAGCCGGAGAGCGAGGAGACTGTCGAAAGGCTCGCCTGAACCGAGCCCAGGCGGATATTTTCCGCCACTTCCTTTTCACCGCCCAGCGCACCGCTCTTGACGATGTTGAAACGGAAACGGCCGGGCAGCTTTGCCTCCACCAGCTCGCTGATCTTCACCCAGATTTTCGTCTCCGGCTTGTCATCGGCAAACAGCGAGGCAACCGTGAGGCTGCGGGTTCTGGCATTTGCCGTACGCACGAAGGCAGGCGCGGCGAGCGTTGCGGCGCCGATGGCGGAGAGTTTGAGGAGATTGCGGCGATCGATAATAGTCATGATTGAAACCCCAAATTTAGAAGAAAATGGCCCAGGCGCACAAAATGGCGAGGGAAACGAGAAGCGAGACGAGATAGGGAACGACGGCCCGGAAAAGTGCTGTCGCCGGAATGCGGGTGACGCCGCTGACCACGAAGATCAGCATGCCGAGCGGCGGCGTCAGGCCATGGATCATCAGATTGACCACGAGAATGACGCCGAAATGGATGGGATCAATGCCGGCTGCCACGGCTGCGGGCAGCAGGATCGGCCCGAACAGCAGGATGGCAGCACCAATATCCAGCACCAGACCAACCACAAGCAGGATGAGGTTGGAGAGCAGGAGCACCGCAATCTTGCTGCCGCCCAGAAGCGTCACAAAATCTGTGACGAGGCCGGAGACATTGTCCACCGCCAACAGGAAGGCGAAAGGCCCCGCCGTGCCGATCAGAAGACCGATGGCCGCCGCCTCACCCGCCGACTGGCGGAAGGTCGCGAAAATGCGGCCCGCGCCCAGCCGGTAACCGAAACCGAGAAACAGCGTATAGAGGGCGGCAAGGGCCGCAGCTTCCGTGGTGGTGACAACGCCGATGCGGATGCCGACCACCACGATGACGCCAAGCCCGAAGGCGGGTATGGCGGCCACGGCCGAACGCCAGCGTTCGCTGCCTGTCGCGCGCGGCAGGGTATCGACGCTGCGCACGCTGAGATGGATCGCCACCGCAAGGCAGATTGCCATAAGCCCACCCGCGAAGAAGCCGCCAACCAGCAACGAGCCGACCGACAGGTTGGTGGCCGTTGCGAGGATGAGAAAGGCGATGGAAGGCGGAATGACATTGTCCAGCACCGAGGTAGCGGCAATGATCGCGCCCGCCTGCGCTGGCGGATAGCCGTGCTTCACCAGTTCCGGCTGGAAGGTGGAAGCGCCGAAGGCGGCATTGGCGACCGAGGAGCCGGATGCGCCGGAAAACAGCACGCTGGTCAGAAGCGTCGTCTGCGCCAGCCCTGCCCGCCGGTGGCCGACCATGGAGGCGGCAAAACGAACCAGCTGGTTGGCGACGCCCGATTCCGTCAGCAGGCTGCCGGCCAGCAGGAAGAAGGGAATGGCAAGCAGCAGGAATTTCGACATGCCCGTCACCGTCGAGGACACGATGGCCGGCTCCGGCAAGGTGCTGCCGAACGCGATCGCCACATAGGCGGCGGCAAGGAAGGCATGGGCAAGCGGTGCGGCCAGAACCAGCCCCACGGCCGCCGTCAGCGCCAGAAACAGGCTCGGCGGCAGGCTCGTATCGATAAACAGTTCCGGCAGTCCGACATAAGAAACGACCGCGATGGCGACGGAGAGCAGAACGGCAAGCGCCTTGCCTTCGCCGACCCGTTGAAGCGCCAGATACACAAAGATCAGCGCGCCGCCTGCACCGAGAAAACCGAAGCGCACCCATTCCGGCAGACCGAGCGTTGGCGATGTGCCACCCAGCATGGCCGCAATCTCCACCCCGCCGAAGGCGAGGATGAGGGCTGCGACGAAGGAAAAGGCATCGGCCAGAACTTCGGTTGCGGCATGAAAGCGTTCCGGCAGGAAGCGCACGAACACATCCAGCCGCATGGCCAGAGCGCTCTTGAGGCTGAGCGGCGCACCGACCGCGATCATCGCCACATTGAGCCAGATGCCCAGATCTTCCGCGCCGATGAAACCGGTATGGAACAGATATCGCAGGGCGACATTGACCAGCACCACCACAAGAAGCGTTGCAAGGATGGCGGCGGCAACCGCGCCCAGCGCCTTGTCCAGAACGGCAAGCGCCCGTTCGGCCACGCGTTGTGGACCGAAGCGCCGTTGCGCGATTGTTGTTGCCGGACTTGCCGTCATGTTGTTCTTTTCCACTCCCGCACCATGCTCAGGAGGCCTTGGCCGAGAGGTCGCGGTCGAACAGGGTCGACCAGGTGAATTGTTTCGCCGCTGACACTTCCCGCGATACATCGAGACGAGGCAGAACCTTTTCGCCGAAGCGGAAGGCTTCCTCCAGCAATGGCATGCCGGAGAGGATAAAGGTGTTCACGCCCGCCTTCTTATAGGCCTCCAGCGTGCGGATGACAGTATCCGGCGAACCGACAATCGCGGTTCCCGGGCCCGGACGGACAAGCCCGATGCCAGCCCAGAGATTGGGGGCGATTTCCAGATCGCGCAGGTTTTCCGGCTTCTGCCCGCCATGCATCGCCGTCATGCGCTGCTGGCCGACGGAATCGGTCTTGCCGACAAAACGCTGGTTGGCGGCAATCGCACGCTCATCCATGCGCCCGTAAAGGTCGGCCGCCGCGGCCCAGGCCTCTTCATCGGTATCACGCACGATGACATAGAGCCGAATGCCATATTCCAGTTCGCGGCCAAGCTGTTCTGCCCGCGCCTTGACGAGGTCGACCTTCGCGCCGATCTGATCGGGCGTTTCACCCCAGGAGAGGTAGGTCTCGACATGTTTGGCCGCAACGTCGATGGCCTTGTCCGAAGAACCGCCGAACCACAAGGGCGGCGGCTCGATGCCCTGCCCCACCGGCAGCGCGAGTTTAGCACCCTCGGTCTGGAAATGCCGCCCCTTGAAATCCACCGTCTCGCCGGCGAAAAGGCGGTGCCAGATCTGCAGATATTCATCCGCCATGTCGTAACGCTCATCATGCGGCATGGTCATGCCGTAAGCGCCGAGCATTTTCGCATCGCCAGAGACGACATTGATCAGCAGACGGCCGCGCGAAAACTCCTGGAGCGTTGCCGCCATCTTGGCAAGCAGCGTCGGCGCAATCAGGCCCGGATGGATGGCGACCAGCAGTTTAAGCCGCTCGGTATGGGAGAGCAGTGCGCCCGCCAGAACCCAGACATCATGCGCGCCAGTGGCAAACAGCGCGCCAGTATAACCCAGCTGATCGTAAGCCAGCGCCAGCTGCCTGTAATAACCGAGATCGACCTTGCGGGAGCCTTCCGGCTGCCAGGGATAGGCACCGTCGGGCGCGCACATGTACCAGAAAACATTCATCTGTCGCCTCCGACGCTGGCTGATTGCGGGGCCGGGCTTTGCCCGGTCTGAACCGGTAAAGAGAAATGGCCGTGCCTGTAAAGCGTATCGGCCTCCTCCTGCTGTTCGGCAAGGATATTTTCAGCGGCGGGCACCACGGAAAGATCGCGTGAGCGCAGCACCTTCGCCCAGGATGCCGCATCACCCTCACTGCCCGGTTCGGCGGCAAGCAGCGCCGCAGCCCTGTCGATATCCGCCATGACGGCGCGGCCGACGCGGTCCAGTTCAGCCGCAATCGCCTGTCTTGTCTCCTGCGCTATATTGTGACGCGCTAGCGTCCAGAACAGCGATCGGTTGGGAATGGTTGAACCGCAGCGGACCAGAAGGCTGATCTCCTCATGGGTCAGGGCCTTTTCCAGCCGTGGCGACATCGTTACCCAGGCATCGACACGGCCTTCCACGAGGTCGAGCAGGCTGTCGCTGTCACCGCTTTCAATCCGCGTCACATCCGAAAGACCAAGACCCGCCCCTTCCAGGCTGCGGGCCAGAAGATAGGTGTGAAACGATCCGTCGATCAGCGATATGCGCTTTCCCTTAAGCTCAGCGGCAGAACTGATCGGGCTGTCGCGCCGCACGAGGATTGCGCCATTGGCGGGCCTCGGCGCGGAAGCGGCGATATAGACCGCCGCAAGCCCGCGCGCATCCGCTTCAATGGGCGGCGTCGAGCCGGTGCCACCGAAATGGATGTCGCCCTTTTCCAGCAGAGCCGCCGTATCGCGTCCTTCGCGATAGGTCACGAATTCCGGATTAAATTGCTCGAAAGCGCCGGGCCAGAGCCGGGCGAGCCGTAAATGCAGATTGTTGGGATGGACCCCGATTTTCATGTCGACACCTCATTTCACAATCAATCTACTTTTTTATAGAGTGTTTTCGAGGAACGTTTTGGCGATCCTCAGCCGGAAAGCGAAAGAGAAATCTACTAATCCTGTAGATTTTAAAAATTCTGCAGCCGACTAAAAACGACCTGCATTAAGCCATTGAAATTTATCTGCATACAATTTACTTTTTTATAGTCTGAAACAGGGACCAGTAGTTGTGACGAAACCGGTTTCCAATCTCATCTGCCGCAGCGTGGTGGAAGCGAGCGAGCTTTTGAAGCTTGTCGCCAACGCCAACCGTCTGGCCATCGTCTGTTACCTCATGGAAACGGAAGCGTCCGTTTCCGCACTGGAATACGAACTTGGTATCCAGCAGCCAACGCTTTCGCAGCAGCTCGCCGAATTGCGCGATGCCGGTATCATTGAAGGCACACGGGAGGGCAAGGCGGTGATCTATCGTGTCACCGATCCGCGCATTATCCAGCTGGTTCTGACCCTGCGCGGTCTTTACAAGGACCTTTCCGATGTGACGGGCAAGAAAGGCCGTCGCGCCCTGCCGCTGGATGAGGCGATGTTCGACTGACATGATCGACCTTTACACCTGGATCACGCCGAACGGCCTCAAAATCTCGGTCGCGCTGGAAGAACTCGGCCTGCCCTATCGCAGCCACGCCATCGACATCGAAAAAGGCGAGCAGTTCGCAGCCGATTATATCCGCGTCAATCCCGGCTCGAAAATTCCGGCAATCATCGACAATGACAACGGCACCGTCCTGACGGAATCAAACGCGATCCTCCTCTATCTCGCCGAAAAGGCAGACCGGCTTCTGCCCGCCTCTGGCGCCGAGCGACTGACAGTCACCGAATGGCTGATGTGGCAGGCCGCCAATTTCGGCCCGACACTCGGTTATGCCCATTATTTCCTGACCTATCATGCCGGAGAGGCCCCCTTTGCCGAGGCACGTTTTGCCGCGGATGTGGAGCGCCTCTATCGGACATTGAACGACCGTTTAACGGGGCGGGAATATGTGGCGGGAGATTTTTCCATCGCCGATATCGCCATCTGGCCATGGGTGTCGCGTTTCGCGCGCCACAAAATCAATCTCGATGATTTTCCGGCGGTACAGCGGTGGTATCGCCAGCTTGGACAGCGGGAGAGTTTTAAGCGCGGTTATCGCGTCCCCTTCGCAACGTCGGACGTACCGGGGTTTTAACAGGCGACGAGGTGACCGGGCGAAACCTCGCGATATTCACGCGGCTTGACGACATAATCGACAGCGCGGATCGGGCTTTTCAGCTCGTCATTGGCAGCACCGCGCCTTGTGTTGCGGCGATCCGGGTCCGGCACCGGCACGGCGGCCATCAGCTTGCGGGTATAGTCGTGCTGCGGATTGTCGAAAACGGCAGCACGCGGGCCGATTTCGACGATCTCGCCGAGATACATCACCGCCACCCGGTGGCTGACGCGCTCCACCACTGCCATGTCATGGGATATGAACAGGAAGGCAAGATCGAGGCTTTGCTGCAGATCCAGCATCAGGTTGATGACCTGCGCCTTGATCGAGACATCCAGCGCCGAGACGCTTTCATCGGCGACAATCACCTTCGGCTTCAGCGCCAGCGCGCGGGCAATGCAGATGCGCTGGCGCTGGCCGCCGGAAAACTCGTGCGGGTAACGCGCCGCCATATCGGGCGAGAGGCCGACCTTTTCCAGCATGTCGGCCACCACCTCCTTCGCTTCGCGGGCGCTGCCCATGCGGTGTTCCAGAAATGGTTCGGCAATCGCCGCACCCACCGTCATGCGCGGGTTGAGCGAGGCGAAAGGGTCCTGAAAGATCATCTGCACCGTCTTGCGCATTTCGCGCATGCCCATCTTGTCGAGGGCGAGAATATTCTCGCCGTTTACCACCACCGAACCGGCATCCGGCTCGATCAGCCGCATGATGGCACGACCGGTGGTCGACTTGCCGCAGCCGCTTTCGCCCACCAGCGATAGTGTCTCCCCGGCCCTCAGATCGAAGGACACGTTTTCCACCGCGTGGACGCGGCCGCTGAGCCGTCCCAGCAGGCCGGAGTGGATGTCGAAACGCTTGGTCAGCCCCTCCACCTTCAGCACCGGCTGGGCGCTGGCGTCAACGGTATCGGCCGGACGCGCCGGCTCCTGCGTTTCCCCCGTGGTGGTGTTGACGATGGGAAACCGGAGCGGTCTTTCCTCACCCGTCATCGACCCGAGAACCGGAACGGCGGACAAAAGCGCGCGCGTATAGGGATGTTTGCCGCGATGGAAGATATCCGCCGTCGCGCCGACTTCCACCTGTTCGCCGCGATACATGACGACGGTACGGTCGGCAATCTCAGCCACCACGCCCATGTCATGGGTGATGAACAGGACGGAGGTGCCCTCCTCTTCCTGAAGCGTCTTGATGAGATCGAGGATCTGGCCCTGAATGGTCACATCGAGCGCGGTCGTCGGCTCGTCGGCGATCAGGAGCTTCGGCCGGGACGCAAGCGCCATGGCAATCATCACGCGCTGGCGCATGCCGCCGGAAAAGCGGTGCGGATATTCATCGAAACGCGAGGCGGCGGAGGGTATGCGGACCTTTTCCAGCAGGCGGATCGTCTCGGCCCGCGCATCGGCTTTCGACATCGGCTGATGGCACAGCAGAGCCTCGGAAATCTGGTCGCCGATGGTGAAGAGCGGATTGAGGCTGGTCATCGGCTCCTGAAAGATCATCGCCACCTCATTGCCCCGCACCCGCCGCATGGCGTCCTCGGAAAGCGAGAGCAGGTTGCGACCTCCGAGCAGGATTTCACCCTGCACCCTGCTGCTTTCCCGATCCAGCAGCCGCATGATGGAAAGCGATGTAACGCTTTTGCCCGAACCACTTTCACCGACGATCGCAACCGTCTCACCCGGCCCGACATCAAAGGAAATATCACGCACCACGGGTTTCCAGCCGCCATCCACGTGAAAAGACGTGGTGAGATTGCGGACGGAAAGCACGGCATCTTCGGCACTAAGCGGTGCTGCCTGCGGCATGGTCATGATCGTTCCCTTTTCTTTATTCTGGTTGCAATGCTTGGGCGGGCAGTTACCGCGAGTTTCTTCTCCCCGAGGGGGAGAAGGTGGCCCGAAGGGTCGGATGAGGGGGCAACGCCAGCGATAGACCGCACCCCTGCCCCCTCATCCCGCTGCCGCGGACTTCTCCCCCTCGGGGAGAAGAAAACTGCCGCACCCGCTCGTTCCACTCAGTCCGGCCAGCGCAGCATGCCGTCGAAACGGTGGCGGCTGCGGTCTTCGAACGGTGTGGCGATCACCTCGTTGGAGGCGCGCGCCTTGTCCAGCTCTTCCGCCAGACGGGAAGCCACGATGGTTTCCTGGCCGGGATGCAGGTTGCAGGGGTCGAGATAGAAATAGCGGTGTTCCACCTCGTGATCGCGGGCAATGATCGGTGGGCTGCCTTTGGCGAGCGCCGTCGTCAGGTCCCAGGCGGTGATATGGGCTTCTTCGGCATCGATGATGACGCGCAGCCGGTCGAGCGGGTTGTTGGTCGGGTCGGGCTCGATCAGCGCCGTCACGCCGGGGCGTCCGTCCAGCGTCTTTTTCCAGAGATTAAGATAGCCGGTTTCGCGCTCGCGAATGCCGTCATGATCACGCTTTTCCCAGGCTTCCAGCGCCGCCATGACGCCATAGATGCTTTCCTTGCCGACCTTCATGCCGCGGCCGATGCCCATATTCTGCAGGAAGGCATTTCGCACCAGTTCCTTTTTGCCGGCGACGATGCCGGAAGTGGGACCGCCAAGGAACTTGTGGCCGGAATAGAGGACAACATCCGCGCCCGTCGCCAGAAACAGCTCCAGGTCATATTCGGACGCCGCATCGACGATAACAGGCACGCCCTTGGCGTGGGCAATCTCGACGAATTCGGAAAGGTGCAGCAGACCGTAATTCACTACATGGTGCGACACGACATAGACCGCCGCCGCCGTCTTTTCGGTGATGGCGTTTTCCATGTGGAAACGATGGGTCGATGTCGCCTGGCCGACCAGCACCACCTTGCCGCCGCCGAGGCGGATCGCCTGATCCACCGGCGCGCCATAGCTCACCACATGCCCCATCTGCACCAGAACTTCGTTCTTTTCAGGCGCGACATCGGGCAGCTTTTCGATGGCCAGCAGATTATTGCCGGTAATGGCGCCCGCCACCGCAAGGCTGATGCCGGAGGAGCAGGACGCCGTGACGAAACCAGCCTCGCCGCCCGTCAGCCTTGCAATGATCGCGCTCGCCTTGCGTTGCAGATCATTGATCTCGACGAATTGCGGCAGGATGGCCGCCATGGCCTGAACGGCCTCGGGAACGACAATCGACGCGCCGAGCGAGGTCATGGTGCCCGAGACGTTGATGACCGGGCGAAGGCCGATCCTGCTTCTGATATCCTCGGTCATGTCTTTCTCCTGTCTTTGCGATGCGATAGGCATCGACATATATGCCATAATAATGTAATAGCTTCTCAAAACCATGAGGAGCCAAAATTGGACGCCCATAGACTGGACGAAATGCCTTCAACCGCCGTGTCTCCCACGGAGGAAAATCCGGACGCAAAGACGGCCAAGCGCTCGCGCGTCAGCGGCATCGACCGTGCGCTTCAGGTTATTGATTACCTTTACGAAACCGGATCGCCAGCCGGCGCTTACGCGATTGCCAAGGCGATCAAGGCGCCACTTTCCACCGTCTATGTGATCATTGACGATCTCGTCGAAAAGAACATGCTGGCGCGCAATGCCGATGGCAATATCTGGCTCGGCGCGCGGCTTTACCATTATGGCCTTGCCTATGCCCGCTCGCTGGATTTCATGGGTGTCGCCACCCACGAAATGCACGATCTGTGCCGCCATGCGGGCGAGACCGTACAGCTTTGCGGCCGCGATGGCGACCATATGCTGGTTCTGGCCATGGCCGATGGTCCAAGCCATTTTCAGGTCGCGTCGCGCGTCGGCACCCGTGTTCCCCTGAACTGGACGGCATCCGGCCGCCTGCTCGTCGGCCATCTGCCGGAGGCTGAGCGTGTCGAACTGTTCAAGCGCTGCGCACGCACCTCGCCCACCGGTCGCGCGGAAATCAACCCGGAGACCCTGTCGCAATCGGCAGGCGCCGCTTTCCATGACCGCCTGTCGATACAGGTCGCCGAATCCGATTACGCCGTCGCCTGCATCGCCTCGCCGATCTGCGACAACAGGGGCGAATGCGTTGCGACGATTTCCATCGTGCTGCCGGAACAGAAGGTGCTGGCGGACGAAAGCCATTACACCGAACAGGTCAGGGTCTCGGCAGAACGGATCGAAAAGCTGATGGGCTGGCGCAACCATTAAACGGCCTCACCCCTTGAGCGCGACGATGGCTTCGATCTCAACGGTGATGTTGCCCGGCAATGAGCCGAAACCCACGGCGGAGCGGGCATGTTGTCCCGCATCGCCGAACACATCGATGAAGAGATCGGAGCAGCCATTGATAACGCTCGGGTGATCGCGGAAATCGCTGACGGCATTGACCATGCCGAGCAGCTTGACCACCTTTTTCACCCGCGACAGATCACCCAGCGCCTCATGCATGACGGCAAGCAGATTGATGCCGGTGAGACGCGCATGATTATAGGCCTCTTCCAGCCCGATTTCCGCGCCCACCTTGCCGGCATAGAGATGGCCGTTTTCTTCCCGTGGCCCCTGGCCCGAGAGATAAAGCATGTTGCCTTCCACCACATGGGTGACGAAATTGGCAATTGGCGGCGGCGGCGGCGGCAGGGAGATGCCGAGCGCAGCGAGCCGATCATAGGGCGAAAGGTGCCCTTCTGCATCAAGCGAAGACTGTTTCACGCGAATTCCTCATAATGCCGGGACGGGTATCCCGTAATGTCTGCGGAAGGCGGAGCGTGCCCCGCCATTCCATTCGGGTTCAGCGCCAGGAATAACCATGGCTGTGGCGCACCAGCTTGCGCGCCCTTGGAACATAACGGCTGGCGGCAATCGCTTCCGTGCCGATGACCGCGTAACGCGGCTCGAACAGACGCGTCAGGCGCGCCACATCGCCATTTGAATCGGTCGCTTCCAGATCGGAATCCACGAGATCGAAAATGGTGAAGTCGGCGCGCTGGCCAACATCGAGACGGTTTTCCATATCGAGGCGGATGACGGAGGCCGGATTGCGGGTAACGGCCTCGACGACATTTTCGAAGGGCATATCAACCGATAGCAGCTTCGACATGGTCGTCGCCAGATCCCAGACCGGGAAATTCATCGAATGGCCATGCAAATCCGTCGAGATCGAGAACGGCAACAGGCCGCGTGCAATCGCCGCTTCCGCCACCTTGAAGGAGAAGGAGGCGCCGCCATGGCCGATATCCAGCCGGATGCCTTCACCGGCGCAGCGTTCGGCAAGGTTGAACAGGTCCTCGTCTTCCATGATGCTGGAGCCCGACTTGCCGTTGAAGCAATGGGTCACGACATCACCGGGGCCGAGAATTTCCAGCACCTCGTCATAGAGTGCCGGCGGTTCGCCCACATGCACCATCATCGGCACTTTCAGGATCTTGGCAATCTTCTTGCCGAGCTTGACCGGCGTCACACCCCAGGAGCCGGTGATGACATGGCTCGCCCGCACCTTCAGGCCGACAATATGCTCGCTGTTTTCGGCGTAACATTCGAGAATGCGATCAAGGTCGATATCCTTGATGTCGCGCAGTTCCGGCACCCGGTTGCAGGCAACAAGGCCGATGGAACCAAGATTGAGGAAGGCCTTGATGCGCTCTCTCGAAGGTTCGATGATATATTCGCGGAAACCGTGGAAATTCGCCTCGCCCGCCGAACCGGCATCCACCAGCGTCGTGACGCCGCGTTCCGCCCCGCATTCGGAGGGGCGGATGGAGATATCGGTGCCGCCGTGCCAGATATGCACGTGCAGATCCACCCAGCCGGGCGAGATGAAGGCACCTTTGGCATCGATACGCTGTGCATCCGCAGGCGCCTGCAGGGCAGAGCCTACCGCGGCGATCTTGCCGTCGCCGCCGATCAGAATATCGGTCGAGGCTTGGGACGCCCCCTTTCCGAAACCGACGGGTTTGACATTGGTGAGAAGAATGGGAGCTTGAAGAGGCGTGTTTGCCTGTTCGCCGGACGTCATATTACAAATCCCTTCGCAGTCTTGGGTCGAGCATGTCCCGCAGCCCGTCGCCGACCATTTGCAGCGACAGCACGGAAAGAATGATGGCAAAGCCGGGGAAATAGGTCATCCAGTCAGCCTGACCGATATACTGGCGGCCAGCGGAGATCATGGTTCCCCAGGTGGGAATTTCGGGGCTGACACCGAGCCCCAGAAAGGAAAGGCCCGCCTCGGCCAGCATGGCGCTGGCGAAAAGGAAGGTGCATTGCACAAGGATGGGCGAGACCAGATTGCGCAGCACATGCCGCGTCATGATGTGGAAGGTGGAAATGCCAAGCGCCTTCGCCGCCTCCACATAGGGCAACTCACGGATCACCAGCGTCGAGGCGCGCACGATGCGGGCAAGGCGCGGCGAATAAACGACGGCAAGCGCGATGATGACGGTGGTCAGCGACGGGCCGAGTGCCGCCACCAGCGCAATCGCCAGCAGAATATCCGGAAAGGCCATCATCGCATCGATCAGACGCGCAATCGGCGTATCCAGTTTCTGGAAGAAGCCGGCAAGCAGGCCGAGCGTGATGCCGATCAGCGCCGAAAGCGCCACCACGGCGGCCCCGACCAGAAGTGACAGCCTTCCGGCATAGATGGTGCGGGAAAACACGTCGCGGCCGAACTCGTCGGTGCCGAACCAGTAAATTTCACTCGGTGGCTTCAGACGGTTCACAATCGACAGTTTCGACGGCGAATAAGGCGCAATCATCGGCGCGAAAACGGCAAGCAGCACGAAGACGACGAGAACGATAAGGCCGGCAGCGACCGTCTTGCGCTTCAACAGGCGCCGAATGAACAGGATGGTCGGGTTGCGCGCCGGCGGGGTGGTGGAAACAATATCGGCCATCAGTAACGAACCCTCGGATCGACCAGCAAATAAAGCATGTCGATTGCAAAATTGATGAGCACGTAAAGCCCGGCGATGATGAGAAGCGCGCCCTGAATGACCGGATAATCCCGCCGGAGCACGGCTGAGACGACAAGATTGCCGACACCCGGCAGGCCGAAGACGGTTTCCGTTACCACTGCACCGGAAATCAGCACGGCGGCGGTGAGGCCAAGCACGGTGAGGATGGGAATGAGCGCATTCTTCAGCGCATGTTTCATCACCACCCGGCGCTCCTTGACGCCCTTGGCTCTGGCGGTGCGGACATAATCGTCACCGAGAACATCCAGCATCGAGGCGCGAGTGAAGCGCAGAATGAGCGCGGAGGAAACGAGGCCGAGCGCGATGGCCGGCAAGGTCAGGTGATACATGCGCTCCATGAAGCTGGCACCCGGCCCACCGTAACCCGACACCGGAAACAGATCGAGCCGCACGGCAAAGACCTGCATGAGGATGAGGCCGAGCCAGAAACTCGGAATGCTCGCCGCAAGCATTGCAATGGTGGTCGCGGCCTGATCCACGAAGGAACCGCGCCGGTAAGCGGCGTAGATGCCGATGGGCAGCGCGATGACACTGGCAATCAGCAGCGAAAAGATCGTCAGGAAGAAGGTCGGTTCCGCCCGGTCCAGCAGTGCCGATCCAACCGGCATGTTGAGGAAGATCGACTGACCAAGATCGCCCTTCAGCAATTGGCCGATATAATAGACATATTGCACGCCGAGCGACTGGTCGAGGCCAAGCCGGGTGCGCAGCTCCGCAATATCCTGCGCCGAGGCATCCGGCCCCAGCATCACGGCGGCCGGATCTCCGGGAGTGACGCGCAGGATGACGAAAACGATGGTGACGACGAGGAACATCACCACGATCATTCCTGCAAGTCTCTGGAAAATATACCGTATCACGTATCAAGGCTCCGAAGCGGGTGATAGGCCGCGACCAGGCGACGGTTGAGTTGGTTTACGTAAATGCCGACCGCATTTTTCCGTCATGCCGGATTAGATCCGGCATCCAGCCACCACGCGTCCGCGTGGTGAGAGAGTCTCTTGCGATCAAGGACTTGATCGCGCTGGACCCCGGCTCAAGGCCGGGGTGACGGCATGCGGTGCCGGTCTTATTTCGTAACCGAAGCGTTCCAGAAGTAAGGCCATGGAGCCGGATCGACACCATCAAGCTTGTTGGACTTGGCCGCCACGGCATTGAAGTCGCCGATCTTGATGAGCGGCAGCTCGTCATAGATCGTTTTCTGCACATTGGCCCAGAGCGCGATACGCTTGTCCGGATCGGCTTCCGAGGTGAAGGCGTCAACCGCGGCCTTGCGCGCCGGCGTATCCCACCAGCCCGGCGAGCCGGTGGAGAGCGCGCCGATCAGCGCCGGCTCCGGCAGGAAGGGGCTGTGGGTGATGTAGATATCCCAGAGCTTCGGGTCGGCGCGGCGCTGCGTCAGCGTCGCCCAGTCCACCACCTGCATATCCACCTTGAAACCGGCAAGTTTCAGATATTCCGCCGCGACCTGCGCCATCTTGTAGTGGAACTCATACTGGCGGCTGGTGAGGATGCGCAGCGGCTCGCCGTTGTAACCGGCCGCCTTCAGTTTTTCGGCGGCGGCTTCCGGATTGCCGAGATTATAATTGCCCTCGACGCCCTCTTCCGAATGCCAGGAGAAATTATCGGGATAATAGGCGCCATCGAGCGCATAGAAATCCGTACTGCCGAAAGCGGCTGCCAGCATGTCTTCCATGTTCAGCGCTTCGGTCACCGCCTTGCGGACCTCCAGCTTGGAAGAAAGCCCCTCCTTCGTGTTGAATACGAAGACCGGATAACCGAAAGGCTTCAGCATCATCGGCTGCGAGGCCGACGAGGACTTCACCTTGTCGAAGGATTCCACCGGAATGGAATCGACATAGTCATATTGCCCGGAAACGGCGGCTTCGACGCGGGTATTCGGATCAGGCACCGGGACGAAGCGGATTTCATCGAGATATTGATGGCGCGCGCCGCCATAACCGTCGCTTTCGCCATCGCGGGACTTGTAGCCATCGAAGCGGACGAGCTGGATATACTGGTCGGCCTTGCGTTCCTTCAGCATATAGGGGCCGGTGCCGATAAATTCGGCCATCGGCTCCGCCTGCTTTTCAGCCGGCAGGATGATGGCGGCGGAATTGTTGAAGGCGAGCAGCGAAGCGAGCGGCGCATAGGGCTGCTTGAGGGCGATCGTCACCGTTCCGGCATCCGGCGCGGAGATATTGTCGATAAAGCCGGCTGCCTGCTTGCCGCGCGAGGCGACCTTCATCCAGCGGCCGAGCGAGGCGACGACATCTTCCGAGGTCATGTCGCTACCGTCATGGAACTTGATGCCCTGCCTGAGCTTGATCGTGTAAGTTTTGCCATCCGCACTGATCTCGGGCAGGCTTTCCGCCAGAAGCGGCGTCACCTTCCAGCCCTTGTCGAAGGTATAGAGCGTTTCGAAAATATGCTGCGTGACGATGCCGACGAGATCGGCGGTAGACGCCATGGGATCGAGCGTCGGCGGCTCGCCGATCGTGGCGACGTTGATGACGCCGCCCTTCTCCGCAGCCATCATTACACCGGGCGCCAACATCAAAGCGGCGGTGGCGAGAAATGCAAGTTTACGTCTCATGGTCAAGCTCCCAGCTTTTATGTGTTCCATTATTATGTTATATGCATCTTTATAAAAGAATATCTCGATAAGACGGCTTGTCAATGACAATGCGGCACGATGATGGGTTTCCATGATCGGCGAAACGCAAGACAGGTCTTTGCGAAAGAAGGCGGCATCGTTTAAGGCAATGAAAAAACGGGAGTTTCGCCAAAAATACGGCGCGCCGTGACATCCATCTCTTCCGGCTGGGAGAGAGGGAATGACGACCGGATTTTGACTGCAAAGGAAGAAAAGGAATTAAGGAGGTTGGATATTTCGCATTTGCGAACAAAGTGCTATTAAAGAGCGGACTAACGCTAGGCCACCACAGACATACCCGCACATTCTTATTAATCGTTACGTTATTTGACGCCGCCAGCCGTGTTTTCAAGGGCTGCAGACAGACCTGATATTCTACACCGCCAAACTTTATTCCATGGCGGAACATTAATTTTTATTACGTTGAAATTATTGAGGAAATTATGAAGACGGCAATCGTGCATGACTGGCTCACCGACAGAGGCGGGGCCGAAAAAGTGCTTCACAACCTTCTTGAAATTTACCCTCACGCGGATCTGTACTGCCTTGTCGATTTCATGAGCGAGCGCGACAGGGGGTTTCTCGGCGGCCGTCCCGTCAATACCTCCTTCATCCAGAAGCTGCCTTTCGCCCGGAAAAAATACCGCTCCTATCTGCCGCTGATGCCGCTCGCCATCGAACAGTTCGATCTGAGCGGCTACGACCTCGTTATTTCCTCGAGCTATGCGGTCGCCAAGGGCGTCATCACCGGCCCGGGCCAGTTTCACGTCTCCTATATCCATAGCCCCATCCGCTACGCCTGGGACCTGCAACACCAGTATCTTAAGGAAACCAGGATGACGCGCGGCTTCACCTCATGGATCGCGCGCGCCATTCTTCACTATATCCGCATGTGGGACATCCGCACCGCCAACGGCGTCGACCTGATGACGGTCAACTCCAAATTCATCCGTAACCGGGTGCGCAAATGTTATGGCCGCGATTCCACCGTGATCTATCCGCCGGTGGACACCTCCCATCTTTCCCCGTCCGAGCTTAAGGGTGACTATTTCGTCACGGCGTCGCGGCTCGTGCCCTACAAGAAAGTGCACCTGATCGTGGAAGCCTTTGCAAAGATGCCCGACAAACGGCTGGTCGTCATCGGCGACGGGCCGGACATGAAACGCATCCGCGAAATCGCCACGCCGAATGTCGAAATCCTCGGTTTCGTCGGCAATGAAGAGCTTCACAAATACATGGCCGAGGCCAAGGCCTTCGTTTTTGCGGCAGAAGACGATTTCGGCATCGTGCCCGTCGAATCCCAGGCGCTCGGCACACCGGTCATCGCCTATGGCAAGGGCGGCGTGCTGGAAACCGTCGTTCCGCTCGGCGCCTCCAACCATCCAACCGGCCTTTATTTCGGTGAGCAGACACCGGAGGCGATCTGCGCCGCCGTACAGGAGTTCGTCGACAATTCCGACCGCTTCGACAAGAACGCCTGCATCAACAATGCCGCCCGCTTCTCACGGGAGCGTTTCCTGCGGGAGTTCGCGGATACCGTGAATTTCGCACTGGCTGAGCGGGCGTAATTAAGAAATGCCTTCGGCCCACATCTACACATGAAAGCTTTCATTGAGTGCTTGGATGAAACCTAAGAATCCGCGTGACTATAGTTATGATGTCGCCAAAGGTCTGTGTATAATCCTTGTTGTTTTCGGCCACGCGGAAAGAGGCCTAAATGGCTCTGTCGCGCCGCCGCACTTCAGCCTTATGGGCTTCGCCGACTATGCAATTTACACCTTCCATATGCCGTTTTTTTTCTTCGTGTCGGGACTGTTCTTCTCTGGACCGGATACCGCACCTAGGGATTTTTTCGCCAAGATCGCAAAAAATATCGCTTATCCCTATCTATTCTGGTCAGTCCTGCATGGCAGCCTGATGGTGGTGATGGGGCATTTGGGTCTTACAAACACGACCATCGATTTTACCAGAGTCCTGGAAATCCTGTGGAGCCCGATAAGCCCCTTCTGGTTTCTTTACTCACTATTTTTCTGCCAACTTGCCTCTCATGCATTCGCCTGGGTGCCTGCCCTCGTCCGAGCGGCATTCGCACTTATTCTGTTCGTTTTCTTCTATCTGCAGGGCCAACAGGTCCCATGGGACATTGCGTACGGCTTGATCTATTTCACACTCGGCGTTCTCGCAAAACAATACGGCTTTCAGCAGAAGAGATACACGATGCCCTCATTTCTCGCGCTTCTGGCAGCCTTTGCGATTTCCACCTATGTCTCGTGGCAAATTGAAATCCCCGAACGGTTTCCTTTCTTATCGGCGACCCTCGGCATAGTCTTGATGATCGCAATTTCGCAGGCACTCGTTATTCGCGAAAGCCCTATTTCATTGATGTTTAAGACACTCGGCCAGTTGTCCGTTGGAATTTATGTGATGCATATCATCGCCATCGGTTTTGGCCGGGCTGTCGCGGTCAAGTTGTTTCATGTAACGGACATAGCGAGCCTGTTGGCAATTACGACAATCATTGGCGTTGCCCTGCCTGCCATTGTTCAGATGGCAGCAATACGTTTCGGGATACATGAATGGGTGGCTCTGCCCGCTTCGGCATATCGCCGACATACTCCCAGTGCTGCATAGCAGTCGAAGGGTCTGACGAATAGCGTGGACGCGAACCTAGCGAGAGTTAAAGAACGACTTGGAGTCGCGGGCAGGCTCTTTATTTCAGAAGCATTTATACTGAAATAGGAAAAATTATTTTACAAAACAAATGATTAGGATTCACGTAAGCCCACAGCAAAAGAAACCGCGCAAGCGTGACAAAACTGCACTAGCGCAATGCAGCAATCAAAGAGATTATGGCAGCCAACTGAATATTGAAGCGTAACAATACTGACACCGTCAGGGGACTTGAACATCGTGCCGCGCCCGGAATTTTTCGGCGCAGTTGAGCGATGATGAACTTGAAGCATCGTCTGAAATTGGGCATATGCCTGATAGGGGACGTAAACATCCCGGGATGCGATTCCGCTGAACGGATGTAATGCCGGTTTGGATTTCCTTTACCGGTGTCATTTATGAAGTGCTTATTTTTAAAAACTTATACGATGTCCGGATTATTTCTGCTTTTCGGACGGAATTCATTTCGAGGACCAAATGCGTTTATTGAATGTTTCGATTCTGCTTGCCTCTGCAGCACTGGCGGGTTGCACGGTTACTGCGGCCTCCGGCCCAGATGCAGCTTCGATCGAATCTAACGCTTCCGTGAAATTCGCCTCCAAGGACAAGCAGAAAACCGCCGGTGTCGACTACGCGCTGCTCGACATCAACAGCTCCGTCCTCAATTACGTCGGCGACACCACAACCACCACCCTGCTCGGCAGTTTCGGCGGCGGCAAGGGCGGTGTTCCGGCGCTGCCGATGGGCGTTGGCGACGTGGTGCAGGTCGCGATCTTCGAAAGCCAGGCCGGCGGCCTGTTCATTCCGAACGACGCGGGCAGCCGTCCCGGCAACTTCATCAGCCTGCCGAACCAGACCGTGGACCGGGAAGGCAATATCAGCGTTCCCTATGCGGGCAAGATCCGCGCCACCGGCCGCAACGTCGAGGATGTGCAGAGCGAAATCGAGGAACGGCTCGCCAACCGCGCCATCGAGCCGCAGGTTCTCATCACCAAGATTTCCAGCCGCTCCGCACAGGCCTCCGTGCTGGGCGACGTCAAGGAGCCGACGAAGGTTCAGCTTTCGGAAGCGGGCGATCGGGTTCTCGACGTCATCTCCTATGCAAAGGGCCTCAGCGCCCCGAATATCGAATCCTATGTCACGCTGATCCGCCGCGGCAAGACTGCCCGCGTCAACTATAACCACCTCGTCAGCACGCCGTCCGAAAACATCTATGTGGTTCCGGGCGACACGATCATGGTGGAGCGTGAACGCCGCACCTACCTTGCCTTCGGCGCTTCGGGCCTCAACGGACGTTTCGAGTTCGAGGATGCCGATCTCAAGCTTTCGGATGCACTGGGCAAAGCGGGTGGACTGCTCGATTCCCGTGCCGATCCGGCTCAGGTCTATGTCTATCGTATCGTCAAGCGCGATCTTCTCGTGAAGCTCGGCATCAATACGTCGAAGTTCCCCGGACAGGACGTTCCGGTCATCTTCCGCGCCAATCTGCGCGATCCGTCGACCTTCTTCGCCGCCACGAAGTTCCCGATGCAGGATCGCGACATCATCTATGTCACCAACTCGCAGGCCACCGAACTTTACAAGTTCCTGGATCTCGTCGGCTCCGTACCGGCAACGACCGGCAATGTCGCCGAGGACGTGCTTGCGACCCGCAACGCCATCCGGGCCTTCTAATCGGAAGCTTTTCGCCGTTCATCCCAAAGCCGCCCCGGAAACGAGGCGGCTTTTTTCTTGGCCGGAACCCGCGGCGAACGGGAACATGGCAAGCATTGCCTGGGGCATGAACCGAAATCGTCTGCCTCCTGAAAGGCAAGGGATATAGTGACGGTCATTGTCGCCGCCATTACAAAAGTTTAAGGTGATTTCGCAGCGCATTGGGTGTCTTGTGGGGGAAAGCTGCTCCCAAGGCTTACCGCACATGTTCGGGAAACATGTATCGCTCTCATTACGCGGAATCGTCAGATGAAACGTTTCTGGACCGCTCTCAGCGTTCTTGCCATCGCAGCCGCCGGTGCCTGGTATTTCAAGGACCGCCTGCCGCTCGATCAAGTCGCCTATCTCAAGCAATTTGCCAGCGTATCTCCCAGGGCCGACGCCGAAACGGCGACGCAGTCCTCCCAAAGCGGCCAACCAGCCCGGCAGCAGGGACAAAGACAGGGTGGAGGGCGGCGCAATGGCGGGCCACCCACCGTCAGCACCATCGCCGTCGGCAAGGCGACGCTGCCGATGGATGCAACGGCGACGGGCTGGGCGGTTGCGGCCGACATCACCAATATCGCGCCGCTTCAGGCCGGCCTTGTCATGGAAATCGAGGCGAAGGACGGTCAGCATATCAAGGCGGGCGACCTTATCCTCAAGATGGATGACCGCATCGCCCGCGCCGCTGTCGACAAGGACAAGGCCAATATCGCCGCCGATCAGGCAACGCTGGAGCAGACGGAGGCCGCCTTCCAGCGCGCCGCCAATCTCGTCAAGCAGAGCGCGGAATCCCAGCAGGTGCTGGATCAGGCAAGGGCGGCGCGGGATAGCGCCAGCGCCAAGATCGATGCCGACAAGGCAACGCTTGCCTCCGACCAGGTGACGCTTGAACATATGGAAATACGTGCCCCCTTCGATGGGCGGCTCGGCGATATCAGCGTCAGCCCCGGCGCCTATCTCAGCGCCGGCGTCAATATCGTGACGATCACCAAATACGATCCGATTTCTGTCAGTTTCCGGCTCTCCCAGCGCTATCTGCCGCAATTGCGCGAAGGCGTGGCGAAGGATACCGCAGTCGATGTCGACCCCGCGGCGACGGGTGGCGAACCGATGAGCGGCGTGCTGCGGTTCTACGACAATACGGTGGATCAGACCTCCGGCACCGTGCTGGCCAAGGCGGAATTCAAGAACGATCGCGGTCTTTTATGGCCCGGCCAGTCCGTCAATGTCACCGCGCACTTCGTTTCGGACGATGAAATGATCGTCGTGCCGACGGTCGCCGTGCGGCCGGGGCCGAAGGGCAATTTCGTCTATACCGTCGATAGCGAGCATCATGCCCATATGACACCGGTGGAAGTCGCCCGCTCGAATGGCGATCTTACCGCCATCGCAAGCGGTCTCAATGGCGGCGAGCACGTGATTATCGAGGGTCAATCCGAACTTGCCGACGGCCAGTTCGTGGTCGAGCAATTTTCCGACAAGGGCGGCGCGGCCGGCAATCTGGCCGCCAATATTCCGCAGGAAAAGGTTGGCGGCCAATGATCCCGAATTTTTGCATCAACCGGCCCGTCGCCACCACGCTTCTCGCCATCGGCCTGGTGCTGGCCGGGCTTGCCGGCTTCCGCCTGCTGCCCGTCGCCGCCCTGCCGAAGGTGGATTTCCCGACGATCAACGTTTCCTCGTCGCTCTCGGGCGCCTCGCCGCAAACTATGGCCACATCGGTCACCACACCGCTGGTCAAGCAGTTCGAGACCATTCCCGGCGTCAGCGAAATCAGCGCCACCAATACGCTCGGCAACAGCTCGATCGTGCTGCAATTCGATCTCAACCGCGATATCGATGCAGCGGCGGCCGATGTGCAGGCCGCGATTTCGCGCGCGCAGCGGCAATTGCCAAGCAACATGACGACAACGCCAAGCTATCGCAAGACCAACCCGGCCGATGCGCCGGTGCTCCTGCTGGCCGTCAACAGCAAGGAAATGCCGACCAGCAAGGTCGACGAAATCGCAGAGAACATCATTTCTCCGCTTCTTTCCACCATATCGGGCGTCGCGCAGGTGAGCATCTATGGCGCGCAGACCTATGCCGTGCGTATAGGGCTCGATCCGGCCCAGCTTCAGGCAAGAGGGCTTGGCGTCGACACCGTCACCACCGCCATCGCCCAGGCGAATAATCAGGTGCCCGTCGGGGCGTTGCAGAACGACAATCAGCGCCTGACGATCGAGGCCGATACCCAGCGCACCAATGCGGCCGCCTTCCGCTCGCTGGTCGTCTCGACGAATAATGGCGCACCGATCCATCTCGGCGATATCGCCAATGTCACCGACAGCATCGACAACACCAATGCAGGCAGCTGGTTCGACGGTGAACAGGCCATCGTTCTCGCCGTGCAGCGCCAGCCGGACGCCAATACGGTCGACGTCGTGGACGCCATCAAGGCCAAGCTGCCGGCGCTTCACCAGCAATTGCCGCCTTCGGTCAATATCAACGTCATGAATGACGCCTCGACTGCCATCAAGGACGCGATTTCGGACGTTCAGTTCACGCTGTTTCTCACCATCGGGCTGGTGGTTGCGGTCATCTATCTCTTCACCGGACACCTGACGGCGACCATCATTCCCGGCCTTGCCGTGCCTCTGTCTCTCATCACCGCCTTCGGCATGATGTATGTTCTGGGCTACAGCATCGACAATATCTCGCTGCTCGGCCTCACACTTTCGGTGGGGCTGGTGGTGGACGACGCCATCGTCATGCTGGAAAACATTCTGCGCCTGCATAAAAAAGGCCTGCCCATGCGTGAAGCGGCCCTTCAGGGCGCGGCGGAGGTCAGCAGCACCATTCTCTCCATGTCCGTCTCGCTGGTTGCAGTCTTCATTCCCATCCTGTTGATGGGCGGCGTTATCGGCAGGCTCTTCAACGAGTTCGGCATGGTCGTCACGCTCGCGATCATGGCCTCGGCGCTGGTGTCGCTGACGGTGACGCCAATGCTCGCTTCGCGCCTCTCCGGCCACTCCTCCCGGCCGCCCGCCATCATCCGCTGGTTCGATGCGGGTTTCGAGCGCACGCTTCGTGGTTATGGCCGCGCCGTCGGCTGGTGCCTTTCCCATCGCCGCATCGTTTTGACATCGTTTCTCGCCTCGGTCGCGGCATCGCTCTATCTCTTCGAAACCCTGCCCTCAAGCTTTTTCCCCCAGGAAGATATTGGCCGTCTTTCGGTCTCCACACAGGCGCGTGAGGATATTTCCTATACGGCGATGCGCGATCTGCAGGCCCAGGTCGCCGATCAAATCCGCAAGAATCCGGCCGTGGTACACGTCACCTCCATTGTCGGCGGCAATTCCCGCAATCCGCTGAACAACGGCTCGGTGTTCGTGGAGCTGAAGCCCAAGGAAGAGCGCGCGCCGCTGAGCCAGGTGCTGTCAGAACTGGGGCAGGCCACATCGAAAGTGGCCGGCATCCGCACCTATATCAATCCGCAGCAGAGCCTGCGTTTCGGCGGGCGCAGTTCCGCCAGCCAATACCAACTCGTCGTTCAGGGTCTGAATGCCGACACGACCAATGAATGGTCGAACAAGCTGATGGAGGCGATGCGCCGCGACCACACCTTCACCTCCGTCACCTCAGATGCCCAGAACGGCGCGATCGCCGCGACGATTTCCGTCGATCCGGAAAAAGCTGCCGCCTTCGGCATCACCAATGACCAGTTGCGCAAGACGCTGGAAATGTCTTTTGGCGGTTATACGGCGGCACAGATTCAGTCGACCGGCGACAGCTACGACGTGATTGTGGAATTCGACAGTTCGAAACCGTGGAATGATGATTTCCTCAGCGATATCAATATTCTTTCGGCGAAATCGGGTGTTCTGGTTCCGCTTTCAAACTTCGCCACCCTCACCCGCACGCAGGCGCCTGTTACTATCAACCAGACGGGCCAGCTCGTCTCCACCACCATCTCCTTCAACCTGCCGGATGGCGTGGCGCTTTCCGATGCCACAAGCCGGATCGATCAGATCAAGAGCACGATAGGCCTGCCGCAGGATGTCTTCACCAGCTATGGCGGCACAGCGGCGATCTTCCAGCAGAGCCAGGGCAATACCGGCATCCTCATTCTGGCGGCGGTGCTGACCATCTATGTGGTGCTTGGCGTTCTCTACGAAAGCTTTATCCACCCGCTGACCATTCTTTCCGGCCTGCCGGCCGCCGCCTTCGGCGCGCTGGTGGCGCTGAAGGTGATGGGCATGGATTTCTCGATCATCGCGCTGATCGGCCTGCTGATGCTGATCGGCATCGTCAAGAAAAACGCGATCATGATGATCGATGTCGCGGTGGAACTGATGCGCGAAAAGGCGGAACCGCCGGCAACCGCCATTCACGAAGCCTGCGTTCGCCGGTTCCGGCCGATCATGATGACGACCTTCTGCGCGCTACTGGGTGCATTGCCCATCGCGCTCGGTTCGGGCGCAAGTTCGGAACTGCGCCAGCCGCTCGGCATCGCCGTGGTCGGCGGCCTCATCGTCTCGCAATTGCTGACGCTGTTCATCACGCCTGTCATCTTCGTGGAAATGGACCGGTTCGGCCGGTTCCTCACCGGGCTGTTTTCCCGCCGGAAAACAGCGGAAAAACACGCCGAACCGCAAAAGCCGGAAGGGACAGGCGAACCGGACTCCGTTGCCGCCTAAGGCATCTCACGTAAACATGTCAAACAAAGAGGTTCTAACGCAGGCTTTCGAGGCGCTTCAGCGCCTCGCCAAAGCCCTTTGCCTGCAATTGAAACGACACCGTGCGGCCTTGCAGATCGGGAGCCTCCACCGTCAGGGTCTGTTCCGCCTTCAGCGCCGAAACAAGCTCGATGAAAGGCGTAAAAGACACGATGCAGCCGACCGGCAGGCAGGTGCTGACCTGTACCTCCTGCAAGCGGACATTTCCGGATTTCACCGCGAAAAGCTTGGTGACGGCCAGACCGAAAGGCAGGACCATGGTGCCGGAAAGCTTGTCTGGCGTTGCGGCATTGTCAAGCCGGAACTCGACGGAAACGACCAGCTTGCGCGTTTTTTCCTCAAGCTGGACCTGCGCGATGGCGCAGAGGGGCTTCACCTTTTCCGCTATGGACGGCGCGGCCTCGGCGCCGTCTTTTTTGGCGGGTGCGGCGCAGGCAAGCTGCCAGCTTCCGTGAACCTCGTGCAATGGCGCTGGTGGCTTCGCTGCCTCTTGCGCGCCCGCGCCGCCTGCCGCGACGGCGACGCAAAAAAGAACCGCGAGCGCCGCTTTCGCAAAGCGATTTCGAGTATGTATCATCAGAAACGAACTCCGAGCTCTGCGACAGCGGTTTGATCCAGCACATCGGCTGCAAAAACCGCGCCATAACGGAATGTCAAGGTAGCCGAGGAATTGAGATCGTAGCTCAGCCCGAGATTCAATATCGCCGCATCGCGCGTCATCGCCGCACTGGCAACAGCAAAGGCGCTGCCGCCCTGATAAGACAAAATACTCTCCACCGCCGGATCGCCATAGGCGTGACGCCAACCGAGGTCGAATGTCGCGCGACCATTCACGCCTTCAACGGAAATATCGCGGCTGACGCGCGCACCGAGCGTCGAATAGAGCTGATTGTGACTTGCGGAACCGGATGAAACGGCCGCAACGCCGTTCTTTTCGCTGAAGGCGTCGGTATGCGTCTGCACGTAGCCGATATTGGCGTAGGGCTCGATGCGGGTGAGATCGACATCGAAACGCCAGGCGGCTTCGGCGAAGACCTGCGTGGTGGAGGCGTCATAGCTCGTGGTCAGTTCTTCCCTCAAGGTTGAAAAGGCAATGCCCCGGCGGGTTTCGATATCCTGAAAGGCATGGATCGCTCCGAAGCGCAGCGATGCCGGGCCAACCGACCCACCGGCATAGGCGGCCATATAGTAGCTGTCCACATCGGCCGTGGCGGCAAGGCCGCCCTGGCGGACGGTATCGCGGCCGAAACCGGCGGCGAGGCCCGTGCGCCAGCCGTTATCCCAATCTCCATCGACGCCGAAAAGTCCGCCGCCGCCCCTGATATCGACCGAAGGACCGCGGCTATCGCCATCGAGACGACCGCGCGAGCCAAAACCGCTGGACCAGAAGGCAAGCGAACCTTCGTCGATAGTCTGCGATTCCCTTCCGAGGATCTGGCGCGCATCGATACCGTCGAAAGCACTGCGCATCCTGTCGAGAATAACGTCGCGCGTCAGCTGGCTGCGGTTTATCAACGCCATTGCAAGCGATGGATGGAGTTCGCCGGTCAGCTGCGAGAAGGCGGATTGAGTTTCACCCTGTTGAAGAAACACCGCTGCCTCATAAAGCGGCGAGGCTTCCCCAAGCGCCTCAACAGCATTGGCTGCACTCGCGCTCTCGGGCGAAGCCCCGCCGACAAATAGCCCGGGCTCTGGCGAAGCCCGCGTGAAAGAAAGATAAGCTGCCCCGTTGTCGGTGCTCTTCGTCACGCTCACAGTCAAATAGGCGAAGCTTTCGCTTATGCCGGAAAATGCGCCGGAAATGCCATTCGTCGCTGTCAGGATCGTATATTGGGTGCCGAGACTATAGGCCGAATGGCTGGAAAGCGGCGTGACGACGAGACTGACATCACTGTCGATGGTAACGGCGCCATTGACGGCCAGCCTGTCGGAGTTGCCGTCCGCATCGATTTCAACGGCATAACGCGCACCGCTGAGGAATCTTACATCGCCGGTGGAGGTTAGCGTGCCGATAGAATTACCGGGCGAAAGCGCGCCGCCGGAAGCGACTATCAGGCCGCCGATGGTGCCGGAACCACCCAGCGTCGCACCGCTGCCGACGGAAACCGGGCTTGCAAGCGAGCCGTTAACGCTGAGTTTGCCCGACGAAACTTCGGTGACGCCGGTATAGGTGCTGTTTCCGGTCAGGACCAGATTGCCGCCCCCGGTCTTTTCGAGGGCGCCAGTACCGCTGACGATGTTCGACAGCGTGCCGGCCCCGTCCAAGACGAGTTGCGCATTGTTGACGATCTCTCCGGGGCCGAAACTTTTTGCGGTTCCCGTCAGCGTGCCGGCAGAAACCGTCGTGCCGCCAGAATAGCTGCTGTCTCGGATAAGAACCAGATTACCGTTACCCGTCTTTTCAAACGAGCCGGAACCGCTGACAAGATTGGAAAGCGTGCCCGCTCCATCCACGACGAGCTCAGCATTATTGGCGATCTCGCCTGAGCCGAAACTCGTGGCTGTGCCTTTCAACGTCCCGCCCGAAACGATGGTGCCGCCGGAATAACTATTGTGCCCGGAGAGCGTCGTCACCCCGTTTTCGGCGCGGATATGGCCCGTCCCGGAAATATCGGCGGATAATACATAATTCGTCTCGGAATGGTTGAAAACGATGCGACCGTCCCCCGCGCCAAAAACGATCGCCCCGGCCCTGATCTCTCCAGCCGAATAGGCCGACTGCCCGGCAGCGCCGCCGATGTTCAGAACGCCTGTCGAGCCTGCCCGGGAAGCGATCTCGATGGTCGTGGCGGCGAGCGAGGCTCCGCCCGTCACCCCCACGTTGCCGCCGCCGTCATAACCGATGACAAGAGTGTCACCGATCTCGACATGCGATCCCATGCCGTTCACATATAATGCACCGCTTGAGCCTGCCTGCGTGCCTGCATAAAGCCGATAGGCATCCAACGACGCGCCGTCGAACACCGACACGCTGCCGTCTCCCTCATAACCGATATCCATGTAGCCGGAATAGGCGAGATTATTGTCGACCCGAACGCTGACGTTGGAGTCATCGCCATCGACCGTCATTATGCCGGAGGAACCCGCCAGATAGCCTAACCTGATCTGCCCTGCCCGGATGCCGGCGCCGGCGCTGACCGAAACGTCGCCCTCTGTACCGCTCTCGTATCCGACGACCAGGGCTTTGGCCACCGTCCAGGTCGAGCCGCCGCCGTCGACCGTCACGGAAGAAGACGAACCGGTGCGCGTCGCGACATAAACGGTCTCGCTGGTGACAGCGCCGCCCGTATGAACCCTCAGCGAGCCGCCTCCGACATCGCCCACATAGAGATCGCCGGCATTAAAAGCGCTTTCGGAACCGGAAACAGCGATGGAGCCGCTGCTACCGGCATTTCTCGCGATGACCGTGTCGGCGGCATTGACGATCCCGCCGTTCGCCACCGTCAGCGAGCCCCTACCGTCAAGGCCAACATCGAGACCGCCATTGCCGACCGTCCAGACCGAGCCGCTGCCATCCACGGTGACCTCGCCCGTCGCGCCCGCAACGTTGCCGAGACGCGCGGCGGCGCTTTCAACCGTGCCGCCCGTCTTGATTTGAAGCGCGCCAGAAGCCCCACTCCCGGTCGTATCCAACGTTTTGCCGCCGATCTGCAAATGGCCTGTCGTCCATTTGGTGTCGCCATCGGCTACGACGACGATAGACGCCGAACGGCGGCCGATGATCGCGGCACCGCTGGTGACGGTCGCCGCCGTGCCGACCAGCATGGTTAGGTTCCCCTCATTGCCGACAACCAGTGTTCCTTCGGTTTTAAGCGAGGAACCGGCGCCACCTATCGTGAACCCACTTATACTCGATGACTGCAGATCAGCGATGATCGTATCGCCGCGGCTCGCGACCGTCCCGCCTCCGGCGATGGTGAACGATGCCGCACCGCCACCACCGACAACCATGTCTCCGGAAACCGCCAGGCTGCTGCCCTGCCCTTCCACAGACACGGTTCCCATGGAGCCGGCCTCCTTGGCAACCACCAGTGCACCGGTGTCAAGACGGCTTGCGCCCCGCACTTCCAGCACTCCCAAACTCCCGCCACCGAACGGAAGCGCACTAGCGCCATATCCAACAAAAACCGTGCCGGAATTCTCAAGACTGGAAGAATTGTCCAACACGAACAGGCCATTGGCTGTCTCTTTCTCAGCGACGTAGATATTTCCGCCGGACTTGGCCGAGCTTCCGCTGAGAACAAGTTCGCCCCGCCCATTTTTGCCCACCGAAATATCGTGCTCATTCTGCCATTTGCCACCCGAAAAAAAGCGCAGGGTGCCGGTGACATCAGGCTGAGCGCCCAAGTCGGTGTAAAATGTCGACAGGTCGCCATTGACCGACATTGTTCCATCGGTATTGGGGCCGACAGACAGCCGATAAATCTCGGGTTTTGTCCCGGCGGCGATCGCCGGACCTGCGGAATCGATGGTGACATTGTCATCCGGCAGGGGCACGCGACCATAGGAAATCCAGTTGCCTGGGATAAACCAGTTCCCCCCTGCACCACCTCCCCAGACTATCGTATCGGCCAGTACCGACGGGGCGATTGCAAAAGAAAGCACAAGGGCGAAAGGGCTTAAGGAACGTTTTCCCCAGCCGCCGAGTGCGACCGTTGCCCTTGAGCCGGCCCTCCGCGGTTTTACCCTGTTACGGCAGAAACAACCGGACATTCAACCTCCCCCTACCGGCTTCTCTTTCCACCACGCACGATCGGCGAATCATTTTACGACCAAATCAATTAGCCCATTTTGAGAAAACATTGTCAGCAAAAACAGAACAAATCGTATCTATACTGACGATGAAAAGAAAAAACGGAGAACGCCGGGCGTTCTCCGTAAAACAATTGAAATATTTAAACAAGAATATGCTTTTCAAGCACTCGATAAAATACTATCGAATTTTCCTATTGCCGCGAAAATCGGCCAAAGGCTCCGCCCGAAAAGCACAACGGGTCCCCGTCGCGATGGGCGGCGCGCAGCACCTCGCCAACGATGATGGTGTGGTCGCCCGCATCGTGGGACGCCGCCTGCCGGCATTCGAAACGGGCAAGCGTGCCGGGAATGACGGGAACGCCCTCGTCATTCATTTCCCAGTCGAGATCGTCGAAAGCGCGGCCGTTGCGGGTGAAGCGGGCACTCAGCACATCCTGATCGGCGCTCAGCACATGGATGGCGAAATGGGTGGCACCGCTGAAAGCCTGATAACGCGACGAGCTTTTGGCCGGCGACCAGAGGACCAGCGGCGGATCGAGCGACACGGACGCAAAACTGTTGACCGTCATGCCGATCGGCCCTTCCGGCGTCGTGGCGGTCACCACCGTTACGCCTGTCGTGAAAGCGCCGAGCGCATTGCGGAAGCTGCGGCTGTTTTCGCCGCCGGGAACGAATACATGCTCATTGGGCATTTTGATCGCCTCTGCCACTGTCATCACGGCACCTCTTTTCCAATCGCAAGGGTGTAGAGTTCGAACCACGTCTGGCGGTCCATCGTCACGCGAAGCGCATCGGCCGCCGTTCTGATACGCTCGATATTGTTGGTGCCGAGCACCGGCACGATCTTTGCCGGATGGCGCAGCAGCCAGGCAATCGCAACAGCCGTCGCATCAACGCCCTGCTCCTTGCCGATGCGCTGCAGGGCGGCCATTGTGCCGCCATGAGCACCGGAGAACAGCGAGCCGCCGCCGAGCGGCGACCATGCCATTGGCGAGATGCGCTTTTCCTGCAGGAAAGCGAGATCGCCATTGGTAAAACAATCCGTCGCGAGAAGGCTCATCTCGATCTGGTTGGTCACGAGCCGGTTGCTCATCGCCGATTGCAGCAGGGAGAAATCCCACGGACGGAAGTTGGAGACGCCGACGGCCTTGACCTTGCCGGATGCCACCAGCGCATCGAGCGCCTTGCCGGTTTCTTCCGCATCGATCAACGGATCGGGACGGTGAATGAGCAGCAGGTCGACGTGATCCGTCCCCATGTCGCGAAGCGACGCCTCGACCGAGGCGTTGATGTGGCCGGCCGTCGTGTCGTAATGTTTGACGCGGGCGGCGGCGTGACGTCCGGCGGGTGCAACGATGCCGCATTTGGTGACGATTTCTATTCTGTCGCGCAGCCCCGGAGCGGCTTTCAGGCCGGCACCCAGAATGGCTTCCGCCGTGTATCCGCCGTAAATATCGGCCTGATCCATGGTCGTGATGCCCTGCGCGAGGCAAGCCTCGATCTTGGCCTGCACATGGGCGGGCGAGGTATCGGCATCGTCGCCGATGCGCCACATGCCGTAGACGATGCGGCTGAGTTCGAGTTTGTCGGAAAGAGCGATGCGTTCCATCAGTGGCGTTCCCCGTTGCCGAGCGGCGTGGCAGGCGTTTCAGAAGGTACCCGGCCGTAAGCATGCGGCAGGGAGCAGGTTTTCATCTGCGGCAGAACCTTGGTGCCGAAGTGTTCCGCCTCATCAATATGCGGATAGCCGGAAAGAATGAAGGCGCGAATGCCCATCTTCTGGTATTCCTCCAGCGTCGACAGAACCTGATCCGTCGAACCGACGAGAGCCGCGCCGCAGCCGGAGCGCGCCCGACCGATGCCGGTCCACAGATTGGGCTCGACATAACCGAACTTGTCGGCGAGCTCGCGGGCACGCGCCTGATGCGACACGCCGAGCGAGCCGCTGTCATGCGCGCGGTTGCGGATCAGTTGCCCATATTCGTCATCGAGCTTCGAGACAAGATGTTCGGCATATTCGCGGGCTTCCTGTTCGGTATCGCGCACCACCATGTGGACGCGCAGGCCGTAATCCAGCGTGCGGCCATGGGCAGCGGCGCGCTCATTTGCGGCACGCATGCGGTCTGCAAGCTGGTCCTTCGTCTCAGGCCACATCAGATAGACGTCACATTGCGCGCCGCAGAGTTCCAGCGCATCCGGCGAGTAACCACCGAAATAAAGGAGCGGTCCGCCATTCTGCTGATAGGGTCTTGCCGGCTCGGTGGAGACGCCCTTGAACTGGTAGATTTCACCGTCATGGTCGATGGTGTCGCGCGTCCAGGCCTGACGCAGGATCTCAACGACCTCGTGGCTGCGCTTGTAGCGAAACGCGCTATCGGCCACTTCTCCGGGAAAATCGGAGCTGATGACGTTGAGCGTCAGGCGGCCCTTCAGCATGTGGTCGAGCGTCGCCACCGTACGCGCCAGCATGATCGGCTGCATCTCGCCGCAGCGGATGGCAGCAAGAAAATTGATGCGGTCGCTGATCGGCGCACAGCCGGCGACGAAGCTCAGCGTATCCTGCCCCACCTGATAGGAAGAGGGGCAGAGAATGTTGCGGAAGCCGAGTTCTTCGGCCTTTTTGACGATATCGGAGCAATGCTCGAAACTGGAACGCAGGCTGCCATCCGGCACGCCAAGATAGGCGTAGTCATCGGAACACAAAGCGGAAAACCAGGAGACCTCGGCAGCATCGAGATCAGCGGATGTAACGGGTACGACGGTCATGCAATTCCTCCTCAGGGCCGCTCTCGTTTTTCTTGCATAACATCAAGAAATATGTAAATCAATGATGTATCAATTTTTGTTTCGGGGGAGGAAACGGCATATGAAACACACTGGCGGCAGCCTGCCAATGTATATGCAGATCGCGGAAATGCTGGTGCGCGAAGTGGCGGCGGGCCGGCTGATCGACGGCGAAAAACTGGCGCCGGAGCGCGATATGGCGGCCGATCTCGGCATTGCCGTCGGCACGCTTCGCAAGTCACTCGCCGAATTGCAGGAACGCGGCCTGCTGGAGCGCGTGCAGGGTTCGGGCAATTACATTCGCGCCGTCAGCGATCCGCAAAGCGTTTACGCGTTCTTCCGGCTTGAACTGATCGAGGGCGGCGGCCTGCCGACGGCGGAGGTTCTGGATGTGGCGCGCCTTGCCAAGCCCGCCGACCTGCCCGCCTTCGGCACATCGACCGAAGGACACAGGATTCGTCGCCTGCGGCGCATTGCCGGCAAACCGGCGGCCATCGAAGAAATCTGGCTGGACGGCTCTTACGTCGATACCATCGCCATCGAGAACATGTCGGAATCTCTCTATCTCTATTACCGCACCCGCCTCAACCTCTGGATATCGAAGGCGGAGGATCGCATCGATCTCGGCGAAGTACCGGAATGGACACCCGAGGTATTCGGGCAGAAATCAGGCGCGCTGGTGCCGCGGGTGTTGCGTCTCAGCCAGGCGCAGGATGGTGCAGTGGCCGAAGTTTCATGGACCTGGTTCGATCATACCGTTGCGCGATACGTTTCACGCATACGTTGAGACCGCGCAAAATTCGCGTGATCCAGATGGATGGAGAAATTTGACGGGAGGCAAGCAAGCAGCGGCCTGCCCTACAGGCTGCTTTGCGACTATATTTCTTTAAATCAATGACTTAATAGTTTTTGATTTCTGTCAGAAATAAAATTGATACACTATTGATTTCCTTTTTTTGAAAGGTAATATCACGTCCTCAGGGAGACAGGCGTTTCGCCATCCCACGATATCGCCAGACAATCGGGATCGATTTTCAACGATGCGATGCGTGGAACTTGAAGGTTGATACCGGCAATGGCGTCCATCCGAATTCTGGACGCGCCGGTCGTGAGGAGGAAAATATGGCTTCGGTCAGCCTGCGCAAGCTGGACAAGAGTTACGGTGCGCTTCGCATCGTCAAGGGCATAGACCTTGAAATCAACGATGGCGAATTCGTCGTGTTCGTCGGCCCTTCCGGCTGCGGCAAATCGACGACGCTGCGCATGGTCGCGGGGCTTGAAAGCATTACCGGCGGCGAGGTGAAGATCGGCGACCGCGTCGTCAACCGGCTGCCGCCGCGTGAGCGTGACATCGCCATGGTGTTTCAGGATTATGCGCTTTATCCGCACAAGACCGTGCGTGAAAACATGGGTTTCAGCCTGAAGGTGCGCGGTGTCAGCGCATCGCAGGCCAATGCCAGCATCGACGAGGCGGCGAAGATGCTTGGCATCGAGCACCTTCTCGACCGGCGGCCCGGCCAGCTTTCCGGCGGCCAGCGCCAGCGTGTGGCCATGGGCCGCGCCATCGTGCGCCGCCCGCAGGTGTTTCTGTTCGATGAGCCACTTTCCAACCTCGACGCCAAGCTGCGCGGACAGGTGCGCACGGAAATCAAGCGGCTGCACCAGCAGCTCGGCACGACCATCATCTACGTTACCCATGATCAGGTGGAGGCCATGACGCTGGCAGACCGCATCGTTATCCTGCGTGGCGGCGATATCGAGCAGGTCGGCACGCCGGACGAGGTCTATAACCGTCCGGAAAGCGTCTTCGTCGGCGGTTTCGTCGGCGCTCCGGCGATGAATTTCGCCCGCGCCAAGGTGAGCGGCGACCGGCTGGCATTTTCGGACGGCAATTCCCTGCCGATGGCAGCCATCCGGCCGTCCCGCGAAACGGGGCTCGAAGGGCGTGAAGTCATCGTCGGCATTCGTCCGGAACATTTCGGCCCCGCCGAGGGCTTCGACACGCAGCTTGCGGTCAAGGTGCAGGTGGTGGAGCCGCTGGGCTCGGACACGCTCGTCCATTTCAGCCTTGGCGATGCGGCGCTGACCGCACGCATGCCGCCGCATCTGCGGCCAGCGCCGAATGAGGAACTGAAGATCGGCGTCGATCCGTCCAAGGTCCATCTTTTCGACGCCGCGACGGAGCGCTCGATTCACTGATCGCCGGGCGAAAAACGCTGCGGCCAGGGTTTAATAACGGGAGGAACACATGACATTCAAAGCTATCGAGGGCAAAGCTATCGGGGGCAAAGCTGTCGGGGGCAAAGCCCTCATGGGTGCAGCGCTCTGCGCGACCATGCTCGCCTTTTCGGGACAGGCCTTTGCCGACGCCGAACTGAAAATCTTCGTTTCCAGCCAGCATCAGCCGGACGTCTGGCGCAAGGCGCTCGATCAATATGAGGCGAAGACGCCGGGCGTGAAGGTTGTCATCGAGACAGGCGGCAATACCTCGGAAATGCAGGCGCAATATCTCAACACCGTGATGTCGGCGAAGGATTCCAGCCTCGACGTGCTGATGCTCGACGTTATCCGCCCCGCGCAATTCGCCACCGCCGGCTGGACCAGCGATTTCTCCGGCAAGGACATGTCCGCCTATCTGCCGACCTATGCCGAAGCCAACACCGTGGACGGCAAGATCGTGGCATTGCCCGCCTTCGCCGACTCCATGTTCCTTTATTACCGCAAGGACCTGCTGGACAAATATGGCATTCAGCCGCCAACCACCTGGGACGAGCTGAAGGAAGCATCCAAGAAGGTGATGGAGGGTGAAAAGAACCCCGAGCTTCAGGGCCTGTCCTTCCAGGGCAAGGCGATCGAAGGCGCGGTCTGCACCTTCCTCCTGCCCTATTGGAGCGAAGGCAAGTCGCTGGTCGAAAACGGCAAGCTGAACTTCGATAATCAGGCAGCCGTGGATTCGCTGAAGCTCTGGAAGAGCTTTGTCGATGAAGGCATTTCCAAGAAGAATATTTCCGAAGTCGCGACCGACGACACCCGCAAGGAATTCCAGGCCGGCAAGGTTCTCTTCGCCGTCAACTGGTCCTACGCCTGGACGCATTTCCAGGGCAAGGAATCGCAGGTGAACGACAAGGTTGGCGTCGCCCGCCTGCCGGCCGTCAAGGGCGGCGAGCAGACAACCTGCCTCGGCGGCTGGGAATTCGGCGTTTCCGCCTATTCCAAGCAGCAGGATGAAGCCAAGAAGCTGGTGGAATATCTCTCCGGTCAGGATGTGTCGAAGTTCATGGCCATCAACGCCACGCTGCTGCCGACCTATGCCGCGCTTTACAAGGATGCCGACGTGACCAAGGCAATCCCGTGGTTCGCCGATGCCCTGCCCGTGGTTGAAACCGCCAAGGCCCGTCCCGTGACGCCGCGTTACAACGAGGTCAGCGAGACGATCCGCACCACCGTCAACGGCGTACTTGCCGGCGTCATGACGCCGGAGGACGGCGCAAAGCAGATGGAAAGCCGTCTGCGGCGCGTGTTGCGCTAAGCTTCAAGGCCGGAAAGCGGCGTGGTTTCATGCCCTTTCCGGCTGCTTCGACGGACAGGAATAAACGCGCCCGGGCGGTGCGATAAACGGGCCGGATATGAACCGGTCCGATCGGGAGACGATGACGTGAATCCAGTTGCGGGAGTGGCAGGTGTGACAATGCCGGAAAGAACCATGGTCCGGGTGGACGAAAAGCAGCTGCCGCGCTGGACGCGGTGGCTCGATCTCGGCGACCGGTCGCTTGCCGTGCTTCTGCTGGCGCCTGCTGCCATTCTTCTGTCGCTGATCATCGTCTATCCGGTGGCGCGGCTTGTTTATACCTCGTTTTTCAGCCTGTCGCTGACATCGGGCCTGCCGGCGGAATTCATCGGCTTTGAAAACTACACGGCGATGTTCGATGACCCGATCTTCTGGGAAACGACCTGGAACACGGTTCTGATAACGCTGATTACCGTGCCCGGCGCGCTGTTCATGGGCCTTGGCCTCGCGCTGCTCGCCAACCTGCCCTTTTCCATGCAATGGCCGATGCGCCTGTCGCTGCTCATCCCTTGGGCGCTGCCGCTCTCCTTTGCCGGCCTGATCTTTGCGTGGTTCTTCCATTACGAGTATGGCGTGGTCAATGATGTGCTGAACCGGCTGGGCTTTGAAGGCGTCATCTGGTTCAACTCCCCCAACTGGGCGTTTGCGGCCATCTGCCTGACCATCATCTGGAAGACATCCTCTTTCATGGCGCTGATGATCCTTGCCGGCCTGCAGACCATTCCGCGCTCGCTCTACGAGGCGGCGGATGTGGATGGCGCCGGTAAAATCCGGCAGTTCTTCGAAATCACCCTGCCGCTTCTCAAGCCCTCGATCGTCGTCGCCCTCATCTTCCGCACGATCACAGCGCTTCAGACCTTTGATATTCCTTATATGATGACCGGCGGCGGCCCCGGCACATCCACCACGACGCTTGCCATGTACATTCACCAGAACACCGTTTCCTTCCTCGATCTCGGCTACGGTTCGGCGCTCGCTGTCATGATGTTTGCGCTCTCCATGTGCGTCACCGCCGTTTATCTCCGCATCATCAGGACGAAGGACTGATCCCATGAGCACCGTTGCAAATTCCGGTCTGTCCTCGTTCTTCTCCGGCAAGCCTCTGCGCTTCATCGCGGCCTCCATCCTTCTGGTCAACGGCCTGTTTCCGGCAATCTGGATCCTCTTCACCTCGCTGAAGACGGAAGCGGAACTGACGGCGAAGCCGATCACCTGGTTTCCGCACGCGCCGACGCTGGCCAACTACATGCAGGCCTTTTCCGATCAGCCGCTGCACCTCTTCCTGTTCAACAGCTTCATGGTGGCGCTGCTTTCGACCGCACTCACCATCCTGATTTCGGTGCTGGCGGCTTACGCGCTGGCGCGGCTCAACCTCAAATACCGGGCGCTGATCCTCTCGCTCATCATCGCCGTTTCCACCTTCCCGCTGGTGACGCTGCTGGTGCCTCTGTTCGAAATCATGCGTGCCTTGAACCTGCTCAACAGCTGGACGGCGCTAATCCTGCCCTACACGGTGCTTTCACTGCCGGTCTGCACGCTTATGCTGGTCTCCTTCTTCGAAAGCATTCCTCGCGATCTCGAAAACGCCGCCATGATCGATGGCTGCACCCGCATCGGCGCGCTGTTCAAGGTGGTGGTGCCGCTCTGCGCACCGGGCGTCTTCACCGCCGGCATTCTCGCCTTCGTTAATGCCTGGGATGAATTCCTGCTGGCGCTTTCCTTCAATTCCAATCCGACCCTCCGCACCCTGCCCGTCGGCATCCAGCTTTATCAGGGTGAATTCGCCTTCCCCTGGCCGGTCATTTCGGCGGCGCTTGTGGTGGGTATCGTGCCGGTCGCCATCCTGATCGTCATCTTCCAGGAGCGGGTCGTCTCCGGCCTCACCGCCGGCGGTCTCAAGGGCTAAAAGGTAAAGTCATGCATTTCGAAACGACCAAAGACGGCTTCGCGCTCACGATCGGCAACCGCATCATACTTTCCCATTCTCCCCAAAACCCGGCCTTCTTCGCCGGTTTCGGCAAGGAGCGAATGGACATGTATCGCGGCAATTTCGATATCGAAGACTATGTCATTGAGCGAACCGCCCTGCGCCACGCCGAGGTCAACGGCGACAGCATCACGCTCTCATCCGCGCCGGGACAGGCACCGCGCCTTCGCCTGACACTCGACGGCAACGCGATGCGGCTAACGGCGCTGGATGACACCGTCAACCGCCTCTGGCTGCGCGTCGTTGCGGAAACGGATGAGCATGTCTGGGGCGGCGGCGAACAGATGTCCTATTTCGACATGCGCGGCCGGCGTTTCCCGCTCTGGACTTCCGAGCCGGGGGTCGGCCGCGACAAGACCACCGAAATCACCTTCAAGTCCGATGTTAGCGGCAAGGCGGGCGGTGATTATTACAATACCAACTATCCGCAGCCGACTTACCTGTCGTCGCGCAGATACGCCCTCCATGTGGAGACAAGCGCCTATTCGGTCTTCGATTTCCGCAACGGCGATTTCCATGAGATCGAAATCTGGGCCATTCCCGAAAAGATCGAATTCTTCGCCGGCGATCATTTTGCCGATATCGTTTCCGCCCTGTCGCTGCGGTTCGGACGTCAGCCAGAACTGCCGGAATGGATCTATGGCGGCGCGATCATCGGGTTAAAGGATGGCGTCAACTCCTTCGCCAGACTGGAGAAAATCCGCGCTGCCGGAACGAAGGTGTCCGGCCTCTGGTGCGAAGACTGGGTGGGTCTTCGCCAGACGTCATTCGGCGCGCGCCTGTTCTGGGACTGGCAGGCGAATGATATGCGTTATCCGCATCTGCGTCAGAAGATCGCCGAGCTTGCCGATCAGGGCATCCGCTTCCTGGGTTATGTAAACCCCTATCTCTGCGTCGATGGTCCGCTTTTCCCGGTTGCCGAAAAAGCCGGTTATTTCGCCACCGACGCCGAGGGCAAGACGGCGCTGGTGGATTTCGGCGAGTTCGATTGCGGCGTGGTCGATTTCACCAATCCGGCCGCCGCCGACTGGTTTGCCGAGGAGATCATCGGCAGGAACATGCTCGATTTCGGCCTCTCCGGCTGGATGGCCGATTTCGGCGAATATCTACCGATCGACATCACGCTTTCCAATGGTGTCGACGCCAAGCTGATGCACAATGCCTGGCCAACGCTCTGGGCCGAGGTGAACGCCAAAGCCGTCGAAAGCCGCGGCAAGACCGGCGAAGCGCTGTTCTTCATGCGCGCCGGCTTCACCGGCGTGCAGGCCCATTGCCCCCTCATCTGGGGCGGCGACCAATCGGTTGACTTCTCCCGTCACGATGGCCTGGTCACCGTCATCTGCGGGGCGCTCTCCTCCGGCCTCATGGGCAATGCCTATCACCATTCCGATATTGGCGGTTACACCAGCCTGTTCGGCAATGTCAGAACCGCAGAGCTCATCATGCGCTGGACGGAAATGGCCGCCTTCACGCCGGTCATGCGTACCCATGAGGGCAACCGGCCGCGCGACAATCTCCAGATCGATCAGGATGAGGCGGTTCTTGCCCATTTCGCCCGCATGACATCCATCTATGTCGCACTTGCCCCCTATCTGAAATCGCTCTCGGCGGAAGCGGCCAGGACGGGTCTGCCGGTGCAGCGTCCGCTCTTCCTGCACTACGAGAATGACCGGCAGACCTATGCCATTCAGGACTGCTATCTCTACGGGGCGGACATGCTTGTCGCACCCGTCTGGAAAGCAGGTGAAACACAACGCTCGCTCTATCTTCCGGGCGATGGTGAATGGGTGCACCTGTGGAGCGGCACGCATTATCCCGGCGGACAGGACGTCACCGTCGAAGCGCCGCTCGGCGAGCCGGCGGTGTTCTATCGTGCCGATAGCAGCCATCGTTCGCTGTTTGAACAGCTTCGCACCATTGTTTGAACTAGTGGGTTCGTCGCTGCCATCACCCAGTCAGTCGGGGTGATGTGATGGCCTTTTTGAAAAGGGCGGTCATCGCATCACTGATGCCCTGCGACGGGCTGACTTCGAAGAACAGGCCCGGCGAAGCGCATTGCTGCATGCGTGCGCCGATTTCCGGCTGAAAGGGTTTGATCCAGCTATTATACCAGTCATTGGTCGGCAGCGGCAGATAGGTGGTATAAAGCACGGCGATCCGAAAACCCTTCTCCTTCAGCTTCGTGCAATATTTGATATCGATCGGCTCCTGACAGCGGCCGCTGGTGGTTTTTTTGGTGCAGGCGGATGGCTTGTAGCTATCGCCGACACCGTCCGAAACGAAGAAGATGATCTTTTCGGGGCTGGCTGAACTTGCACCGGTGCCCGAACTGCCGATCCTGTCGCCAATCTGGGTCAGTGCCCGGTCGAAATCGGTCTGCTGGTCGTTGTTGAACCCCTGCTTGGGGATCGACATCAGGTCGACTTCAGCGGCTTTTTTCTTCGCGATCGCCAGATCAGATGTCAACGACACGACTTCGAGCAGCTTCGTATCTTCCGCTTTCTCTCCGAAGGAGTAAACCGCCATACGATATTGATTGCTGCTTTTGCGCATGGACTTTGCGGTATCCATCAGGCTTGCCGTGGCCTGCGCCACCACATTGATGCGCGTTGTGACCCCGAGGCTTTTGGCCTTGTAGTAATAGCTGTTCTTATCCACCACCCCGTCTTTCACGATGTGACAGGCGAAAGCACATTTGTCGCTCGTATTCGCAACCATGGTGGCAACGTCGGTTGGCGTCGCGCCAACGCCCATCGAGGGGGTGTTATCCAGAAGGACATAGAAGTCGCTGAATGTTTCCGTCTCGTATTTGGCGGTCGCCTTGCCCGAAACGGTGATGAGATCCTCTCCGAGTATCCGTGAAAGCGTCGTGCCGACGGATGCCGTGAAATTGACCGAGGATTCGATGGCATTACCCTGCTTGATCACCGACACGTCAAGAGACAGGAGCTTGTAGTCGGGATTGGCCCGCTCATTGCTTTCAAAGAATGCGGAGGCTTCATCAGTGCCAAGCGAAATGACACCGTCGCCCGACATTTCCTTTGCCTTGTGAACGCTCGATGACGTATCGGCGACCACCGCAAGCGCCGCGGCATCCGCCGCCATCTGCAGGTCCGATTTGACGGCCATGCCACGCGTTATATCAAGGGCCACGCCGGCCGCCCCAATCAACGGCACCATCAACAGGGCGCTGAGAATGCCGAAATTTCCCGATTTATCCTGCCAGATGTTCTTCAAATTCGCCCCCGGAACTTTTCCCCGGAGCGAAAGTTAGCCGAACAATATTGAAAGGCAGTTTCAAGAGATAACTAATTTTCGATAAATCTAATTTCCTCAATAACTAATACGCCAATGGGAGGTGCGCACCAGCGCGAGGCCGTTCGGGCATTCAAGATCGCGCCTGACGACGGATCGCTGGTGGGACGTTGACATTTATGAAACTTGACCTACAAAACAAACTCTTCCGAGGGGAGCACCGAACGGTGCTGAGATGGCGATGAGCCGGACCCTTGAACCTGATCCGGGTCATGCCGGCGTAGGAACGGAACTGTCGCGCTAGTAGGCGCTGCCCTTTCTCTTCTCCGCTTTGCCTGATCTCCGAGATTGTCACATCTGGAGACGAATGATGATGCTGAAACCTTCCGCCCTTCGCACACGGTGCGTCTGCGTCTGAGGTCCGGCTCATGCGTGCCACCCATGCGCTGAACGGTGTCGGTCTTCTGCTGGTCTTCTGGCAGGCGGGAACGTGGCTGTTTTCGCCGCCCCGCTATATCCTGCCGTCGCCCGCCGATGTTGCCGGCGCTTTCTGGCGTCAGCCCGGCTTCCTGTTCGGGCAGGCACTGGTAACGCTCGGTGAAATGGCGCTCGGGCTCGCGGCAGGCATCGCCGCCGGTATTCTCGTCGCTTTCACGATTGCCGCCATCCCGCGCCTCGGCCGCCTCGTCTGGCCCATGGTTCTGGTGTTGCAGGCCTTTCCGGTCTTCGTGCTCGCCCCCATCCTCGTCCTCTGGTTCGGTTTCGGCATGGCTTCGAAAGTGGTCATGACGGCGATCATCATCTTCTTCCCCGTTGCCTCCGCTTTCACGGACGGCCTCAACCGCACGGATCGCGCCATCCTCGACGCCGCCTCGCTGACTGAGGCGAGCCACTGGCAGATCCTCACCCGGTTGCGCGTGCCGCTGGCGTTGCCCTCGCTCATTTCCGGTCTCAGGGTTGCCGCGCCGCTCGCCCCACTCGGCGCCGTCATCGGCGAATGGGTGGGCGCATCGGCCGGGCTCGGGTTTGTGATGATCCAGTCCAATGCCCGCATGCAGACCGACACCATGTTTGCCGCCATGGCCATTCTCGCCGTCATGGCGGTGCTGCTGCGGCTCATCGTCGACCGGGCGACCGCCAATCTGGCCCCCTGGGCCAAGGAAACAGAACACACCATTCCTTTCAGATCTTTACGGAGACTTTCGGCACCATGAAACGAACTCTTCTTTCCCTCGTCGTCGCGGCAGCAAGCGTACTTTCACCCATGCAATCGCATGCGGCAGACAAGCTGACCGTGTTGCTCGAGTGGTTCGTGAACCCCGATCATGCGCCGATGGTAATCGCGAAAGAACGCGGCCTGTTTGCCGAGGCCGGGCTCGAAGTGGAACTGGTTCCGCCCGCAGACCCCTCCGCCGTGCCGCGTCTCGTCTCGGCCAAACAGGCCGATATCGGCGTGCACTACCAACCGAACCTCTACCTCGATCACGATGCCGGCCTGCCGCTCGTGCGTTTCGGCACGCTGGTCGAGACCCCGCTCAACACTGTCACCGTTCTGGCCGATGGTCCGATCAAAAGCCTGAAGGACCTTAAAGGCAAGAAGGTCGGCTTTTCCGTTTCCGGCTTCGAGGATGCGATGCTGAAGCGCATGCTGGAAAAGGACGGTCTGACGAAGGATGATATCGAACTCATCAACGTCAATTTCTCGCTCTCGCCGTCGCTGATCGCCGGCAAGGTGGATGCCACGCTGGGCGGCTTCCGCAATTTCGAGCTGACGCAGATGAAGCTGGAGGGACATGAAGGCCGCTCTTTCTTCCCGGAGGAACACGGCGTGCCGGCCTATGACGAGCTGATCTTCGTCACGCACCGCGATCTCGCAAAAGACAACCGCCTGCCGCGTTTCCTCTCCGCCGTGGAACAGGCCGCGATCTTCATCACCAATAATCCGCAGGAATCCTGGCAGCTTTTCATCAAGGCCTATCCGAACCTTGACGATGCGCTGAACAAGCAGGCCTTCTTCGATACGCTGCCGCGTTTCGCCAAGCGCCCGGCCGCACTTGATCGCACCCGCTATGCCCGTTTTGGCGCTTTCATGCGGGAGATGCAGCTGATCAAGCAGGCGCCGGCGGCGGACGACATCGCCGTGGAGCTGCAGCAGCCATGACGACGACTTTTCCGACAGCGGCAAAGGCCGCCGAGATTCTGGAGCGCGTGCGGCAGACGCGCCCGCGCGTGCATTGCCTGATGAACACCGTGGTGCAGAAATTCACCGCAGACGGCATCACCGTCGTCGGCGGCATTCCCTCCATGACCACCTCGCTCGAGGAGATCGAGAGTTTTGTCACCAAGGCGGATGCGCTGACCGTCAATCTCGGCACGCTGGATGCCGAGCGGCGAAAGGTCATCCGGCTGGCGATCGAAATCGCCAATGCATCCGGCAAGCCGTGGATCGTCGACCCCGTGCATTGCGATTATTCGCCGTCACGGCTGGAATTCACGCGCGAACTAATCGCCCTTTCCCCCACCATCGTGCGCGGCAATCGCGCCGAAATGAGCCTGATCGGCGATGTGCCGGATGCTGTCCGGATTGAGACCGGGCCGGTCGATCATCTGCGCGATGCCGCCCGCAGCATCAGGATCGTCAACGGTCATCCGTGGATGGCGAAGGTGACGGGAACAGGGTGCCTTTCGGGCGGCGTCATCGCCGCCTTCATGGCAGTGGAAAAGGACGCCCTGACTGCGGCGGCCTCCGCCCTTGCCGTCACCGGCGTTTCCGCCGAACTCGCAGCAAAACACGCCAGAGGCCCCGGCACCTTCGAACCGGCGTTTCTGGATGCGCTTTCCGAAATTTCCGGCGAGGACATCACAAATCACGCGAGGATAGAGCATGAACAAGGTTGATTACCGCCTCAACGCGCTGGTTGATGCGAGCCTCAGTGACGTTGCGCCGCTGCAGGAGCTTGCTCTGGCGGCCGCACTGAACGGCGCGACCATTCTGCAATATCGCGACAAGCACGGCTCGACGCGCGAGATGATCGAAAACGCCCGCGCCATTCACGAGGCCATCGCCGGCACCGGCGTGCCGCTGGTCATCAACGATCGGGTGGATGTGGCGCTCGCCTCGGGCGCGGATGGGGTGCATCTCGGCGCCGACGACATGGACGCTAAAACCGCAAGGCGTATTCTCGGCGAAAAGGCGATCATCGGCCTCACCGTCAAGCACCGCCCCGATGCCGAACGGGCAGCCTCGATGCCCGTCGACTACGCCTGCATCGGCGGCGTGTTCGAAACCGTTTCCAAGGTCAATCCGGACAAGCCGGTCGGTATCGACGGTTTTGCCACGCTGCGCGCCCTGCTGAAGGAGTGGAAACCGGATATGCCGGTCGGCGCTATCGCCGGCATCGATCTTGCCCGCGTGCCACCCGTCATTGCCGCCGGCGCGGATGGTGTGGCGGTCATTTCCGCCATTTTCCGCGCGGGCGATATTGCCAGCGCGACCAAGGACTTCCGCTCCAGGATTGACGCGGCGCTGAAAGCGAGACAGCCATGACAGCCATTGCATTGACCATTGCCGGCTCCGACAGCGGCGGCGGCGCGGGTATTCAGGCGGATATCAAGACCTTCTCCGCGCTCGGCGCCTATGCCGCCAGCGTCATCACCGCCATAACCGCCCAGAACACCAAGGGCGTGACGGCGGTGGAGGATATTTCGGTCGCCACCATCGTCGCGCAGATGGATGCGGTATTCTCCGATCTCGCCGTCAATGCGGTGAAGATCGGCATGGTCTCGCGGATCGAAACCATCGCCGCGATCGCGGAACGGCTTCGGCGGCAATCGCAGCCGGTGGTGCTGGACCCGGTCATGGTCGCGACCTCCGGCGACCGTTTGCTGCATGAAGACGCCATCGAGACATTGCGGCGCGACTTGCTGCCGCTCGCGACCATCGTTACGCCGAACCTGCCGGAAGCGGCGCTGCTGACCGGGACTTCGATGGCGAAGACGGAGACGGAGATCGCCCGCCAGGCTGAGTTGATCCTGAAAGCGGGAGCGAAAGCCGTGCTTATCAAGGGCGGCCATGACGATGGGCCTGAGAGCACAGATTACCTGTTTGCGGATGGCGCCACGCAGGCGCTCTCCGCGCCGAGGGTCGAGACGAAAAACGACCACGGCACCGGCTGCACATTGGCGGCGGCGATTACCGCTCATCTGGCGAGGGGTCGTGAGTTGCGGGAGGCGGTTGGGCTTGCGAAGGAGTATCTGAATGGGGCACTCGATGCCGGGCGGGGCCTTGCCATCGGGCATGGGCGGGGGCCGGTGCATCATTTTTATCGGTGGTGGGGTTAGCGATGAGAGGGCGGAGTTTGGGGTTTACCCCCCCCCTCTGTCCTGCCGGACATCTCCCCCTCAAGGGGGGAGATCGACAAGTGGCCCGCTCACCTCATTCCAGTAAGCCAGGCTATTGATAGTGAGACGGTTGCGAGGGAACGAGCGGTCGCCCCATCTGATCTCCCCCCTTGAGGGGGAGATGTCCGGCAGGACAGAGGGGGGTCCCCGCGAACTCCGACGCTACCGCGCCTTCGGCGTCGCCAACACATTCCGGATCGCAAAACTCGAATGAATGCGCGAAACCCCCGGCAGCTTAGACAGAATTTCCTTGTGAATCCGCTCGAAGTCGCCAGCACTTTCCGCCTCGCAGCGCAGAAAATAATCCGAACCGCCCGTCATCAGATAACATTCGCGGATCTCCGGATAGCGCCGCACCGCATTTTCAAAACGGTTGAGAAAATCCTCCGTCTGCCGATCCAGCGTGATCTGCACGATAACCGAAATCACCTCGCCGCCGGCAAGGCCGCTGGTCAGCGCCGTATATCCGCGGATAATCCCTTCCCGCTCGAGAATATCGACCCGGCGAAGGCACGCGGATGCGGAAAGCCCGACTTCTGCTGCGAGTTTCGCATTGCTGATGCGGGCATTGAGCCGAAGCAGGCGGATGATGTGGCGGTCGGTCGCATCGAGTGACGACATAGAAGATTCCAATCAGCAAAAGAAAATTGCGCCATTGTGAACTCTATCGCATTTTCTTCGAACAATCGCCAAGAAATTCGACAATCGTTGCAATATCCTCATGGGATAAAAATGAGGGTGAACGACCATGGACATGCAGATCAGCCGCCAGCAGGCCGCCGGTGGTGCAAGCGGTCATCTGACCATCGATCTCGGCGCATTGCGCGACAATTATCTGACCCTTGCGGCCATGGCGCCCGCGTCGCAGACGGCATCGGTCGTCAAGGCCGATGCATACGGTCTCGGCGCGGATATCGTCTCGCAGGTCCTGTTCGACGCGGGTTGCCGCAATTTCTTCGTCGCCCATATCGATGAAGCGCTAGCGTTGCGACTGCGGCTTTCGGCAGAAGCGCGGATCTTTGTTCTCAACGGTCTTCAGCCCGGCAACGAGACCTCCTGCGCTGCCATGGCCGTTACCCCGGTTCTGAATTCGCTGGAGCAGATTGCCCAATGGTCGGCCCACGCCAAAAAGCTTGGCAAGGCGCTCACCGCCGCCGTGCAGATCGATACCGGCATGTGCCGTCTCGGCCTCTCCCCCGAAGAACTCGAAATCCTCGCCTCCCGGCCGCAATTGCTGGATGGCATCGACATCGCCTTCGTCATGAGCCACCTCGCCTGCGCCGATGAACCGGAGCATGCCTCCAATGCCGCGCAGCTTGCGGTGATGCGCAAAGCCGCCATTGCCTTTTCTGAAGCGCCGGTCTGCTTTTCGAATTCCGGCGGCATCTTTCTGGGCAATGATTACCACAACCACCTGCTGCGCCCCGGCATCGCGCTTTATGGCGGCGCGCCCTCCGTCGCACGCCCCAACCCTATGAAGCCGGTCGTTCGCCTCGATCTCGCCGTCATCCAGACCCGCACTGTGCCCGCCCGTTCGCTGGTCGGTTACGGCGGCTCCTTCGAAGCGGCCGGGCCCACGCGTCTGGCAACCATCGCCGCCGGTTACGCTGACGGCCTGCCGCGTTCGCTCAGCAATCGCGGCGCAGCGTGGTATAACGGCGTGCGCCTGCCGATTGCGGGACGCGTTTCGATGGACAGCATCATTCTCGACATATCCGCCCTGCCCGAGGGAACATTGACCCAGGGCAGCCTTGTGCAGATGATCGGGCCTGAGCAGACGCTGGAAGACATCGCCGAGGATGCGGACACGATCGCCTATGAAATCCTGACCGGCCTCGGACGCCGCTATCGACGCCTTTATATTCAGCCGGGAGAAACCCCGGCAGCCGCTTCAACATCAGTCAATCACAAGTGAGACGATCATGAACGTCACTATCCTCGGAGCCGGCGTCGTCGGCGTGACATCCGCCTGGTATCTGGCCAAAGCCGGGCACAAGGTGACGGTGATCGACCGCCAGCCGGCCGCGGCACTGGAAACCAGCTTCGCCAATGCGGGTGAAGTTTCCCCCGGCTATTCGTCGCCATGGGCTGCGCCCGGCATTCCGGTCAAGGCGATGAAATGGCTGTTCATGAAACACGCGCCGCTGATCATCCGCCCGACGGCCGATCCGGCCGCATGGCGCTGGATGAGCCAGATGCTGCGCAACTGCACCTCGGCGCGTTACGCCATCAACAAGAGCCGCATGGTGCGCGTTGCCGAATATAGCCGCGATTGCCTGATGGCGCTTCGTGAAGAAACCGGCATCGAATATGACCAGCGCATGCAGGGCACGCTGGAGGTATTCCGCACCCAGAAGCAGTTCGATGCCATCGGCAAGGATGTCGACGTGCTGACGGCAGGCGGCGTGCCTTTCGAGATTCTCGACCGCGACGGCTGCGCCGCCATCGAACCCGGTCTTTCTCCTTCGAAGGAGAAGATCGTCGGCGGCCTGCGCCTGCCGGGCGATGAAACCGGCGATTGCTTCATGTTCACCAGCGAACTTGCCCGTATGGCGGAAGAGGCGGGCGTCACCTTCCTCTACGATACCGGCATCATGCGCCCCATCGTCGAGGCAGGGCGCGTCAAGGCTGTGGAGACCACCCGCGGGCTGGTGGAGGCCGATATTTTCGTGGCGGCACTGGGCAGCTATTCGCCGCAGTTCGTGCGCCAGCTTGGCCTTACCCTGCCGGTTTACCCGGTCAAGGGTTACTCCATCACGGTTCCGATCGTGAAAGAGGAGCGCGCACCCGTTTCCACGGTCATGGACGAAACGTTCAAGGTGGCGATTACCCGGCTCGGCTCACGCATTCGCGCCGGCGGCATGGCGGAAATCGCCGGTTTCAGCAAGGATTTGCCGGCCGCTCGCCAGGAAACGCTGGCCCACTCTGTGGAAGACCTGTTCGGCGGCGCGGGCGACCAGACCCAGGCGAAATTCTGGTGCGGCCTGCGCCCGATGACGCCGGATGGCACGCCTGTCATCGGCGCCACGCGCTACAGCAATCTATATCTCAACACCGGCCACGGCACGCTTGGCTGGACGATGTCCTGCGGCTCCGCCCGGGTGCTCGCCGATCTCATCAGCGGCAACAAGCCGGAGATCGACACGCACGATCTGGCGATCAGCCGTTACGCCGCCTGACACGTAACCCGCCATCCCCGTCCCACAAGACGGGATGGCGGTCGATCAAAGCGCCAGAGCATCCTTCAGCGCCAGACCTTCCATCATGCGCAGATCAAGATCGGCCTCGATGTGGTCGAGGTGCTGCAACATCAGCGCACGCGCCTTTGCCGTATCTTTCGCCTCAAGCGCGTCCAGGAGATCGGCGTGATCATTATGGCCACAGCTTGAAACACCCGAGCGCCCGTAAAGCGCAATGACCAGCGACGAGCGGGCGACCAGCTCGTCCATGAATTTTTCCAGAATGGCATTGCCGGCAAGCGAGGCCAGCATCAGGTGGAAATCGCCCGATGCCTTGATTTCCGCGCGTCTGGCACTCGGGCCGCGCTCATGCTGGTGGCGGCTTTCCTGCACCAGATGCTCACGCAGCCGCTTCACCGCCGCAGGCGTGATTTTTTCGATTGCGGCATCCACGACGCCGGGTTCGATCAACCGGCGCGAAGCGAACACCTGCCGCGCTTCATCCGGTGTGGGATTGGAAACGAAGGCGCCCCGGTTGCGTTCGGCCTTCACCAATCCCTCATAGGCCAGCATCTGAAGTGCGGCGCGCACCACCGTGCGGCTGACATCGAACAGCGTTCCCACTTCCGATTCCGACAGTTTGGTTCCCGGCGCCAGCCGCCGGTCGACAATGGCGTCACGCAGCGTATCGCGAATGGCCTGGGCACGGTCTTCATGCGAGGTGTCGGAATTGACGGTTATCTGGGAAAGGCTCATCGGTGCGTCCTGTTTGTTCTTGAGTTCTAGCGCGAAGTGCGTCGCGCGCAAACAGGAATTGCGGGTCGCCGCCGGTCTGCCACAATTCATTCAGCGCCCGTTCAGCAGCCCGGCTGTATTTCCTTAACCATCGAATTTGCAACTGGCAGCGCCCTGCCACCTGTATGGAAGAACACACCATGTCGTCCTTTGCAGCTAAAACAGTTCTGACAATCGCTGTCGCCGCCGCCGCCATTGTTCCCTTGAGCAGCGCATCCGCCGGCGACTGGGACCGCCGCGACCGTCGCGATGCTGCCATTCTGGGTGGCGTGCTCGGCCTTGCCGCCGGTGTCGCCGTCGGCTCCGCAATGTCGCGTCCGGCACCAGCCTACGATGAGCGCGTTTATGTCGACGAGCCGAGCTATGTTTATGAAGAGCCGGATTACCGTTATTACCGCGCAGCACCGCAGCCGGTTTACCGCCCGGCACCGGTCTATCGTGCCCAGCCGGTTTACGACAGCCGCCCGGTCTACAACCAGCGCCGTACCTATCGCACCATCGAGCCCTGGACCAACGCCTGGTACGATTATTGCTCGCAGCGTTACCGCAGCTTCAACACCCGCACCGGCACCTATACGGATTATGACGGCCAGCGTCATTTCTGCGTCGCGGGTTGATCGGGAAGACCTTCAACACGGTTATTACCGTTATTGTCAGGCCGCGGACGGAAACGTCCGCGGCTTTTCCATGCGCGCTCCGCGCCAACTCACGCCGTGCCGCTCTTCACATAATCCGCCCGGTTGATGCCGTGGCGCTGCAGCTTGTCGTAAAAGGTCTTGCGGGCGATGCCGAGCGTGGCGATGGTTTCCGCCACGTCGCCATTCGATTGTTCCAGCGTTTCGCGGATGATGCGCGCCTCGATCTCGTCCATGCGCTCCGGCAAGGTGCCGGAGGCGGGGATTGTGGATTGTAACGCAGGCGCGGTCGCCGCCTCCGTTTCCAGCCCCAGCACCACCCTTTCGGCAAAATGCCCGAGTTCGCGCACATTGCCCGGCCAGTCGTGGTCATTGAGGCGGCGGGAAATGCCGGCGCTGATCTGCGGCACCGCCATGTTGAAACGGTTGGCGGCCTTGGTGACGAAATGGGAAAACAAGAGCGGAATATCCGCCTTGCGTTCGCGCAGCGGCGGAATGGACAGCGTCACCACATTCAGCCGGTAGTAGAGGTCCTCGCGAAACGTGCCGCGTTCGGCCGGATCTCCAAGATCGACCTTGGCCGCCGCGACCACGCGAATATCGACAGGCCGCTCCTCATTCGACCCGAGCGGAGAGACCTCGCGCATTTCCAGCACACGCAGCATCTTCACCTGCACCGCAAGCGGCATGCTTTCGATCTCGTCCAGAAACAGCGTGCCGCCGCTCGAATGTTCGATGCGGCCAACGCGTTTTTTCTGTGCGCCGGTGAAAGCCCCCGGCTCATGGCCGAAAAGCTCGCTTTCAATCACCGTTTCCGGCAACGCCCCGCAATTCAAAGCCACGAAATTGCCCTTTGAGCGCTTCTTGCTCCAGCGGTGAAGGGCCGTCGCCACCACCTCCTTGCCGCTGCCCGTCTCGCCCGCCACCAGCACATCCACATCCGTATCGGCAATGTGCCGCAGCGTGGTGCGCAGGCGCTCCATGGCGGGCGTCTGGCCGATCAGCGGTAAATCATCCTCAGCCTGTCCCGCTGCCCGGCGAAGCGCCCGGTTTTCCAGCACGAGGCGGCGTTTTTCCAGCGCCCGGCGGGCGCTTTCCACCATGCGTTCAGCGGGAAACGGCTTGGCGATGAAATCATAAGCTCCATTGTGAAGCGCATCGACCGCCATCGGCACATCGCCATGGCCGGTGATGAGAATGACCGGCAGATCGGCATCGATCTTGCGAACATGGTCGAAAAATTCGAGCCCGGTCATGCCGGGCATACGTACATCGGTGATGACGACGCCGTCGAAATCCTCGTTCAGGGCCGCCAGCGCCTGCTCGGCACGGGAAAAGGAGGTGACCGGCAATCCATCGAGTTCCAGCGTCTGCACCATCGCCTTGCGCAGCTGGGAGTCGTCGTCCACAAGGATTATGGTTCCATCCGCCGTCATGTCATGCTCGCTTCAGAAATACGGAAAAACATGTGCCCGCCTTGCTGCTCGCCACCTCGATGCGCCCGCCATAGTCCGAGGCAATATCGTTGGAGATGACGAGACCGAGGCCGAGGCCGCTTTCCTTGGACGTATTGAAGGGCGAAAAAAGCTGGGCGCGGATGGATTCGGGAATGCCCGTGCCATTGTCGCTGACGGAAAGCACGACCATGTCGCCTTCCTCGCGCACACGAACTTCGACACGGGCTGCCCCAGTCTCTTCAGTGGCTTCCAGCGCGTTTTGCAGAAGATTGATGAGAATTTGCTCGAGCCGGATACGGCTGCCGAGCACTTTCAGGTCCTGATCCGGCAGCGCGATATCCAGCGCATCCATCTGCCCGGAAAAACGGCTGCGCAACAGCATGACCGCACCTTCGATAACCAGTCGAACACTGACAGGCTCGGCGGCGGTGCGACCCTTGCGCGCCAATATCTTCAGGTCGCCGGTAATCGTGCCGATGCGCTCGGTCAGTGCTGCGATGTTTTCGAGATTTTCGTTGGCCTCGGACATGCGGTCGCGCTTCAGCAACGTGCGGGCATTGTCGGCAAAGGCGCGGATGGTCGCGACCGGCTGGTTGATCTCATGCGCCACACCCGCCGCCACCTGCCCCAGAATGGAAAGGCGGTTGGCCTGCACCAGTTCGTGCTGGACATTGCGCAACTCGCCCGAGGTCTTTTCATGCAGGGCAATTTCGGCCTGTAGATGGTCGCGGGTCTTCGTCAGGTCGCGGGTCCGCTCCTGCACCTTCATTTCCAGCTCGGCGCGGGCACTCTGCTCCTCTTCCTTTTCCTTGAGCGCCTTGTGCCTGCGCCAGAGCCACAGGGCCGAAAGCGCCATCAGCGGCATCAGCGTCGCCAGCGCCACCACCCTGCCCTCGCGGATGGCGGCGTTCAGTGCCGGCGCGACGGGTTGGAGATAATGCAGCGTCCATGAAGTGGTCGGCACCGGCACTTCCAGCCGCAGATAATCGCCGCGCTCCCTCCCCGGCTCATCGACATGAATGAGCGGAACACCCTCACTCGCGCGCCGCGCCGCGCGAAATGGCAGCGTTGAAAGCGCCTCATTGCCGAATTGCAGGCTTTCGGAAATGATTTTCCGCCGCGCCTCATCGATCGGCGCGACGGTCTTGAAGCGCCATTCCGGTACGCTGGTCATCAGCACGACGCCGTTTCTGTCGACCACATAGACCGGCTTGCCGCCAATGTTCCAGTCTGTCTCCAGCCGGTTGAACTCGACCTTGGCAATGACGACGCCAAGCGGTCGCCCATCGGCGGCGTCGATGCGGCGAGAGATATAGAGACCCGGCCGACGGCTGACATTGCCGAGAGCATAATGTTCGGACATGCCGGTCTTCATCGCCGCCTGGAAATATTCGCGGAAAGCATAATTGGAGCCGACAAAGCTGTCGTCCTGCCGCCAGTTGCTCGACGCGATGGTCAATCCGGTCGGCCCGGTCACATAAATCACTGAGGATTGTGTGCCTTCAATCAGCCCCTCCAGCTTGCGGTTCAACCGGTCGAGGGCAGGAGCACCGCCGCCATCCAGCGCGGCGGCAAGATCGGGATCTCCGGAGAGGACAAGCGGAATGGCGCGCGGCCGCTCCAGCGCGACATTCAGGAGCGCGATCTTCAATTCGGCATCCGTGGCGGCCTCGGAACCGGCCATGCGCAGCGCCTGATTGCGAGCGAACTCATCGGCCACCAGCAGAACACCAAGACTGACGAGCAGCCACAGGCCCGCCAGCGCCAGCCATTGCGCCCGCCGCTTCGCATGGGAATGAGATGCCTGATCCTGATAATTCATACGGTAATTGTGCGGATTTACACACAGACCGCAAGAGATTTTGTCCGGAATTCCGCACAAATACAGGTCGACCGATAAAGCGCCAATAAAAACTACTTTTGAAATCAGCCAGTTACGCCAAATAAGCAAGTCTGGCATGCGTATTGCACATGACTCCGCAATCGGCGCGAAGCCGTCAACGTCACGGCGATCCCGGGAGGCCAATAAAGGCAGGGTGAGGCCGAGGAGGAAAAAACATGATCGATACGACAGCCGTGGCCGCAGGCCACGCCAAGCAGCCATTCTACAAGCACCTGTATTTCCAGGTTCTGGTGGCCATCATCGCCGGTATCGCGCTCGGCCATTTCTATCCGGCCTTCGGCGAACAGCTGAAGCCGCTCGGCGACGGCTTCATCCGCCTCGTCAAGATGATCATCGCGCCCGTCATCTTCCTCACCGTCGCAACCGGCATCGCCGGCATGAACGACATGAAGAAGGTGGGTCGCGTGGCCGGCAAGGCCATGATCTACTTCCTCGTATTCTCCACGCTCGCGCTCATCGTTGGCCTCATCGTCGCCAACACCGTGCAGCCGGGCGCCGGCATGAACATCGATCCCGCCACGCTGGATGCAAAGGCTGTCGCGACCTACGCCGACAAGGCCCATGAGCAGACCATCACCGGCTTCCTGATGAACATCATCCCGACCACCATCGTCGGTGCTTTCGCCAGCGGCGATATCCTGCAGGTGCTGTTCTTCTCGGTTCTGTTCGGTATCGCGCTCGGCATCGTCGGCGAAAAGGGCAAGCCGGTCACCGATTTCATGCACGCCCTGATGTATCCGATCTTCAAGCTGGTCGCGATCCTGATGAAGGCCGCCCCCATCGGTGCTTTCGGCGCCATGGCGTTTACCATCGGCAAATACGGCATCTCGTCCGTCACCAACCTCGCGATGCTGATCGGCACCTTCTACATCACCTCCTTCCTGTTCGTGTTCGTGGTTCTTGGTGCGGTATGCCGTTACAACGGCTTCTCCATCGTCGCGCTCATCCGCTACATCAAGGAAGAACTGCTTCTGGTTCTCGGCACGTCGTCTTCCGAAGCCGCCCTTCCCGGCCTGATGAGCAAGATGGAAAAGGCTGGCTGCAAGCGTTCGGTCGTCGGCCTCGTCATCCCCACCGGTTATTCCTTCAACCTTGACGGCACCAACATCTACATGACGCTGGCGGCCCTCTTCATCGCGCAGGCGACCGGTATCCACCTCTCCTTCGGCGAACAGATTCTGCTGCTGCTGGTGGCCATGCTCTCCTCCAAGGGTGCCGCGGGCATCACCGGTGCGGGCTTCATCACGCTCGCGGCCACCCTCTCCGTTGTGCCTTCGGTTCCGGTTGCCGGCATGGCGCTGATCCTTGGCATCGACCGCTTCATGTCGGAATGCCGTGCACTCACCAACTTCGTCGGCAATGCAGTCGCCACCATCGTCGTCGCCCGCTGGGAAGGCGAACTGGATCAGGATCAGCTTGCCCGCGTGCTGAGCGGCCAGGAAGAGTTCACCGGCATCGCCGATGTGGATCAGCTTCCGGCTTCGGTTCAGCCCGCCGAATAATAAGACCTCCCAAGGTCCGGCCTGTCCCGGTTTCTCCGGGCAGGCACATATGGAAAGCCCGGCGCATCGACTGGATGCGCCGGGCTTTCATTGTTCAGGCTCGCACCCACTAAACGGGGTTTTTATCGGCCGGAAGATGCGGTAGAGCCGAAGCGGAACAAATGCGATAAGCGGAGTGGCGGCATGAAGAACCTGTTTCTGGCCTGGCAATTCTGGGCGCTGCTATCGGCGGCCTTTGCGGCTTTGACCGCCATCTTTGCGAAGGTCGGCGTCGAAAATATCAATTCCGATTTCGCCACTCTCATCCGCACCGTCGTCATTCTCGCCGCCGCCGGCCTGATGGTTTACATCACCGGCAACTGGCAGCAGCCTTCCACCATCTCGGGTAAAACCTGGCTGTTCCTCGTGCTTTCGGGACTGGCCACCGGCGCATCGTGGATATGTTATTTCCGGGCGCTTAAACTCGGAGACGCCGCCCGCGTCGCGCCCATCGACAAGTTGAGCGTCGTGTTTGTCGCCGTCTTTGCGGTGCTGTTTCTGGGGGAAAGGCTGTCTTTGCCCAACTGGCTCGGCGTGGTGCTGATCGCCTGCGGCGCGGTACTTGTGGCCTATCGGGGATAGGCCGGCCGGATAACCGGCCGGCACAATCGCTGGAGCTATTCAGCCTCGGGCAGCCGCAACCTTATCGAGACCACGCTTCACACCGGCAAACAGCTCGTCCAGCTGTTCGGCCGTAATGATGAGCGGCGGGCAAAAGCAGATGGATTCGCCGATAGGCCGGGTGATGACACCCTCCTCCTCGATGGCGGCGGCAAGGGCGAGCGTCGTATCGCCCGGCTTCATGCCCTCCCACGGTTTCACCTCCAGCGCGCCGATCAGGCCGATACCGCGCGAGGAATGAATGAGCGGATGATCGGCCAACGCCTTCAGATGATCGAGAAACTTGCCTTCCAGCCGGGCGACGTTACCGACCAGATCGCGCTCCTGAATGATCTTCAGGTTTTCCAGCCCCACAGCCGTCGCGACGGGATGGCCGGAGGCGGTGTAACCATGGCCGAAGGAGCCGATACGGTCGGATTCATCGGCAATCGGCTGGTAGAAACTGTCATTCATGATGATAGCCGAAAGCGGCATATAGGACGACGAAATCTGCTTGGAGACGACAAGCACATCCGGCTTGATGCCATAGGTCTCGCAGGCGAACATCTTGCCGGTTCGGCCGAAACCGCAGATCACCTCATCCACCACAAGCAAAATATCGTATTTCTTCAGGATCGCCTGTACGCCAGCCCAATAACCTTCCGGCGGCAAAAGAACGCCGCCGGCGCCCATTACCGGCTCGCCCCAGAAAGCGGCAATGGTTTCCGGGCCTTCGCGAAGAATCAAATCCTCCAGCTCTTTCAGGATACGCGCGGTGAAATCCGCCTCGCTTTCCCCTTCCTTTCCGAAATGCACATAGGAGGGGCAGGCCGTATGCAACATGCGGTCCAGCGGCAGGTCGAAGCTTTCATGGTTACGCGGCAGGCCGGTGATTGAGGCCGAGGCAATCGTCACGCCATGATACCCCTTGATGCGGCCGATGATCTTCTTCTTGTCTCGTCTGCCCAGCGCGTTCGAGCGATACCAGACCATCTTGGCGACAAGATCGTTAGCCTCGGAGCCGGAGGAGGTGAAATGCACCTTGGACATCGGCACCGGTGAAAGCTCGATCAGCAGCTCTGCGAGATCGACCGACGAACCGTGCGTCTTGTAGGAAAAGGTGTGGTAATAGGGCAGCTTCTGCATCTGCTTCGTCGCCGCTTCCACCAGCCGCTGTTCACCGAAGCCGAGCGCCACCGACCACAGCCCCGCCATCGCCTCAATATAGCGCTTGCCGCTGCTGTCGGTGACATAGATGCCTTCGCCACTCTCGATCACCAGACCGCCGGTCTTTTCGAATTTGCGCAGATTGACGTTCGGATGCATCTGATAGGCGATATCGCGTGCCTCGACGGAGTTCGGCAGGATGGTCATCGATGAAGGCTCCATTTTCGGTTGATGCTCGGCGTGTCAGACGTGCTGGCCGCCATTGATGTGAATTTCCGCGCCGTTGATGTAGCTCGACTGTTCCGAGCACAGGAAATAGATGGTCTGCGCCACCTCGGCCGTGGTGCCGAGCCGCCCGAGCGGCACCTGGGCTTCCACCAGCTCGGCCGTTCCGGGGGAGAGGATGGCGGTGTTGATCTCGCCCGGCGCAATCGCATTGGCGCGCACGCCGCGCGGGCCGAACTCATGCGCCAGCTCCCGCGTCAGCGCCGCAAGCGCCGCCTTCGACGTGGCATAGGCCACGCCGGCGAAAGGATGCACCCGTGACCCGACAATCGACGTGACGTTGACGATGGAGCCTTTTGCCGCTTCCAGTTCCGGCAAAAGCGCGCGGGCGAGCAGCGCCGTCGAAACGAGATTGACGTTCAGCACCCGCGTCCAGATTTCCGCCGTCGTATCCATGACACCGAGACGGCTCCCGCCCTCGCCCTTCGGCGAAATTCCGGCATTGTTGACAAGCGCGGCAAGCGTTCCCTCCGGCAGGCGTGAACGCACCTCATCCGCCAGATCGTCAATGCGGGACAAGTCCTCCAGATCGGCCTGAATATGGCTCTCCCGCGCTGACGGCCAACGGCATTCCTCGGAGAAGGGTTGCCGCGATACGGTGAGAATTCTCCAGCCCTTTTCCTGAAACAGCTTGACGGTGGCGTGCCCTATTCCGCGGCTTGCGCCGGTCAGAAGCATATAAGGAACAGCCATATGAGAACTCCTGTGCCATGCGGACCGTTGAGCCGGCCGCGCATTCAGCCCCGCATGTTAGAGCGCTGCCACCGGCTGACAAGGTCTTTTTTGTCGCGGCGCAGCGATGGCGGATCGGCGACGGGCTAATCCCATTTGATGCACGGCTTTCACCCGAAGGGAATATTTGAAGCCGACCGTTTACCCATAAAATGAAACCTCCCGAATGTGTGATCAGTATTGGGAGGGGGACGAATGCGCATCGATATCATCGACACGGACGCCGGCTTCGAGGCGATCCGCGAAAACTGGGATGCGGTGTTCATGGCCGATCCCCATGCCCGGCATTTCCTCTCCTGGGGGTGGCTGAGGGACTATATGCCGCGCCGCAGGCGCTGGTTCATTCTTGCGCTGCGCGAACGGGCGGAAGGCTCGCCCTATGTGGCGTTTTTCCCGCTGCGCATCGTCACCGAACCGGACAAGAAAACCGGACGCTTCCACGACAGCATCGTCATGGCCGGCAATGCGGCGGCGGATTACACCGGTTTCATCACCCTGCCGGACTATGAAAATCACGCAGTCGCCGGTTTCTGTTCCTATATCCGCCAGCAGAACTGGACCGAGCTGAAGCTCGATTATCTTTCCGGCCCGCCGGAACGCCGCGAGGCGATGATCCGCGCACTTCAGGGCCCGCTCGTCATGTTTCGCGACAACATGCCGACCAACCCCTACAACATCAACAATTGCATCTGCCCGGTGGTGGCCCTGCCGGAGACGTTCGACGGCTATCTCGACAGCCATATGAGCAGCCAGACCCGGCAGAAGCTGAGGCGTTTCCTGAGAAAAGTGGAGGGCGGCGACGAATATCGCATCACCTTTGCAACGAGGGAAACAATCAAGCGGGATATGGACATCCTGTTCGATTTCTGGCGCATCCGCTGGGCGCCGCACAAGGGCAAGGAACGCACGGAACTCCTGATCGGCGCGACACGGCAGATGTTGATGGATGTCTATATCCGTGGCGATCTGGAAGTGCCGGTACTCTGGTTCGGCGACCAGCCGCTCGGCGCGCTCGCCAATATCATCGACCGCCAGAAGAAATCGGTCCTGTTCTACATTACCGGCCGCGACGAGAACTGGAAGACCCCTTCCCCCGGCCTCGTGCTGCATGGCCATTGCATTCGCAGGGCAATCGAGCACGGTTTCAAAACCTATGATTTCCTGCGCGGCAATGAGCCTTACAAATATTTCTTCGGGCCGGAGGAGCAGAAGCTGAGCTGCACGCTGTTCCGCACCCGCTCGGGCGACAATCTCGGCGGCACGCTTCACCCGCGCAGCATCCGTTTTGTCTACGAACAGGCCCTCAAACTCTATAAGACCGGCCAGAAGGCGGCCGCCAATATTGCCTTCGCGCAGGTGCTGACTGCGGCACCGGACCATCTCGGCGCGCAATTCGGGCTCGCCAATCTGTTGTTCGACCGGGGCGAATTCCGGGAGGCCGAAATCGCCTTTCTCAGCCTTCTGGCCGCCGGGCAGGAACCCGTCGTCCTCTGGCTGCGCATAGGCGAGGCCCGGCTGGCGCAGCAGCACTACCACGAGGCATCCGAGGCCTTCCGCCAGGTGACCAATCGCGCGCCCTTCCACCGGGAGGCGCTTTACAAATGCGCCGTAGCGCTGATTGCCGCCGAAAGAACGGTGGAAGGTGCGGAAATCCTCGACAGGCTGCAGCACTATCATTCGGACGATGCAGCGCATCTGGAATATGCGGAAAAGGCCCGTGCAGCCCTTGCCCGGCTGGAACTGGCAAAAGCCAAGGTTCCGCTGCCAGCCGATGTCGTCGCGCTCGCCATCAAGCCGAAAACGGTGGGCAAACGCTGGCACCCGCCAAAGGTTTTGCATTAAAGGCAACGCCCTGTAAGTTGCGGCAGGAAAAATCGGCCGGACGACTTGCAAGGATTTTTGATGTTTCTGACCAACAAGGACATGCTCGATCTCATTGAGCTTCGCCATGATCTTCACCGTCATCCGGAAATTTCCGGCGAGGAGAAGGAAACAGCGCGGCGCATCCGCACTTTCCTCGGGCAGGCGCAGCCCGACCAGCTTTTCGCCGATCTCGGCGGGCACGGCGTGGCTGCGGTCTATGACAGCGGCAAAAGCGGCCCGGCGATCCTGATCCGTTCAGAACTCGATGCCCTGCCCATTCACGAAAAGAGTGACGCCGAATACCGCTCCGGCACCGACGGCAAGGGCCATCTTTGCGGCCACGACGGTCATTCCACCATTCTGACAGCGCTGGCGCTCGGCCTTTCCCGGCAGCGCCCGGAGACCGGCCGCGTCATCCTTCTGTACCAGCCGGCGGAAGAAACCGGCGCGGGCGCCGCCGCCGTCCTTGCCGACCCGCACTTCGAACACATAAAGCCGGATTACTCCTTTTCACTCCACAACCTGCCGGGCCTGCCTTTCGCCCATGTCAGCGTCGTGGAGGGACCGGTCAACTGCGCGTCGCGTGGTGTCAAAATCCGCCTTTCCGGCAAGACCGCGCATGCTTCCTCGCCCGAACAGGGCATTTCGCCCATGCGGGCCATCTCTCAGCTGATGCCCGCCTTGGCCGAACTCGGCTCCGGTTTCCCGCCAGAGCCTGATTTTTCGATGGTGACGATCACCCATGCCGCGATGGGCGAAGCCGCTTTCGGCATTTCCCCGGCCGATGCAGAAATCTGGGCGACGCTGCGGACACTGACCGACGACCGGATGGAAAAACTCTGCGAGGCTGCGGAAACTCTGGCTAAAAAGGTGGTGGACGAACAGAAGCTGACGCTCGACATCTCCTATGACGATATTTTCCTGCATTGCGAAAATGCACCCGACGCTGTGGAATATATCCGGCGCGCGCTGGACGAGGAGAAAATCTCCCACGGTTCGGAGGGTCTGCCCATGCGGGCTTCCGAGGATTTCGGCCGCTTTCGCGCCGTTTCGTCATCGGCGATGTTCTTTCTCGGCGCAGGCCAAGACTATCCCAACCTGCATAATCCGGATTACGACTTTCCGGATGCGCTGATAGGCACCGGCGCGCGCATCTTCATGCGCATCATCCGCAACCTCACCGACGCGAAATAGCGGCGGCCGGCTTTATCCAGCCGCGATCAGCCGCCCGTCAGCCGCCCTGGGGACCGTTGCTCGGCCGGGCGGCGCGCACCGCAGCCAGGCCCCGGATGCCATCCTTGTTTCCGATAGCCGTCAGGCTTTCGAAAATCTGGGCGGCCTCACCATAACGGCGCATGGCGAGGTAGGAATAACCGCGCAGCACCATCAGGTCCGTGCGCTCATCCGCCAGCCGCGCCCGCTGGTCGAGCAGGAGAAGCGTTTCGGCATATCGCTTCGACCCGAATGCGGAAACCGCTCGATCGGCAAGGATCGAAACCTGCAACTCCGTCGCGCGTGGGCGATCCATACGCGATTTCGTCGCCGAGACGGCCGCATGGTCCGTCAAGCCCATGCGCAGATAGGCAAGGCTCTGGCCGTAGGCTGCGTCGCTTTTGACATTGGACTGACCGCTTTCAATCGCGGATTCGAAAGCTTTGAGAGCCTCCGCCGGCCGGTTCGTCTCCATCAGGCACCAGCCGAGATCGAGCGCCTGCTGTGGCGGCAAACGTTGCGGATCGGGATAGGCCGCGCAGGAACGCGGGCGCGATGCGGCGCTGGTTTCCCTTTGCACCTGCGCGGGGCGGCGCGCCTGCTTGCGCGAAGGCTCAGGCTGCTGGACGACAGGCGGGTTATAGACCACCGCCGTCTCACCCTGCGGTACATTGGTCTGCACGGGCGGCGCCGTCACCTGTGCGACAACCGGCGGTGCGGTTATGGGAGCAACCGCCTGCCCGGACTGGTCCACCATACGCGCCGTTCCGACATCGGCGATACGTTGCGAACGGCCTCCCCATTGCTGCTGGATGCCACGCAGGCCGGCGAGATTGCGAAGATCGTGATAGCTGACCGCCATGCCGTAGGCCGATGGCTCATCATCCGGTTTCCAGCCAAGGGCCGTGCTGAACCACTGCAAAGCAAGCGGCGTCTGCCGGAAGGCAAGCGAATACCAGCCGAATTGCTGCGCCGTCGCCGCGTCCTTGCGCGCCACCGTTTCGGCGGCGATACGTTGCAGCACCTCCGGCGGCAGGACGACCGGCGGCTCCAGCGCGAGAAGATTGGCCGTTGCGGCGAGATAGGTCGCAAGCGCATCGTCGGATGCCTTGCGCCATTTATACATGACGTCCTCGGCCTCACGCGGCTCATTACGATCGATCAACGCCAGCGCCAGCCCCTGCGAGGCAGATGCGCTGTCTTCCTCTTCCCGCGCCTTGCGGAACCACTTCTCCGCCTCACCCATGTTCTTCTGCCGGATATTGTACCAGCCGAGCAGCAGGGCGTCGCTTGCAAGCTTGTCGGTCTCGGCAAGCCGCTGAAGCCGCATGATATAGGCCGAAGGAACGGCAACGCCCTCCTTCTCCCCTGCCTTGGCCACGAACTGACGGGCGAGATCGTTCTTGACCGGCTCGAATTCCAGCTGACCGTCGGCGCCGGGTTTTTCCCTGGTTAGCAGTTCGTCCATCATTTCCGCCGGCAAAAGCGCGGATGCCTTCTGCACGGTGGCGAGCCTGTCGCTGGCGACCGTGCAATTGTTGAGGATGTAGAGATAGGCGTCGCGCGCCCGTCCCATCCGGTCGGTATTGGCGAAGGCATCGGCAACCCGCCACAGAACATCGACCTCGCCGCAGGTCAGCAGGCCGGGATTGTTGGCGGCCGCATCCACCACTGTCGCATATTGCTTGAGATCGGAAGCATTGACGAGCCGCTGGCGCGCTTCGGCAAGGGAAAGCATACCCGTCAGATTGTCGGGCGGCTGCCAGCCGGGTTCCGCCTGCTGGCGGTCGGCAATCGCCTTCCTCACCTCGGCATAACGGCCGTCGGTATAAAGCTGCCACATGGCGTCGAGCCGTGGATCGCCGTTTTCGGGAATGGCGAGAGGATCGGCAGGCGGCGTCCAGTTGGGATAAAGCGTGCGCAGGCGCGCGATTTCGGCCTGAAGACGCTGCGTATCGCCCCTCGCCGCGAAATAGCGCAACGCACTCAGATCGACGTCGGGCATATCGGCCGATGTGGGCTGGGTGGCGCGAGGGGCGGGTGCCTGCGCCGTCTGCGTTTGCGGCGCCTGCCCGCCAGCCTGCGTCACCGGCAAGGGGTCGGTCGCCGGCACCGTGACCGGCGGTGTCGCGGGCTGTGTTACCTGCGCCACTTCACGGTTCTTGACGAAAGCGTTGATCTGCGCCGGGTTGGCCGCCGTCGGCAAAACACGCTGTACCGCCCGGTTGTCGCCGACCGCCGAGGTATGCACGTCCGACACCCGCCCGAGAATGCTGTCGCGCCAGTGGAAGGCGGCGAGCGCTATCAGAAGCAGAATGAGAGCCGAGGTCGACAGTGGCTTGTTCATCGGCATTCCCCGTTATTCCCTGCCAGAAACGACAATGCCAGAAGATGCAATGTGGAAGGATAATAAAGTGTTGGCTGGAAGTTTTTAAGTTCGGCGGGAATGGCCGCCCCCCCTCCGACGCAGCCGGCGAGCGCCGGAATGATGCGATAGCCGGGATCGGACAGGACATCCTTGACCGCTCCGCTCTTCAGATCGAAGGTCCCGGCAGCGCCGCTTTCCAGCGTCATGCCGCCTTTCAGTCGGGCGAGCAACTCCGGCGACCCCGTATTCGCCCTTGCGAGATAAAGCGGTATGCGCACCGCATTATAGCCAAATTCCGGCGGGAAACCCGATGCCGGCTGCGGCTTCGTCTTCACCGAGACCCAGTCAGCCGGCAGTTTTCTATCGCTGAAAGCGAATGTGCCGATCTGCACCACACCGTCATCGGCAAGCGCTTTCCAAAGCGGCGATGGCGCAACAAGATTGAGCACCGGAAAGGCCTCGAAAATCAGATAGGAAGGATTGACCACTGGCCCGTCCTCCCGGTCACCCTCGTCGAAACCGCTGGCCGCCGGCAGAAGCAGTGTTCGCCCGCCGCGTTGGACCACCGTCTTCTTGAGAATGGCGGATGCGATGGCTGCGGATGCTTCGGCATAATCCTGACGGTTCCATTGCCCGGCCGCCAGCGCCAGCGCATAGGCGATCAGAATATCGCCATCCGTGGCGTTGTTGATATCGGTTACATGCGGTCTGGTGCGCGGATCCCATTTCCAGGCGGAAAGCCCGTCGTCACGCACCAAAAGCTCGGTGCGCGTGAAACTCCAGATCAGCTCGAAATCGGACAGGTTATCGGCAAGCACGGCGAGCCACATGCCGTAGCCCTGGCCTTCGCTATGGCTGATATTGTCGTTGCCGGTATCGATGACGCGACCGCCGGGATCGAGAAATGCACCCTTATAGGCGGACCACGCCTCCGGCGAAACCGAAGCGGCGCGGCTGACGGAAATACCTGCGATCACCGTCATTATGGAGAGGAAGAAAATACCGGCCAGTTTCGAGATCCCGTTCTTCATCGATGCCGTCCCATCATGCGCAGCATCGTGAAAGTGGCGAGGCCGAGGAGAGACACGAAACCGATGAACGCGAGCGAATAGGAAAGAACGTTGGACGACAGCCAGTTGGCGGCGACCAGCCTCCAGTTGGAAAGGGAAAACGCCCGCGTGACGTAAAAATACGGCCGCTCCACCTCCACCGTTTCAAGCTTTTCGGCAGCGGCATCGTAAGCGGCAACACGTCCCGTGACACCGCGCCAGCGGTTTTCCCGCGTCATCGCCGCCATGCCGTCACGAAGTTCCGCCGATGTCGGGGCGGTGGCAAGCGTCCACACCCCTTGGCCGGAGGGGCTGAGCCCCTGGGCAAGCATGAAGGAGACATTGCCGGGCGGCGCATAAAGCTGTTCGGCTGCCGGCAGGAAGCGCAGCGTATCCGAGCTCAGATCGAAATTCCGCTTCATCCATTCCTCGAGAGAAGACACCTGCCCCTCCCAGACACCGCCGTCTACCCGCTCGCGCCAGTCGTTGAAAAGGGTCTCGCTGCTCTGGGCGGGCGGCTGAACGCCGGTTCCCATTTTCCAGGATATCTGGCTGGAGGGAACGAGATTGAACTGGCCGATCAATGCCTGCGGGAATTGCGAAATCGTGCCGACGAACAGCGCGTCGCGGTCGCCGATCACCAGCGGCGATGCGACGGTCTCGATGTCGATGGGATGCCCAGCCACGCTTGCCAGCCGGCTGATCAGCGTGGCTGCCGCGGACATGGTATCGGTATCGAAACGGTCGAGCGACAGGGCAACAGGAGTTCCACTTGTACGATAGGGCTGTCCGGCCCCGGCCATCGCAGCGAGATCCGGCTTGCGGCCGATCTGTGCGTAGTCCGGAATATGAAGTTCCGACGTGTCGAACAATGCAAAACGCGGCGTCGTGCTGGCAGGCGCGCCGGGCGCGCAGGCCTGATCCTGCGCCGTCATCAACACCGCCTCGATGGTCACCTTATTCGGCCCGGGCTTGAAGTGGCGCATCGTCACACTGATCGGCAGATGCCGGAAAATGCCGCCACCGTCGTTGGAAATCGGCACGGTCGAGGCGATCTGGTCATTGACGTAGATATCGACGTGGCTGCCCGGCAGTACCTGCGACGAATAGGCGGCATCGAGAAGAAGCGACGCCTCACCATAGGCGGACGCATAAAAATCGGCTGGCATGCCGACGTAAAATTCGTTGCGGAAACGCCGGCCGCCAAATTCGGTGCTTTCGAAACCAAGTTCGGAAAGCGCGATACGGCGATCCGACATGACGAGCGGCACATCCGGCGCGTGCCAGCTGCGGGTCGAAAAAGTCGTTCGCTGGGCACCGGGTGTGCGCGATATCGACGAAAACAGCGTCTCGATTGCCGCCTGCACCGCCTGAGGGGTGGGGCCGCTGACAAAAAGCGGTGAAAGACCGCCCGGCGTGGCGGTGCCAAAGCCGGCGAAAGCGCCTGCCGAAGCCTCGGGTGGCAGCGTTCCGGCAATTCCCGCAATCTCACGGGCGGTGCCGACGAAGACCGTCAGCGTGCCCGCCTTGCGCTCAGTGGAAGGAGCGGCCACGAAACGGATCGTCTGGTTCGGCATTTGGGTTCTGAGCGCCAGCGCCTGCGAAAGACGCAGAAGAGAATCCGCAAATGCCGGATTGCCGAGCGCCGGTGCGACGATCTCGATCGACGTCATCGCCTTGCCATCCGGCCCCGTTGCCTGAATATCGTCGATATTGGCAAAGCTTCCGGCGACATCCGCATTAAAGCCGATATAGGTATTGGCAGGGTCTATATCGGTCCACAGATCGTAGGTGGACTGAATCGTGCAATCGGTTCTATGGCGTTGCTGTACGCCCAGTCTCACGACATTCGAGCCGACCTGCAAAACGCCGGGCGGAATCTTCAAGGAGACATTGCCCTCGCTGTCAGGCGCTTCGATACGCGCCGGATCCAGCACGACATTGTTCAGGCTGACCTGAAAATTCGAGCTTTCCGGTGCGACCACGATGGCGTTCTGATAACCGATATTGAGCGAAACGGCGGCATTCACCTGCTCCGGCGTCAGATAGATGCTCCATTGCCGCCGGTCCATCTCCCCGGAAAGGCTGAGCTTTTCATAGGGCAGGATGTATCGGCGGCGGCTGTCGGCGTTGAGCGACGGGGCCGTTGCGGGAACGGGTCTTGCGCCTTCCTGACGCGGAGGGGCCGCAACCGGCGGCGGCAACGGAACGGCTGGGCGCTGTTGCGGCTGCGGCGCGGGCTGAACCGCAAATGGCGGCGGAGCGGATGGCTGAGATGGCGTCTGGACCGGACTTTGCGCCGGCATCTGGGCAGGGGGCTGTTGACGGGGCGCGGCAGGCGCAACGGCGGACGGCGGCACGGGTGTCGGAGCCGTCTGGGCGGGCCGTTCCGGCGACATGTCGAAGGGGGAGGACTGCGCCATCGCGCCCGTGGCGACGGCACCCCATATCAGCACTGCCACAGAATCCCGGATGGGTTTACGGCCGGTCATTTTACCGCTCCGACAGGTTTGGCGTCTCTGGGAGCAGGCCGAAGCGTCCGGACCAGATAATAAAGGCCGCGCTGCGTCTGGAAGAGTGATATGGCCAGGAAGATGGCCGTGCCGCGGATAAGGCCGGGGTTCTTGCGACGCACCCGCTGGAATTCGCTCCACTGTTCCGAATTGGCGAAGATCAGGTCCGCGATCAGGCGGTGATCGACGGCGCGTTGCGGCGAGAAGGTGCAGCCGATCGAGACGAAACCCTCGCCCTTCACCGTTCGCACCACGTTGACAGGCATGGTTTCCGGCACGCCCTCGCTATGCGGCTTGACCTTCACGATGGCCGTCGCGCCTTTTTCGATGGTTGTCGCGCTGTCGAAGAGATTGATCAGCAGGCCATGCACCGACACGTTGTCGATGGAAGCCGGCACCCAGGCGTCGCTGCCCTCGAGCTTGACTTCGCAACGCCGTTTGACCGTGATGCGCCGCGACGCCGACTTGTCGCCACGCTCGGAGACGACACCGAGCGCACAGCCCGCAAAGATGAGATTGAGCAGGTTCCAGCCGCCGACCACGAGCGTGACATCCGCCTTGTAAGGCTCGCTGTAGATGCGCCATACGGCGAAGGCCATCGCCACCAGCAGCAGCGCGAAAATGACGAAGAACGGCCGGCTGATTTCGGAAAGCCGCGCCTCGGCAATGGATTCATCCTTCGCCGTCACCTTGAAGGTGGGCTTGCCGGGATTGAAAATCACCGAAACGACGGCGGGCAGGAGGTGAACCGTCTGCACATATTCGTAAAGTTCCGAAATCCACGGCCAGCGGAAGCTGCCATAGAGATAGTTCTGCATCATCAGGTTCACGAGCATATAGGCCGCCGTATAGGCCAAAAACTCGCCGCCGGAGGCCACGAAAATCTGCAGGTCGAAGAACAGGTAGAACAGCGGTGCGAACAGGAAGATGGTACGCGGGAACGGAAACAGCCAGAACAGCGTCGACGACATGTAGCAGAGGCGCTGCGTAAACGAGAGACCGCGCCGGAAAAGGGGCTGGCGGAAGATCAGGATCTGCATCATGCCCTGCGCCCAGCGGCTGCGCTGGCCTATGAAGCTTGCGAAGGTGGCCGGCTGCAGCCCGGCGATCAACGGCTTGTCGACATAGATGCTGTTCCAGCCACGCGAATGCAGCGCCAGCGCCGTTTCGCAATCTTCCGTGATGCTGACGCCGCTGAAACCTTCGGTATCCTGCAACGCCTCACGCCGCAACACGGCGGCCGAACCGCAGAAGAATGCACCGTTCCACTTGTCGAGGCCGCGCTGGATGATGCCGTAAAACATCTCGTTTTCGCTCGGCATCGTCTCGAAGGTGCGCAGATTGCGCTCGATGGGATCGGGATTGACGAAGAAATGCGGTGTCTGCACCAAAAAGAGCCGCGGGTCCTCTTCGAAATAGCCAACCGTTTCCAGAAGGAAGTCGCGCGCGGGCGCATGGTCGGCATCGAACACGGTCACGAGCTCACCGGTCGAATGGGCAAGCCCGTTATTGAGATTTCCGGCCTTGGCATGGACATTGCGCTCGCGCGTCAGATAGCGCACGTCGAGGTCCTCGCAGAGCTTCTTCAACTCCTCGTGGCGGCGCTGCGCCGCCTGCGCCTCGACGATATTGCTGGCATTGCGCTTCTGCACCGAGCCGCCATCGTCCAGCAGCCAGACGGTGAACCGGTCGGCCGGATAATCCATGTTCTTGGCCGCTGCGAGCGTATTGGCGAGAAGCTCCGCATCCTCGTTATAGCTCGGCACGAAGACATCGACCGTCGGCCGGTAATCGGGTGAACCGGGCCTCGTCTTGCGCGACGGCAGCGGCGTCGACACGATGACGAGGCTGAGCGCCAGCATCACGACGCTGTACATTTCCGCCAGATAGAGCAGAAAGCCGGGAATGAAGTTCTCGAGCTGGTTGACGGGCGGCAACGTGCTGGTGGTGCGCCAGTACACATAGCGCAGCACGATGGCCGTGCCGAAACCGAGCGCCACCAGACGCCAGGCCCCCTGCCCGTTGAAGCTCTTGATCGTCGCCAGCAGGATGAGTGAAATCGCCGTGGCGACCAGATGCGTCTGCAGGCTGACCGGCATCGTGACGATGGCCAGAACGCAAAGCGACACAAGTAACCAGACAATGATTGTGATGGCCTTGCTCATCCAGAAACTTTCCGTTGTCTTCCCCACCCGGAATTTCGGCCCGGAGTTTTTGCGATCTGCGCCTTGGCGTGCTCTTTCCCGCTGGTTCCGGCGATCACCTGCATCCTGACGCCACCCCCGAACCGGACAGACATGCGGGCGACGGAATGGATACCTGCGGGGCCTGCGACGGTTGCCGGCCGCTATCCGCCGGCACACCTTCCAGGCGCCTGCCCGCCACCGTGGGCCTTACAGGCTGGAGGGGTGCGCCAGCCGATGCGGGCGACGGGATACTGACTGCAGCAACGGGTGGAAGCGGCTGCGGTTCCGGCTGGACGGGCGGCGCAACGGCAGCCGTGCGGCGAACGGGCCGGGACGGCACGCTGGCGGTCACCTCGCCGCCGGGCCGCATCGGCACCTCATCCGCTTTTATGGGATAGACCGGATGGCCCGGACGCCCGAGATTTTTATCCACCGCCTGCGGCGTGCCGTAAGGGTTCCAGCTGGGCGACGCATAGGTGCCGGTAATCGTGTAATTATACATGACCGCCAGCAGCCGCTCGACGCTTGCGCCCGACTGGCAAAGGCGCAGCCGCACCTTGATGCGCCCGAGATTGCGGAAATCCTGCCGCATGCTTTCCGGCGAGCGTATGTCCTGCCAGCCATAAAGGCAGGTATCGTCACCCCGGCCGCTGCCGGCAGCATAGGAGAACGCGCCATAACCGTTCTGCAGGTAATTTGCCGACATGGCGATGTTTTCGCCCGGAAACTCGGCGCGGATTTCCCGCGCGACGGAAGATGCCCTGAAACCGGAAAAAGCCAGGGCGTCACCCCCCGTATCGCCGGCTTGTTGCGGACCGAAAAACTCGGCCTTGATGTAGTTCTGCCCGGGCGTGGCGGCCTCGGAGCGCAAGATGACCTGCTGCGTCACGGCGTTGGAATAGGTGCGGTTGACCACGGTAACGATTTCGGGACCACCGGGCGGCGGGAAAACCAGCGCCTCGGAAGGAGACAGCATCTGAGGGCCCCCGAAGGACCGGACGCCCGCGGGAGTATTGCAGCCCGACAGAACCGCAATGGAGAACAGCAATGAAGTATAGGCAGAAAAATTCACTGCCTTACGCCCCTTTATTTCCCCAACGCCGCCCAGGTTAAAAGGAGACCGAATCACTAATGACCAGACCATCGTTACGAAATACGTGAGGACTACGAATAAGCAATCTCAAATTTGCGTTGTAATTTCTGACACTTTATGACTGACGAATCATCGTTGCCGCCCCATGTTCGCCGCGGAAGAAGGCGGAACCAATCGCGCTGCCGGGGGTTGGCTTCCTGCCGGGTCGATAATTTTACGGTTGCAGCGCAATATGTCCCATGGTCTACTTGCCTCCATAATGACGTATTTTTATTGGTCCGCTTTTTATTCAACTGTAAAAACAGAGAGTTGACGTATGACATTGCAATTTCCGAGCATCGCGCAGACGCTTGCCGAAGAGATCGGAAGATTACGCAAATGGCTGGATGAGGACGCCCTGCCCCTGTGGTGGGAGGCGGGTTCGGCTCGCCCGGATGGCGGCTTTTACGAACGTCTCGGCCAGGATGCGAAACCGGTTTTTTCCGATGACCGCCGCGCCCGCGTGCAGCCGCGCCAGGCCTATTGTTTCGCCGCTGCCGGCCAGCACGGCTGGCAGGGGCCGTGGAAAGACGCGCTCCTGCACGGGCTTTCCTGGTTCGAGAAGGTCTATCGCCTTGAAAACGGCCTTTACGGCAACCTTGCCGACCAGACCGGCCGGCTGATCGATCCCTCCTTCGATCTCTACAATCAGGCCTTTGCGCTGTTTGCCGCCGCACAGGCGGCCGCAAGCCTTCCCGAGCGCCGGGACGAGATGCGCGGCCGGGCGCTCGATATCCTTGCCATCCTCGAACGCGACTACAGACATCCGGTCGCCGGTTTCGAGGAAGCGAACCCGCCGCGCACGCCGCTCTGCTCCAATCCGCACATGCATCTCTTCGAGGCGATGCTGGCCTGGGAGGTGCAGGACCCGGACGGCCCATGGTCGGCGCTGGCCGACGAGATCGCCGATCTTGCGCTTAACCGCTTCATCGATGGCGGCAATGGCGGCTTGCGCGAATTCTTCGCCCATGACTGGACACCGCATGACAGCGACAAAGGCCGGATCATGGAACCCGGCCACCAGTTCGAATGGGCCTGGCTTCTGGTGCGCTGGGGCAGCCTGCGTGGAAACGACGAAGCGATCGGCAAGGCAAAACGGCTGTTCGAGATCGGCGAGGAATATGGCATCTGCCCGCGCCGCAAGGTGGCGGTGATGAGCCTCTACGACGATTTTTCGGTGCATGACGGGCTGGCGCGGTTATGGCCGCAGACGGAATGGCTGAAGGCTTCGGTGCGGCTTGCAAGCGTCACGGGCGGTGAGGAGCGTCAACGTTACCTCGCCTCCGGTCTCAGCGCCATCGGCGCGCTGCAGCCTTTCCTCGACACACCGGTCAAGGGCCTGTGGTTCGACAAATGGCCGGCCGACAGGCCGATGCTCGACGAGCCGGCGCCGGCAAGCACGTTTTATCACATCGTCTGCGCCATATATGAGGCAGAGGCCGTGCTGGTGACGGCCAGCTAATATTGGACCGCCGGCGAGCGGCATTGCCGCTCGCCGGTTTTCGACCTCGATCAGGCCTTGGCCGGGCGCACGACGCGCCAGTCCGGTCTGCCGAGATTGTGCGGCCAGGGGTGAACATCCTTGTCGTTAAAATAGACGACCTCTTCCAGCTTCGGAAAATCCGCCTGTTTCAGCGTCACGTCATTCATCCACGGACGAACATAGGAATCGCCGCCTTCATAACCCAGTTCGGCAACCCAGACCGGCTTGTTGAAGGTTTCGACAAGTCCATAACCCTTGCGCAGCAGATCGGTGAAGGTCTTCGGTCCGCCATATTCGATCTTGTCGTACTCCTCGAGACCGAAGACCGAGAGGCCGACCAGATCGGCGTAACTGTCACCCGGGTAGTAGGCCTGCAGACCGTCCAGACCTTTCGGTGACCACATCACCTTGACGCTGGGAACAGCCTTGCGGGTCATGTCCACCATGCGTTTATACGCCGTGATGTAATCACGCGGGTTCCAGCCCGACCACGAGAAGCGGCCGGACGTGTCTTCCATTTCCTGTCCCCAGCGCAGGATGAGCGGGCTCTTCATCGCCGACATGCGCGCGGCGATCGCCTGCATGTTCTGGTCATAGTCGCCTCTCATCACCTTGCGGCGCAACTCGTCGGAGGTGAGCCGCCAGTTGACGTCCCAGGACCAGGGTTCGACCGTGATCAGCACGTTGCGCTTGCGCTCCAGAGCGTAGGCATCCGCAAGTGCGAGACTGTCGAGATCCACGTCTTCCCAGGGCAGGAACAGATGTTCCGACGCCACCCCGGCCTGGGCCGTGAAATCGCCGTGCGGATCGTAGGCACCGAAACGGATGCCGTCCGCATGCAATGTCGGTCTTTTGTCGGCAAGTGTCTTCATGCCCGTCGACGTCATGGGGGCGACACCCTGTGCGTCGAGCTTGAGCACCGGATACATGCCGGCGGTAAAGGCTGCGGCGGCACCACCTGCGAACAGAAGTTTTCTTCTTGTTATCTGCATGACACCTTACTCCCTACCTTGTTGCCGTCATCGCCTTGTCGTAAGCGGCGATCTGCGGCGTGACATCGTCCTTGCGGACGAGTTTGAGGAACTCATCGCCAGGGCGTGGCGGGTTGTGCCGGAACACATACCACGGCCCGCCCTGCTTGCGCTGGTAGAGCACCTTGCCAATGCGGCCATGGTCGAAGCAGGTATCGGCCTTGCCGTTTCCTGCAGCGCTTTTCCAGGTGGCGCGCATGCACAGGGTGCCGTTGGCATCGACGGTCCAGCGGCCTTCACCGATGGACTTCTTGCCCTTTTCTTCCGTTGCGGCGATGAATTTGCGGTCTTGGGCGATGAAGCGTCCACCGCCCGTTTCCCATTTCCAGGTCTTGTCGAAGTACATGTCCACGACTTCGCTGGTTCTGAGCGGTTTCGGCGTCTTCGTGCCGCCTGCAGCGTGGACCGCGCTTGGCGCGACCACCGCAAGACAGAGTACGAAAGCGGAGAATCCGCATTTGCTTATTGTTGTTTTCATCACAGCCTCCTCCTTCATTGTCCGACCCTATTGTCGGCCAGCATGATCTCTCCGGTTGCCACCGCTGGCGGCGGCGTCACGATAGGTTCCGCCTGCATTTCCTGCGGTCCGCGCAGTCCCGGTACGGCAATGCGCAGTTTCAGACGCACCGATCTCGCACCTTCCACGCCCGCACCGGCGACCGTGAACCGCGTTTCGGTAAAACTGACATAGGGCTGCCCGTGCGACAGGGCCTCCAGCCCGCCGATCGCATGGGAGCTGAGCTGTACGGCACTGCCCGCCACCAACAGCAACGAAAAGGCGGCGGCGGTCGCTCCCCCGCGCAATGCCGGCAGCCTTGGCAAGCCGTTTTCCATCGCATGGCGGATGAGCAGAAACACCGAAAGGCCCGCATAGATCGCCACATTGATGGCGGCGAAGACGAAGAAGCCCTCCGCCCCGTTTTCCCGCGGCGCCAGAACCATGGCCACGAGGCTAAGCGCCGCCAGAAGAATGTAAGGCGCGACGACCCTCAGCGGCAGCGGCGGTTTTGCCTGCGTGCCCTTGGGGGTGATGCGAAAATCGACGAAATCGCCACGGATCGTGTCGCGTATCGCCGCCAGCACGCCCATCAGCGACCAGGGCCAGCGCAGGAACAGAAATACCATGGCCTCCCAGCTGAAGAGCTTCGCATCATGCGGGCGGAAGGCGCCCGTTGACCGCCAGAAGAATGCAAACACGATCATGATCAGCGAAACCGGCAGGAAATGCGCCAGAAACGCCGGATAGGATGCGTTGACCAGCACATCGCCGCGCATCAGCGCAACGGCGGGAAGCACGAACATCAGCGCCATGAAGCCGGAAAACAGCGGATACCAGAGCTGCGAAAACAGGAACTGGAACTTCAGCCGCGGCGGCAGCTTCGGCACGTAGTGCCCTGAATATTGCAGCAGAATGGTCATCAGGCTGCGCGACCACTGGAATTCCTGCACGATGAGATCGGCAAAGGTCACCGGCCCGTCGCCATGGGCGATGGCGTTGACGGCGTGAACGCCGCGCCAGCCGCCGGCATTCATCAGAAGCGTGGTGGAATGATCCTCGGCAAGCTCCGGCCCAAGGCCGCCGACCTCCCGCAGGGCTTTCGTGCGCACGGCATAATGCGAGCCGATGCAGAGCGGCGCCCAGCCATTATTGTAACCCAGTTGCAGCGCGCCATGCAGGCTCGCCTCGGCATAAAGCCTGCCGCGCGCCGCCCAGCTTTCACCGGCATTGGCGTCGCAGATGCTCGGGGCCGAAACATATCCCACCTTCGGATCGGCAAAGGGACGGATGATCTCGCGCAGATAATCCGGTTCCGGCACATGATCCGCATCGAACTGGGCGACGAAATCATAACGCTCGTAACCGTAGTGATCGTAGAAATAAGCGAGATTGCCTTCCTTGCAGCGTGTGCGCCGCGGCCACGTCTTGCGATGATATTCCGCGACACCCTGTCGGGTGGAAACGAAAACGCCGTGCGCGCCACACCATTTCAGCGTTTCCGCATCCGGAGCCTCATCGGCAAGCCAGACGTCGAATTCCAGGCCCTTCTGTTCGAGCATGGCCAGCAGCGTCTTCTGCACCACCGCGAAAGGTTCCGACGGCGCCTTGGTGACGACCATCGCTACCCTGCCCCGTGGCAGAGGGGAGCGCCGGTCGACAACCTTCGCGTTCAGAAAGATGAAGATGAAATAGGATGGCAGAAGCGTGATCCACGCGAGCGTCATCGTAACGACGGTATAATAGGGCCAGTCGATGACACGATCGCGATCGAGCCACCAGATCCAGAAATAGGCGAGCGTCACCAGCCAGCCGCCAATGCCGAGAAGATAGGCCGTGCGGTTCCAGCCGGCAAAGACCGGCAGCATCCGCAAATCGCTGGCGACTGCAACCGCCCGGGCCGATGGAACGGAAGGGGTGGAATGGGCTTTCATGACCGCACCTCCAGTCCGAAACCGGGACCTGCCGTCCGGATGATGGTGTCGATATCCGAACGCTTCGGGATAAAACCGAGCGTTTCTTCCGCACGTTTTATATCCGCAAACAGGGCTGGCGGATCTCCGGCGCGTCTTGCGCCGAAATGGACCGGAACTTCCTGCCCCGTTACGCGGTGGATCGCCCGGATGATATCGCCGACCGATGTACCGTGGCCGGAACCGAGATTGACGCGCAGCGTCTCTCCGCCCTCGGCAAGATAATTGACGGCAGCCACATGGGCATCGGCCAGATCGCTGACATGGATGTAATCGCGAATGCAGGTGCCGTCGCTGGTGTCGTAATCCGCCCCGAAGACATCCAGTTGCGGCAGCCTTGCGGCCGCAGCCATTAATGCCCGCGGGATCAGATGGGTTTCAGGCTCATGGCGCTCGTAAAGCTCACCGTCCGGATCGGCCCCGGCGGCATTGAAATAACGCAGCGCCACGAAACGCAGACCGTAGGCGGCGGCATAATCATCGAGCGCCATTTCGAAGATCAGCTTCGTGCGCCCGTAAGGATTGACCGGCATTTGCGCCGTTTCCTCACGGATGGGCAATTGCGGCGGCACGCCATAGGTGGCGCAGCTGGAAGAAAATACCAGCCCGCCGATATTCTGGTCGAGACAGGCATCCAGCAGCGCAAGACTGCCGCCGACATTGTTGCGATAATATTTGCGTGGATCCTCGACGGACTCACCGACATAGGCATTGGCGGCGCAATGGATGACGAAGGCCGGCGAGAACTCCTTCAGCGTGGCTTTCAAAAGGCCGCGATCGAGAATGTCGCCCTCGATGAAGGGACCCCAGCGAACCGAATCCGCGTGACCCGTCGAGAGATTGTCGTAAGCGATGGGCTTGAAGCCGGATTGGGCCAGCGCCTTGCAGATGTGGCTGCCTATGAATCCGGCCCCGCCCGTGACGAGGATTGTGCGGGGCATCTCATACGGCCTCCGCCACAGTCTTGCCGGCCAGCAATGCATCGAAATAGACGATGGTTTTTTCCAGGCCGATTTCGAGCGGCACGCGCGGCTGCCATCTCAACAGCTCCTTTGCCCGCGAAATATCGGGGCGGCGCTGCTGCGGATCGTCGATCGCGGCGGGCAGATGCACGATGCGCGAACGGGAGCCCGTCATGCGGATGACGATATCGGCGAGCTGCCGCACCGGAATTTCGCTCGGGTTGCCGATATTGATCGGCCCGGTGCAATCCTTCGGCTTGGCCGAGAAGCGCAGGAAACCGTCGATCAGGTCATCGACATAGCAGAAGGAACGGGTCTGGCTGCCATCGCCGTAAATGGTGATGTCGGCACCCTTCAGAGCCTGGACGATGAAGTTCGAAACCACACGTCCATCATCGGGTCGCATGCGCGGCCCATAGGTGTTGAAGATGCGTCCCACCTTGATATCGACACCGAAGCTACGGTGATAATCGAAAAACAGCGTTTCGGCGCTGCGCTTCCCTTCATCGTAACAAGCTCGCGGCCCGATTGTATTTACATTGCCGAAATAGGTTTCCGGCTGCGGATTAACGTGCGGATCGCCGTAGACTTCCGATGTCGACGACTGCACGACGGTTGCACCGCATCTGCGCGCCACTTCCAGCACATTGACCGCACCCAGGACATTGGTGAGCAGCGTGCCGACCGGATCGCGCTGGTAATCGGGCGGCGAAGCCGGTGAAGCGAAGTTGAAGATCAGCGAGACATCGATGTCATAGGGTTTGCGCACATCGTGCTCGACCAGCAAAAACCGCTTATTGTCCCGCAAATGCGCCACATTCGCGGTGCGCCCGGTCGAAAGATCGTCGAGACAGATCACCTCGTGACCGCAGCTCAACAGGCGCTCGCAAAGATGGGAACCTAGAAAACCGGCGCCGCCATTAACGAGAACGCGTTGGCCAGGTCTCCATTCGGAGTAGATGGTGACACCGTTGTCGTGTTCGTTGGGAACGAAATTACGCATTACACAATCCTCCCCATGAGGAATCAGCGCAGCTGATTCACCTAAACTGGATCAAACTCCCGATTGTACGATATCTTGAATATCATCCTCCGGTTTTTACTTCTTCTGGAGGTTTAATATTTCGATCGGATAAATTTCAACTTTCATGATAGGCGCGGCAGAAAACAGGTCAACTTCATTTTATCAAAATATTACAATTGATTACCAAAAATTACTCAAAATAGCCCCTTGATTTAATACTTTTTAACTATGCCTCTATTATGCCTTTCTTATTGAGCATTAGCGCAAGCTTCGCTCAACCAGTCGGGGCTATCCTGGTTTTGTAAGGCTCGGTCCACCGGGAACAAAACCGCCCGGCGAGATGCGACAGACAGTCGATTTCAGGGGACACACATGACGAATGAAATGCCTTATTCCCATAGCGGCAAAGCAGCCCGCCATTGTCGCTTCGCGCTTGTTGCCGCAGCACTTGTAACTTTCACCTTCACGACGGCTTCATGCTCCGTGGTCGAAGACGCCGTTCTCATCAAGACCGCGTCGGCCAGTACCGCCACGACCAAGAGCCGGGTCGCTCCGGCGAAGGCGTCCTACGGTTATCAAAAAACCGGCAACGCAGCCGTTACGCTTGTTGCCGATGCCTCGGGCACACCCGCGGCATCGCGGCAGTCCTACTCGGGCTCCTCTCCCTATATCTGCTCCCCGAGCGGATTCGGGCAGAAATCCCGCTGCTTCCTGAGGCCCTGAGCCTCCTGGAGAAATACCGGAGGGAACTGGCGTCCGGACGGCTCTAGCCGCCCTGACGCTCAGTTCTTCCAGCCGCCGGAGAACGTCGTGTCTTCATCTTTATTGAAGAAGCGCGACGCCGCCTCCGTGCGGTTGCGCACGTTCATTTTCTTATAGATATTGCGAACGTGAACCTTGACGGTGTTCTCGGACAGATGCAGCCGATCAGCGATGATCTTGTTTTGCGTTCCCTTGCAAAGCAGATCGAGGATTTGCACCTCGCGTGTCGTCAGCGCCGCCACGTCGCTCCTGCTTGCGGCAAGGGCATCGGCGCGGTTGGCGATCACGGCATTGCTTTGAACACTCTTGCTGTTGACCGAAGGCGAATAGGGCGTGAGCTTGCCGAGAAGAGCAGCAGGAAAATGTTCCCCACCCTTCATGAGCAGATCGACGGCCGCCATGAAGACATCGAGCCTGAGATTGAGCGGCAGCACGCCATCGATGACGCGCATTCCCACCAGCCTTTTCAGCGGCTCCTCGAATTTATCGATGGTTTCGACGACGAGCGCGATCGGCGCGTCGGGATGTTTTTCCCGAACCTCCGAAAGAACGGCATGAAGACGATCCCCCGACATCCGGTAAGGCAAAACCAGCCGTACATTGTTACCGTAGTCGTCCTCGATGCCCGCCGACGACCTTACGCTCACCACCGCGAATGTGGGGAACTTTTTGCCCAGCGCCTCCATGAGGCACTCGGAAAACAGGTCCGGATCCGCTATGACCAATAAAGTTCCATTTATAGGAGCAACGGCGTTTTTTTGTTTTGCCGCATAATCTGACGTTCCCATGAACATTGACGCCTCCCTCAAGCGCTTACGCATTACTTTCTTTTGGTTGTGCAGTCTGTTGTCCGCCGGCTATCTTTCCCCTGAATACTTGGGGGCGATTCTCCGCTTTAGGCCATGTCAACTATCATTAATTACCCGTTAATTAACACACGCTAATACGAAAAGCTGTGTAAATAAATGGCCCAAACGGGTTATTTTTTACAATTGACATACAAAATAGGTTACGCCGGGATAGAATCGTTCATTCTGTAACCGCTGCAAAAACAAACACATCGGAAAAGCTTTCGCTGTGGTTTTGCCTTCCAGGAAAATATAACTTTTAGTTGATATCCCTTTACATAGCTCGCCGGCGAAGCACGCTGCAGCCTGTTCCTTTTCGGGATAAAGGCGTTTTTCCACCGAAATAAACCATGTTTCCCGAAAAAGCCGCCCTGCTCTGACGAAGCGGCGTTTTTTTAAGGCCAAACCGGCGAATGAACCCGCCGACAACCGCCTGCGACATATATATTCGGGTAAAGCGCCGATGGGTTTAACCCGAATTGATATCTAGGAAGCGCGATTTTTCTGCGGCACAGTCTGACCGTCGCTGGAAACAACGACCGATGGAAAGACACCTCCGGCCTTGACGTGTGTTTGAAAAACGCCGGTCCCTTTTCAAGAAACCATGCAAGCGAAAAGACGAAGCCACCGCGCTCCCCTGCTGGAGCGAGGAACGGATTTGTGCGCCGTTTTACCGAGTAGCGCACAAGGGCTGAACGAAAAGAGCCCGATCACGGGCCACTACCGAACCGCAGATGATGCGTACCGAGTGCATCTGCAAAACATCAATCTTCATGCTACCCGGGGCAAGCGCGAAAAAATCCCGTTTGAGATGAGAGGGATTTCGAAAGCTGCTCCGAGCTTTTTCGGAGGAAATCGAAATGGGTTATGATCATAAGTCTGCCGGCAGCGACGACGATATCACCAAGATCGGCGCGCTTTCCGAGGGTTTCGCCAACACGTCGACCAATGACGCCAAGGTGGAAGACAGCAACGTCGGCACCGCAAACGGTGAAAACCGCAACAACGACAACAGCGACAACAGCACCAATGTGGATGTTGACGCCAAGATCGATGTTGACGCCAATAACGGCGACAATCGCGACAACGACTATGACTGGAGCTATGACAGCAAGTCCTATAGCGACAACGACACGACCACCAAGACCAGCACCGAAACCAACACCGATATCAAGGTCGACTACGACTGGAGCTATGAAAGCAAGTCGTACAGCGACAACGACACCAATGTGAAAACGATCACGGATACGGACACAAAGACGTCCAACTATTCCGACAACGACACCTCCACCAAGACCACGACGACCTCCGACAGCTTCAACTCCGCAGACAGTTTCTACAAGTCGGATGACGACTTCGGCAACATCACGGGCGTCAAGGATGTCGGCAATCTGGGCATCGCCGGCGGAGACCTCACCTTCAATCTGGGTGACGACTTCTCCTTCACCCTCGATGTCGACAATATCCTCAACGGCTCGCTCAACGGCGATGGCAACGACACCGGCTTCAGCATGGTGCAGGCCAACCACCTGGCAGACCAGGATGAGGCCTATGACATCAAGATGCAGAATGGCGGTGCGGAAAACCACCTGAGCGCCAATGCCGGTGACGCCTATGGCGCCGAAGGCATCGACGGCAAGGGATGGGACCTCAAGGCCGGCGACGACGCAGCAGGCACCAGCACTGCGGATGCATCGGCAATCCTTGCAAATTCCGGCTTCCATCTGGAACTGGTGCAGGGCGCCAACATGCTCTCCAACGCAGTTGATGTCACGATCACAGGCGGTAACTCGCATGTATCGGACGTCGGTGAGGATCACTCCTGATAACCACCTCTTGACGAAAAGAGCTGCACCGGCATCCGCCGGTGCAGTTCGCGGTTGAAGGACCGGGGTTGCGTAAAACGAAGCACCGCCTCCAGGACGTGTGCCCTCCGCAGCCTTAAGGCTCTGCCGCGATGATCAGGGAGGGACCTCCAATGCATATCGACAAGATTTCGGACATGATTGCGCATTTCATCGGCCTGTTCGACACGGTGATCGAGGAAGCGCGTCTGAGAACCAACTACAGCGAAGGCCCGGCGCATTCCGATCCGGACCGTTTGCCGGACGATGAAGCAGCAAAGCTGCTCGACAAGAACTATGACGTTCCGCTCAAGGACTACGATCCCGGCGTCAACTACCGCGCCGGCTATTATGATTTCGATTATCTGCAGCCGCATTTCGCGCGCATGGTCGAGCACGACATGCAGCGGCTCGCAGATGCCATCCCTGTCGATATTTCAGGCGTCAATTTCCGTTTTCCCGGCCGACTTTCCTTTGAGGAGGAATATGAACTGGTGGTTCACACCGGTCCCGGTTCGGTCATCGCGCATGTGGCGCAGGTCAATATTCTTCAGGACGACGACTATCTGAACATGACGGACGGCCCTTATGCGTGGCGCGACACCAGCTTCGTGACAGAGCGCACCGTCGAGTTCTACAATGAAGCGTCCGCCTTCACGCCTTTCGCCGGTTTCCAGCGCACTGATAGTTACGAAGCCCTGCAGGCGCTCGCCAAATCCGCGCACGACTATATCGACCATGCCCGCGAAAACGATGTGACATCGCTCGGCACCGGTGCGGATCAGGATTTCGTTCTGGCCGGCAATGACATCGACGGGCTTTACATCAACGGCTCGATAGCCAGCGAAAAGCCGATGCTCGATGACTACATGCCCGATCGCGGTATCGCCAAACCGGCGGAAGAGCCGGAAAAGAGCGATGTTTCGCTGCATGAGGACAGCCCTGCCGGCAACAGCCTCGATGTCGCCGCAGGCGCCAATGTCGTCGCCAACATCGCCACGCTGGTCAATACCGGTGTCATGACGTCGGTAACCGCCGTCATGGGCGACTATCACCAGATCGACGCGATCACCCAGGCCTATATCTATAGCGACCGGGACGAGATCGACTCCGTTTTCACACGGTCGGAAGATCAGGCGGCGACGGCGGCCTTCAATATCGCCAGCTTCGAGCGCAGCGTCTATCCGGGCGCTGAAAACACGGAAAACAGCAGTCAGGAAAACGGCGAACCGCCGATATTTCCGACCGCCTGGCGCGTCAGCGTGCTGGAAGGAGACGTTTCCTTCGTGCACTGGATCGAGCAATACCAGTTCGTCAGCGACAACGACACGATGACGATAACGACCTCGGGCGCCACCGTCAGCCTGCTGACAGGCGGCAACGCCGCGCTCAACATTGCGAATTTCCTCGGCATCGGCATGCAATACGATCTGATCATCGTCGGCGGCAATGTGCTGGACATGAACATCATCAGCCAGATCGCCGTGCTGTACGACAATGACTGGGCGCGCGCCAATTCCGATGCGCCGGAAGGCGCCACCATCCAGTCCAGCAACAACCTGCTGTGGAACGACGCCGCCATCCACAATGTCGGCAGCAACGACCGTTTCGAAACCATGCCGGACTATATGAACCAGACGGTGAACGCCATCAACGAGCGCGATCCCAACATGCCGGATGCGCTTGCCCATGACGTCAATTTCGCCGGCTATGAGGGTCTGAACGTCCTCTATATCACCGGCAATCTCTATGATGTCAGCATCATAAAACAGGTGAGCGTGCTGGGCGATTCCGACGATGTGACGCAGGCCGCCGCCAAGGTTCTCGAAAATAACGAGGACGCCACCGTCCATATCGATACCGGCAGCAATGCCGTGGTCAATCTGGCGCAGATCGTCGACTACGACAGCTTCGGCTCCACCACCTATGTCGCCGGCGGCGTTTATTCCGATGCCATCCTGATACAGGGCGGCATCATCGAAAACGATACGTCGCAACCCCAGCAAGGCCAACTGGCAAACGAGGTCATCGCCTTTCTTCACGACGATCCCGCCACCATCGAAAACGAATCCGATGGCGTCATCAATGCCGGTCACGACCTGTCATGGTCGAACGGGCATTCTGCCGACGTCATGCAGGCGGTGACCGCGTAGATTTTGGCAAGCGGGGCGGCAAACACGTCCCCTCACAGCCGAACCGCAGACACTATAAGAACATCGAGGGGACCGATATAAAATGGATCATATTTCTAGAAAAACCATTGCCGACGGACGCTCGCTGGACTTGCCGCTGGATCAGGACGCGGAAGACAGCAAACTGACGGACGCCTGTATTTCAGCAATCAATGAAGCCGTCGAAAACCTGCGCCAACTATCCGGCGCGGAACAGACGGCAAAAGACATTTCATCCCCTGCACAGACAGCCTCCCCACAAATTCTCTCCCAACCGCATGCAAAAACGGAACAGGCGGAACAATTGCGGGATGTTCCCCCGGAAAGGCCGGTACCTCAACGGGACCGGCAACCCGCCTCCCCGCCGGAACCGCAGGCCAAGATCGACAATGCCGACCTGCCTTTCGTCAAGACCATCGACAATAATGACGGTCCGATCCGTGAAAACGAACGCCGGCCGGTGACGGGCGGCGGCGGCAAGGAGCCGACGGACAACGGCGGTGGCGGCGGCGGTGGCGGCGGCGGCGGTGGAAGCCAGAGCGGTTTTCACAAACGCAGCGAGCCGATCAATTTCGCCGCAAGCCTTGCCAAGGGCATCGCCGCCGTGCGGCGCAACATGGTGGTGGTGATGCTGTTCACGGTCGCCATCAACGTCCTGCTGCTCGCCATCCCGCTTTATCTGTTCCAGATTTCCGACCGGGTTCTGACCAGCCGTTCGATGGATACGCTGGTGATGCTGACGGTCGCCGTCCTTGGCGCGGTTTTGCTGCAGGCCTTCATGGACGCCATCCGCCGCTTCATCCTGATGCGCACCGCCGTCGAACTCGAGGTGCAGCTTGGCGCACCGATCCTGTCCGCCGCCGCCCGCGCTTCCCTGCATGGCAGCGGCAAGGACTATCAGACCTTGCAGGATCTGCAGCAATTGCGCTCCTTCCTCACCTCCGGCACGCTCATCGCCTTTCTCGATGCGCCGCTGATGCCGCTCTTCATCGTGGTGGTCTATCTCGTCCATCCGCATCTCGGCATCATCATCATGGTCTGCTGCGCCGTGCTGTTCGGCATCGCCTGGCTGAACCAGCGCTTCACCGCAAGACAGTTTTCGGAGGCTTCCGGTTATCTCAGCCGCGCCAATTTCCACCTCGATTCCATGTCGCGCAATTCGCAGATCATCAATGCGCTCGCCATGATCCCCGAAGCGGTGAAAATGTGGGGCCGCGAAACCGCCGGCTCGCTGAAGTCGCATGTGGCGGCGCAGGATCGCAACATCATGTTCTCCGGCGTTTCCAAGGCGGCGCGCATGATTACCCAGGTGGCGCTGCTCGGCTGGGGCGCGCATCTGTCGCTATCCGGCGAACTGACCGGCGGCATGGTGATTGCGGCCTCCATCATTTCCGGCCGGGCGCTGGCGCCCATCGAAGGCGCGATAGAAGGCTGGCACCAGTTCAACAAATCCGCCGCCTCCTATGGCCGCATCAAGCAGCTTCTCATCAATTCGCCACTCAATTTCCCGCGTCTGCGCCTTCCCAACCCGGAAGGGCGTCTCGACGTCGAGCGCATCCTCTTCGTGCCGCCGCCGCAGAAGAAGGTGATTTTGAACGGTATTTCCTTTTCGCTGAAAAAGGGAGAGTCGCTCGCCATCATCGGCAATTCCGGCTCCGGCAAGACGACACTCGGCAAGATGCTGGTGGGCTCCATTCTACCGACGTCAGGCAATGTGCGCCTCGATCTCATGGATCTGCGCAACTGGGACCAGCGACAATTCGGTGAAAGCATCGGTTATTTGCCGCAGGACGTGCAGCTTTTCCCCGGCACTATCAAGGCCAATATCTGCCGCATGCGCGACGATATCGAGGACCGGCAGATTTATGAGGCGGCGGTGCTGGCCGATGTGCACGAGCTGATCGCCGGTTTCCCGCAGGGTTATGAAACCGTGGTCGCCGCCGATGGCGCACCGCTTTCCGGCGGGCAGAAACAGCGCATCGCACTTGCCCGCGCCTTTTTCGGCGATCCGAAATTCGTGGTGCTGGATGAGCCGAACTCCAATCTGGATACGCAGGGCGAACAGGCGCTGGCCAAGGCGCTGCTGCACGCCAAAAGACAGGGCATCACTACCGTCACCATCACCCAGCGGCCGGCGCTGCTTCAATGCGTCGACAAGATCATGGTGCTGAAGGACGGATCGGTCGCCATGTTCGGCGAAAGGATGGACGTGCTGAAGGCGCTTTCCGGCAATGGCCGCCAGGCCAACCAGTCCCCGCAGATCGAGGGTTGAGAACCATTATGTTCAAGAAGAAAAACGCCATTGCCGAAGTCAAACCCCAGGGCCAGCTCGAATGGTACAGCGAGGTGCCGCGCTCGATCCGCCTGCACAGCTCGATCGGTCTTGCCGTGCTGCTCGCCTCCTTCGGCGGTTTCGGATTTTGGGCCGGCACCGCACCGCTCTCCTCCGCCATCATCGCCCAGGGCAGTTTCGTCGCCACCGGCAACAACAAGGTGGTCCAGCATCTGGAAGGCGGCATCATCAAGGAAATGATGGTCAGCGAAGGCGACACGGTCAAGGAAGGCGACGTTCTTCTGACGCTGGACAAGACGACGGCGCTTGCCAACGAGCGTATGTTGCAGCTGCGGCGGCTTCGCCTCGAAACCATCGTGGTGCGCCTGCGCGCAGAGGCCCAGGGCGCAAAAAGCTTCAAGGTGCCGGATATCGTCATGAAGGAAGCCGGCGATCCAGATATCAACTCCATCATCCAGAGCCAGAACATCGTGTTCCACAGCAAGCTCATCAAGCTTGAGGAACAGATGAACCTGATCGACAAGAATATCCGGTCGCTGGAGTTCCGCTATGCGGGCTATGACGGCCAGAAACAGTCCTTCGACCGGCAATTGGCGCTTTTGACACAGGAGCGCGACTCCAAGGAGCGGCTCGCCAAGGACGGCGTCATTCGCAAGACCGACATGCTGGCACTGGAGCGCGCCATCGCCGACGCCATGGGCGATATCGCCCGCCTGAGCGGCGAAATGAACCAGAGCGAGGCGGAAATCGCCAAGTTCCGGCAGGAAGCGGTCATTGCCGTCAACGCCAACAAGCAGGCGGCGCTCGATGCGCTGGAAACCGCCGAATCCGATCTCGACAGCGTGCGCGAACAGGTGCGCGGCGCCGCCGAAGTGCTGGAACGTACCGTCATCCGCTCCCCCGTCAATGGAACCGTGGTACGCGCCTATTACCACACGCCGGGCGGCGTTATCACCACCGGCAAGCCGATCATGGAGATCCTGCCTGCTCATGTGCCCCTTATTCTGGAGGCGCAGGTGCTGAGAACCTCCATCGACCAGCTGCATGAGGGCCAGACGGCCGCGATCCGCCTGTCGGCGCTCAACCGCCGCACCACACCGGTTCTGAATGGCAAGGTCTTTTACGTTTCAGCCGACAGCATCGAGGAAAATGCCGGCCTTCAGGTCAAGGACGTCTATATCGTGCGGGTGCAGATACCCGACGAGGAAATCGCCAAGGTTCACAATTTCCACCCCGTGCCCGGCATGCCGGCCGACGTGCTGATCCAGACTTCGGAGCGTACTTTCTTCGAATATCTGACCAAGCCGATCTCCGACAGCATGTCCCGTGCTTTCAAGGAAAGATGAAGAAATATCAGTAACCTACACTGTCTTTTCCACAGCGGTCGGCATATAATATCCAAATATGTTTCGTCGGGGCGGGAGAAGCGGCATGGCGGCGATGTCGGATGTATTGCTGCTGGTCGGCAGGCTGAATTACGTGTGGACCAACACGGAAAGCCTGATGATCTATCTGATCGTCCATCTCCTGAAAGTGGAAAAGGAAGCGGCCATCGTCGTCTTCCTGACACTCAACACCACGCGGGCGCGCATGGATCTGATCGAGCGCCTGGCGAAGCTTCCCTCCACCGATGCGAAGGATCGCAAGACCATCCTCTCCATCATGGCGCGGCTGAAGAAGGAAGCAAAGACGCGCAACAAATACAATCACTGCATCTATTCCTTCGACGAAAAGGGCGAAATCGCCAGCACGCAGCTCATGCGGCTGGTGGAGGATGACAGTCAGGTGCGCTACGGCAAGGTGGAGTGCATGGACGAGAAGGAAATCGGGCAGCTCGAAAAATCCATCGCCGACATCGTCGATGTCAGCAAGGACATGTGGAGTTTCATCCATGCCAGTCCGCATGTCTCTGCGGATTATCTCTAGGCTCTCGTTGGTAACCGCATGCCGATTGCCGGGTGAGGTTCGCTCCCCTCCGCAGCCCTTGCCGGGAGGCACAGTTTACCGGCTGCAAAATAGAGCATGAACGAGCCGATCTGGTAGGGGAAGATGATGTCGATCTCCACGAAGGAACGCACGACAAACAGGGCGCAGATCGCAAACAGGATGACGCCCTGCGGATCGCTCTTGCGCATCAGCACCGAACGCAGATGCCCGAGCAGCGTTCCGTAAAGCACCATGCCAAGCAGCAGCATGCCGACGAAGCCGTTTTCCACCACGGTTTCGATATAGGTATTATGGAAATGGAAGCCGCTGCGGCCGGTAATGAAGAAATCGTTCCACAGCCGTTCGGCGTCGGGAAAACCCGCAACCCAGAACCCCTGATAACCAACGCCGAGGATCGGCGTCTGTTTCGCCGCCTCGATGCCCTGCTGCCAGAGATAAGTTCGGCCGGTCAGCGTCGAATCCTTGCCGAAAATGCCGAGAATGGCGTCCAGCAGGCCGAATTGCAGGGAAGCGACCGCCAGCAATGCGCCGAGACCACCGAGCACAAAAAACGTCATCTTGCGGTTTGCCGGCGAAAGCATGCCGATGGGAATGAAGCCGATGATGAGCGCGACCACCGCCGCCGTGGTAATAGTGGATGTGGCCGATTGGGACGCAAGGAGGCTATAGGCCGACAGGAGCCCGGTGACGCCGGCAAGCGGCAACCAGATGCCCCTTTGCTTGAGCACCAGCACCGATGCGGCGGCGAAAATGACGCCGAGCGAGGCATAAAAGCCGAGCTGGTTCTTGGAAGAGAAAGCGCCGACGAAACTATAGGTGCCATCCAGCGCATCGAAGAGATAAATGCCGAATAGCAGCGAATAGAGCAGAACGACGGCGATGCCGATCAGCGCGCCGCGCGTCAGGGTCCGGATCGAGATCACCCGCATGGCGATCAGCGCGCAGACGATATGCGTCATATACTGGATGGAGGCGCGCATGGTCACAGACGCCGCTTCCGACCAGAAACTGGACAGAACCGTCAAGATGCCGAAGGCGAATATCCAGAGATAGCGCGGATAATTGCCGAGCACGCGCCGGTAATCGACCACCACCAGCGGCAGCCACATGCCATAATAGGCCAGAACCGAGATTTGCCCGAAACGCGACGAGTAAGCGAATACGAAGAATGACAGCGCAACCGCCGCCATTCCGTAAATCTCATTGCGTTCGGGATCGATCAGCGCCGATTTGGCGATCCGCATTGAAACCTCACTGCATCAGGATTTCAGACGAGACCTTGATGACATCGCCGGGCTGGAGCATGGCGTTTTCATCCACCTTCAGCTCCTTCGGCTTGCCGTTTTCCTCACGCACCACGACATAGCTGATCGTCGCGGACTTGCCCGACGGATCGAAACGGATCGCTTCGGCCGATTGCGCCAGCGCTTCCGACATCAATTCGCGGCTGGTGGTGAGCTGCAGATTGAGCTTGTCCAGTTCCGCTTCCGTATCCTGCAATTCCTTGGAGCGCTGCGCCACCCAGTCGTTACGCAGGTTGATCTCGTCCTGGGTCGCCTTGTTGATATCCTGTTTGGCGCGCAGCGACTGCGTATCGATATCGAGCAGGTTGGATTCCACTTCCGCCGCGCGTTCTTCCGCGGAAATGCGCCGTTGCGACAGCGCAAGCCCCTGCTCGTTCAGCCGGTTGACGCGGTCGCGGTCCTCGTTGGCAAGCTGGAGCTGACGATTCTGCGTCTCTGATTTCTTCTTCAGGGATTCGACTTCGCTCTGCAGAAGGGCGTGCAGGTCCGTCAGCGCCTTGAGCTGCAGGGTGTAACGTTCGGTGCGCGATTTCATCAGCGCGCTTTCGCTGGCCAGCAGCACGTCGATCTCGCCGATCTTTTCCATTTCAGGCGTCTTGGCGATGGTCGCGTCACCCTTGACCTCGGCGACCAGCCGCGCCTGACGGGCGAGCAGCCTTGCGCGCTGATTGTCATAGACGGCGGCGTCACCACGGGCATTGATGAAGTCGCGGGCAAAACGCTGCCCGGCATCGGAGCGCCGCAGGCCGCCGGCAAGGCTGACCGCCTTCAGCACCGTGAGATTGGCGGCATAGGGATATTCACCCGGCGTCTGCACGTCGCCGCTCAAGAAGATCGGCCGGAACTGCGCGATTTCGACGGAGGCCGAAGGCAGGTTGCGAAGGGCGAACTTGCTCTGAAGCTGGGCTCCAATCTCTTCGCTGACCTCCGATGGGGTCTTGCCCGCAACATCCAGCTGACCGATGAAAGGCAGGGACAGCGCGCCCGATGGGCCGACGGAATAATCGCCGTTGATCACATCCCAGTTGCGGATGCTGCCATCCGCCGGCTGCCATTCGGCAACGCGGATACGCAGCTTGTCAGCGGTACCGAGCTTATATTGAGCGCCATCCGCAGCCATGGCGGAAAGCGGCGCGGCAAGGGCGACGGAAGCGGCAAATACGAAGGCCACAAACGGGCGGCGGGCGGCAGACAAGCCGTTCATCGGGAAACTCCCTGTTAGCGGATCGCCACACGGGCGATCCGGCCGTCGCGCAACTGGGCAAGGCCGGCTGCACAGCGCCGCGAAAAGCGGCCGGTATGATTAGCACCAATGACGCACCCAAAGACCGGACTTGGGATCCCGGTCGGGGTGCGTGTCGAAACGAAGATCGATAAAGCCGAACTCAATATCGGTTTTCAGTAGCTTCCGCGTGAAAGGCACACGGCGGGAATGGTCTTGACGATGATGAAGACATCCTGCCGCATCGACCAGTTCTGCACATAGTGCGTGTCGAAAGCGACGCGGGTCTTGTAGGATACGTCGTTGCGGCCGCTGATCTGCCACAGGCCGGTCAGGCCAGGGCGGGTGCTGAGATAATAAGCGGCAGCGCTTTCATAATAGCTCAGCTCCTCATCGACGACCGGGCGTGGGCCAACCACGCTCATTTCGCCGCGGATGATGTTGAGCAGCTGCGGCAGTTCGTCGAGCGAGAGCTTGCGCAGCACGGCGCCGACAGCCGTAACGCGCGGGTCGTTCTTGAGCTTGCGGGTGGCGCGCCATTCTTCGGCGGCTTCCGGATTGGCGGCAAGATATTGCCGCAGAATCTCATCGCCGTTCATCGCCATCGTCCTGAACTTCAGGCAATGGAAATAGCGGCCATTATGTCCCACACGCCGGTGGCCATAAAAGATCGGGCCGGGATCAGACAATTTCACCAGCGCGGCGATCAACAGGAATATCGGGCTGAAGATGAGCAGCGCAAGCGCAGCCGATGTCATATCGAAGCTGCGTTTTGCGATGCCCCCGATAGGGAAACTGACATCGAAATCTTCGGAGCTGCTGAGTGTCTGTTCAGCCGATTGGGTCGCGGACTTCATAGAGAGAACTCCATTTATGTTTTGCGATTGGTCGGTGCCCGGAGGCGCGTCTTTCCGTCTAAAAGAGATAACAAGTCTGTGTTCGGAATTTGATGCTAATGGATTTTTTGTAAGGCACATTGGCCATAACCGTCTATGCGATTTCTTGCGCGAGCGGCCGATCAACGTCCGGGCAATATTAACGGTTGCATAAAAAAGCAACAAATGTGCCGACGGCCATGTGTTGAGAGCATGGGTACCGCCCCGGCATGTATTGGGTTTTGTGCCGGCGACAGTCTTTTCTTATGTGTTTCTTATGACTTGGCGAGATGAGACAGGAACGTTAAGAACAGCCACGCCTGTAACGGAATATAAAAATTTTTTGCATCGCAGCAAGATTGTGGCAATGCATATAAAATTTGACATATCGGCCGGGATTTTTTTGCCTGACATTGCCAGGCCACCAAGAAAAAGCGATGGAAAAATCGCTAAAGGGGCGCAAACACGGCAAAAGAGTGGCAGGAAACTGCATTCTAGTCATGGCAGCCACGCAAAATTGCCGTAGCTCCCGGCCCTTTTTTACCGAATTGCCTCGACTTGACCGTTCTACGAGCGTTACGAGGCGCAAAAACCGCTGGAATCAGAAGGTTGGCGGTGTGCAGGCGCTGATGACCTCACAGGGCACGGGACCGACGCAACGGAAACGATGCGGCCTGCGGCTTTCGAAATAATAGGCGTCCCCAGGCCCGAGCACCCGCCTCTCCTCATCGACCGTCACTTCCAGCCGTCCGGAGAGGATTATTCCTCCTTCCTCGCCATCGTGAACCAGCGGCACCTTGCCGGTATCGGCGCCCGGCTGGTAACATTCCTTGAGGATTTGCAGGCTGCGGCCGAAGACATTCTCACCCACCTGCCGGAAGGATATCGGACCCTTGCCGATTTCAACCAGTTCATCCGCCCGGTAAAAAGCCTTGCGGCTCGTCTCCGGCTCGAAAGCGAAAAACTCGGCAAGGCCTATCGGTATGCCGTCGAGAATTCGTTTCAACGCACCGACGGAAGGGTTCGAGGTGTTGGATTCGATTAGAGAAATCGTCGAATTGGTGACACCGGCGCGTCTTGCCAGTTCCCGCTGGGAAATATTGTGGCGTAACCGCAAATGGCGCAAACGCCCGCCTATATCTACCGACATGCCTGAGCCCCGTTGCCCTTGTTCGAAATATCGAAAATCCGCGTTCAGGCCTATAGCATTTTCAATGGCTTGGCCACAGAGAGAAAAGGGCTTGTTCAGTCGCGAAAATAGCATTCAATCACCGGCAACGAACAGGAGACCACCATGGACAACCCGAGCCGATCCAATTCCACCTCGCTTGACAGCTACTGGATGCCGTTTACCGCCAACCGGCAGTTCAAGGCCAATCCCCGCCTGCTGACGAGCGCCGAAGGCATGTATTACACCAGCAATGACGGCCGCCAGGTTCTCGACGGCACGGCTGGCCTTTGGTGCGTCAACGCCGGCCACGGCCGCCAGCAGATCGCGTCTGCCGTCAAGCACCAGCTTTCGACCATGGATTACGCGCCCTCCTTCCAGATGGGCCACCCGGTTGCCTTTGAATTCGCCGAGCGGCTGGCGGAAATTGCGCCCGGCCCGGAAGGTGCGAAACTGGACCGTGTCTTCTATACGGGCTCCGGGTCGGAATCGGTCGATACGGCGCTGAAGATCGCCATCGCCTACCAGCGCGCCATCGGCCAGGGCACCCGCAGCCGGTTGATCGGTCGTGAGCGCGGTTATCATGGCGTCGGTTTCGGCGGCATCTCCGTGGGCGGCCTCGTCAACAACCGTCGCGTTTTCCCGCAAATCCCCGCAGACCACCTGCGTCACACCCATGATCCGGCGAAGAACAGCTTCGTGAAAGGCCAGCCCGAGCACGGCGCCGAACTTGCCGACGATCTGGAACGGCTGGTCGCCCTGCATGGCGCGGAAACCATCGCCGCCTGCATCGTCGAACCGGTCGCCGGCTCCACCGGCGTGCTGGTGCCGCCGAAGGGTTATCTGGAGCGCCTGCGCGCCATCTGCGACAAGCACGGCATCCTCTTGATCTTCGATGAGGTCATCACCGGTTTCGGCCGCATGGGCTCCACCTTCGCCACCAACTATTTCGGCGTTACGCCCGATATCGTCACCACCGCCAAGGGACTGACCAACGGCGCGATCCCGATGGGTGCGGTCTTCACCAGCCGCAAGGTGCACGATGCGCTGATGCATGGGCCGGAAAACCAGATCGAACTGTTCCACGGCTATACCTATTCCGGCCACCCCGTCGCCTGCGCCGCGGGTATCGCGACGCTCGACATCTATCGCGATGAGGGCCTTTTCACCCGCGCGGCCGAATTGCAGGATGTCTGGCACGACGCCATCCATTCCCTGAAGGGCCTGCCGAATGTCATCGACATCCGCACCATAGGCTTCATCGCCGGCATTGAGCTGCAATCGCGCGACGGTGCTGCTGGCGCACGCGCCTATGATGTCTTCGTGGATTGCTTCGAGCGCGGCCTGCTCATTCGCGTTACCGGCGACATCATCGCGCTTTCGCCGCCGCTGATCGCCGAAAAATCCCATTTCGACGATATCGTCTCGATCCTCGGCGATGCGCTGAAGCGCGCGCAGTAAAGACCATGCAAACAAAAAGGCCGCGCCGGGAAGCGCGGCCTTTTTTGTGCCCTGTCAGTAGGCCTGCATCGGTTGCGAGAGGCCGTCGCCGATCACACCGTTGCCATATTGCGCCACCGGCACACCTTCCTGGCCGATCGGCACGCCCTGCTGTGCGGGGCCGAGCGCCGTCACCACGATCGGCGTGCCATCGGGCACGCGGTTATAAAGATCGATGATATCCTGGTTCAGCAGGCGCACGCAGCCGGAGGATACCGACTTGCCGATAGTCCACCATTCCGGCGAGCCATGCAGGCGGTAGATCGTGTCCTTACCATCCTTGAAGATATAGAGCGCGCGCGCGCCGAGCGGGTTCTTGAGGCCCGGCTCCATGCCGCCATTGCGGCTGCTATAGGGTTCCAGTTCCGGCTGGCGCGCGATCATCTCATCGGGCGGCGTCCAGCGCGGCCATTGCCGCTTGTACTGAATGACACCGCGGCCGGCCCATTCAAAGCCCGCGCGGCCGAGACCGACGCCATAACGCATGGCCTGATTGTTCTCATAAGTGAGATAGAGAAAATGATTGGCGGTATCGACGACGATGACGCCGGGGCGTTCACCCGTCGGGTTCGCCACCATCTGCCGCAGGAACTGACGCGGAATCCGCTTGTAGGGGATTTCCGGCAGCGGGAACTGCTCGTCCGGCTTGGGACCGTACATCAGGGCATACATCGGGTCGTCCGCGGGCGCTGCAGGCCGGGCGGCCTCACGCGCGGTTGTGTTGCAGCCCGCAAGGCCGGCAAGCGCCAGTCCACCTGCTCCAAGCAGGAAACCCCGCCGGGTCGTCGTCGTCTCGTTCAATTGAAAAACCTCATTTACGTCATCTCACGCCGGCAAAGGGATCTGCCAGCGCCGCCTCTGGGCGGCTGATAGGGTACTTCGTGCCGGAAACCTGCGATGCCATGGCCTTGGCGCCGTTCGATTTCAAAATGGCCCGGAAGCTCGGATGCATGCCGCCGTCTACATACGCGCTGAGCGGGCTGGAAGTTCCCTCACTCATCGCGGCGGCAAATTTTTGTTGCTCTTCGGCCAGTTTCGAAGCCACCAGCGGATCCTGCTGGTTGATGGCCGGCGGGCAGGCCGCCAGCGGATCGGCAGGTTCGCCTCCGGCAAATTCGCTGTTGAAGACATAACGACGGCCGCAGACGGAAACCTTCGGCTGCCGGCGCGTCACCTCGAAATAATCGTAGCCTTCCTTCAGCGTTTTCCAGAACGGCATGTTGGGGTCGTCCCGATGTGCCACCATATTCCGGGCGCTCATGCGGAAGGGATAGGCCTGTACCTGAAAACGGTCCTGCCCGCCCTGAAGCGCACGCGCGACGATGGCGTAAATCTCGCCCACCTGGGCATCCGTCATGGCGTAGCAGCCGGAAGAGGAGCAGGCGCCATGCACCATCAGCGCCTCACCGGTGTAACCGAGCGCCGATTCCAGCCGGTTGGGATAACCGAGATTGAAGGAGACGTAATATTGTGAGTTCGGGTTCAGCATGCCGGCCGAGACATGATAAAACCCTTCCGGCGCCTGCCGGTCACCCGTCTTCATCTTGGGGCCGAGCTTTCCGGACCAGCGGCACATGGGATAGGCCTTGAGCAACGCGTAATTTCCGGTCTTGTCGACCTTCCAGACCTCAAGCTCGCTTTCCTGCTTGAAAATGCGAACGAGGACAGGGCTTTCCGGGCGCATGCCCTTGGCCGACATCTGCGCCATCATCTTGGACGACAGTTTCGGCGGGTCCTTCTTGACGCTGTCGAGCCCCATGGAAGTGCACGCGGCAAGGCTGCCACCGATCGCAACGATCACGGCCATTCTTGCCCCTGCCCTTACCTTTTGCCGCAACCCCGCAACCGCGAAATCCAGCAATGCCTGCATGCCCATGGATCGTCTGCCCGCCTGATTTGCCCGCCTTTCCGGCAGACGCTTAACTATCGAAGGTGGCCACAACACGGCAACCTCGCTTATGGACAAAGTCTCGTGAACAGACGTTACCCATTCGTTAATCATAAGCACACAAGCCCGTGATGGGGTGGGCAGTGAAAGTGCCTGCCGCGATTATCGAAGCAGCCCCTGGCCGCCATCGATCCATACCGGCGTGCCGGTAATGTGGCGGGACGCATCCGACGCCAGAAAACCGATCAGCGCAGCGACATCATCGCTGGTGCCGGCCACGCCGCCGGTTACCGGAATATCCCCAGCCGGAAAACGGACTGGAACCTCCGTTTTTTCCCGCCCGCGTATATCGGTATTTTCATCGATTGCCGTTTCGATTTCGCCCGGACAAACCGCATTGACGCGAATACGATGACGCCCCAGCTCCAGCGCCAGTTGTTGTGCCATGGCGAGTTGCCCGGCCTTCGTCACGGAATAGGCCGTAGCACCGGGCGATGTGAAGGTGCGGGTGCCATTGATCGACGAAATGATGACGATGGACCCGCCGCCGGCCGCTTTCAGATGCGGCACGCTGGCATGGACGGTGAGATAGGTGCCGCGCAGGTTGATGCGGATCGTATCGTCCCATTCGGACGGTTTCAGCTCATCGATGGGCGCCCAGACGCCGTTGACGCCGGCATTGGCCACCACGACGTCAAGCCGGCCGAAATCCTCAACCAGCGCTGCGACCGCGTGACGCATCGCCGCTTCATCCGCCACATCGGCCACAAGCACCTTCGAAGAACCGGATGCGGCGCCTATTTCCCGGGCGACATCGTTCAATTCCGATTCGGTGCGGCCCAACAGACCGACCGCAAAACCCTGCGCCGACAGATGAAGGGCGGCGGCGCGCCCAATGCCGGAGCCAGCGCCGGTTACCAGAGCAACTTTGCGAACGGTCAATGTCATTGCCCTCCTTTTCGGGAAGCAATGGACGTGACCGTCGCCGAGACGGGATCACTCGCCGGAAAGCTGTCCTCCAGCCCCTCCTCAAGCTCTTCCTCCAGAATCTCGCGGTCCCGCGCGGTGCGTGCGCTCGCCTGCCCGTGCAGCAATCCCTGAGACGCATCGTCCTGCGCCGTGCCGAGAGCAGAAAATTGCGAAGGCGCATCCGCACCATGGCGCGTTCCGAAGGCGGTCAGTTGCACCATCACCGCGCTCGCCCGCTTGATGGCCTCGGCATCGTCGATCCCTTCAAGGCCGTCGGCGAGGCGAACAGAGACCTGATCGCCGTCGTTGCCGACGAACTCGACGGAGATAACCCCGTTATTGCGTTTTACATAGGTCGTCGAAAGTTGCATGACATGCCCTCCGGCTTGAAAAGCACCGGTACGAATCCGATGCTGGAAAACGGTTAGAACCTGAATTCACAACGATGGCAGAGCGGAAGGGTTCCAGATGGATCAGGCCTTTGGCCCGGAAATGCAGGAGAGTTTCTTCCTGCGCGATGCGCTGGATGTGGCCCGAGCCCTCATCGGCGCGGAGTTCCGCATCGGCAATACCGGCGGCATCATCGTGGAGACCGAAGCCTATCATCCGGACGACCCCGCATCCCACAGTTTCAACGGGCAGACCCCGCGCAACAGGGCAATGTTCGGCCCGGCCGGCCGTCTTTATGTTTACCGGTCCTATGGTATTCACTGGTGCGCCAACTTTGTCTGCGCCCCGGGTTCCGCCGTGCTTCTGCGCGCCATCGAACCCCTGACCGGCATAGACATGATGAAACTGCGACGGGGAACTGACAAGCCGAAACTTCTCTGCTCAGGTCCGGGCAGGCTCTGTCAGGCGCTGGCGATTACGGGGGACATGGACGGCGCGCCGTTGAACGCAGCGCCGTTTTTCCTGCGGTTGCCGAAGGAAGCCGCCGCCGTCACCAGCGGCAGACGAATCGGCATCAGCCGCGCGACGGAATATCCATGGCGCTTCGGGCTCAAGGGCTCGGCTTTCGTCAGCAAGAAATTCGAGAGCGGAGAGGCGTGAAACACGAGAGCACCTTCGGCGGCCCGTCGTTTTCGTCGGGGTTGGGTGTCGGCACCTCGTCCGGCAACCGGTCGGGCTCCGGTTCTTCCACCGGCGGAATATCCGGCTGCGGCGGCACTGGCATCGGCGGTTCGGGATAGGGCTCAACGGGAACGGCTGGCATCGCGGCCTCCTGATAAACACGCTTTGCCACAATGGGCACAAGCTGCGTTTTTATCTCGTGGGACAGCGCGTTTGCGCTGTCGCCAATCAGGCGGCGCAACACCCAATTCGCCTATCGGTCAAATGCCGGTCAGGTCCCTTCGGTCCGGTTGCGCCGCCCTGTGGGTCGTACAGGGAAAACGCGGGCACGGCCTGTCCGTTCCGTTTTTTAGGAAGGTTTTTGCGATGGCTCAGGCGAAACCGAGCGCGCTGCGGGAAATATCGCGATTTTCGCAATAGTCGCGGGAATGGGCTTCATGACCATGCTCGCGAGCGGTCGAACGGTTAAGTTCGGGGCTCGGAACGTTGAGCAGCGCATCGGCATAGGTGCCGGTCGCCTCGACATCATCGATCACAGTCTGCTGTTGCGGTTTTAAAAATTCAAACATCCGTCCACCTCCTTCGACACGTCCCCTCAACGCGCCGGTCCGGGTCCTGTTCCATAACGCCCGTGACTGTTCCGATTATACATGAGACGGCGCGGACGTATAGATGATGAAAGGCGAACGTTATCAACTGACGTTCACAAAATGGAGTGGAATCAGTGAGCTATGCCGAGAAGTTCAGGCTGGCCCGACCGATTCCCGCAAGATCAGTTCTACCGGCCACAATTCCTGAACCTCGCGGACGGGACGGCCGCCGATGATCTGCAAAAGCAGGTCCGTCACCCGCATGCCCGCCATCCGCATGGGCGAGCGGGTGGTGGAAAGCGGCGGCATCATGCTTTCCGGCGTGAGATAAGGAAACACGTCGTCATGGGCGATGACGGAGACATCCTTGCCGATCGTCAGCCCCATCTGCGTCGCGGCGCGATAGACACCCTGCGCCGTCATCATCGCACCCGCCACAAAGGCGGTTGGGCGCGGCGTCTGTTCCAGCAGCGAGCGGGCGAAGCGAAAGGCCGTTTCTTCGCTGAAGTGCTCATTCATCATGAAGCGCGGATCCGGCGTAATGCCGTGCGTGGCCAGCGCCTCGCGAAAACCCTGCTCGCGGTCCTGCACGAAGGTGCGGCCAACCGGACCATTGATAAGGGCGATGCGCCTGTGTCCGCGCTCCAGAAAATGGATCGTCGGACGATAGGTCACATCGTGGTTGTCGATATCGAGCCAGGCATGTTCGAAAGGCGTCTTTGAGCGGCCATGCACGATGAAGGGCACACCCAACCGGTTGAGCAGCGCGATACGCTCATCCTCGGGGCGGGGCGAATGCACGATAATGCCATCCACCCGGCCGCTCGCCGCCAGCCGGCTGAAAATCGCCAGTTCCTCATCGAGATTATTGTCGACGGTGACGCTGACGAGAATATCGGTCTCTTCCCGTTCCAGCCGGGTCGCCATGCCACCCATGAATTCGGAAAAGAAGTGCCCGCCGCCCGAACGGCCCATGACGACGCCGATGGCGCCTGCCCTGCCCGTCGCCAGCCTGACGGCATTGGCATTCGGCCGGTAGCCGTATTTCAGCGCAGCCTCCATCACCCGCTGGCGCGTTTCCTCGCGCACCTCGGGGTAGCCGCCCAGCGCCCGGCTGACGGTGGTGGGCGAGAGCCCGACTTTTTCTGCGAATTCCTTAAGCTTCATAATTTTTTGCCAATTTGCCCCTGCATGCGTCGCCGCCGCGGATTTTTCAAGCCGACAAAAATTGAAAACGATTTCAATTTTCTCCCACCTGAAACCTTACAGTTGATCATTCCCAAAGGCAAACGCCGAAAAATTGCAGGCGAAAACAGCCGATTTCCGGGGGATTAGAAAGAGTATTGACAGATAGCTCAGCTTTTGAGAGCCTCGCGTCGGTCAAAAGCGCTTTCAATTTTGAGGACAATCGGAAGCGTCAACGGAGGAGTTTGACAATGAATATTTCCATGAAGACTTTGTTCCTGTGCGGGGCTGCGTTTTCCGCCGCTATTTCGGCTGAGGCGGCCGAGCTTTCGATCGCCGCCAATTCGACCGGCAAGAACGTCGCGTTCTTCCGCGAACGCATCGCCGCCTTCGAGAAAGAGACCGGTCACAAGGTCAATCTCGTCACCATGCCGTCATCGTCCAGCGAGCAGTTCAGCCAGTACCGGCTGTGGCTTGCCGCCGGCAACAAGGATGTCGACGTCTACCAGACGGACGTGATCTGGGCGCCGCAGCTGGCCGACCAATTCGTGGATCTGACCGCAGCGACCAAGGATGTCATTGGTGATCATTTCCCCTCCATCGTCGCGTCGCAGACGGTTGATGGCAAGCTCGTCGCCATGCCGATGTTCACCGATGCGCCGGCGCTGTTCTACCGCAAGGACCTTCTGGAAAAATACGGCAAGCAGCCGCCGAAGACCTGGAAGGAACTGAGCGAGACCGCCAAAGAAATCCAGGACAAGGAGCGCGAGGCTGGCCAGAAGGATCTCTGGGGCTTCGTTTTCCAGGGCAGCGCATATGAAGGCCTGACCTGCAACGCGCTGGAATGGATCGCTTCCGCCGGCGGCGGCCATATTGTCGAGACCAACGGCGATATCTCCGTCAACAATGAGAAGGCCGCAGCGGCCATCGAAACCGCCAAGGGCTGGGTCGGCACCATCGCGCCGCAGGGCGTGCTTGCATACAAGGAAGAGGAAGCGCGCGGCGTCTGGCAGACCGGCAATTCCGTCTTCATGCGCAACTGGCCTTATGCATACGCACTGGGTAATGGCGACGACAGCGCCATCAAGGGCAAGTTCGGCGTCACCCCGCTGCCGGCTGGCGCGGAAGGCGAAGCCCCTGCCTCGACACTCGGCGGCTGGAACCTCGCCGTTTCGAAATATTCCGACGATCAGGAAGCAGCCATTCAGCTCGTTAAATTCCTGGCGTCGAAAGACACCCAGAAGATGCGCGCGATCCAGCTCTCCAACATGCCGACGATCGCATCCCTTTACGACGACAAGGATGTCGCCGCCGCGCAGCCCTTTATGCCGACATGGAAGCCGATCTTTGAGACCGCCGTTCCGCGTCCTTCCGCCTCGGCCAAGGTGAAATATAACGAGGTTTCCGCCAAATTCTGGGGCGCCGTGCACAACACGCTCTCCGGCAACGGCACGGCGGCGGAAAATCTCGAACTTCTCGAGGTTGAACTGACCGATCTCAAAGGCAACGGCTGGTAATCCGGCCCGCGCGGGAGATGGTCTAGCCTGATCGTTTCCCGCGCCCCAACCGCGAGATATCCCCATGAACGACATCGCCCTTCAAAGACCGGTCGCGGCAGCCGGCACCGGCTCCGATCTGCAGTCGGAACGTCTGAAATCCGCCTGGCTGTTTCTTGCCCCCACATTTCTGGTGCTGGCGCTGGTGGCGGGCTGGCCGCTGGTGCGCACCGTCTGGTTCAGCCTTACCGACGCTTCGCTCACCAATCTCGAGGGTGCGCAGTTCGTCGGCCTCAAGAACTATCTCACCTGGATCACGCTCAGCAGCGGCCGCACCATCTATCGCGGCCTGCTTGCCGATCCCGCATGGTGGGGCGCGGTTCTCAATACGCTGAAATTCACCGTCGTCTCCGTCAGCCTCGAAACGATACTCGGCCTCATCGTCGCGCTGGTGCTGAATGCCGAATTTAGGGGACGAGGCCTCGTGCGCGCCGCCATTCTCGTGCCCTGGGCCATTCCGACCATCGTCTCGGCGCAGATGTGGGCGTGGATGCTGAACGACCAGTTCGGCATCTTGAACGACCTGTTCCTCAATCTCGGACTGATCTCCAACAAGATCGCCTGGACCGCCAATCCTGAAACCGCGATGGTGGCCGTGCTGATCGTCGACATCTGGAAGACGACGCCCTTCATGGCGCTGCTCATCCTTGCCGGCCTGCAGATGGTGCCGAAGGACATGTATGAGGCGGCCAAGGTGGATGGCATTCATCCGGTCAAGGTGTTCTTCCGTGTCACCCTGCCGATGATCCGACCCGCACTCATGGTCGCCGTCATCTTCCGCATGCTGGATGCGATGCGCGTCTTCGACCTCATCTACATCCTGACGCCGAATAATGCCCAGACCCGCACCATGTCGGTGCTGGCGCGTGAGAACCTGTTCGATTTCGACAAGTTCTCCTATGGCGCCGCCGCCTCCACCATGCTGTTCCTCATCATCGCCTCGATCACGGTCATCTACATGTGGCTCGGGCGCGTCAACACCGATGGAGCCGCGCGATGACCCTGCCAAGCATCCTGAAAACCACCGCCTTCTACGCGCTGGTCGCCATCATCATGGTGATTTCGGTATTCCCGTTTTATTACGCGATCCTGACGAGCCTGAAATCCGGCTCGGCGCTGTTCCAGGTCAATTATTGGCCGCGTGACTTCTCGCTGACCAACTACAGCTTCGTCATCGGCAACGGCACTTTCCTGCGCAATCTCGGCAATTCGCTGTTTGTCGCATCTTCCGTCGTCATACTCTCGCTGTTCCTCGCGGTAACGGCGTCCTATGCTCTCGCCCGCGTCCGCTTCCGTGGCCGCGCGCTGCTGCTGCTCACCATCCTGTCGGTTTCGATGTTCCCGCAGATCGCCGTGCTCGCCGGCCTGTTCGAACTGATCCGCTGGGCGGGCATCTTCAACACGCCCTTAGCGCTGATCTTTTCCTACATGATCTTCACCCTGCCCTTCACGGTCTGGGTGCTGACAACCTTCATGCGCGACCTGCCGATCGAGATCGAGGAAGCGGCAATCGTCGATGGCGCAACGCCATGGGTCATCATAACCCAGGTGTTCATGCCGCTGATGTGGCCGGCGCTCGTTACGACCGGGCTTCTCGCCTTCATCGCGGCGTGGAACGAGTTCCTCTTCGCGCTCACCTTCACCTCATCGAACGAGCAGCGCACGGTGCCTGTCGCCATCGCGCTCCTGTCGGGCGGCTCGCAGTTCGAAATACCCTGGGGAACGATCATGGCGGCCTCCGTCATCGTCACCGCCCCGCTCGTCGTCCTCGTTCTGATCTTCCAGCGACGCATCATCTCCGGCCTCACCGCCGGCGGCGTCAAAGGCTAGGAGAAACATCATGACCACCATTCAACTGCGCGATCTTCGCAAATCCTTCGGCGCCTTCCATGTCATCAAGGGCATCGACATGGACATCCGCTCCGGCGAGTTCATGGTCTTCGTCGGCCCTTCCGGCTGTGGCAAGTCCACGCTGCTACGCCTCATCTGCGGGCTGGAGGAAATTTCCGGCGGCACGCTCTCCTTCGATGGCGAGACGGTCAACCGCCTGCCGCCCGCCAAGCGCGGCGTCGCCATGGTCTTCCAGTCCTATGCGCTTTATCCGCACATGACCGTGTTCGAAAACATGGCCTTCGGCATGAAGCTATCAGGCGCGGACAAGGAACAGCGCAGGAAGCGCGTCGAAGCGGCAGCCGAGATGCTGCAGCTCACGCCCTATCTGGAGCGCGTGCCAAAGCAGCTTTCCGGCGGCCAACGCCAGCGTGTCGCCATCGGCCGCGCCATCGTGCGCGATCCGAAGGTGTTCCTGTTCGACGAGCCACTTTCCAACCTTGATGCGGCATTGCGCGTTGCCACGCGTCTGGAAATCGCCAAGCTGCACCGCTCGATGCATGACACGACGATGATCTACGTCACCCACGACCAGGTGGAGGCAATGACGCTCGCCGACCGCATTTGCGTGCTGCGTGACGGCCGGGTCGAGCAGATCGGCACGCCGCTGGAGCTTTACGAAAGTCCGGTCAACACCTTCGTCGCCGGCTTCATCGGCTCACCGAAGATGAACTTCCTGTCAGGCAAATATGCCGAGACGGAAGGCGCAAAAACCATCGGCATCCGCCCGGAGCACATCACCATCACCACCGACGGCAGCGGCTGGAGCGGTGAGATCGTGCATTCGGAAATGCTCGGGTCGGACAGCTACATCTATGTCGAGATCGGCGCCGGTGAACCCGTCGTCGTTCGCGAGGAAGGCGTGACCGACCGCAAGGCGGGCGAGCGTATCGCCCTCGTGGCGGATGCGACGCAGATCCATCGTTTTGATGCCGAAGGCCGGGCGCTTGCCCGTAACCCCGCCCGGGGCGCTGCCTGAATTTTTCACTTTCGCCGGGATCACCCAAGGTCCCGGCTTTCACCGAGGAGCATGAAAATGACCATCAACACCGTTGTATGGGGCGAAAATATCCACGAACACATCAATGAGACGGTGCGTTCGATCTATCCAAACGGCATGCACAACACCATTGCCGACGCGCTGAACCAGAATCCTGAGATCAACGCCACCACCGCCACGCTGCAGGAGCCGGAACACGGCCTGTCGCAGGATCGCCTCGACAAGACCGACGTGTTGGTCTGGTGGGGCCACAAGGACCATGGCGCGGTGCAGGACGAGATCGTCGAGCGTGTTGCCAAACGCGTCTGGGAAGGCATGGGCCTCATCGTCCTGCATTCCGGCCACTTCTCCAAGCCGTTCAAGCGGCTGATGGGCACGCCCTGCGCGCTGAAATGGCGTGAGGCGGGTGAACGCGAGCGTCTGTGGACGATCAATCCGCGCCACCCGATTGCCGCCGGTCTGCCTGAGCATTTCGAGCTGGAAAACGAGGAAATGTACGGCGAGCAGTTCTCCGTGCCGGAGCCGCTGGAAACCGTGTTCATCTCCTGGTTCCAGGGCGGTGAGGTCTTCCGTTCCGGCCTCACCTGGCGTCGCGGCGCCGGCAATATCTTCTATTTCCGCCCCGGCCACGAGACCTATCCCACCTATCACGATGCCAATGTCCAGAAGGTCATCAGCAACTCGGTGAAATGGGCCTATAATCCGGTTGGCCCACTGAAGAGCATTCACGATGCCCCCAATGTTCCCGTCGACAAGGCGCTGGAGCCGATCGAAGAACGCGGCCCCAAGCTGCACAAGGCAGGCGAAGCAGGTTACAGGTAAAAAGCCATGAGACTTCTCATTCTCGGAACCGGCGGCATGGCCAACAACCATGCCACCTATTTCTCGCAAATCCCCGGCGTCGAACTGGTCGCGGCGGTGGATGTGGACGATGTGGTGGTGCGCGGCTTTGCGCTCCGCCACAACATCCCGCTCTCCTTTACCTCGCTGGATGACGCCATTGCCTGGGGTGAATTCGATGCGGCGGCGAATGTCACGCCGGATGCCATCCACCACCCCACCAGCCTGAAACTGCTGGCGGCCGGCAAGCATGTCTTCTGCGAAAAGCCCTTGGCGGAAAACTACGCCAAGGCCGCCGAAATGGCCGATGCCGCCGAAAAAGCCGGCCTCGTCGCCATGGTCAACCTAACCTATCGCAACGTCGCCCCCTTGCAGGCGGCGCGCGAGATGGTGCTGGCAGGCAAGATCGGCAAGGTGCGGCATCTGGAAGCCTCCTATCTCCAGAGCTGGCTGGTTTCCAAGGCCTGGGGCGACTGGATGACGGAGAGCAAGTGGCTGTGGCGGCTTTCCACCAAGCATGGCTCCAACGGCGTACTGGGCGATGTCGGCATCCACATTCTCGACTTCGCCTCCTATGGCGCGGGCAGCGATGTGGAACGCATCTTCACGCGGCTGAAGACCTTCGACAAATATGAAGGCAATAAAATTGGCGTCTACGACCTCGACGCCAATGACAGCTTCACCATGACCGCCGAACTGGAAAACGGCGCAATGGGCGTCATCCACGCCAGCCGCTGGGCGACAGGGCACTTGAACGAGCTCCGCCTGCGCATCCATGGCGACAAGGGCGCATTGGAAGTGATCCACACCCCGGATTATTCCAGCCTGCGGGCCTGCATCGGCGAGGATGTGGAAAAGGCGATCTGGAAGACCATCGATGTCGACCCGGTGCCAACGAATTACGAAAAATTCGCCAAGGCCGTCATGGAAGGCGGCCCCGCCGATCCGGACTTCCGACATGCCGCCAATCTGCAGAAGGTGCTCGATCTATCGATCATTGCGGATCGGGAACGGCGTGAGGTAGCTGTTTCGGCTTGATATGAAAGAACAACATGCGGCAAAACGTTGCCGCATGTTTCTTCTCCCCGAGGGGGAGAAGGTGGCCCGAAGGGTCGGATGAGGGGGCAACGTCCCCGGATTTCGGCGAGCAAGCCCCCTCATCCCGCTGCCGCGACCTTCTCCCCCTCGGGGAGAAGAAACAAGCGGCTTCCACTCGCTCAATACATTGTGCGCTTCTTGAGGATGCAAGCTACAGCGTGGAATTTCACTCCCACGCAGCGTCAAACCCCGCGCTTGTTCCCCCACAACAGCACATGCAGCTGCGGCAGCACCCGCGCCGAAAACCAGCGGTCTTCGCTGACCTTATCCACCAGCCACAACATCCGGTCCATCACCCCATCGATATCCACACGCGCATCGTCATCATCGGGCGGCGGCGGGGTATGGTTGCCGGGCTGGAGATAGACGGGCAGATGCGGGAAGCGCGCGGATGCCGCCTTGGCATAGGCATAATCCGCATCGTCGAACACCACGATCTTCAGCGCCACCTGCGGCCCCTCGCCGGCGGCGGCAAGACAGTCTTTGAAGGCCTGCCAGTCCGTTTCCATGCCGCTCGATGGCGGTTTGGGGCTCAGCACCAGATGGTCGAGATCGGCAAACCAGTCTTTCGCGATGCTGCCCTGCGTTTCCAGCGCGAAGCGATACCCCTCGCCCTGCCCCTTCGCGATCAAGGCTCCGAGCGGCTGGATGGCCGGGTTGCCGCCTGAAAGCGAGACCGTCAGCGGCACGCCACCGGAAAGCCGCCGCACCTCCTGCCAGATCGCCTCAACCGGCATCGGTTTCCACGTGTCACGGTACTCGCTGTCAACGGCATGCAGCGTATCGCACCAGGAACAGCGGTAATCGCAGCCGCCGGTACGCACGAAGACGGTCGGCAGACCGATCAGCACGCCTTCGCCCTGAATGGTCGGACCGAAGATTTCGCTGATGCGGATCGTGGTTTCCTTCGCTGCAATCTTTTGTGCAGCCGCTATCATGGCCGGTATTCCGCCCAGGTCTTGGCGGTTTCGCTCACCCGCACCGCACTGGTTTCAGGCAGGCGATCCTTGCACCAGTCGTAGAAATGTTTTGCAAGATATTCCGCCGTCACCCGGTCATGGCCGAGGACATCGTTCAGGTGGCGGTGATCGAAATGATCGTCGATATAGTGCTTCAGTGGCGCAAGCTCGTGATAGTCACGCACGAAACCGTGCTCGTTCAGCTCTTCGCCCGATAGCTCGACCTCAACGATGTAATTATGGCCGTGCAGACGGTTGCACTGGTGGTCGGCGGGCAGGCTTTTCAGCTGATGCGAGGCGGAAAAGTGAAATTCCTTGGTAATGCGGAACATCAGCGCACCTCCTGTGCCGCAAAGGCATGGGTGGCCGCCACCCAGAAATCCGGGTCCTCATAGTCGGTCGGATCGGTGACACCGGCCAGATGAAAGGCCTCGCGCCGTTCCACGCAGGTGCCGCAGCGGCCGCAGTGGCGCAGGCCGCCCTTGTAACAGGACCATGTTTCGCCAAACGGCGTGCCGTATTTCGCGCCATCGGTTACGATAGCCGCCTTGGAAACGGTGACATAGGGGGCAAAGAGCTTGACGTCGGCATAACCCTCAAGCGCATGCGCCTGCATGGCGTTGAAACTGTCGATAAAGCCCGGCCGGCAATCGGGGTAGATGAAGTGATCGCCGCCATGCACGGCAATCGCCACGGCATCCGCCTGCTGCGCGGCGGCCAGCCCGAAAGCGATGGTGAGCATGATGGCATTGCGGTTCGGCACCACGGTGGAGCGCATGGTCTCTTCCGCATAGTGCCCGTCCGGCACCTCCACGTCGTCAGTCAGCGCCGAACCGGTGAGATGGGCGCCAATGGTTCTGATATCGATGACATGATGCGGCACGCCGAGACGCCTTGCGCAATCGGCCGCGTATTCCAGTTCCTTCCTGTGGCGCTGGCCGTAATCGAAGGAGACGAGAGCGAGAAGGTCGTGTTCCGCCGCGATTTTATGCGCAAGCGAAACGGAGTCCAATCCGCCGGAGCAGATGACGATGGTTTTCATAATTTGGGATCCCTTGTTTTGACCGGGTGGGCTGCGACCGGATTACGGGGAGCGGCTTTAAACCAAACCGACGGGCTTGTGAAGGGCCTTGCGGAAATCGCGCAAAACCACGCCATCACGAAAATGCCCCGCCACAGCAACAAGACGAAACAATCGGGACATAAGCGGGAAACCGGCACGATCTAGAACGATGCGAAATCTGCTGTTCATGAAGGGTCTTGCCAATGGTGGCGGCTGATACATTTCTGTTTTCGCTGAACAACCTCAGCTCTCTCGGCACCGGCCTGCTGATGGCGATGGCGGGCATGCTTTATCTCACGCTCACCATTCGCGGGCTGATCACCGCCATGCGTCATGGATAAGGCTCTCGACACAAAACGCCACCGGTTCAGGCGCAATCTCACCACGGCGCTCGTTGTCGCCTCGGCGGCGCTCGTCGCAGCGGTTGGCATAGCCCCGTTCGTCTTCCTGATCTGGATGATTAGAACCGTTGCACGGTGGCTGGGGCTTTTCATCGGCTTTTAAGGAGTTCAAGCGCGAACACGCGACGCTCGCCGCAACCGGCTGAGCGGGGAAGGCCCGGCGGACTGGCAGTACGCCGGGCCTTCTTTTTTGTAAACAGGGGCTTAGCGCAATAACGCCTGCGCCTCCTCGATGCCGAGTGCCGCCGGCTGGGTGCAGGTCGTCCTCATCTCGATGAAGCGCCCCTCCTCGCCTGACTTCAGGATCGAGGTCATCACATCGATGCCGTGCAATGAGCGGTCGAGCGAGCAGCGGGCATCGCGGCCTTCCAGAAGCGCAATCGCCATATCGGCAAGGCCCGCCGTGCGGTAATTGGCGCGCGGGCCGTTCGGGCTTTCCTGATTGGCGATGCCGAAAGGATGCGCCCAGTCTTCCAGCGGCTGGATATTCTTGTCGCGACCGCTCATCTCCACCACGCCGCCGAAGAAGTTCGGATCCGGCACGTAGATCGAGCCTTCCGTGCCGTAAAGCTCCATATTGGCGTGGCGATGCGACCAGACATCCCAGCTGGCCGAAAGCGTGATCGTCGCGCCGTTCACGAATTCCAGCAGGGCATGGATATTGGTCGGCGTTTCGACCGGGATGATTTCGCCGTTCAACGGCTGGCTGGTCACCGTACGGGTGGGGTTCGCCATCGAGGTCAGCGCACCGACGCGCTTCACCGGGCCGATGAGGTTGATGAGATTTGCGACGTAATAGGGACCGAGATCGAGGATCGGCCCGCCGCCCTTCAGGAAGAAGAAGCCCGGATTGGGGTGCCACATCTCCATGCCGGGGCTCATCACATGGCAGGTGCCTGACGTGATGCGCCCGACCTTGCCGTCATCGATATATTGCCGGGCAAGCTGATGCGCGCCGCCGAGGAACGTGTCCGGCGCGCAGCCGACGGACAGCTTCTTTTCGCGGGCGATGCGCCGCAGCTCCTCGCCTTCCTCCAGCGAAAGCACCAGCGGCTTTTCCGAATAGACGTGCTTGCCCGCCTCGAGGGCGGCTTTCGACACCGGAAAATGTGCGGCGGGAATGGTGAGGTTCACCACCACGTCGATATCCTTGTTGGCAAGCAGTTCCTCGATGGACTGCGCGACAACACCGAATTCTTCCGCCCTCAACTCCGCAGCATTGCGGTTGAGGTCGGCGCAGGCAAGCACCTTGATGCCCTTGAAGAGCGGTGCCAGCGAGAAATAAGCAGACGAGATATTGCCGCATCCGATGATGCCGACGCCAAGATCCCTGGCCATGATGGAAACTCCGAAAATTGAAACTTAGTAGGTTTTGAAAGATGCGATCGAACGGGTGATCAGCCGGTCGATATCCTTCGGATTGTCGTGCTCGACCACGAAATGTTTGGTGGCCGATTTCGCCTTCAGCGCCGCGATAAGGCCCTTCCAGTCCACTGTACCATGGCCGACATCGGCCCAGCCATCCTCATCCGCATTCTCGCCTGCCGGTGCGATATCCTTCACATGTACCGCAGTAATGCGCTTGCCGTAGCTCTCGATCCAGGCGAGCGGATCGGCATTGCCGCGAATGATCCAGGCGATATCCGCCTCCCATTTCAGGTCCGGGCCACCGGCAAAGATTTGCTCCTGTGGGGTGGAACCGTCGCCAAGCGTCTTGAACTCGAAATCATGGTTATGCCAACCGAAAACCAGCCCGGCATCCACGAAGGGCTTGCCGGCTTCCTGCAGACGCTTGCCGAAAGCGAACCAGCCTGCGGCATCTGTCGGGCGCTGGTCAGGCATCAGATAAGGGCAATAGATCGCCTCCACGCCCAGAACCTTGGCAATATTGAGCGCCTTTTTCGGATCGCCTTCCAGAAGGTCGAGGCCGAAATGGCCGGTCGGCATGGCAAGGCCATTGGCGTCGAGTTCGGCGCGCAGGCCCTTCAAACCGGCGTCATCCAGCGAAGCGTACATCGCGCCATAACCTTCGACATGTTTATAACCCGCCGCCGAAAGCTTCTTCAGAATGTTGGAAAAAGGCTGGAAATTACGGGCGCTGTAAAGCTGGAAACCGAGTTCTGTCATTGTCTCCTCCATAGAGATCTGGGTCTTGGGATTGTGTGTGGGGGTAAATCGAAGCTGTTCTAGAGCCGGTCCTCGCTTTGCGCGTCGAACAGCGAGGCCATCGTCATGTCGAGGCCGAGGCGCACCTTGGTGCCGGGTGAAAACCGCCTGTGGCCGCCCACGCGCACGGACATGGTATGCCCGGCATGTTTCAGCCAGATCAGATTATCCGCACCCATCGGCTCCTCGATATCGACAATCGCCTCGTGCACTTCACCACCGACGATATCGGCGTCGACGCGCACATGTTCGGGGCGAACGCCCAGAACCACGGCGCGGCCGGCGGCAAGCGGCGTTTCCGAATGATAACCGTCCAGCGCGAAAGTCACGCCATTGGTGGTGAAGACCACCTTGCCGTCCTTTTCGATCAGCTCGCCGCGCAGAAAATTCATCGACGGCGAGCCGATGAAACCGGCGACGAAGAGATTTCGCGGCTTGTTGTAGATGGTGACGGGATCGGCGAGCTGCTGGATGACGCCGCTCTTCATGATGGCGATGCGGTCCGCCAGCGTCAGCGCCTCGATCTGGTCATGCGTCACATAGATCATGGTGTTCTTCAGCGACTGGTGCAGCCGCTTGATTTCGACGCGCAGTTCCGAGCGCAGCTTGGCGTCGAGGTTGGAGAGCGGCTCGTCGAACAGGAAAACATCCACATCCCGCACCAGCGCCCGGCCGATGGCCACACGCTGGCGCTGGCCGCCGGAAAGCTCGGCGGGCTTGCGTTTCAACAGCGGCTCGATCTGCAATATGCCAGCCGCCCTTTTGACGCGGCGGTCGATCTCCTCTTTCGGCACCTTGGCGACCTGAAGGCCGAAGGACAGGTTCTTCTCCACCGTCATCTGCGGATAAAGCGCATAGGACTGGAACACCATGCCGATACCGCGATCCTTCGGCTCTTCCCAGGTGACGTTGCGGTCCTTGATGAAGATTTGCCCATCGGTCGGCTCCAGAAGGCCGGCGATGCAATTGAGAAGGGTCGACTTGCCGCAGCCGGAAGAGCCGAGCAGCACGAGGAATTCGCCGTCGTAAATGTCGAGATTGAGGTCTTTCAGCACGGTAACGGCGCCGAAGGACAGGGAAAGATCGCGAATGGAAACGCTTTTGTTCATATAGCTCAACCTTTTACTGCGCCGGCAGCAATGCCGCGGACGAAAAGCCTGCCGGAGACGAAATAGACGATCAGCGGCACGGCCCCGGTCAAAAGCGTGGCGGCCATGTTGACGTTATATTCCTTCACGCCCTGCACGGAGTTGACGATGTTATTGAGCTGCACCGTCATCGGGTAATATTCCGGCCGCGTGAACACCACGCCGAACAGGAAATCGTTCCAGATGCCGGTCACCTGCAGGATCATCGCCACGACGAAGATCGGCAGCGACATGGGCAGCATGATGCGGAAATAGATCTGCCAGAAATTGGCGCCATCGATGCGCGCCGCCTTGAACAGTTCTTCCGGCAGCGAGGCGAAGTAATTGCGGAACAGCAGCGTCAGGATCGGCATGCCGAAGATGGTATGCACAATGACGAGACCGGTTAACGTACCGTATATGCCAAGTTCCCGCAGCACGATGACAATCGGATAGATCATCACCTGATAGGGAATGAAGGCGCCGATGATGAGGATCGAGAAGAACAGTTCCGATCCCTTGAACTTCCAGTTCGCCATGGCATAGCCGCTGACAGAGGCGACGATGATCGAGATCACCACCGAAGGCACGAGGATGCGCACCGAATTCCAGAAGCCGCGTGAAAGCCCGTCGCAGTTCAAGCCCGTGCAGGCATTGGCCCAGGCCTTTACCCAGGGTTCGAAAGTGATTTCCACCGGCGGCGCAAAGATGTTGCCGAGCCGGATTTCCGGCATGCCTTTCAGAGAGGTGACGACCATCACGTAAAGCGGCAGCAGGTAATAGGCGGCAGCCACGATGAGCGTGCCGTAAAGAATGATGTTGTGGCGGGAAAAGGTTTTCCTCGGCCTCTTGCCGCGCGGGCCGGAAAGGTCCGGGGCAACCGCATCGCTGGCGGCGACAACCGTGTTCAATGTGCTGATATTAGCCACGCTTCTTGCCTCCGAATTCGAGGTAGGCCCATGGAATGATGATGATCGCGACCGTCAGGAGCATCATTGTCGAGGCGGCGAAGCCCTGCCCCAGGTTCTGCGCCTGGAACATGTAGTCATAGACATATTTCGCCGGCACTTCGGACGCGATGCCTGGCCCGCCGCTCGTCTGCGCCACCACCAGATCGTAAACCTTGACGATGCCGCTGGCGATGATGACCAGCGTGGTGATGAAGACCGGCCGCATCATGGGAATGATGATGAGAATATAGGTCTTCCACATCGGAATGCCGTCGACGCGCGCCGCCTTCCAGATGTCCTCGTCAATGCCGCGAAGGCCCGCCAGCATCAGGCACATGACGAGCCCCGTGCCCTGCCAGAGCGCCGCGATCAGAATGCCGTAGATGACAATCTGGGAATTATAGAGCGGATCGAAGGTGAAACTTTCCCAGCCCATCGAGCGGACGACGGACTGGATGCCGAATTCCGGGTTCAGCAGCCATTGCCAGACAAGGCCGGTGACGATGAAGGACAGGGCGAAAGGATAGAGGAAAATGGTGCGGAAGGTGTTTTCGAAACGAATTTTCTGATCCATCAGCGCCGCCAGCACGAAGCCTATGACGAGGCTGAAGATCAGCGACAGCACACCGTAGATCGCCAGATTCTGAATGGACACGATCCAGCGTGGTGCTGCCCACAAACGCTCATATTGATCGAAACCGATAAAGCTCGCGCGCGGCAGAAGCTTGGAATTGGTGAAGGAATAAACCACCGTCCAAATCGTTCCGCCGAGGAAGATCACCATGGCGGTCAGTATCATGGGAATGGAGGCAATCTTGGAATTGAGATTGCGGAAAAGCTGGTTGGGGCGCCCCGAGCGCGCTTGACCTGCCATGTTACCTCCTCCTGTAACGTTACAGTCAACGGTCAAGCAAAAGCCTCACCGCATGAAACCCCTGCCCGTGCTGGTGATTGTTGCACAGGCAGGACGCTGGAAAGGAAAGCGGCGAACCGCTTTCCCACCCGGAGTGATCACAATCAGTCCGCCGAACCGATAATGTCCGCGAAGCGCTTCTGCCCGTCTTCCGCCGACATCGAGCCCGCGAAGAATTCCGCCATCAGGTCCTCCTTCTGTTTCTGCGTATCGGCGGAAATCAGCTGGTCTGTGCTGGTCAGCGCGTTGCCCTTGGCCAGAATTGCCAGACCCTTTTTCATGCAGTCATTGGCTGCATTCAGATCGACGTCGCCGCGGATCGGCAGCGAGCCTTTCTTCAGGTTAAAGGCCACCTGCGTTTTTGGATCGACGATGGTTGCGGCGAGAACGTCCTGCGCCTTGGTTTTCGCCTCGTCCTTCAAAACAGGGAAATAAAAGGCGTCGCCACCCGTGGTGAGATATTCACTGAGGCCAAGACCGGGAAGGCAGGAATAATCCGTACCGGCTTTCTGGTTGGCCAGCTGGAATTCACCCTGCGCCCAGTCACCCATGATCTGGCCGCCGGCCTTGCCGGTGATGACCATGTTGGTGGCCTGGTTCCAGTCCTGAACATTGGTGCCCTTGGCCATATCGCGCGCCTCGACGGCAGCCGCGAAAATCTTCGCCATATCGGGTCCGGCTGCCGCCTCGGCATCCTTGTCGCCATAGACCTTCTGATAAAGGTCCTTGCCGCCGATCGAAAGCGTCAGCGTGTCGAACAGGCCGTTGGCCTGCCATGCCTGCCCACCGAGCGCGAGCGGCTGGATGCCGGCCTTTTTCAGCGCCGGCGCGGCGGCGACAAATTCCGTCCAATTCTTCGGAACTTCGACGCCCGCCTTCTTGAAGGCTTCATTGGAAAGCCACAGCCATTGCCAGGAATGGATGTTGACCGGCGCGCAGTAAATCTTGCCGTCGATGGTGCAGCTGTCGAGCAGGCTTGCCGGCTTGATGACGTCCTTCCAGTTGCCCTTTGCGGCAACATCGGACAGGTCGCGCATCAGGCCCGCCTGCACCAGCTCTTCCGCCTGACGGCCGTGGTTGAACTGGGTCGCACCCATCGGGTCGCCGCCGGTGATGCGGCTGATCATGATCGGACGGGCCGTGCCGCCCGAACCGGCAATCGCGCCATCCACCCATTTGTTACCGGTGGCGTCGAAAGCCTTGGCCAGTTCGGCGACCGCTGCGGCTTCGCCGCCCGATGTCCACCAATGGGTCACCTCAAGATCGGTGGCCCCGGCGATACCCGCCGGAATCATCACGCTGGCCAAAAAGGCCGCAGAAATAACACGCATTCGCATGAGTCTCCTCCCTCACTGAAACGTTGCAGTTGGAACGTATGCGAAGATTTTTGATTAGGCAACCGCCTAAAATACGAATCTCACAGCGCCCGCAGGAGGCATTTCGAACGATTGGAAAATGCGCCGGATAGGTATGCGGCACAGGGGATTGCGCTGCGTAATCCACACGCAATGCCAGTCGCTTACAAAACTTCGTGGTGAGTAAAACAGGTGAAGAGACCATGAAGCGCTGGCATATTCTTTTGGTCATCGGACTAGCCGGCGTCGCATCGCTTTTATTGGCGACATTTGAGCAGCTTGTACCGGGACAGCAAGTTTCATTCGGAATACGCCTGCTGATCCTCATCCAGCCGGCAATACTGACCATTGCGGCGGTAGCAACCGGTCAGGCTCTGACCGCAAAACTCGGGCTTGGCGCCCCCTTGGTCGATAGCTGGCTGACGGGCGACAACCCGCGCGCGGTGCTGCGAACACAGGTGCCGCCCGCGCTGGCGGTGGGCATTGCCGTCGGCCTGCTGATGATCGCCTATTCATCAGCGATCCTGCCAGCGGTCGCGGATGCGGCCGCCGTGGCAAGAATGACCGCTTTTAATGTCCCGCTGACGACCCGGATTCTCTATGGCGGGATCACGGAAGAGCTATTGACCCGATGGGGCCTGATGTCGTTTTTCGCCTGGGCGCTCTGGCGCGTGACCGGAAGGGGACAGATTCGACCGGTGATTTTGTGGGCCGCCATCCTTATGGCGGCGGCACTCTTCGCCGCCGGTCATCTGCCGTTTCTGTTTGCGATTGTCGCTCGGCCGCAGGCGGCGCTGATCCTTGCAGTCCTGCTCACCAATTTCATTCCCGGCCTGCTGTTCGGATGGCTGTTCTGGCGTCGGGGGCTGGAGGCGGCGATGCTGTCTCATGCCCTTGCCCATTGCGTGAACGCGCTGACCGCCTGAGCCGATAAAGGTGAGCCGGACAACTATCCGCCTCACCTTCTCCAAACCTTCGGCGCGGGCGGCAATTCTATTGCCTTTTATAATCGTCCTCGATGCGGATGACATCATCCTCGCCGATATAGGCCCCGGTCTGGATTTCGACCAGTTCGAGCGGGATCTGCCCCTCATTGGCAAGCCGGTGCGGCTGGCCAATCGGGATATAAACCGACTGGTTCTCCGTCAGCAACTTCGTTTCTTCGCCGATCGTCACCGTCGCCGTGCCCTTGACGACGATCCAGTGTTCCGAGCGGTGATAGTGTTTCTGGAACGAGATGCGGTGGCCGGGGTCGACCGTGATATGGCCCACCCTGTAACGCTCGTCCACATACATGTGTTCGATATAACCCCAGGGGCGATAGACGCGCTTGTGGCTTTGCGTCTGCGGTGCATGTTCGCCGTCCTTCAGCGTCTCCACCAGACCCTTCACATCCTGCACCCGGTTTTTCGGCACCACCAGAACCGCATCCTTGGTGGCCACCACCACCATGTCCTTGGCGCCAACCACCGTCGTCAGCAATTGCGTCGAATGGATGAGGCAGCCTTCGGAATCGATGAAGACGCCGTTGCCTTCCAGCGCATTGTCGTTGCCGCGCTTGTCGGCAATTTCCCAGATCGCATCCCAGCTGCCGATATCCGACCAGCGGAAATGGCCATGCACCACCGCCATGCGTTTGGTCTTCTCGATCACGGCATAGTCGATGGAGTTCTTCGGCGAAGCCTCGAAGCTGGCCTGATGCAGGCGCACGAAGCCGAGGTCGCTTTCATATTGCTCGACCGCCTGCGTCACCGCCGCAAGAATCTCCGGAGCGAAGGCCTTCAGTTCGGCGATCATCACATCGGAGCGGAACAGGAAGTTGCCGGAATTCCAGAGATAACCCTTTTCCAGATAGGAGATCGCCGTCTTCATATCCGGCTTTTCCACGAAGGCATCGACGGTGCTCAAGTCTTTTTCGCCATCGATCGCATCACCCGGCTTGATATAACCGTAGGAGGTGCGCGGTTCGGTCGGCACCAGGCCGAAGACGACGATATTGCCCTGATCGGCGGCTTTTGCGCCAAGTTTCACGGCGTCGGAGAACTTGTCGGCATCGAGCACAACATGGTCGGCGGCAAGCGCCAGCACCAGGCATCCGGGCTCGCGGCGCTCGGCCAGCACGGCGGCGGCGGCCATGGCGGCGGCGCTGTCGCGGCGGGCGGGCTCCAGCACCACGGTTGCCGGCAGATCGATCTCTTCGGCCTGACGGCGGGCGAAGAAACGGAAATCCTCGTTGGTGATCACCAGCGGCTCGGCATAAAGGCTGTTGTCGCCCACCCGCTGCAGCGTCTGCTGATAGGTCGAAAGATTGCCGACCAGCGGCTGGAACTGCTTGGGCAATTGATCGCGCGATACCGGCCAAAGCCGCGAACCAGCACCGCCAGCAAGAAGAACCGGCGTGATCTTTCGAGAGTGTTCCTTCACAATAAAACCTTTCCAACTCTAAAAATTTCCCGGCGCGCCGGACAATATACATATTTCGAAATACCGCCATCATCGGTTCACGGGCGGATAAGCGCAAGCTCATAAATTCGCCTTGTGAAAGCTTGGTGAACGGCGGGGCATTTGCCGGCAGGCCCGTTTTCCTAACGCAAGGGGGAGTGCGAGGTTCCGCACGGAATGGCCGCTCAAAGTGACCGAGAGCAAAGAAACCCCCGGGACAAAGCCCTGCGCTTCATTTTTCAGAGCGATAAGCCGGGTCCGCCAATCCTATCGGCAAAGCCTTTGACACGAACAACGGGAATTAATCGATTAAATCGGCCGCAAATTTCATCACGCTTAAATTTGCTGCACTGAACAACATTCAAGGCTTGGCAGGCGCGCGAAAAATACAATAACAACGGCGGATATTTTTACACTGTTATCGACACGAAAGCACGCTCAGCCCATGTCCGACACGACGAAACCCGCCAGCACAAGAACATCGGTTACGGATCAGGAAGCCCTGGATTTCCACGCGGAAGGCAGACCGGGGAAACTGGAAATCACCCCGACCAAACCGATGGCGACGCAGCGGGACCTGTCGCTTGCCTATTCGCCTGGCGTGGCCGTGCCGGTGAAAGCCATCGCCGAAAATCCGGCGACCGCTTACGACTATACCACGCGCGGCAACATGGTTGCGGTCATCTCCAACGGCACGGCCATCCTCGGTCTCGGCAATCTCGGCGCGCTCGCCTCCAAGCCGGTCATGGAGGGTAAGTCCGTTCTCTTCAAGCGGTTCGCCGATGTCGATTCCATCGATCTCGAGGTCGATACCGAAGACGCCGATGAGTTCATCAACTGCGTGCGTTACCTCGGCCCCTCTTTCGGCGGCATCAATCTGGAAGACATCAAGGCGCCGGAATGTTTCATCATCGAAAGCCGCCTGCGCGAGCTGATGGACATTCCCGTCTTCCATGACGACCAGCACGGCACCGCCATCATCGCCGCCGCCGGCCTCATCAACGCCATCGAACTGACGGGCCGTGACTTCAAGACCACGAAGCTCGTCTGCAACGGCGCGGGCGCTGCGGCAATCGCCTGTATGGACCTCATCAAGGCCATGGGTTTCAACCCTGAAAACATCACGCTCTGCGATACCAAGGGCGTGATCTATCAGGGCCGAACCGAAGGCATGAACCAGTGGAAATCCGCACACGCGGTGAAAACCAACAACCGCACGCTGGCGGAAGCCATGAAGGGCGCGGATGTGGTCTTCGGCCTCTCCCAGAAGGGCGCTTTCAGCGAAGAGATGATCCGCTCCATGGCGCCGAAGCCGATCATCTTCGCCATGGCCAATCCGGACCCGGAAATTACGCCGGAAGAAGTGTCGCGCATCCGCGACGACGCCATCATGGCGACCGGACGTTCGGACTACCCGAACCAGGTCAACAACGTCCTCGGCTTTCCCTATATCTTCCGCGGCGCGCTCGATGTTCGCGCCAGCCAGATCAACGACGCGATGAAGATCGCGGCGGCACAGGCGCTCGCCGATCTTGCCCGCGAGGATGTGCCTGACGATGTGGCCGCCGCCTATCAGGGCAACCGCCCGCGCTTCGGTTCGCAATATATCATTCCGGTCCCTTTCGATCCGCGTCTGATCTCGGCCATTCCGGTGGCCGTGGCGAAAGCCGCCATCGAAACCGGCGTCGCCCGCCGGGAGCTGCCCGACCTCGACGCCTATGCCCGCGAGCTTTCCGCCCGCCGCGACCCGATGGCTTCCACCACGCAGCGCCTTTACGAGCGGGTGCGCCGCTCGCCGAAGCGGGTCGTTTTTGCGGAAGCCGAAGAAGAACAGGTCATGCGTGCGGCGATTTCCTTCACCGCGCAGGGCCTCGGCACCGCCATCCTGCTCGGCCGTGACGATATCATCAAGGCCAATGCGGAACGCGCGGGCATCGATCTCGACCGTGCCAATATCGAGATCACCAACGCCCGCCTTTCCAGCCGCGTCGATGCCTATGTCGATTATCTCTATGCGCGTCTGCAGCGCGGCGGTTTCCTGCTGCGCGACGTGCAGCGTCTGGTCCACAACGACCGCAACCATTTCGCCGCCTGCATGGTGGCTATGGGCGATGCGGACGCCGTGGTCACCGGCGTTACCCGCAACTACTCCACCGCGCTCGAGGATATCCGCCGCTGCATCAACACCAAGCCCGGCCATCGCGTCATCGGCGTTTCGCTGGTGGTCTCGCGCAACCGCACCGTCTTCGTGGCCGATACCGCCGTGCATGACATGCCGAACGCGGAAGACCTGGCCGATATCGCCGAAGAAGCAGCCGGCCTCGCCCGCCGTTTCGGTTACGAGCCGCGCGTTGCCATGCTCGCCTATTCCACCTTCGGCCAACCAACCGGCGAACGCTCCGACAAGGTGCGCGAGGCCGTGAAAATCCTCGACAAGCGCAATGTCAATTTCGAGGTCGACGGCGAAATGTCGGCCGATGTGGCGCTCAACCATCACCGCATGCAGAGCCAGTATCCTTTTGCCCGGCTTTCCGGCCCGGCCAATGTGCTGGTCATGCCCGCCATCCATTCCGCCTCCATCTCCACCAAGATGCTGCAGGAATTGGGTGGCGCGACCGTCATCGGCCCGCTTCTCGTCGGCCTCGACAAGTCGGTGCAGATCACCTCGATGGGGGCGAAGGACAGCGATATCGTCAACATGGCGGCAATCGCGGCCTATAATGCCGGGCGATAAGAACAGGGCGTGCGGCTTTTTTCTTCTCCCCGCCGGGGAGAAGATGCCCCAAAAGGGGCAGATGAGGGGGCAAGCTCTCCGAATATCGCTCGCCTCGCCCCCTCATCCCGCTGCCGCGACCTTCTCCCCACGGGGAGAAGAGACAAGCCGGATGCGCTCGCTCCGCATGTGGCCATCCGGTCCTCAGCGACATCCGGACTACTCTCCCGCTCCTGACAAACCGGCACACAGGAAGGGAGGAAAAGAACAAGATTCTACAATTCAAAATTATTAGGATAATTTTTCTCCACAAAAGATTTATTGGAACCGGATTTTATTCATACTATTTTTCACGCAATGCCAATTCTCGCTCTTGGCGGGTGCCTCATGTAGTTTCCACCTACAATCAAAAGGAAATACCCATGGCCCTCTCTTTCTCCAGATTTGCCGCAAAACTCATTGCCGGAACCGTCGCCATCGCTTCGATGGCCACCGCCGCTCACGCGGATGCAACGCTTGACCGGATCAAGGGTCGCGGCAAGCTCACCGTCGGCGTCATCCTCTCCGGCGCGCCTTTCGGCTTTATCGATCCGAAGACGCAGGAGCAGAAGGGACTCAACATCGACGTCGCCAAGGCGCTGGCCGCCGGCCTCGGTGTCGAGCTGGTCACCGAAACCGTGACCCCGCCGAACCGCGTGCAGTTCCTGCAGCAGGGCAAGGTCGATATTCTGATCGCCAACATGCAATACACGGAAGAGCGCGCCAAAACGCTCGACTACGTTCCGACCCCCTATGACCGCCAGGGTGGCGCCGCCATCGGCCGCAAGGACAGTGGCATCAAGGACTGGTCGGACCTGAAGGGCAAGATCGCCTGCGTTTCGCAAGGCTCCAACTACACCCAGCCGCTGATCGAACAATATGGCGCGCAGGTTAAGGCGCTGCCGAGCCAGCCGGAATCGCTGCTGGCGCTCAAGGGCGGCAATTGCGACGTCTCCGTTCACGTCAACGGCACGCTGAGCCTGATGCTTCAGGACCGCGCCGATGAGTGGAAAGATTACGGCATCCTCATCCCCACCGACCTTATCCCGTCGGATTCCGTGATCTGGCTGCGCAAGGGTGAAAGCGACACGCAGGCCGCTCTCGACAAGATCGTCAAGGAACTGCACGCCTCCGGCAAGATGCTCGAATTCGCCAAGGCCAACCGTCTGCCGAGCATCGGCTATATGGAAGAGCAGCAGAAGAAGCTTTCGGCGCAATAAGGGATCGGGCAACCCGCTCGCTCCGTCACCCCGACGGGATCCGGGGGTCAAGCGTGATCAGGCTCTTGATCGCGAGAGACACTTTCACGGCGCAGACGCGCCGTGGCTGGATGCCGGATCATCCTTGGCTTGTTCCGGGGACCGGCGTGACGCAAGGGCGGCTGCTATCATGGCGATTTCCCCTGACTATCGGGAACGGTCGGTTTCGCCCGCCGTTCTTTTCTGCTTTAAAGCAAGACAGGTCATTCTGGGGCCGCCTGCAGGGCGGCGCACCCGCGACAACAGCATGGATTTCCGATGCAGGATGGATTTACAGCGCGCTTCATAGAACTGGCCGCGCATCTCGGCCTCAACTATGACTTTCTGAACAGCGGTTACGAGGTTCAGATCTGGCTCGATGGCATGAAGATGACGTTGATCCTCGTCGCCGTCACTTTGCCGCTCAGCCTCGTCTTCGGCTTCATTTTCGCGGCCATGCTGACATCGGGCAAGACCTGGCTCGCCGGCCCCGTGCGCGCCTATGTGGAACTGACGCGCAACACGCCGACGCTGGTGCAGCTGATGTGCGGTTTCCTCGTGCTCAACATGCTGATTTCCAATGCGTTGGGCGGCGCGCAGAACAATCCGCTGACACCCTTTTTCTGGGTCGTCGCCATCACCGGCCTGCACATTGCCGCTTTCCATGCGGAAGCGTTGCGCGGCGGCATCGAGGCGGTGCCGGCCACCACCATCGAGGCGGCGCGTGCGATCGGTTTCAGCTCCTTCGAGATTTTACGCTATGTGGAGTTTCCGCTGGCGATCCGCACGGCGCTGCCCTCCATCATCAACAACCTCGTCAATCTGGTGAAGCTCACCACGGTCGGCTCGGCAATTGCGGTGGGTGAAATCACCTATGCCTCGATCCTGATCTGGACGCAGCGCGACAATGTGGTCGAACTGATGATCGTCATCCTGATCTTCTTCAGCGTCATCAATTTTATCGTCGCAAGGGCCGGTCTGTGGCTTGAACGGCGTCTTGCGGTTCCGGGGTTCGGTCAATGAGTGCGGTGGTTTCTCCAACACAGGCGGTAAAGAAGCCGCCTTTCGGCACCATTCTGCTGCTCGGCGTGCTGATTGCCGTCGTGCTGTGGCTGATCCTCGATCCGTCGCTCGGTCAGGTGCTGCTGCAATGGCTGCCCTATCTGGCCAAGGGTTTTGCCATGAACGTGCTGATCAGCATCCTTGCGATAGCCATCGGCACCTTCATAGGTGTCCTGCTCGGCATCATGGAGCTTGCGCCCTACCGCCTCGTGCGTGCGCCCGCGCTCACCTATGTGCAGATATTCCGCAACGCCCCGCATCTGGTGCTGATCTTTGCCGCGACCTACATCTTCCCCTTCGAGATCGTCGCTTTCGGCAACTACATTCCCTTCCCGGACTGGATCAAGGCCGTCGTCGGGCTTGCCATTCCGGCCAGCGCTCATATCGCCGAAATCACCCGCGGCGCCATCCAGTCCATTCCGACGGCACAATGGGAAGCGGCACAGGGGCTGGGCTTTTCGCGCAATCAGACACTGCGCTGGATCATCCTGCCGCAATGCGTGAAGCGCTCGCTGCCGCCATGGATGAACCTCTATGCGTCGATCACCATGGGTACGGCGCTCGCCTCGCTGGTCGGCGTGCATGAACTTCTGCACGCCGCGACGGACGCCAGCACCGCCGTGCAGCGCAACGATTTCACCGTCGTGGTCTACCTCACCGTTCTGATGGCGTTCTTCCTGTTCTGCTATCCCGTCTCCCGTTTCACGCAGCGCCTTGAGCGGCGCTTCGCTTCCCGCTGATTGGAACAAGCCATGTCCGCACCCGCACCACAAACCGCCGCAAAAGCTCTGGTTGAACTGGAAGGCATACACCTGTCCTTCGGTGACAATCAGGTCCTGAAGGGCATCGACCTTACGGTCAACAAGGGCGACGCCGTCTCCATCATCGGCCCTTCCGGCTCCGGCAAGTCCACCATCCTGCGCTGCATCAACGGCCTGCTCATTCCGCAATCGGGCAAGATCACCGTCGGCGGCACCCGTGTCGACCAGCTGAAGACCGAGGCCGAGCGCATCGCGCTGCGCAAGCGCATCGGCATCGTGTTCCAGCAGTTCAATCTCTTTCCGCATCTGACGGTGATGGAGAACATCACCATCGCGCCGATCAAAATCCTCGGCACGCCGAAGGCGGAAGCCGAACGTCACGCACGCGAATTGCTGGAAAAAGTGCGTCTTTCCCAAAAGGTCGACGCCTATCCCGGCCAGCTTTCCGGCGGCCAACAGCAGCGCGTGGCGATTGCCCGCGCGCTCGCCATGCGGCCCGAACTGGTGTTGTTCGATGAGGTCACATCCGCGCTCGACCCGGAAACCGTGGGCGAAGTGCTCGCCGTCATCCGCGATCTCGTCAATGACGGCATGACGAGCATTCTCGTCACCCACGAAATGCGTTTTGCCGAAGAAATCAGCGACAATATCGTCTTCACCGAAAACGGCCTGATCGTCGATCAGGGCACGCCGGAGCATATCTTCTACAAGTCGACCAATCCGCGCATCAACGCCTTCGTCAAGGGTCTCGGCGGACAGGGCGCGCGGGTCAATGACGGCGAAGGGATATGATGCCATGACCGCCGATGAAAAGCTCACCCTTCATCTTGCCGAAGCGATTGCCGCCTCCGATCCCCTGCGTGACGAGGAGGCGGTGGCCATCGCCCGCACGGCGCTGATCGATTTTTTCGCCTGCGTGCTGGGCGGCGCCGCCGACAGAAGTACGAAAATCCTGATCGACAGCTTCACACCCGGCACATCAGGCACGGCGGGCATTATCGGCCATGATCTGCGCACGGATGCCTTCACCGCCGCCCTCATCAACGGTCACGCCGGGCATGTGCTTGATTATGACGATGTCCACGGCAGCGTGCGCGGCCACCCGACCGTCGCCATCGTTCCCGCTTTGCTGGCTATCGCGGTCGAAGAGGGCTCCACGGCGGATGCCTTTATCGCCGCCTATATTGTCGGGCTTGAGACCATGGCGCGTCTCGGCCTCTCGCTCGGCACCAGGCATTACGAAAACGGCTTCCACGCCACCGCCACTCTCGGCCCCATCGGTGCCGCGGCGGCGATTGCCCATCTCCTGAAATTCGATCCGCAGACTACGGCCGTTGCGCTCGGCCTCGCCGCCACGCAATCGGCAGGGCTTCGCCTGCAATTCGGCTATGACGCCAAGCCGCTGCATGCCGGGCTCGCCACGCGCGCCGGCCTTACCGCCGCGCGGCTGGCGCGATCGGGCTTTCAGGGCGCGCCGGATTTTCTGGAAAACCCCATCGGTTTTTATTCCGCCTACGCCTTCGGCGCCGAGCAGCCGAAACGCGTTCTCTCCGGCTGGGGCGCACCCTGGCAGATCGTCTCCCCCGGCCTCACCCTCAAGGCCTTTCCCTGCTGCACCGCCAGCCATCCCGTTGCCGTCGGCGCGCTGGCGCTGCGCAACAGCAGTGGTCTGACACCGGATGAGGTCGAGGCGGTCACCATCACCTTCCCGCCCGGCGGCGATGCCGCCCTCGTTGGACCGGCCACGCCCACGACCGGCATAGATGCGCGCTTCAGCGCCGAATACGTCTTTGCCGCAGCGCTTGCGGATGGGGCGCTCGGCATCGGCCATTTCGATGAGCGCCAGACACGCGTCGACCTGCTTGCCCTTTCCGCCAAAATCTCGCGCCGGCATGACGAGACCGCCCGCCGCCTCTCGCCCGATCCGACCACCCGGTTCGTGGTCATCGATGTGACGAAGAAGGACGGTACGATGCTGTCGCGCCGTGTCGACGGCCTTCCTGGCATCGATGACCCGACCGAAAAATTCGCCGACGCGACCGGCAGTAATGAGAAGTTCGCCGGCGTTCCGGCACTGGTGCGGTCCATGAAAACCGCAGCCGACCTCAGGAAGCTCGAAACGCTTCTGGTATCGCAAATATAACTCGACCGACATGAAGGCATGATCACCATGACCACCACGACACGCAAAAGACAGATGCATCTTGGCCTTTTCCTGCAGGGCGCCGGGCACCACGTTTCCGGCTGGCGTCACCCCGATGCGGAGGCCGGCAGCGAAAATTTCGATCTGCTCACCCGTGTTACGAAAATGGCCGAAGCGGCGAAATTCGACATGGTATTCCTCGCCGATGGCCTGACCAGCGGCGTCGACGCCCACCCCTCGATGATCGCCCGTTTCGAGCCGCTGACCCTGCTGGCAGCCCTTGCCATGGTCACCGACAAGATCGGGCTGGCCGCCACCGCCTCCACCACCTATGGCGAGCCCTACCACACCGCCCGCGCCTTCGCTTCCATCGATCATCTGAGCCACGGCCGCGCGGCGTGGAACATCGTCACCACATCCTATGCCCGCACGGCGGCGAATTTTTCCAAGGACCATCCCGAGCATGACGAACGTTATGCGGTGGCGGAAGAATATGTGAATGTCGTTCGCGGCCTCTGGGACAGCTGGGATGACGATGCCTTCGTCAAGGACAAGCAGGCAGGCCGCTATGTCGACCCCGCAAAGGTCCATATCCTCAACCACGAGGGCAAATATTTCACGGTCAAGGGCCCGCTCAATATTCCGCGCTCGCCGCAGGGCCACCCGGTTCTCATCCAGGCCGGCTCTTCCGGGCCGGGGCAGGATCTCGCTGCCCGCACCGCCGATATCGTCTTCACCGCCCAGCAGGCGATTTCCGAAGCGCAGGCCTTCTATACCAGCCTCAAGGCACGCGTGGAAAAATTCGGCCGCGATCCGGCCAGTGTCGCCGTGATGCCCGGTTTCATGCCGATCATCGGCAGGAGTTTCGAAGAGGCCGGCGAAAAACTGAAGGAACTGAACCGCTGGACCGATATCAAGAGCGCCATGCCGCTGCTTGAAGAACGCATCGGCCACAGCCTCACTGATTACGATCTCGACGGCCCGCTGCCGGACCTGCCGATTTCCGACCAGCTGCGCAGCCGCGCCGAACTTCTGACCGAACTGGCGCGCCGCGAAAAGCTGACGATCCGGGAGCTGGCGCTGCGCGTCGCCGCCGGGCGCGGCCACCATATCGTCATGGGCACGGCCAAGGATGTGGCGGACCGGATGCAGGAATGGTTCGAAAACGGCGCGGCCGACGGTTTCAACGTCATGCCGCCCTTCTTCCCCGGCGGGCTGGAGGAATTCAATCGCGAAGTCGTTCCGCTCCTGCAGGAGCGCGGCCTGTTCCGCAAGGACTACGAAGGCGCGACGCTGCGCGACCATCTCGGTATCGCAAGGCCGGCGCTGCGGTGACAAAGCCATGCGGATGTCCGTTCAAAGGCATCCGCATCCACAGAATCTCATTCTCAAGCTGAAGCGGGCCTGAGCCCGCTCCTTTACGCGGCCGCCCGCGCCGAAGTCTGGTCGCGCCGGGCCGTATTCGGAGTATCCGGGCGGGTGGACGATCCGTCTTCCCGCTGCACCGTACGGCGGTTCAGCTTGAACAGGCTGACAAGTTGCGCCAGCGCATCCGCACCCTGCGCCAGCGTCGTGCTGATCACCGTGGTGCGGGCGCTCATCGCCGCATTCTCCTGCGTCATCCGGTCGAGCCGGTTGACCGCCTTGTTGATCTCGCTGATGCCGACGGCCTGCTCGTCCGCCGCCTTGGCGATCATGTCGACATTGCCGTCAATGTGCCTGACCAGCGCGTCGATCTGCTTCAGCGCTTCGCCGGTTTCGCCCACCAGCCTGACGCCTTCCAGGACCTCGGTGCCGGAATTGTTGATCAGCGCCTTGATTTCCTTCGCGGCATTGGCGGAACGCTGCGCCAGCTCGCGCACTTCCTGCGCCACGACGGCAAAACCCTTGCCCGCTTCGCCCGCACGCGCGGCTTCCACGCCGGCATTCAGCGCCAGCAGGTTCGTCTGGAAGGCGATTTCGTCGATCACGCCGATGATCTGGCTGATTTCCCGCGAGGCGGTCTCGATACGCTGCATGGCATCGACTGTCCGCTCCACGACCTCGGTGGAAGCCACGGTGGATGTCCGCGCGCTCTGAACGAGCTTGCGCGTCTCTTTCATGTTGTCGGTCGACGAACGGACCGTCGCGGTGATTTCTTCGAGTGCTGCCGAAGTTTCCTCAAGCGCCACCGCCTGCTCACGCGAACGTTCGGCGAGATTGACGGAGGCTTCGCTGACTTCCTGGCTGCTGCGGGTCAGGTCTCCGGTCTGGCCGAGAACGTTTTCCAGCGTCTTCTGGAATTCAGCGATGGATTTATTGAAATCGCAACGCAGCCGCTCGAACTCGCCGACGAAGGGTTTGTCCAGCGTAATACGGATGTTGCATTGAGAAAGCCGCTCGAGCGCAGCACCAAGTTCCTCGACCGCATGCATCCGGTCCGTCACATCGAAAGCGAATTTCACCACCTTGAAGACGCGGCCCCGATCATCGATGATCGGATTATAGGAGGCCTGAATGAAGACGCGTTTGCCATCCTTGCCAAGGCGCATGAACTGCCCCGTCGAGAAGTGGCCTTTTCCGAGTTCCTTCCAGAAATCCCGATAGTCCTCAGACTGGGCATAGGCCGGTTCGCAGAACATCGAATGATGTTTGCCGATGATGTCTTCCGCCGTGTAACCGAGCGTCGCGAGGAAATTTTCGTTGGCGCTGAGGATTTTCCCGTCGGGCGTAAATTCGATCATGGCCTGTGCGCGGGAGAGCGCCGCCAGTTTCCCGTCATCCTCGGCGCTCTTGCGCTTGATCGAGGTGATGTCGGTTGCAATCTTGACCACCTTGTAGGGTTTACCGAAACGGAACACCGGATTGTAGGAAGCTTCGATCCAGATTTCGTCGCCATTCTTGGCCCGACGTCGATACTGGCCCTGATCGTATTCGCCACGCGACAGCTTCGCCCAGAAGCTCTTGTATTCGGGCGAGGCCGCATCTTCGGGAGACAGGAACATGCTGTGGGTACGCCCAACGATTTCGGATTGCTGATAGCCGACGGCCTTGCAGAAATTATCGTTCGCTTTCAAAATCTTGCCGGTCAGATCGAACTCGATGATGGCCTGTGAGCGGCTCAGCGCATCAAGCACGGCGGAAGCGTCCAGACCGAATTTGGAAAAGTGAGACATCATTTTGAACCCCCAAACAGTAATCCATATGCAGACCTGCCCACCCTCGAAATATAGAGATGAAAAACGGTCGGCCCGCCTGCACGCGAAACTAGCCGGACACCGTTAAATAGCGATTAATAATGAACTATAACTATTGATCCGGAGCCTCAATCGACTGCCGGTATGCTTCATCGCGAATATATTCGCCTTGTCTATTTCGGACCGCTTATTTGCCACAGTGCTGATATTTCTGCGCCGGCAAGACGATACGGCCTTTCATCGGGGCGGCATTCATTGTTATGCGGGGTTGAAAGATTTGTGTTGCAGGAGCGCCGATGACCAAAACCCTGAAATGCGATGTGCTGGTGATCGGCACCGGCATTATCGGTTCCATGGCGGCGCTTTATCTGCAGAATGCCGGACGCGAGGTGGTGTTGCTGGAGCGCGGCGAGGTTGCCCGGGGCGCGAGTTCCGGCAATGCCGGCATTCTGGCCTTCCCTGAAATCATCCCCATTCCGGCTCCCGGCATCATGAAAAAAGCGCCGCGCTGGCTGTTCGATCCGCTCGGCCCGCTCAGTGTGCCGCCCGCCTATGCGGCGAAGATCGCACCCTGGCTGTGGCGTTTCTGGCGCGCGAGCGCCGAGCGCAACTTTCGCCATGGGCTGAAGTCACTCACCGACATCAACCGGCTGGCTGCCATGGAAATGGCCCATGTTGCGGCGATGCCGGAACTTTCGCATCTCGTTTCGAAAATCGGCACGCTCGATCTTTATGACAGCGAGGCAAGTCTCAATGCTGCCCGCAGGGACTGGGACGAAAAGGAAAGCGCCGGTTTCAACTTTCAGCGCGTCGGCCGCCCCGAAATCGAGGAACTGCAGCCGGGTCTTGCGCCCCAGTTCCGCCATGCCATGTTTTCGCCGGATGGCCTGCAGGTCTCCGACCCTTACGATTTCACCCGCGCCATTTTCGATCTGGTAATCGCCCGCGGCGCCAGCCTGCGCAAAGGCGAGGCCGAACGCATCGATGCCGTCGGCGAAAGCACGATCGTGACGCTGGAAAATGGCGACAAGATCGATGCCGACAAAGTGGTGATCGCCTGCGGCGCCTGGTCGAGAAAACTTGCAGCGACGCTTGGCAACATCGTGCCGCTGGAAACCGAACGTGGTTACAACACCACGGTTTCCCCCGAGGCTTTCAACCTGACGCGCCAGCTTTATTTCAACGACCATGGCTTCGTCGTCACTCCGCTATCGACGGGCATCCGCATTGGCGGCGCGGTCGAACTCGGCGGGCTGGAATTGAAGCCGAATTTCAGCCGTGCGGAAGCCATGCTGAAGAAAGCAGGACGTTTCCTGCCCGGGCTCAAACTGGAAGGCGGGAAACAATGGATGGGGTTCCGCCCGTCCATGCCGGACTGTCTTCCCGTCATCGGCACGGCACGCGCCACGCCGTCCGTCATCTATGCCTTCGGCCATGGCCATCTGGGGCTGACACAATCGGCAGCAACCGCCCGTCTGGTGACGCAACTGGCCAGCGGTGAGGAGACGGAAATCTCGGTCGATCCTTTCCGGCCGGGACGTTTTTCCTGAGTTCGGGAAGACGGCGCTATTTCACCGGCTGCATGGAACCGTCCGGAAACACCACCTCGGCGAAAGACGGATAGACCTTGCGCAGGATCGTGACCTGCTGCTGGTCGCTCACCCGCAGCAAATACCAGTCCGCACCGTCCATCAGCGCCAGCGTGTGGGATTTCGCCTCGATCGTCTGGCCGCCGGTTTCCATCACCGTCCTGGTCGGAATGAGCGCATAGGGCGTTCCATCAGCGGTTTGCGCAAGGCTGATCGCCTGCGTATCCATGGTGAACTCGGTTATCTTGACGGCCGCGAGCGCCATCTGCATCTGCGCGGTCAAAGCGCCGCGCAATTGCTCCACGGTAATACCCGCTTCGCCTGCGATGAATTCAAAGATTTTCGGCGGCACCGTCCTGCCGACGACATCGAAATCCTGTGTGCTCAAAGCCGTCTGAAATCGCTCTATCTGCGTGCGAAGGCTATTCTGCTCGGCAGATGAGAGATCGCGTGACAAAGCGGGATGCGCAATCGCCACCAGCAGAAACAGACAATATAACAGACGCTTCATGGCTTGGCCTTTCCGGTTATCCGGCATCGCCCGGTCCCCGCAACGGGAACCGCTCATGAACGGGATTGTTCAGCGCAGCAAAAAGAAACCCGCAGCCGACAGCACGACGAAGACGACCAGACCACCAAGGAAGCCGGCGGTGGTGAAGAAACCCGCGACCATGGCCAGCATCAGCACGCACAGCATCATGGTGCCGTACTTCGTCAAGGCCAGAAAACCGTTATAGGTCTTTTCGTGCTCGGCATAGTTCATCTCGGCGCCGACTTCGACAGGACCCGTGTGGTGTTCGCTCATTCCGCTTCCCCTTGTGCTCCATCCGTCATGCCCGTCGTGCGGGAAAATCTGCCCGCGAACGATCGCGGGCCCATGCCGGATTCTCCGTAGCCAGAGGTAACATGAAGTCGCCGAAAAGCGCAATGCGTTCTCCGCGAAAGTACGGCAACGGCATGCATCGCGGCCGCTCAACCGGGCAAAACATGTCATAGGGCAACATTCTTTCGCAAACGGTTGAAAAGGGCGGTCCGCCAAGCTGTTTCATGGTGGTTTTGGTTGCTTTTCGAACCGCCTGACCATACACGGGATTCTGTGGGGAGGAACTCTGGAACCTGTGACAGCGGAAGCACGTGGAGGCGTGGCCGCAGCAGGGGCGCCGGGCTTTGCTCTCCGCCATAAACCCGCAAAGGGCCCGAAAAGGGAAGAGGGGAAAGTTATGAAATCGCTTTTAAAACTAAGTGCGCTGATAGACCTTGCAAGCGAGGCTCTGGGCAAGGTTGCCGGTTATCTCGTGCTCATCTGCTGCCTCGTCAGCGCCGGCAATGCCATGGTCCGTTACGCACTGAACTACAGTTCAAACGGCTGGCTGGAAATCCAGTGGTACATGTTCGCTTTCATCGTGCTGATCGGCGCATCCTACACGCTGCGCATGAATGAACATGTGCGCGTCGACATCATCTACGGCTCGATCTCAGCACGCAGCCGCATCTGGGTGGACATTATCGGCATCGTGCTGTTCCTGCTGCCCGGCTGCTTTTACCTCGCCTGGCTTTCCTGGCCCATGTTCACGCTATCCTGGCATCAGAGCGAAATGTCCTCCAATGCAGGCGGCCTCATCCGCTGGCCGGTGAAATTCATCATCTTTTCCGGTTTCGCCCTTCTGGTTCTTCAGGGTTTTTCCGAACTCATCAAGCGCATAGGCGCCCTTAACGGGCTTTATGCGCTCGATACGAAGTACGAAAAACCGCTGCAATGATCGCACCGATCTGAACCTTCAGGATATTTCCCATGTTCGAATATGGTATTCTTCCGCCACTGATGTTCCTCGGCATGATCATCTTCATGCTTTACGGATTTCCGGTTGCTTTCTCGCTCGCCACCGTCGGTCTTGTTTTCGGCGTCATCGGCATCTTCACGGAGCATTTTTCACCGGCCTTTCTTCAGGCCCTGCCGCTGCGCATCTTCGGCATCGTCTCGAATGACCTTCTGCTGGCCATCCCCTTCTTCACCTTCATGGGTGCGATCCTCGAGCGATGCGGGCTTGCGGAGGATCTGCTTGAAGGGACAGGCAAGCTGTTCGGCGCCATTCCCGGCGGCCTCGCTTACGCCGTCATCATCGTCGGCGCGATCCTTGGCGCGATTACCGGCACGGTTGCCGCCTCGGTCATCACCATGGGCGTCATCTCGCTGCCGATCATGCTGAAATATGGCTACAACCCGAGACTTGCCACCGGCGTCATCGCCGCATCGGGAACGATCACGCAGGTTATCCCGCCTTCGCTGGTGTTGATCGTGCTTGCCGACCAGCTCGGCAAATCCGTGGGCGACATGTATCTGGGCGCCATCGGCCCCTCGATCCTTCAGGTCGCCATCTTCATGCTCTTCATCCTGTTCATGTCGGTCGTGCGGCCGAAGGACCTGCCGGCGCTGCCGCCGGAAGCGCGAGGAGAACTCAACCGGGCGCTGGTGTTCCGCGTGCTGGCAGGCATGATCCCCTCCATCGTGCTGATCTTCCTCGTGCTCGGCACCATCTTCCTCGGCCTAGCAACGCCCACCGAAGCCGGTGCGCTCGGGGTCGTGGGCGCCATGGCGCTGGCCGCCGCACACCGCCGCCTCACCTGGGACCTCATCAAGCAGGGCATGCATTCCACCATGCATATCACCTCCATGGTGGTGTTCATTCTCGTCGGCGCCACCTGCTTCTCCCTCGTCTTTCAGGGCATGGATGGATCGCTCTGGATCGAGCATATGCTGTCGGGCATTCCGGGCGGCCCCATCGGCTTCCTGATCTTCGTCAACATCTTCATCTTCTTCCTCGCCTTCTTCCTCGATTTCTTCGAAATCGCCTTCATCGTCATCCCGATGCTGGCACCGATCGCCCAGTCGCTCGGCATCGACCTGATCTGGTTCGGCGTTCTGATCTGCATCAACATGCAGACGAGCTTCATGCATCCGCCCTTCGGATTTGCGCTGTTCTACCTGCGCTCCATCGCGCCGCGCACGGTCAAGACATCGGATATCTATATGGGCGCCATCCCATGGCTCGGCATGCAGCTCATCCTCGTCGCCATCGTGATCTTCTGGCCGGAATCCGTCACCTACTGGCTGGACAAGGCGCCCGAGGTCGATCTGAATTCCATCAAGATCGAAGTGCCCGCCTTCGGCAATCAGAGCGGCAACACCATGCCCAATTTCAGCCAGCCGGGTGGATTGCCGGGCATGCCGAATCTTGGCGAGCCACCGAAGATCGGGCCTTGATCGGCGTCTTGTAAGGACTGGGCGAAACGCTTATGATCGCGGAGTGGAAGACAGGGTTGCGCCCCTGCCTTCCGTTTATTCTCTTTAGAAATGGAACCGGACAGTCACTGACCAGCCTGTCCGGTTTTTTCTAATGACGAATGCAATGCTCAGCGTTTTCCACATCGCATCACCTCCACAGTTGAGAGCAAGGCCTTTGCCGAGGTCGGCGTGGCCAATCCTCGCCGACACTCCGGCTGGCCCCGGAGCCTGCTGCTTTTGCCCACAACGGAATTGATCGTAAATCATCCTTTGTTGTCGGATGCGTGAAGGCATGCGCGCGCAACAAAAACCCCGGAGACCGAAATCCCCAGGGCCTTTGCTCGGTCCGCCGTCACCGAATAATCAGAGCTTGCCGTTACGCTGCTGGATCATCATGAAAGTATCGAACGTGTATTCCGCAAGCTGCATCCACAGATAACCTTCGCGCTTGAAGGCGACCTGATCTTCGTAAATCTTCTTGAAGTCCGGATTGGAGGCGGAAATATTGGCATAGACCTCCAGCGCAGCCTTGTAGCAGGCCTCGAGGATTTCCTGGCTGAACGGCCTGAGCACCGCACCTTCAGAGACGAGCTGCTTGATGGCGATCGGGTTTTTCGCGTCGTATTTCGCCATCATGCTGGTGTTGGCGAAGGCGCAGGCGTCCTGCAGCGCCGTCTGGTAGTTTTTCGGCAGGCTGTTCCACTTGTCCAGATTAACGAAGGAATGGATGACCGGGCCACCTTCCCAGAAAGCGGGATAATAGTAATATTTCGCCACCTTCTGGAAACCGAGCTTGTGGTCGTCATAAGGGCCGACCCATTCCGCCGCGTCGATGGTGCCTTTTTCCAGCGCCGGATAGATATCGCCGCCGGCGATCTGCTGCGGCACCACGCCGAGCTTTTCCACCACCTTGCCGGCAAGACCAGCGATGCGCATCTTCACGCCCTTGAAATCGTCAACGGTGTTGATTTCCTTGCGGAACCAGCCGCCCATCTGCGCGCCGGTATTACCCGAAATCATGCCGTAGAGATTGTGCTTGGCGTAAAACTCGTTGAGCAGCTTGTTGCCGTTGCCTTCATAGAACCATGAATTGGTCAGGCGGGCATTGAGGCCGAAAGGTATTGCCGTGCCGATGGCGAAGGTCGGATCCTTGCCGACGTAATAATAGGAGCAGGTGTGGCACATTTCCACCGTGCCGGACGATACGGCATCGGCTGCCTGCAGGCCGGGCACGATTTCACCGGCGGCGAAAGGCTGGATGGTGAAATTGCCGTCGGTTGCGGCGGCGACATGCTTGGCAATATCTTCCGCGCCGCCATAGATCGTGTCGAGCGATTTCGGAAACGACGACGTCAGGCGCCAGTTGATCTTGGTATTCTGCTGTGCAATGGCGGGCGCGGCCAGCGCTGCCGTGGCAGCTCCCGCAAGCGCACCTTTTTTCATAAAGGAACGGCGATCCATCTATATCCTCCCAGATATGAACGCTGCCCGCAGCTTTGAATTCCCCTCGTTGCTGTTCAGGCATCGCAGCAAAGTAAGCACGGTTACGGCCCGGCTGACAAGCACCCGCACCAAGAATTAATCGCGGAAAAACCGGCCTTTTCGGGAATTTTTGGAAACTCTGCTTCGTATTTTATTTTCAACTGAAATATACCGGCATCGCCTTATACTTTAGGTGCATAAACGATCGTCAGAACGCAAAACGCGTGCTTGACTTGGCCAGCCGGCAGTCGCACAAATTTCGAAGATTCGTCCCGGAGCCACCATGCCAAAACCCATTATCGCCGTCCCTGCCGACATCCGGCATTTCACCGGTGCCGACTGGCACGCGGCGCAAAACCAATATGTTTCCGCCGCGCTGAAAGTGGCTGGTGTCATGTCCTTCATCGTTCCGGCCTTCGAGGACGGGAACGAGGTAGACGCCATTCTCGACCGGGTGGACGGTCTGCTCGTGTCCGGCTCCGCCACCAATGTGCATCCTGCCCTTTACGGAAAAGAGGCGCAGGAAAGTGACGGCCCGTTCGATCAGGCCCGCGACGCCACCAGCCTGCCGCTCATCCGCCGCGCCATCGAACGCGGCATCCCGATGCTGGCCATCTGCCGCGGCATTCAGGAGCTGAACGTCGCGCTGGGCGGCACGCTTGCGTCCGAAATTCAGGAGCAGCCCGGCATATGGGACCATCGCAAGCCGGAACATGACGACCGCGACGTGTCCTTCGCCATTCGCCAGCCGGTGCATGTGCGCGAAGGCTCCTGCATCGCGCAGCATCTCGGCATGTCGGGCGAAATCCAGATCAATTCGCTGCACCGGCAGGCAATCGCCGAAACCGCTCCACGCCTGCAGGTGGAGGCGACGGCGGCGGACGACACTATCGAGGCCGTTTCTGTCATCGACGCCAAGGGATTTGCCGTCGGTGTGCAATGGCATCCGGAATATTGGGCTGAGACGGACGCGCCCTCCCGGGCACTGTTCGAGGCCTTCGGCAAGGCCGTCCACGACTATCGGAACAGCAAGGCATGAACCTTAGCTGATCCCCCCTCGGCTCACAGGAACACAAAAAAGGGGCAAGCCTGAAGGCCTGCCCCAAGTCTGGGAGGAGGATTTAGCGCTTTGCGCGTTTCTTCTGTCGGTAGACGTCGGCAACGACCGCGGCCACGATGATCAGGCCCTTGACGATTTCCTGGTAATAGGCGTCCACCCGGAGGAAGGTGAAGCCCGACGTCATCACGCCGAGGATGATGGTGCCGATCACCGTTCCAGTGATGCGGCCGGCACCGCCGGCAAGCGACGTGCCGCCGATGACGGCTGCGGCAATGGCGTCGAGTTCATACATCACACCCATGCCGGCCTGGGCCGTCTGGGCGCGGGCGGCGGTGACAACACCGGCCAGACCGGCGAGCAGGCCAGCGATGGCATAGACCTTGATCAGATGCGCCTCGATATTGATACCGGACACGCGTGCCGCCTGCTGGTTGGCGCCGATGGCGTAGGTGAACTTGCCGTAGCGGGTATAACGCAGCGCCACGTGGAAGATGACGGCAACGACGAGGAACACCACGACCGGCCAGATGCCCGTGCCGATGAAGTTGAAACCGTCCGTCAGGCCGGAGATCGGCTGACCCTTCGTATACCACTTGGAAAGACCACGCGCCGTCACCATCATGCCAAGCGTTGCGATGAAGGGCGGAATTTTGGTGCGGGCGATGAGTTGCCCGTTGATGAAGCCCGCAAGGGCGCCAGCCAATATGCCGACGGCCAGCGGGATGAAGAAGGGCAGATCGGTCAACCCCGGATAAAGCGCCCGCGGCCATGTGGACGATTGCGCCACGCTGGCGGACAGCATCGCCGTCAGGCCGACGACGGAACCGGAAGAGAGATCGATACCGCCGGTGATGATGACCTGCGTCACGCCGACAGCGATGATGCCGATGACGGAAACCTGCAGGATCATGATCGTCAGGCGCTGCTGGTTCATCAGGAAGCTCTGGCCGATGAAAATCCAGCCGAGAATTTCATAAACCAGCGCGATGCCGATCAGCACGAAAAAGATATTGGCCTCCGGCGGGATGCGCCGCTGCGGCTTGCGTCCGGATTTTGCGTCCAACTCTGTGTTGGCGGCGGCGTTCGTATTCATAGTCATTCCTCCTCGAGAAATCCCGGCGCGCCTCACCGCGATGCGAGATCCATCACTTTAACCTGCGTGGCTTCACTTCTATCGAGGAAGCCCGTCACCCGACCTTCATGCATGACCATGACACGGTCGCTCATACCCAGAACCTCCGGCATTTCGGAGGAAATCATGATGACGGCGACGCCCTGGCGCGCCATCTCGCAAACCAGCTTGTGAATTTCCGCCTTGGCCCCGACATCGATGCCGCGTGTCGGCTCATCCAGAATGAGAATACGCGGCTTGGTCAGCATCCAGCGGCCGATCAGCACCTTTTGCTGGTTGCCGCCAGACAGGTTCTCGATGCGCTCGTAAAGATGCGGCGTCTTGACCCGGAGCTTGCGGCACATCTCCTCGCAGGCATCCGACAGCGCATTTTCCTGCACGAAGCCATTGGCTACATATTTGTCCTGCAGGACGGCGATCTGCATGTTCTCCAGAATATTCAGGATCAGCAGGCATCCCGTGTCCTTGCGATCCTCCGTGAGGAACGCCATGCGGTGACTGATGGCCTTCGTCGGGCTGTCGATCGAAACCTGTTTGCCGTCGATTGCAATCGTGCCCGAGGATGCGGGCGTTACACCGAACACCGTTTCCGCCACATTGGAACGGCCCGATCCGACAAGGCCGGCAACGCCGAGAATTTCACCGGCGCGCACCTCGAAGGAAATGTCATGGAAAACGCCGTCGAGCGTGAGATTCTTGACCGAAAGCACCACATCGCCGATCGGAACCTCTTCCTTCGGGAACATCTGGGTGATTTCACGGCCCACCATCATACGGATGATGTCGTCACGCGTTACATCGGTCGAGGCGTGGGTGCCGATATATTTGCCGTCGCGGAAAACCGAAAATTCATCGGCGATCTCGAACAGCTCGTTCATCTTGTGGGTGATGTAGACGATACCGATACCGCGTTCCCGGAGATCGCGGATGATGCGGAAGAGATGCTCGACCTCGCGCTCCGTCAACGCGGATGTCGGCTCGTCCATGATGAGAACGTCGGAATCATAGGAAACCGCCTTGGCGATCTCGACCATCTGGCGACTTGCCACCGAAAGCTCGCCGACGCGGGTTTCCGGGTCGAGATCGATACCGAGCCTTTCCAGCAGCGTTTCGGTGCGGAGATACATTTCGCCATGGTCGATGAGGCCCAGCCGGTTCTTCGGCTCGCGTCGTATCCAGATGTTTTCCGCCACCGTCATATAGGCCATCAGGTTCAGTTCCTGATGGATCATGGCAATGCCGTTTTCCAGCGCATCGAGCGGGGAATCGAGACGTATGTCGGCGCCTTTGAGGCGAATTTCGCCACTGTCCGGCTGGTAGATGCCGGCCAGTATCTTCATCAGCGTCGATTTTCCGGCGCCATTCTCGCCCATCAGCGCATGCACGGTGCCGCGCTTCAGCTTGAACTGCACATCATCAAGCGCCACGACGCCGGGAAATTCCTTGCGTATGCCTTCCGCCGCGAGAAGATACTCCGCATTCGGCACGGCTCCGCTGGCGCGCACGGCGGCCATTGTCGATGGACTGACGACCATCTCATCCTCCACAATAGACAAAAATGACCGGAAACAGGCTTCGCCAAACGGCGCACCTTGCCTCCGGGGAGGCTTGCAGCGCCAGGTCGATCACGACATGAAAGGCGCTGCAACACTTTGAATTCACTGAAATTCAATCGCACTCCGCTCGCGCACCGAAGCTTGTCTTCGGCGCCGTCGGAAACCGGCATCTGCCTCCAATATCGATCTGAACGGGCGCAGATGCCGGAAGGCGGCCGTTAGTTCTTGGCCACGTAGTCCTTGACGTTTTCAGGCGTGACGAGCTGGAAAGGAATGTAGACCTTCTTCTCCACCTTGTCGCCCTTGACGAGCTTCAGCGCGGCATCGAGAGCGCCCTTGCCCTGCCCTGCCGCATCCTGGAACACGGTTACATCCAGATCGCCCGCCTGCATCGCGGCAAGGGCGTCCTGCGTGGCGTCAACGCCGGCGACGACATAGCTCTTCATGTCCTTGCCTGCGGCCTTCAGGGCCTGGATCGCGCCAATCGCCATTTCATCGTTGTTGGCGATGACGGCATTGAATTCGATGCCGCTGGAGAGCCAGTTGGTGACGAGGTCGGAACCCTGCGTGCGCTGCCAGTTCGCGGTCTGCTCTTCAACAACCGAAATACCCTTGCATTCGTCGGTCTTCAGAACGTCCTTGGCAGACTGCGTGCGCATGCGTGCCGCCTGGTTGGAAAGCTCACCCATCATGATGACCGCATTGCCCTTGCCACCGAGAAGGCGGCAAACTTCTTTCGCTTCAAGCGTGCCGGCCACCGTCTCGTCGGAGGCGACGAATGCCTGGCCGTCCGGCAGGCTATCGACGTTCACCGGCTGGCGGTTGACGTAAACCAGCGGAATCTTGGCGTCTGCAGCGAGCTTCGACATGGCCGCCGTCGCATCCGTATCAACCGGGTTGACGATGATCGCGTCGACCTTGGACGCGATGAAATTCTGAATCTGGCTCTGCTGCTTGGCAACGTCGTTCTGGGCGTCCTCGACCTGCAGGGTCACGCCCTTCAGTTCCTTGGAATAATCCTGCATGCCGTTGCGCAGCACGGTCAGGAAGTTGTCGTCGAACAGCGCCATCGAGACGCCTACAGTTTCCGCATGCGCCGCCGTGCTCAGAAGCACAGACATGGCTGCGCCGATGATAAATTTCTTCATTGTTTTCTCCTCCTCGGTGTCCGGCGCCACCTCTCCCAGCCGGAGGCGAACCCGAAAGCCCGCCGCTACCTCCTCACAACCAGAAAACGGAATAATGAAACCGATTTTCCGACTGTTCGATATATTTATTCCATTTTTGGCCCGAACGTCAATGCTTTCTTCGCGGCAGGGCGGTGAAGCCGCACACAAGGCGGTGATTAGGGAGGATTTCAGGAGGAAGGAGTTCCGGGACGGATTGCCGGGAACCGCGCCGAAGCTTTTTCAACGTTGCCCCCACCCATCCGGCGAAGATCGATAAGCCGTTGAAATCATGGATCCTCGGGGTCGAAACCGAGGGTCACGAAGAATATGGCGGAAGGTCCGTTTCCAATGCCGGACCCGCAGACCCTGCCATTGGCAAGGCCACCGGCGGGCCACATCTTTTCGCTTACCGCGCCCATGTGAGGAACCATTCCACCGGCGAAAATACGCAATAGGGAACGGGTTCAGCAGAATGGGCGTGTTGGTGCGCCACGTTCTATCGATGGGAACCGGGCATGACATCGGCGGGAATCGGGCAGACATATTTGCTGCCCTCGGTCTTTTCCTGCCATTCCCTTTTGGCATTGGCGAGCAGTTCCGGCGAGGTCATCAGCGCAAGCCCGGTCGATGCAAGCGTCTTGGCGGCATGCGCCATGGCCTTGTGAGCGGCGGGGCTTTTGCCCTGCGCTACCACCTGCCAGGTATGCGGATTGGTCCCGATCGCCCAGGCCGGCGTCCAGCACTGCGCCGTCGGCGTGATCCAGCTGACGTCGCCGACATCGGTGGAACCCGCCCGGAAATGCGACTCGCCCTCGAAAGCGCGCAGGCCGAGATGCAGGGGCGTCGAACCATCAATCTTCCGGTTGGAAAAAACATCACCCTTTATCTGGTAGAGCCTGATGCTGCTTTTGATCGCCTCGTCGGTGAAAGTATCCTGAATGCTCTTTGCGAAGGCAATATCCGCTTCGTCGAAGGCGATGGGGCCGAGCGTCACCATGTTTTCATGCATCGCCGTTTCCAGCGTGATGTTAGGCAGAAGGTTGGTGGAGGCGGTATCGAAGACGATCTCAACATCGGTCTCGGTCATCATCGCCGCGCCGCGCGCCACCTTGTCCACCCGTGCAGCAAGATCGAGCGCCTGGCGCATTTCCGGGGCGCGGATCAGGTAAAGCACTTCGGCCTTGGCCTGCACGACATTCGCCGCCTTGCCGCCGGTATCGGTGATCGCATAATGCACCCGGCAATCCTGCGGCATGTGTTCGCGCAGGAAATTGACGCCGACATTCATGAGTTCGACGGCATCAAGCGCCGAGCGGCCGAGATGGGCGGCGTTGGAGGCGTGGGCTGCAACGCCCTTGAAACGGTAGAAATATTCCAGCACGGCAAGATTATTGGTGGAACGCACGCCGTTGAACGGGGCCGGATGCCAGGTCAGCGCCGCGTCGACATCATCAAACAGGCCGGCGCGCACCATGAAGGTCTTGCCGGAACCGCCCTCCTCACCGGGGCAACCGTAATAACGCACGGTGCCGGGCAGATTATTGGCTTTCAGATGCCGGGCGAGCGCGATGGCCCCCATCAGCGAGCCGACGCCGAGGAGGTTATGGCCGCAGCCATGGCCGGTGGCGTTCGCCTCGCGCGGCTGCACCTGCGCCACATCGGCCACCTGGCTCATGCCGGCCAGCGCATCGAATTCGCCGAGGAAGGCAATGACCGGCTTGCCGCTGCCGAATTCGCCGATGAACGCCGTTTCCATGCCTGCCACGCCGCGGCGAACCGCAAAGCCGTTTTCCTCAAGGGCGGCGGCGAGAACGCCAGCGGATTGCCGTTCTTCAAATTTAAGCTCGGCAAAATCCCAGATGCTGTCGCTCAAGGTGGTGAAGTCGGGCTTCATGGCCTCGACTTCGGCGGCAATCGACATCACGGCATCACGGTTCATGGCTTGTCCTCGCATTTCCGCCCTTTACGGGCACGCGCAAGCGCTTCGGCGGATGCTCCGCCAAATCCTTGCACCCTATGATGGAAAGACCGCGCCGGGGTCCGCCTCCGGCGCGGGCAACAGTGGATCAGTTGTCGACCGAGACTTCCCAGAGGCGGGCGTTCGACTGCCAGACCGGCTGGCCCTTGAGCTTCTTCGTGGCACCCCAGACATCGACCATGTCGTAGAGGAAGATGCCCGGCATTTCCTTCAGCATCAGCTCATGGAACTCGTCGAAAATCTTCTGGCGCTTCGTCTGGTCGGCCTCGACATAGGCCGCCTTCATCAGCTCGATCGCCTTCGGATCGTCCCACATCAGCGAGGCGTTCTTGTCCTTGTTGCCGACATAGAAGGCATACATCAGCGCCGGGTCGAGGCGCGGGGCGACCGACTGCGAGATCACCTGATAATTGCCGGAGCGGCGGCGATCCACCTGCGTTGCATAATCCAGCACCTCGATCTGCACGTTGAGACCCGCCTGCTGCATCATGGCCTGCGCCATGACGGCGGCCGGGAAGCTCGGCACGTTGCCACGCTTGTTGGCGATGATGGAGATCGGCTCGCCCTTGTAACCGGCGGCCTCGAGTTCTTTCTTCGCGGCCTCGATGTCATAGGCCGGACGCTTTTTCTGGGTCTCGTCGAAATAGACCGAGTCCTGCGAGACCATCGAGCCGTTGGCTTCACCCGTGCCGTTCGATGCGGCGGCAACCAGTTCATCGAGATCGAGCGCCATCGCCATGGCCCGACGCACCCCGGGGTTGCTCAGCACCTTGTCGCGGGTCTGGATGTAGAACAGGTTCTTGCCGTTGTTGCGGGCAACGATGAGCTGCATCTTGTCATTGGTCTTGAATTCCGGGATGAGATCGGGAGAAATCTCGGCGGTGTCGAGCACGCCGGATTCAAGGCCCGCTTTCACCGTCGAAGCATCTGGAATGACCATGAACTTGATGCCATCGGCAAGCGGACGCTTGGAGCCGACCATGCCATCAGGCTTGCCGTCATTTGCCGGCGAAACATAATCGGCAAATTTCGCGAGGCGGATATATTCGCCTTTCTTCCACTCGTCCCACTGGAACGGACCGGTGCCGATCGGCTTGACGAAGCTGCCATCGGCAGCAACCGATTCCGGCGAGATCATGCCGGTATAACCGCATTCCGGCCGCGACATCAGGCCGAGGAAAACGGCGGAAGGTTTTTCAAGCGTGATCTCGACCGTGAATGCATCCGTGGCCTTGACGCCGGTGACGTGCGCTGCCCCGCCTTCCGCGAAATCGTTGAGGCAGGTCCATTTGGTTTCCGGCTTCAGATAACGTGTCCAGTTCCAGGCAACATCCTCTGCGGTGAGCGGCTTACCATTGTGGAATTTCACGTCCTTGCGCAGCTTGAACGTATAGGTCAGGCCGTCAGCCGAAACATCGACGCTTTCGGCCAGAAGCGGCTTCACCTCGCCGGCATTGTTATAACCGACGAGGCCTTCGACGATGTGCAGGATAACCCCGTCCGTATTGCCGTCGCGGTTCACGCCGGGATTGTTGCTGCGCAGATCCGAGCTTTGCGCAATGGTGATGTCGCGGGCCGCCGCGATGTTGGCCGTTACCAGCAGGGCAACGCCTGCGAGAAGAAGTTTTTTCACTGTTCTACCCTCTTTGTTGTCGTTGATTGTGACTAGAGCACGTCCGGTTTGAATGGAAGTTTTAGACGTGCTCTATCTCTTTGTTTTTACGCATTTTCCGGACGTAAAACCGCTACGCACTTTTACTGGAAATGCTCGGTTAAAACCCGTCCCAGCAGGCCTGTGCCAGCCGGCCGATCGTTTCGAGCGCGATGGTATAGCCCGGCGTGCCATCAGGCATGGTTTGCGGCACCTCATCGGTATAGGTGGTGATGATGAAGGACGGTGCGCCGTTTCTGTAGACGATGCCGGCATCCATGCGCCCACGCTTGCCGCGGCCACTCTTGCTGGCCACCACGGCCTCGAAAGGCAGGCGGGAGCGAATTCCATACCGCAAAATCTGGTTCTTCAGCGTCTGCATCGCCCACTCGCACAATTGCGGGCTGCAACCGAGCTTTGCCTGCGCTTCGGGCGAGGACTGGGCATCGAGAATGGTCTGAAGCAGAAGCACCTGATCCGCCGCCGAGGTGGTCGTAACTGTCTTCAACGGATGGTCGGCCGCCAGCGCCAGCGGCGGGATGAGGAAACGGTGGTGGGTATTGGCCATGCCGAGCGACTTGCAATAGCCGTCGACCTCTTCCAGCGTCAGCCGTTCCAGCACCATCTTGGTGCAGACATTGTCGCTTAGCACCATCATGCCGGCGACGGCATCGCGTAGCGAAATGACGATACCCGGCGTCATATAACGGAACATGCCGCTCGCGACCTCTTCCGCCAGCCGTTTTTCATAGGTAACGGGCTGGTCGAGATCGATCCGCCCTTCGCTGGCGGCCTTGAGAACGGCCATCATGATCGACGTCTTGCGGGTGCTGCCCGATGGCGTCTCCTCGTTTTCTCCCCGGCCGATCTCTTCACCGGTCAGGAGATTGCGCACCATGAAGCGCGTCACGAAAGGCTGTGCATCACAGATCGCATTTAATTGGGCAGCCACAGTCATTGTCATCTTCCTGTTAAACTTCATCTTCCAGACGCCATTTCAGTGTCACGCCGCCTTTTTCATTCTGGTCGAGAGCGGGAATGGCCGAGAGCAGCCGGCGCGTATAGGCCTCTTTCGGACTGTCGAAAATCGTATCGCGGTCACCCTCTTCGATGATGCGGCCGTCCTGCATGACGACGACACGGTCGGCCACCTGCTCCACCACACCGAGATCGTGGCTGATGAACAGGCAGGAAAAGCCGTAACGTTTCTGCAGATCGGAAAAGAGATCGAGCACCTGCGCCCGCACCGTCACGTCGAGTGCCGAGACCGGTTCGTCGGCGATCAGGAACCGCGGACGGCGGGCAATGGCGCGGGCAATCGCCACGCGCTGGCGCTGGCCACCGGAAAGCTCATGCGGATAACGGGCGGCAAAATCGGCGCCGAGCCCCACTTCCTCCAGCGTTTCCAGCGCCCGCTTGCGCTTGGCGGCCTGATCGAGGTCAGGCACGAGGCGCAATGCCTCTTCCACCAGCGCCTGAATGGTCATGCGCGGATCAAGCGAGGAATAGGGATCCTGAAACACCATCTGGCAATTCAGGCGATAATCCTTCCAGTCCTCGTTGCGCTCGCGGCCCTGAAAGCGGATATGCCCTTCGCTTTCCTTGACGAGCCCGGCAATGGTGCGGCCAAGCGTCGTTTTGCCGGAACCGGAACCGCCGACGAGCGCCACTACTTCGCCCTCATGAATATCGATGCTGACGCCATGCAGCGCCCGCTTCGGTTTGGCTTTTTTCAGCAGGGATTTGCGGCCGGCATAATCCACAACGATATCGCGGGCAGAAACCATTGGCGCCTTTGACGTGTCGATGCTGCGCGGCTCGCCACGGAATGGCAGGGAGGAAAGCAGCTTTTTCGTATAGGGGTGCTGCGGCGCGTCCAGCAGGTCCTCGGTGCGGCCCTGTTCGACGATCGTGCCTTTTTCCATCACCACGATGCGGCTGGTATAACGTGCCACCATCGGCAGATCGTGGCTGATGAGGAGAACGGCAGTGCCTTCCGCCCGCGTCAGCTCCACCATCAGTTCCATGACATCGCGCTGGATGACCGCGTCGAGCGCCGTCGTCGGCTCATCGGCAATCAGCAAAGCGGGTTTCAGCAGCATGACCGAGGCCAGCATGATGCGCTGGCGCATGCCGCCGGAAAACTCGTGCGGATAGGCCGTCAGCGCACCTTCGGGATCGCGGATGCCGACCCGGCGCAGCATGTCGAGAATTTTCTCGCGGCGCTCTTCAGGCGACAACTTCGTGTGAAGGATCAGCCCCTCTTCCAGCTGCCGGCCAATCGTCATCGATGGGTTGAGGGAGGTCATCGGCTCCTGAAACACCACGCCGATCTCCGCGCCGCGCAGACGCCGAAGATCCTTCACCGGCAGGGACATGACATCCTGCCCCTTGTAGATGATCGACCCGCCGGTGACGGCGATGGCCGGTGGCAGAAGCGAGATGAGCGCGCGGGTTGCTAGCGTCTTGCCCGAGCCGCTTTCGCCGACGATGCCGAAGATTTCGCCCGCGGCAATATCGAAGGAGACATCCTTGACCACCCGATGGCCGGTTCTGGCGACTTCGAGCGAAAGGCCGCGAACGGTGAGAAGTGTATTGTCTGTCATTTGAGACCTCTCATGCGCGGGTCAAGCCTGTCGCGAAGGGCATCGCCCAGAAGATTGATGCCAAGCAGCGTCAGCGCGATGCAGAGACCGGGGAAAAGCCCGAGCCAAACGGCCTGCTGGATGAAGGGACGGCCGGCGGCCAGCATGTTGCCCCAGGTGGGCGCCGGCGGCGGCACGCCAAGGCCGAGGAAGGAGAGCGCGCTTTCCGACAGGATGGCCCAGCCGAACATGGAGGTGGCAAGAACCGTGATCGGCGCGATGCAATTGGGCAGGATGTGGCGGAACATGGTGTAGATCTCGCCATTGCCCATCACCAGCGACGCCTCGATGAATTCCCGCTCGCGCAGAGAAAGCACGGCACCGCGCACCACGCGGGCCATGGATGGCGTATAGGCGATGCCGAGCGCGAAGATGATGCCATACTGGTTTGCGCCGAAAACCGCGAGCAGGCCGAGCGCGAGTAGAATGCCCGGGAAGGCCAAGAGCGCATTGTTGATGGCCATGATGACGCCATCCACCCAGCCCCGCGCATAACCGCTGACAAGGCCGATCAGCGTGCCGAAGATCGTCGCGAAGCTGACCGTCAGGAAGCCGATCCAGACGCTGGCGCGCGCGCCGACCATCAGGCGGCTCAAAACATCGCGACCGAATTCGTCGGTGCCGAGGAGATGGCTGGCGCTTGGACCGGCCAGACGCGAGGCGAAGCCAAGCTTCATCGGGTCATAGGGCGTCCAGAACAGACCGGTTGCGGCAGTGATGAGCAGGAGGGCGATGAGAAAGCCGCCGATAAGCCCGTTAAGTGTGAACTTTTTCATTCGGCAACCACACGCGGATCGAAGAGGGGATAAAGAAGGTCGACGAACAGGTTGACCAGCACATAGGACAGCGAGACGAACAACAGGCAGCCCTGTATGACCGGATAGTCACGGGCAAAAATACTGTCGACCATCAGCCGTCCGAGGCCGGGAATGGTGAACACCGTCTCGATGACGGCGATGCCGCCGAGGAGATTGCCGAGGATGAGGCCGATCATCGTCCAGGTCGGGCCGAAGGCGTTCTTGAAGGCGTGCCGCCAGAGGACAGCACTTTCCGAAAGGCCCTTGGCACGGGCATGGGTGATGTAATCCAGCCGCAGCACTTCCAGTGTCGAGGCGCGCGCCATGCGGATCAGAACGCCCATTTCGTGGATCACCAGCGTCATGACGGGCAGGACGAGATAAAGCATGCCGCCGACAAGATTATCGCTGATCGACACATATCCCAGCACCGGCAGCCAGCCGAGCTTGAGGCCGAAAAACAGCAGAAGCAGCAGGCCCAGCCAGAATGTCGGGATGGAGAGGAGCAGGGTTGCCGTTCCCACCAGCGCAAGATCGGTCAGGCTGTTCTGTTTCCAGGCGGCGATCACGCCGGCCGGAACCGCAATCAGGCTGGCGAGAAGCACCGCGACCACGACGATCTCGGCGCTGACGAGGAAGCGCGAGACGACCAGCGGCAACACCGCTTCGTCATTAACGATGGAGCGGCCGAAATCGCCCTGCACCACATTGCCGGCCCAGATGACGAATTGTTGCGGCATGGACTTGTCGAGGCCGAGTTCGGACCTCATGGCTTCGATCTGTTCCGGTTGCGCCATGTCGCCCAGCATCAGGGCAGCCGGATCACCCGGAATGAAGCGGATGAGCGCAAAGACCGTGATCGACACGAATGCGATCGTCGGCAGCGCCATCAAAAGACGGCTCAGTATGAATCTTATCATCGGTTCCCCACGATTGATGGCAGGGAGTGGTATCCCGCCTCTATCGGTTTCGTTGCTGGTGACTATGACGGATTGAGAAATATCACGCAATATTATGCGTAAATGTCATATGTCTATGCAGAATGGCGGCGCGTTTCTTCCTGATGAAGACAATGAGATTTTCCGCCCAAAATCCCGTTTTCAGTCGATTTTTTGCGAAAGCTGGATTTCCCGCTTCAGGGCATCGCTCAGTGCCTGCGCCGCGATGGACAAGGGTGCACCGGAAGCGCGCGCAAGACCGAATTCCTGTGTGGCCTGCGGAACGAATGGTCGGGCGACAACGGGAAGGTGCCGGTAGAGGTTAGCATAAAAACTGCTGATGATCGTTACCCCCAGCCCGTGCGCGACATAGGCGCAGGCGGAACTGTTGGTGTGGGTCTCGATCTTCACCATCGGCTTGACGCCGGCCTTCTTGAAAACCTGATCAAGCGCCATGCGGTTTGGCCGCTGCCGGCCGATCAGGATGAGCGGGACATTGCGCAGGTCCTTGACGGTGATTTCCTCGAGCTTGGCCAAGGGATGATCCTCCCGAACCACACAGACGCTCTTGCCGGTCGCGACACGTTCGACATCTATACCCGGCCCGATCTCGCCTTCCATCCGCAGGAAACCCAGATCGATTACCCGTTCGCCCACCAGCTTGTTGATGGCGGTGGTCGTCTCGAAGAAGGTTTCGATACGCACGCCGGGAAAATCCCGGACATAGTCGATCAGCATGGCGGGCGCGAAATTTTCCCACATGCTGCTCGGCAGGCCAATGCGAACGATTTCCGGGCCGGCGGCACCATTGCGCAAATCTTCGGCGTGGCCGGACATGCGATCAACGGCGAGCAGCACGTTTTCGGCATCACGGGCAAGAAGTGCGGCTTCCGGCGTCGGAATGAGCCGCCCTTTGTCACGGGCAAACAGTGTCAGCGACAGATCCGATTCGAGCTGCGCCAGAAGCCGGCTGACACCGGACTGGCTGAGACCCATCGCCTTGGCCGTGGCAATGGTCGAGCCGGTGGAAAGAAGCGTGCGCAGGACTTCGAGTTGCTTGATGTTCATGAGGCCAGCACCATGGATGAAAAACGAGCCGGTAACGGTTCAAACCTTTTGCCGCCGATAGCGCTTCCTGTCACCGGTTTTTTATCCTACCCGCGACAGCGACCTACAATTTCACCTCATAGACCGTGTCATGGGTGGCCACGCGTGCCTCGCCCGATGGCGTCACCCAGCCGCGAAACATGCCGGATGTATTATAGGGCGCGGATATGCCGCCTTCGGCATCGATCGCCACTAGCCCGGCACCGATATCGTAGGGGGCCAGATCCTTGTGCACGAGATTGCCGGCGGCGGTCTCCAGATCCTGCCCAAGATAGGCAACGCGGGACGCGATCTCGTGGCCGACGACATAACGGATGAAAAACTCGCCCTTGCCGGTGCCGGAGACCGCACAGGCGCCATCCCGCGCATAGGTGCCGGCGCCGATCACCGGGCTGTCTCCCACCCGGCCGTCCGGCTTGTTGGTGTAACCGCCGGTCGAGGTGGCCGCAGCAAGATGCCCCGCCGCATCGAGCGCCACTGCGCCGACGGTCCCGTGCTTTTCGTTTTCAGTCGCTTCCGTGCCTGTGGCGGCGTGGCGCTTCATCGCCGCCAGTGCCTCCACGCGCTTTTGCGTGGTGAAGTAGGATTGAGGCTCGGTGGCTAGCCCCTTTTCCCTGGCGAAGCGGTCGGCCGCCTCACCCGTCAGATAGACGGCACGTTCATCTACCATCAGCGCACGCGCCGCCTTCACAGGGTTGCGGATGGCGCGGGACGCGCTGATCGCGCCCGCCGCAAGTGTGGCACCATCCATGATCGAGGCGTCGAGCTCGTGAACCCCGTTTTCGTTCAGCGCCGCCCCATGGCCAGCATTAAAATGCGGGCTATCCTCCATGACGACGACCGCCGCCTCAACGGCCTCGAGCGCGGTTCCGCCGGCCTTCAGCACGCCATAACCGGCCCGAAGCGCGGCGGCCAGATCGTCGCGCGCAGCAGCCCACTCCCCGGCCGTCATGCTGTCTTCCGGCATCACGCCGCAACCACCGTGAATGGCCAGTGCGATCTTCGTCATGTGCTCACTCCCTCGTCATCCTACTCCGGCAGGGCCTCTTACCATCAATGAAAGGCGATATCGCCGATGACCCGTACGCGCACCCTGCGAGCACCGCCCGGCAGATAGGCGATCGGGATATCCTCCACCTCAAGCGTCTTGAGGCTCGCCCGCTCTGCACCGGATGCAACGGCTGCGTTCTGCGCCTCGGTCTCGGCTTTCACAAGGGCTTCGTCCCGGCTCAGTCCGGAAAAGACCTGATCGACCTCGCCGGAAACCTGCGCCATCGCCGCGCCCAGCGCATTGGCAACGCCTGCATTTTCCACGCGCAGCACTTCCGACGCACCCGGAACCGTCTCAGGGATCAGGAACGCCCCGCCGCCGACCGCAACCAGCGGCACGTCTTCGGCCGAGGTTTTCATCTGGTCGAAACTGTCGGCCACCATGTCACGGATGCGTTGAAGCGAGGCCTGCACGAAAGCCGGATCAAGGTCTTTCACACGGTCGCGATCACCCATCTCGATCAGGCCGGCGGCAACGGCGATATCCGATGTCGTTAGCGTCTCGCCGCCGAAAACCCGGGCTTCCGTCAGGATGCGGTACCCGACCGAGCGCGGACCGATCTTGCCTGTTTCAGGGTCGACGATGGTGCCGCCGCCGAGCGCAATCGGCAGAAGGTCGGGCATCCGGAAGAGCGTGCGTACCCCGCCAATATGGACAATATTGTTCGCCTCGCGCGGAAAACCACCGACAAGGCAGCCGATATCGGAGGTGGTGCCGCCGACATCCACCACCATCGCATCGGAAAGCCCGGTGAGGAAGGCCGCACCGCGCATCGAATTGGTCGGGCCGGAAGCGAAACTGTGCACGGGGTTGGCGGCGGCCACATCCGCGAGCGCCACGGTGCCGTCATTCTGGGTCAGATAGAACGGCGCCTTCACGCCCGCTTCGCGCAGCGCATCCGAAAATGCCTGAACCGTGGTCTTGCCGAGCGTTTGCAGCGCTGCATTCAGGAGAGCGACATTTTCTCGCTCGATCAGCCCGATGCGGCCAAGCGTATGGGAGAGCGTGATGCGTGCATCAGGGATCACAGAACGGACGATTTCCGCCGCTCTCACCTCGCATTCCATCGTCAGCGGTGAGAAGGTCGCGGAAATGGCGATGGAAGTGATACCCGCATCGCGGATTTTCATCGCCGCTTCGCGAATTTCATCGGGAACCATAGGCACCAGCGGACTGCCGTCATATTCATGGCCGCCGTGGACCATAAAGATCAGCGGATCAACGGCCTCGCGAAGATCCTTCGGCCAATCGCACATCGGCGGCAGCGAAGAACCGGTCGGCAGCGCGATGCGGATCGCCGCAACCCGCTCCAGCCGGGCGCGTTCCACCACCGCATTAGTAAAGTGCGTGGTGCCGATCATCACGGCATCAATCGGCCGGTCCGCCGCGCCGACATGGCCCGCCACATGAGCGAGCGCCGCCTTCACGCCGGACAGCACATCCTGCGTGGTCGGAACCTTGATGGAAGCGACGATGGTGTCACCATCGATCAGAACGGCATCCGTATTGGTGCCGCCAACGTCAATACCGATGCGTTTCATGGGAATACCGATCTGAAGTCAATGTCATAACCGAAGGCGCGCGGGCCAACGGCGGCGATGCCGGCAGGTGTCGTCAAAAGCTCCGGCGCCGGCAGGGCGACAACCGTGACGCGCTGGCCGTAACGCACCGATTCCGTACCGATGGCGCCGCCCGAGACAGTGTCGAGAAGGCAAAGCAGGTCGGGTGTCATGGCGACCGGCTGGCCATCGCGGAAGGCGACCGCCCATTCGTTCTGGAAGGCCAGTTCCATGCGCGAACCCCGGTCGGCATCGATGCCTTCAATGGTCGTGCTGCCGCGCAGGAAACCACCGGTGGTCTCACGCGCCACATCCACCACCTTACCACGGAACAGCTGCTTGCCGCCCTCATGGTCGAGAACCGCCTGAACCGGATCGTCATGGCGTTGACGCGCCTCCATCACCGCGCGCCCGAGTTCGGTCGCCTTTGTGACGGTGTAATGAATGCCCCATTCCTTCACTTCCTTGCCAGTGCGCGGCGCCTTGCAGGTGGCGGCGGTGGAGCCGACTTCGGTGCAGACCTTGCGCGAGATGCGCTCCATCCATTTCCACGATGCCGCGCGCGTCACGATCACCTCATTGTCGCGCACATCGACCAGCGACAGCGGAAACATAGGCAGGTTGCCGATGGCGAAGGATGTCATCTGCGCTTCCGGATAGGCGCGTCCCATGGCATCGGCATTCACGACCGGCCGGTCGAGAACGGCGGCAGCGAGGAAGGACGACAGCGCATTCGAACCGCCGATTTCAACGCTCATGATCGCCCGGAACGGCTTGCCGAGATAATCCTCCATCACCTCGACGGCACGGGCGAGATGCACAGGATCCCCCAGCCGCTCCTGACCGACAAGCGGTGCACCCATCTTGGAGACGACGGCAACCATGTCGTCATCGGCGAGCGCCATGGGGTCCATGACCTTTACCCGCCTGCCCTCGGCATAAAGACGGCGCAGGTTGAGCGTCGAGATATAGGGATTGCCGCCGCCCCCCGTTCCCAGAATCCAGGCGCCGGTGGCCAGAGGTTCGATATCGTCTTCGGAAAATTCCTGGATCATGCGTCATCCTCGGGCATGCCGCAGCCTTTCCGGCCGCAAGCGATGCTCCTTCCCTTTGAAGTTCCAAGTCTGGCCAACCCCGCCTTTGTGGCGGGGCCGGTTTTCATGAGGCGGAGATCACTCCGCCTTGCAGTCCCAATGGAAATTGGAGAAGTTCAGGTCCCAGCTCTGCATGGGAATGAACTCGTAACCCTGAAGGCACTTGTTCGCCGCATAACGGCGGTTCGGCGCAACGGCCCATACGTCAGGCTGAAGATCGGCGATCTTCGTCTGCAGTTCCTTGTAGGTGGCGTTCTGCTCGTTGACATCTGTGGTGGCGCGGACCTTGTCGATCAGCCCGTCGATCTCGGCATTCTGCAACCATTCCATCGACATCCAGGTGCCGGAAGCCTTGGAATGATACTGGTTGTAGAACATCGCGTCCGGCGACGGATAGGTCGGAGAGATGTTCACCTGCGTCGATGCCGGCGTCGTTTCCGGCTTGGAGGACAGCTCGACGATGCGGTTCCACGGCTCCGGTTTGATATCGAGCGTGATGCCGATCTGCTCAAGGCTCGATTGCAACAGCAGCGCCACTTCGGCCTCGAAGGCCAGCGACGCGACATAGCTGTTGACCAGCGTGATCTTCTGGCCGGCATATTTAGACTTCGCCAGTTCTTCCTTGGCTTTCTCCAGATCGTAAACGCCCGGCTGGATATCGCCGTTATGCGCATCCTTGAACGCATCGGAGAGCGGTCCGCGCATGTCGAAGCCCGGATAGATCACTTCCTGGATCGTCTTGTAATCCGTCGCATAGGCGATGGCGCGGCGCACGTGCACGTCATCGGTCGGATAGACCTTGGTGTTGAGCTTGATGACGAAACCGCCGGCGGTGCGGGTCTGGATCAGCTTGTAACCCTTCATCCGGCCGATGGATTCATAGGTGTCGTTGCCAAGCCCATGCGAGGAAAGGCCGAGTTCACCCTTTTCCGCCAGCGCCTTGACGGTGGCATCATCGCTGGTCTGCACGAAGCGCACCTCGTCGATCGGCTTGCCCTTCGTCCAGCCGAGGAAATAATCGGCATTGCGGGCAATGACCATATCGGCCGAACGGTTGTAGCTGACGAGTTTGTAGGGGCCGGAGCCGGCGGAATGTTCGCCGACATAGGCCTCGCCCCATTTGTCTTCGGGCTTGGCATTGGCTTCGATCAGCGTCTTGTTCATCGCCATCATCAGCGGCGTTGCCGCCATGAAGGGCGAGAACTGGCGCTCGATCTTCATGACCAGCGTAGCATCGTCAGGCGCGGTAACGTTTTCGGGCTTCAGCACGCCGACGATGAGGTTCGAAGGCCCCTTGTTGATGCCAAGCAGGCGCTGGATCGACCAGGCAAGATCGGCAGCCTTCACCGCCGTGCCGTCCTGGAATTTCGCATCGTCGCGCAGATGGAAGGTGTAGGTCAGGCCGTCCTCGGAAATCTCCCAGGATTTCGCCAGATGCGGCACGATTTCGCCCTTGGCGTTCACCGTGGTCAGGCCGTCATACATGTTCACGATGGCCATGTAGCCGGTATAATCGGTCACTTTCGCCGGGTCGAGCGAGCTGAATATCTGCATGGTGTTGACCGCGACCGATACCTTGTCCTCCGCAAGGGCTGCGGAAGAAACAAGCGGCAACACGAGCGCCGTACCTAGCGCCAGCGCGGCGAGACGGGAAGAAAGTACAGGCATTTTCATTATCGTTCTCCTCTTTATTGCGGAGCATTGGCCCCGCTTATGGTTAGGCAGCCTTGCTGACCGGAACGGGCAGCGGTGAGAAAGGAATGTCCGGGTAACCGAAGGCCGCCGGCCCGACGACCTCAAGCGCGCGGGCGCTGCGCAGCAGGTCGTGGCAGGGGATGGCGATGACGGCCACACGCTGGCCGTAGCGCAGCACTTCGGTGGTGATCGGATAACCGGTGTCGACATCGAGCAGGACGATCAGGTCGGGAACCGTCACTTCCACCTTGCCGTCGCGGGAAAACAGCAGGAATTCGTTCTGGATGGCGACGCCCGCCGTCTGGCCGGCGCAATCGTCGAAGCCGGAGAGCGTGAGATCGCCGACCGCGAAACCGCCGCGCAGGTGGCGCTTCAGATCGGTGATCTTGCCGTTGAAGATGCGTTTTCCGCCTTCCAGTGCACAGACCGCGGCAATCGGGTCTTCCTGCTGCTTGCGGGCGCGGATCACGGCCTCACCGATGGCAATCGCCTTGGTGTAGGTTTTCGGAATGCCATACTGGTGCACGTAATGCGCCTGCATCGGCGCGGTCGCCAGCATCGCGCCGCCGCCCTGCGAAACGACGCAGGCGCGCGCCATGCGCTCGTGCCAGACTTCGGAAACGGCGTGGCTGAAGATAACGGCATTGCCGTGCAGATCGCACATCACCGACGGTGTGGAACTATGACCATAGATGGAGAAGGTGGTCATCTGCATTTCCGGGAAAGCCCGGCCCATGCCGTCGCAATCGAGGATCGGCAGGCCGCCTAGCGCCGCCGTCACCAGCGGGTTCATGGAATTGGAACCGCCGATTTCCTCGCAGACGATGGCGTCGACCGGCGTGCGGATCAACTCCTCCATCGCCCGCAGGCAACGCAGGCCCTCACGGCCTTCGCGAATACGCTCGACGCCAACGACAGGTGCACCGATACCGCCGATGGACATGCAGAGCGCGTCCGGCTCGATGGCATCGGTTGCGAGGATCTTCATCTCGTAACCGGCCTTCATGGCCTCCAGCGCCAGCAGCTTGCCGAGATAGGGATTGCCGCCGCCGCCCGTGCCGAGAATGCCGGCGCCGATTTCCAGCGCGTCGAGATCTTCACGGGTCAGCGTCCGCAATGCCGCTTCGTCATATTTCAGCTTGCGTGTCTCAGCCATGATTGGCTCCCATTTCTCCAACAACTTTCACATGAATGCGGGTGGCGTTACCGGGCAGGTAGGCAAGCGGCATGTCCTCGCGCTCGATGACTTCCAGCGTCGCGGCAATCGCGCCGGCGGCAATCGCCTTTTCGCGCGCCTCCGCTTCCGCCTCGGCCAGCGCGCTCTCGCGCGTGCGTCCGTCGATCAGCGAGAAGACCCGGTCCGTCTCACCGCTGATCTGCGCAATGGCCGCGCCGACGGCATTGGCCACCGCGAAATTCTCAGGTCGGATGACCTCGAGGTCACCGATACGGTCCGGCATCAGGATGGAACCGCCGCCAACGGCAATCACCGGCACGGGCGACGACGAGATGCGGCTGCGCTCCACGCAGGCCTCGAGCATGTCGTTGATCTTATCGACCGCCGCATTCACGAGCTTTTTGTCGAGGCTGGAGACCAGCGCCTTCTCACCCACATCCGCCTTGCCGGAGGCAACGGCGATATCGGTTGCCGTCAGGGTCGAGCCACCGAAGCACAGCGCTTCGCGGCGAACACGGTAACCGACGGATTTCGGCCCGACGGTCAGGCCGTGGTCACCATTGACCACCAGCGAGCCGCCGCCGAGACCGATGGAGAAGACGTCAGGCATGCGGAAATTGGTGCGCACCCCGCCAATATCCACCGTGGTAGAGGCCTGACGCGGGAAACCGTGCGACAGCGAGCCGACATCGGAGGTGGTGCCGCCGACATCGACCACAACCGCATCCTTGAGGCCGGTGAGGAAGGCTGCACCGCGCATGGAATTCGTCGGGCCGGACGCGAAGGTGAGCACGGGGAAGCCGCGCACCACATCCGCCGCCATCAGCGTGCCGTCGTTCTGGGTAATATAAAACGGGCAGGTGATGCCCGCAGCCTTCAGCGCCTCGCCGAAAGCCGCAACGGTGCGGTCCGCCAGCGACAGCAGGCTGGCATTCATGATTGCAGCACTTTCACGCGCAAGCAGACCGTGGCGGCCAATATCCTTGGACATGACCACCGGCAGGCCGGGGCAGCGTTCCTGCAGGATTTCCTTCGCCCGCAGCTCCATCGCTTCGTTGATGCCGCTGAAAACGCAGGTGACGGCTGCGGCCTTCAGGCCCTTGGCGCGGATATCGGCGGCGATGCGGACAATCTCGTCCTCATCGAGCGGCGAAATTTCGCGGCCGTCGAATTCGTAACCACCGCGCACCTGATACCCGTGGTTGCCGACGATTTCCCGGAGATCGTCCGGCCAGTCCACCATGGGCGGCAGGCCGGCGCCGGACGGCAGGCCGAGACGGATGGCGGCCACCTCGTCCATATGCCGGCGCTCGATCACCGCATTGGTGAAATGCGTGGTGCCGATCATCACGGCACCGATGCGCGCCCTGTCGATGCCCGACGCCTCGATGACCTTTTCAAGGGCTTCGATGACACCGGATGTCACATCCTCTGTCGTGGAGGCCTTCACCCCCGCCAGAACGGTTTTATCCTGCAACACAACGGCATCGGTATTCGTGCCGCCGACGTCAATTCCAACGCGATACACGTCAGGCTCCTCTTTCATCAATCGGTCGTTTTTACGAGGAAGCGCATGCGCTCTTCCTCGGTCACGGTGGGTTTGAGACGTTCTTCCTCGTCGGTGACGACGGGGATGGCCGCGATCAGGGCGCGGGTATAGGGATGGGTCGGCTCGGCGAAGACCGCCGACGTCACGCCCTCCTCGACAATCTCGCCGCGCAGCATGATGGCGATGCGCGAGCAGAAATTGCGCATCAGCGACAGGTCGTGCGAGATCATCAGATAGGTGAGGCCAAGCTCCTCGCGCAGCTGCAGCAGAAGGTCGATCACCGTCTTCTGCACGGAGACATCGAGTGCTGCCGTCGGCTCATCGAGGATGAGGATTTTCGGCTCGGCAGCCAGCGCGCGGGCAATCGCCACGCGCTGCTTCTGGCCGCCGGAAAGCTCATGCGGATATTTGCCGAGATAAGATTGCGGCAGCCGCACCAGCCCCATCAGTTCCTGCATGCGGCTTTCACGCGCAGGCCCGTCCATGCCGATGGATTTCAGCGGCAGGGCAAGCGTCTGTTTCACCGTGCGCTTCGGATTGAGCGAGGTGCCCGGATTTTGATAGACGATCTGCGTCAGCCGCTTGCCGCGCGCAGGCGCCGGGGCGTCAATGACAAGATTGCCGGAGGTTGGGCGCGAAAGACCCATGATCATGCGCGCAACCGAGGTCTTGCCGGAGCCGGATTCACCCGCAAGGCCGAAAACCTCGCCTTCCTTCAGTGTCAGGTTCACATCCCGCACGGCGTGATAACCGTTGCGTCTGCCGTAAATCTTGTTCAGCCCTTCAATCGTCACGATGGGCGAGCGCTTGCTTTGCGCCAGATCGGTGACGCGCGGGCCATAAAGCGGCGGCACGGCATCAAGCAGCGACCGCGTGTAATCTTCGGCGGGGGTATGCAGGATTTGCGTGCAAGGACCGGTCTCGACGATATCGCCATGGTGCATGACCACGACCCGGTCCGCCACCTTGCGCACGACGCCGAGATTGTGGGTAATCATCAGCAGCGCCATGTTTTCTTCGGCGACCAGCTGGTTGATGAGGTTGAGGATTTCATCCTGCGTCGTCACGTCGAGCGCCGTGCCGGGCTCATCCGCAATCAGGAGCTTCGGCTGGTGCAGCAGCGCAAGTCCGATCAGCACGCGCTGGCGCATGCCGCCCGAAAGTTCGGACGGATAGGCATTCATCACCCGCTCGGTATCGGCAAGCTGCACCCGGCGCAGCACCGCCGCGATGCGGTTGCGGCGCTCGGCCTTCGACGAGTTGATGCCATCGCGTTTGTCGGCAAAACGCATGACATCATCGAGATGCGTGCCGATCTTGAAGACCGGATTGAAGGACGAGAGCGGGTCCTGCATGATCAGCGAAAACGCCGTGCCCTTCAGCGCCTCACGCTCCCTGCGCGGCATGGACAGCACATCCCGGCCATCGATGACGATCGCGCCGGAGGTGATCGCGGCATTTTTCGGCAAAGTGCCGATGATCGCCTTGGCGGTGACGGACTTGCCCGATCCGGTTTCGCCGATCAGCGCCACGCGTTCGCCGGCGGCAACCGTGAAGGCAACATCGCGCAGAACCTGCCGCGTGCGGCCGTAATTGGTGAAGGTGACGTTGAGGTTTTCGACCTTGAGAAGCGGTTCAGTCATGGCCTTAGTTTTCCACGTCGAACATGTCGCGCAGGCCGTCGCCCAGCAGGTTGAAACCCAGCGTCACGTAAAGCACGGCCGCACCGGGGCAGAGCACTTCCCACCAGAAATCCGGCATGAACTGGCGCCCGTCGGCAACCATCGAACCGAGGTCGGGGGTCGGCGGCTTGACGCCGAAACCGAGGAAGCTCAGCGTTGCGCCGAACAGGATGACGAAGGCGGCATCCAGCGTCGTCTTGACCGATATGACCGAGACGCAATTGGGCAGGATTTCGCGAAAGAGAATGTGCAGCGGACCGGCGCCGGCAAGACGCGCCGCCTCGATATAGTCTTCGGAAGCGATGGACTTCGATACCGAATAGATCAGCCGCGCGTGCCAGGTCCACCATAGCAGCGTGATCGCGATCATGGCGTTCATCAGCGTCGGTTCCAGCAGGTTGGAGACCGCCAGCGCCATGACGAGCGGCGGCATGGCCAGCATCACATTCGTCAGGCCGCTGATGAGCTTCTCGGTCCAGCCACCGAAATAACCGGCGATGAGGCCAAGTACGGTGCCGACAGGCACCGAAATGCCGAGTACGCCGATGACGAGAAGCAGCGAGACCCGGAGCCCGAAGATTGTGCGGGAGAAGATATCGCGTCCGGCCTTATCGGTGCCGAACCAGTGCTCCAGATCCGGCGGCATGTGGCGGGCGCGGAAATCGACGACCGCGCCGATATGTTTGGGATAGGGCGTGAGCCATGGCGCGAAGACCGCCAGCACCAGCACCGATAGCAGGATCAGCGAGCCGATGACCGCCGCCGGATTGCGGCTGAAGCGATACCACATCATATAACCGGCGCTTAGGCCACGATCAGTGGGTTCGAGCATTTTCATATCAGCCATCAGCGAGCCTCCTTGCGGCGCAGGCGCGGATCGATGATCGAGATCAGGACATCCACGATCAGGTTCGCAACGATGAAGAACAGGCCGGCCACCAGCACCACGGCGGTCACGGCATTGAGGTCTTTCTGCAGGATGGCGTTCAGCCCGTAAGAAGCGAACCCGCCCCAGGCGAAGACCATCTCGATCACGAAGGCATTGCCGATCAGCGACGCGAATTCGAGGCCCATGATCGTCAGCGGCGCAATGGAAGAGAGCTTCAGCAGATAACGGAAGATGATGACCCGCTCCGGCACGCCGAAGCTTTGCAGGGTGAGCACATGGTCCTTGCGCTGGTTCTCGATCATCGAGGAGCGGGTGATACGGGTGATCTGGCCGATGCCGGCCATGGAAAGTGCGAAGGCCGGCAGTGCAAGGTGTTTCAGCGCATCGAGCACGACGTCGAAACGTCCGGCCAGCGTGCCGTCGATCAGGATGAAACCGGTCGGGCCACCCTGCCAGCCAAGCCCATGGTCGAGCCTGCCGATGATCGGCCAGCCGGAGAGAAAGCGGGCGGCCAGCAATTGCAGCGTGATGGCGAAAAGAAAGCTCGGGATCGTGACGCCGGTAAGCGACAGGATGCGACCGATATGGTCCAGCGGGCGGTCGCGATAATGCGCCGTGATGACGCCGAGCGGGATGGCGACGGCAAACATGAAGATGACCGAGACCAGCACGAGCTCCACGGTGGCCGGAACGGTCTGCGCCAAATCGGTAGTCACCGGGCGTTGCGACACCAGCGAGAAACCGAGATCGCCGTGCAGGGCATTGCCGATATAATCGAGATATTGGACGGCAAGCGGCTTATCGAGACCCATCTCGCCGCGCAGCGCGTCCACCTGCTCCTGCGTTGCCGCAGGACCGAGTGCCATGCGGGCGGGGTCGCCCGGCACCACGCGAGCCAGCACGAAAATCATGATGGACAGGGCGATCATGACCAGCACGAAGGTGCCGAGCCTGTTCAAAATCGCGACCAGCGGATGTTGCTGCATCGGTGGGACGTTCCTTGTGCATCGGTTGCGTGAGCACAAGTTTTCACCACATGTCCGTTTGAACAATTGCCGAAAGGTATAGTTTTTTGAAGAATGAGTATAGGTTTTTAAATCTGGATATCCTATCCTTTTCCCGATGACACTCCTGCCCCGTCCCCGCCTCTGCCACCGCATCGCCAGCGAAACCGCGGGCGTGGTATTTCTGCGCGCGCCGGCGGGTGCGGGAAAAAGCGTGCTGCTGGAGATGCTCGCAGAAGAACTGGGAACGCAGATATGCCGCACGCACCAGCCGCAAGGCGACGACGCGGCAAATGGCTGCCTGCTGTGGGACGTTCCAGTCTTTGCACGGGCGGTACGCATGCCCGCCCCCATTCTGGAATCGGTGCGTTTCGTCGTCATCGCCTGCCGGCCGGACCAGCGGATCAGCGGCATGGCGCGGCACATCCTGCATCGCGGCTCGCTCACCATAGGATCGGACGAACTGGCCTTCAGGCCGGATGAGGCGGAAAGCCTTCCGCCTGAACAGAAGCATCTGGCACTCGAGGATTATGCGGGGTGGCCGGCCTTCCTGTCGCTGGCGCGCCTGCCGGATGAAACGTTATGCGCCGACTATCTGCGCGAAAGCTATCTGCCGCATCTTTCCCCTGCCCAGACGGTCGAACTGTCCTTCTGGCTCGAAAATCCCTCCGCAGATCCAGATGCGGACTGGAGCAAGCTTCTGCCGCCCTTTCTGACGGGAAAACCAGATAATCACCACACGCTGATACGGCTTCTGACGGTTGCAGCAAAAGAACGCCTCGCCACATTGCAGGCCGGCAGCGCCGTAGTGGAAGTCGCTTCGGCGTTCGAAAAGGCAGGACGTTCGCTGGCCGCCATGGCCATGCTGCTGGACCGCGGTTACGAGACCCATGCCGCACAAATTCTCGAGCGCGCCGATGGCCGTGAGCTGATCTACAGGAGCAGCGTCGACCGCTTTCGCGAAATCATCATGCGGTTTTCGCAGGATATGATTGCAGCGAATGAGACCGTGCTATTTGCCGTCACTCGCGCGCTGCTGAAACAGGGTGAATTGCAACGCGTGCGCCATCTGCTCGGCAAAAGCCTCGGGTCGGATTACCTCGATCCGCTGAAGGTGCTTGCCCGTGGCTCGCGGTTTTCCTTCGCGGCCCGCACCTTCCGGCTGAACCTGATGATTGCCGAGGACCTGACGCCCAATGACGCGGTGATAACCCGTCTCGCCGAGTTCATGGCCGATTACCCCATGGACGACCACGGCAAATGGGCGGCCTATTACAATGCGCTGCTGGAATTCGAAATCCGCCGCCGCAATTTCCGCGAGGCCGAGGCGGCCGCCGCACGCGCTCTGATCTATCTGCGCAAGATGGGCGAACAGCCCCTCCTCGAGTTTTTCATCCACCTGCATCAGATCGTGCTGCGGTTGATGAGCGGCGATGTGCTTCTGGCCCGCCGGGCGGCGCAGGAGGCGCGTGCACGGCTGGAACAGGTGCCGCATGATGCCGTGCAGGAGTTCCGGATGTTGCGGCTGGCGGAAGCCTGCCTTGCCTATGAAGCGGGAAAACCGCGCGACCTGCTGCATTTCGTCGAGCACGAATTCGATCACTTCGCCGCTGCCGAAATCTGGCCGAGCCTGATGCAGTTTGCCCTGTTTTACGCCTCGCAGGTGTTGATCGACCATTTTCCGATGACCGTTCGTCCGGGCTTTCTCGATGGCCTGTGGATTCATCTTTCGGAAGGGCTGCAATTCCATGCAATGATGGAGATCAGGACGGCCATCGCCTATCAGAACGCCAACCGCTGGGCGGATGCCGCCGCGACGCTTTCGGCAATCCGCATGCCGATGGGCCGCAACTGGGTGGAGAGCGCCCATGAAGACCTTTCCCGCCTGACGCGGCGGGACGAAATCGCCTATGTCATGGCCTGGCTCCGCGATGCGGTGCATCTTTTCACGCCACGCGCCTATCTCTCCCGGCAGATTGACGCGATGATCGCCAATTCAAAGGTCACCAACCGCGAGAAGGTCGCGCTGAGAATCTGGCAGAGTTACGCCGCACACCAGCGCCGCGACAACGCCGCCGCCCGCGCCCATATACTCACCGCTCTTGAATCGGCAACCCGCCTTGGCTGCAATGGCGTCCTGTCGGAAGAACGCGTCTTCCTGTCGCCGCTTCTGAACAATCGCCGCATCCGCAGTTTCATCGAAACCTCTTCCGATGTCCGCGCCGCGCTGTCGATTTTCGCCGCCTCGGTCAACTCGCCACAGGCACGCGCCCTGCATGGCGGGCTTTCGCAGCGGGAGGCGCAGATGCTGCAACTGCTGGCCAGCGGCATGTCGAACAAGAAGATCGCCCAGACGCTCAATATCTCGGAAGTGACGGTGAAGTTTCACCTCGGCAACCTGTTCCGCAAGCTGGATTGCAAACGCCGCGCGGAGGCGATCCGCGCGGCGAAAGCACTGGGATGGCTGTAAAATTCAGCGGTTGTTCTTCTTGCGCCATTCGGCAAAAGAAGTCTGGTGCTCTTCCTTGGTGCATGGATAAAGCCCGATGATCGTCTGGCCGGCCTTGACCTGCTCCACCACGAAATCTTCGTAAGCCGTCATTTCCACAGCCTCGGTCGCCACGTCGTCGGCAATGCCCGCCGGGATGACGATAACGCAATCGGCATCACCAACAATGATATCGCCCGGAAAGACCGGCGCATCGCCGCAGCCGATCGGACCGTTGATCTCGATTGCCTCGTGTTTGGTCAGGTTAGTGGGGCTCGAAGGGCGGGTGTGGTAGGCGGGAATATCCAGCTCGGCGATAGTGGCGGCGTCACGAAAACCGCCATCGGAAACGATGCCGGCGCCGCCGCGAACCATCAGGCGGGTTACCAGAATATCGCCGGCCGAGGCGGCGGTCGCATCCTTGCGGCTGTCCATGACAAGCACATGGCCCGGGGGGCATGTTTCGATGGCGACGCGCTGCGGATGGGCGGGATTGCGGAATTCAACAAGCTGGTTGCGGTCTTCGCGGGCCGGCATGTAGCGCAGGGTAAAGGCCGGGCCCACCATGTTCTTGCCCTTGTAACCAAGCGGGCGCACGCCCTGAATGACCTGGTTGCGCAGACCCCGCTTGTAAAGCGCCGTCGCCAGCGTAGCGACGGAAATCGTCAGCAGTTTTTCGCGCGTTTCATTGTTCATGTTTGTCTCCTCGCAATGGCGGATGGATGTGTTTCAAGTCTTGTGAATGGGTTCGTCTGTGAAGATGCCACCCTGATATTTTGCGATCGCAGCCTCGGGATCGGGGCGCGGCACATCGCGTTCGATTTCCGCACGGTAGCGCGCGGCATTGTCGCGGCGCTGCCAGCCGAGAAAATCGACATGGGAATTGTCCCACCAGCTGTCGTCATTGGCGGAAACGCCCCAGATAACCGGGCAGCCGAGTTTCTGCACGCGGAAGGTGGCCTCGATCAGCGAGACGAAGTCGCCGTAGCTGAGCCAGGTCGACAACATCCGCCAGTTCGAGGGCTTTTCTTCGCAGGACCCGATACGGACGATGGCCGTCTCCTGGCCAAATTTGGAATGGTAGAGGTTTGCCATCGCCTCACCGAAAATCTTCGAGACGCCATAAAGGCCATCCGGCAGGAAAGGCGTTTCCGGCTCGAGCTGTTGTCCCTGCGGGTAATAACCGATCGTGTGGTTGCTGGAGGCGAAGAGAATGCGCGGCAGGCCGTTTTGTCTCGCCGCTTCGTAAAGATTGTAGACGCCGCGAAGATTGGCGGCCTCGATGGGATCAAAAGTTTTTTCCACCGAAATACCGCCGAGATGGACGATGCCGTCGCAGCCCTTCACCAGTTCATGAACCGCCGCTTCGTCTTCGAGCCGGCAGCGAAAAAGCTCCTCATGGGGGGCTGCCTCACCGAGATCGACGACATCCGAAAGGCGGATGGTCTCGGTGACATGGCCAAGTCGTCCGCGCAACATGCTGCCCAGCTTGCCGCCGGCGCCTGTGATGAGCAATCGCTTCAACATGATGGCGTCCTCAGAAAATATCGGGCTCGCCGGCGGTGCGGCCGAAATCCGTCTGCAGGAAGTCGAAATCGCAGCCTTGATCGGCCTGGGTGACATGCTTGGAGAAGAGATAACCATAACCGCGTTCATAACGCGGTGCGGGAGCCTGCCAGGCGGCGCGGCGGCTGGCGATTTCCTCTTCGCTGACCAGCATGTCGAGGCGACGCTGCGGCAGATCGAGGCGGACGATATCGCCGGTCTTCAGGAGCGCGAGCGGCCCGCCGACGAAGCTTTCCGGCGCGACATGCAGTACGCAGGCGCCATAGGAGGTGCCGGACATGCGGGCATCGGAAATGCGCACCATGTCGCGGTGGCCCTTCTTGATCAGCGCCTTGGGGATGGGCAGCATGCCCCATTCCGGAAATCCGGGACCGCCGAGCGGACCGGCGTTGCGCAGCACCAGAACATGATCCGGCGTGACATCGAGGTTCTCGTCATCAATCGCCTTCTTCATCTCGGGATAGCTGTCGAAAACCAGCGCGGGGCCTTCATGGATATGGTATTTCGGATCGCAGGCGGCAGGCTTTATGACGGCGCCGTCCGGGCAAAGATTGCCACGCAGCACCGCAAGCGAGCCTTCCGCATAGACCGGATTATCGAGCGAGCGGATGACGTCGTCATTATAGACCTTCGCGCCTTCGAGGTTCTCACCCATGCTGCGGCCGGTCACGGTGAGCGCCGAACAGTCGAGACGGCTTTCGAGCTGCTTCATCAGTGCGCGCAGGCCGCCGGCGTAATAGAAGTCCTCCATCAGATAGTCTTTGCCGGAGGGGCGGACATTGGCGATGAGCGGCGTGACCCGGCCAAGCTCGTCCAGCTCGTCCAGCGTCATCGGCACACCGGCGCGGCGCGCCATGGCGATCAGATGCACGACGGCATTGGTGGAGCAACCGGTCGCCATGGCGACGATGGCAGCGTTGCGAAACGCGGTCGCGGTCAGAATACGGTCCGGTGTCAGCTCCTCGGCCACCATTTCCACGATACGCCGGCCGCAACCTGCCGACATGCGCTGGTGTTCGGCATCCACCGCCGGAATGGAGGAAGCTCCCGGCAGGGTAAGGCCAAGGGCATCGGTGATGGCGGTCATGGTCGAGGCGGTGCCCATGGTCATGCACACACCGGCGGAGCGGGCGATGCCGCCCTGCACGCCGCGCCACTCATCGTCGGTTACGTTACCGGCACGGCGCTCGTCCCAATATTTCCAGGCGTCCGAACCCGAACCCAGCACCTTGCCGGCATAATTGCCGCGCAACATCGGGCCGGCCGGCAGATAGATCATCGGCACGCCGGCCGAGATCGCCCCCATCACGAGGCCGGGTGTCGTCTTGTCGCAACCGCCCATCAACACCACACCGTCAAGCGGATGCGAGCGGATCATTTCCTCCGTCTCCATCGCCAGCATGTTGCGGTAAAGCATCGATGTCGGCTTGGTGAAGCTCTCGTCCACCGAAAGCGAGGGCATTTCGACGGGGAAGCCACCGGCCTGCAGCACACCGCGTTTCACATCCTTCACCCTTTCAGGGAAATGCGAATGACAGGTATTCAGCTCCGACCAGGTGTTCAGGATACCGATGACGGGTTTGCCGACAAAATCCTCTTCCGCATAACCGAGCTGCATCATGCGTGAGCGGTGGCCAAAGCTGCGCAGGTCGTCGGGAGCAAACCAGCGGTCGGAACGGAGTTTTTTATCGGTCATGTCAATGGTCCTGCGTTGCGGGTTGCGCCTAAGGCTGTCAGTCCTGCCGGAGCGTCAGCCCGCTCGTCGTATCGAAAAGATGGATATGTTCCAGCGGTGCCGACAAACGGATGACTTCGTCTGCCGATGTCGAGGTCTGGCCGGAAAGATGCAGCGTCACCCTGGCGCCATCCCCGAGAGTACCGTAAAGATAGGACTCGCCGCCCAGTTGTTCGGCGGTGCGCACAGACATCGTCAGTGCACCTTCGCCACCCGCTTGCACATGGTTTGGGCGGATGCCGAGCGTCACTTTCTGGCCGGGCTTATAGGAAAAGCCGGTCTGCGGTAGCGGGATAAATTCGCCGGTTGCGATCTTCAGGGACGGCGTTGCATCCGAGGTCACTTCGCCGGCAAAGAAGTTCATCTTCGGCGAACCGATGAAGCCCGCCACGAAGAGATTGGCAGGGCGGTTATAAAGATCGAGCGGAACGCCGAATTGCTCCAGCTTGCCGGCGCGCAGAACGGCGATCTTGTCGGCCATGGTCATGGCCTCCACCTGATCATGCGTGACATAGATCATGGTATTGCCGAGACGCCGGTGCAGGCTGGAAATCTCGCCGCGCATGTCGACGCGCAGTTCCGCATCGAGGTTGGAAAGCGGCTCGTCGAAAAGGAACACGCGCGGCTCGCGCACGACGGCGCGGCCGATGGCGACGCGCTGGCGCTGGCCGCCCGACAGGTCCTTCGGACGACGCTCCAGCAGCTGGTCGATCTGCAGCATCTTGGAAACCTGGGAGATCTTTTCGGCGATGTCCTTTTTGGAGGTGCCGATGTTCTCAAGCCCGAAGGACAGGTTTTCGCGCACCGTCATATGCGGATAAAGGGCATAGGACTGGAACACCATGGCAAGGCCGCGATCCGCCGCCGGCACCGTGTTGACCACGTCCCCGCCGATGACGATATCGCCGCCGCTCAACTCCTCGAGACCCGAGATCATGCGCAGCAGGGTCGACTTGCCGCAGCCGGAAGGGCCGACGAAAACGCAGAATTCACCGTGTTTGATATCGAGATCCACACCCTTGATCACATCGAGGGCGCCATATGTCTTTTTGACCTGACGAAGCTGAATACTTGCCATTGTCGTGTTTCCTCCCTGAGGATTATTTGCCGCCCGTCGATGCAATGCCGGTGGCGATGTATTTTTGCAGGAACATGAAGACCAGCGCGATGGGGGCGAGTGTCAGCACCGTCATGGCCAGAAGATTGCTCCATTCCGTCGTCATCTCCCCCTGGAAGGAGTTGAGCGCCAGCTGCAGGGTGAAGTTGTCGTTTCGCGTCAGCACGATCAGCGGCCAGAGGAAGTCGTTCCAGCGCCACATGATCGCAAGGATCGCCAGAACGGCGAGCGCCGGTGCCGAAAGCGGCAGGATGATGCGCCAGTAGATCTTCCACTCGCTGGCCTTGTCCATGCGCGCCGCATCGAGGATTTCATCCGGGATCGTCAGCATGTATTGCCGCAGCAGGAAGACGCCTGTCGGTGTTGCCGCGCCGGGAATGATGACGCCCCAGAGACTGTTGATCATGCCGAGCTGGCTGGTGATGAGAAACAGCGGCACAAGCACGACGGTCTGCGGGATCATCAGCGTGCCGACAACCAGCGCCAGCACCACGCCCCTGCCCTTGAACTGGTATTTCGAGAGCGCGAAGGCCGCCATGGAATTGACGATCAGCATGATGATGGTTGACGTCACCGTGATGAAGGTCGAGTTCCAGAAATAGAGCGGGAAATTGAAGCGCTGGAAAAGCTCGGAATAGTTTTCCGTCGCCAGCGCCACCTTTTCAGCCGGTTTCAGCTCGTTGAACGGCATCTTCAGGACTTCGGCTGGCTTGGCCGGATCGACCACCTGGGCCACGAGGCCGATGCGGCGGACCATGCCGAACTTGCGGCCATCCTTGTCGACATAGGCCGGCAGCGGCGCTGCCTGCCCATCCACCACCACGGTTTCCTGCGTATAGGGCAGGAGGCGCGGCGGGAAACGCTGGAGATCGGCTTCCGTCTTGAACGAGGAGAGCACGAGCCAGACAACGGGACCGAACATCATCAGCACCGCCACGCCGAGATAGGCGTAGGACAGCCAGTCGGTCCAGTGCAGCTTGCCGTTGCGGCCGCGGGTACGGGTCAGAAATGCGCCAATCCTAGCCATCGACCTTGCTCCTGTTTGCCCGGAATTGCAGGGCGGTCAGCACCACCAGCACCACGGCGAGCAGCAGCGAAGCGGCAGCCGCAAGGCCGAAATTGCGGGGCGTCCCGGCAAAGCCGGTCTGATAGATGAACTGAATGATGAAGGTGGTCGCCGAACCGGGGCCGCCACCCGTGAAGGCAAAGACTTCATCGAAGGTCTGCACGCCCTTGATGAGCGACAGGACGAGAACGACGAGCATGGTGGGCGCAAGCAGCGGCAGCGTGATACGCCGGAAGATGCGCCACGGGCTTGCCTTGTCAAGCTGGGCCGCCTCATAGACATCGCGCGGGATCGCCTGCAGGCCGGCCAGAAGAATGAGCGTGTAGAAACCCATATGCGCCCAGACCGACAGGAACACGGACCAGCCGAAGGCAAGATTGGCTTCAAGCAGCCAATCGACCGAACCGAGACCGAGCCCCTCCATCGCTGCGTTAAGAACGCCGAAACGCTGGAGAATCCACTTCCAGATCAGCGCGACGACGACGGGCGAGAGCAAAACCGGGAAGAAGAACACCGCGCGGAAGAACCCGCGCGCCCGGATATCGTGGTTAAGCACGATGGCCGTGATCAGCGAAAAGCCGACCATGAAACCCACCTGCAGAACGACGAAGAAAACCGTGTTCCAGACCGAGCGCCAGAACAGGTCGCGCTGACAGGAATTGGGGTCGAGATAGTTCTGACAGGAAAGAAGGACCGAAAAGTTTTCGCCGCCCACCGAAGGGCGTTCGGAAAGCAATATGTGTTCGCTGCCGGTCACGGAATAGGCCATGTTCAGCAGGATCGGCAGAAAGGCGAAGACCGCGAACAGGATCAGGTTGGGCGTGAGAAACACCCAGGCGATCCGCCGGTGGCCGAGAACCTTCTGCAGGAAGGCAAAGGGCAGTTCGACGATGCCCATGACGGGCGCAAGAAATTTATACATGAGGGTCCTCCTTCGATCCGGCGCGGCGCGGCATGCGCCGCGCCGGAAGGCGATGGATCACTTCGCCTGTTTCAACGCTTCCTCGAGGTCCGTCTTCGCGCGGGCCATCGCCTCATCGACGGTGCTTTCACCGACGATGGCCTGCGTGATGCGCTGGACGGAGATGTTGAACATGGCGCGATTGTTCTTGTAACCCTGATAGGTATAGGCAATCGGGCTGAGGCCGGGGATCTGGTCCAGCCAGGCGTTCATGGCCTTCTGCGTCGCAGGCGTCGCACCGGTGTAGGTCACGCCCTTGTCGGCCACGGCCTTATGGGCCGGAACGTTGCGGGTGCGCACGGTGAAGTCGAGATAATTCTCGTCCTGAGCGAGGAAGTTCAGGATATCGGCAACGATCTTCGGGTTCTTGGTCTGCTTGAAGCCGACGATGCCGGTACCACCAGGCATGCCGGTGCAGGCTGCGCCACCGCAGGGCTGCGGCACGACTTCCCAGTCGAACGCATCGCCGACCTGGCTGTCGAAACGCGCGGTCTGCCAGCTGCCGGAATAATAATAGACCAGCTGCCCGTTGATGAATTCCTGCGCGGCATCGCGATAGGTATTGCCGCCCTGCCCGGCCCAGACGTCACGCGCCATGGTGCCGTCCTTGTTCCATTCCACGAATTTCTTCACGAAAGTCGTGAAACCTTCATCGACGAGAATGGGCTTGCCGTCCGCATCAAAAATTTTCGCGCCGTAGGAAATGGCCGGACCGGCGATACGGTGGCCGGAACGGTCGATGGCCATCGGGTATGGCGTGCCGGTTGCCTTGGCGACGGCATTGGCAGCCTTCGCCCAGTCATCCAGCGTCGCATCCTTGCCGGGTACCGCCACATTGGCCTGATCGAACAAAGTGCGGTTGATGAAGGCGCCGGTGATGGTGAGCTGGGTATGCATGCCGTAAATGCCCTTGTCGTCTGGGCCGCTGCGATACCATTTCAGCACGTTGGAGAAATTATCTTCCCAATATTTCGCATCCACATAAGGTGTGAGATCGAGATAATAGCGATTGAGGCCGCCAAGGTCGGTCACGGTTGCGAAATCCGGGCCGCTGCCGCCGGCAAGCTGCACGGGCAGGCCTTCCAGCAGCGCCTTGTAGGGCACAACGTCGGTGACAATCTTCACGTCCGGATGCTGCTTTTCGTAACGGGCGAGAATGTCTTTCAGAATTTCGCAGCCGTTGCCGTCATAAGCGCAGGTGAAACGCACTTCCTGGGCCGCCTGAGCGGCGCCTGCAAAGGACGCCGCGCCAATGGCGAGCGCCAATGCCATGCTGTATTTACCGATCATCTCTTTTCCTCCCTTAGATGATTATGCGTTGGCGGATGCGCGCGGAGCCCAGCCCTTGATCCAATCGCCTTCTGCGGCGTCGGACAGACGGACCGGCTTTCCTTCCCGCACCGAGCGATAGATGGCGGTGACGAGTTCGATGGACTGCAAGCCATCGTTCACAGTCACTTCCTTGCCGCCGCGTCCTTCCATCGCGTCGGCAATGGCCTCGACAAAACCGGCAAAGCCGTTTTCGCCATCGGCGACCGTTGCCAGAACGGCGTCGATCTGGTCCTGTGTGGTCGGTGCACGGGCGATGAAACGCCATGTGTCTTCGGCCGGGCGATAGGGCAGCGTGCCGCTCTCGGCGGTGAAGCCTTCGAAGCAGAAACGCAGGCGGGACGTATCTTCGGCGGCACCGAGCGTCACCGAGCTGGTCGCCAGCGCACCGCTTTTCATGCGAAAGCTGAGCGCCGCGCAGTCTTCGGTTTCGATCGTGTTGACGCGCGTATCGGCCATGGCGAACACTTCGTCGACCGGGCCGAGAACATGGCAGAGAAGATCATGGGCGTGGATGGCGTGGCCGAGGATCGCGCCGCCGCACTCGCCCTTCCACGTACCGCGCCACGGAATGTCGTAATAGCTGGCGCCACGGTTCCAGTGAACTTCCGAACTCGCGACAAAGGCCTTGCCCGCAAGGCCGGCATCGATGAGCGCACGAAGCTGCCGCATCGCATGTCCGAAACGGTACTGGAAGACGGGAAACACGCCACGGCCGGTCTTCTTGACGGAGTCGATCAGCGCATTTGCCTCTTCAAGCGAGCGGACCAGCGGCTTTTCGCAGACGACATCCTTGCCCGCCGCATGCGCCTTCAGCGTCACGGGGAAATGCAGGTGCGGCGGCAGGCAGACGTCGATGAGCTGGATGCTCTCATCCGCCAGAATCTCATCGAGATCGGTCGTCAGGCGAATGGACGTATCCTCGCCCGCCACGGAGCGCGCGCGCTCCAGATCGAGGTCGCAGATAGCCTTAACGGAGAAGCGCTCCGGCAACGCCTGATAACCCTTCAGATGCAGGGCGCCGATGCCGGCACCAACGATTGCAACGCCAATCATGCCTTTGCTCCCTCGGCCTTGGCCTGCGCCTGCAGCGACAGATCGCATACCTTGAACACATGCTCCTGCGTCATCGCCGTTTCGGTGCGGTTGCGGATGTCGTCGCACAGGCGGCCGAAATAGGGCAGACCAGCACCGGAGGCATCGATATATTCGCAGCGGTCGCCATTCACGAGAATGAGACGGTCGGTGCCTTCCTTGTTGCCGACATCGACATATTTACGCAGCTCGATGTAGCCCTCGGTGCCGAGGATCGTCAGGCGGCCGTCGCCCCAGGTCGGCAGCGCATCCGGCGTGTACCAGTCGACGCGGATATAGCCGTGGCCCTTGTCGCCGCGCAGCACCACTTCGCCGAAATCCTGCAAGCCGGGATCGCGCGGGTTGGCATAGTTGGCAACGGTGGCAGCCACGATCTCCACTTCGGTCGAGCCGGTGAAGAACATGAACTGGTCGATCTGGTGGCTGGCGATATCGGTGATAATGCCGCCATAGGCTTCGCGCTCGAAGAACCATTTCGGGCGGATCTGGCGGTTCAGACGATGCGGGCCGAGGCCGACGGTCTGAATGACGCGGCCAATCGCACCCTGCGCAACGAGTTCGGCCGCCTTGGTCACGCTCGGGACTTCAAAACGCTCGGAGAAATCGACGGTCCAGATGCGCTTGGTCTTCGCCACGGTCTGGCGAAGGCGATCAAGCTGTTCGAAGGTAGTGCAGCCCGGCTTGTCGGACATGACATCCTTGCCGGCTTCCATGGCGGCGATGGCAAGATCGGCGCGCTTGGAGGGAATGTCAGCGATCAGCACGAGATCGATGCCGCCATCGGCCAGCAGAACTTCTTTGGAGGCCGCTCGCGGCACATCCGGGAAGCGCTTGACGAAGCCTTCCACCACGTCTGGCTCGCCTTCGGTCCACCAGCCGGCGAATTCTGCGCCGGCATCCAGCATGTTCTGGGCCATGCCGAAAATATGCCGGTGCTCTATGCCGAGAGCGACGAACTTGATTGCTTTAGTCATCCTGCAGTTCCACTTCCTTGCCGGTGTCGGCCGAGTTGATGATCGCGTCGATCAATCTGTGAGACAAAAGAGCCGCTTCACCGGTGACGACCGGGGCGCGCCCTGAGGAGATGGCGTCTGCGAAATCTTCGAAGACGCCCTGATGCCATTCATGCGTGAAAGCCATGGGGTCGGCGCCGCCGCCCGTGCCGGATGCCGCGCCGCCAAAGGTCTCCTGCCGGCCATCGCGCCAGTCGACATGCAGGAGGCCCGAGGCGAGCCGCAGGCTGGCATTGTAGAAATGCAGGACAATCGATTCCGGAGCACCGGGGAAACTTGCGGTGCTTGCCACCAGCGAACCGATGGCGCCATTCTTGAAACGAAGGCCGGCCGCGACATAGTCCTCGGTTTCCATGCGATGAAACCGTGTCGTCGCCGCCATGGCCTGAACGCGCGAGACCGGCCCGGCAAGGCTGAGCGCCAGATCGATGGTGTGGATTGCCTGGGAGATCAGAACACCGCCGCCGTCGCGCGCCAGCGTGCCGCGGCCGGGTTCATCATAATAGGATTGCGCGCGCCACCACGGCACGGAAATTTCGCAAAGACCGAGCGCTCCGAGCGTCCCGCCATCGACCAACTCACGGGCTTTTTGCGATGCAGCCCGCATGCGGTGCTGGAAGATGATGCCGAGCGTGACGCCCGCGTCACGACAGAGGGCGACAAGGCCGCCGGCTTCCTGCGTGTTACGGGCGACGGGCTTTTCCATCAGAATGTGTTTGCCCGCCTTTGCGAGCTGTCCGACGATATCGATGCGGGCATTCGGCGGCGTTGCGACGATGGCGAAATCGACATCCGCATCGCGTGCGGCTTCCTCGACCGAGGAATAAACGACGACCTCATATCCGGTATGTTTCGACGCTTCGGCGGCCAGCGCACTGGCGCGGCCGGAGCCGCCATCGACTAAACCCTTCAGGCGAATTTTTTCCGGACTTGCCGCACAGGCGAGCACATGCGTCTTCGCCACCATTCCAGCGCCAACGATGACGCAGGTCTTGATATTTTGCATTTCGGGAGCCTCCTTCCCAATAAGCGATCATTTGCATACCGGTATGCCGGTTGTCAACAGACTTGTGTTCCGGTATACCGGTTATGAAAACGCTGGAGGGTATATGCCGAAAATTCCCGTAACAGGTGGCACCGTGCCGACAATGGAGCGACTGGACCTTAACCGTCCGGTCGTTGACCAGATATATTCCGCGCTGAAATCGGCCATTCTTTCCCGGGAGCTCTTTCCCGGCCAGGCGGTTTCGGAAAACGAGATCGGACAGTTGTTCAATTCCAGTCGAACGCCGGTGCGCGAAGCGCTGAGCCGCCTGCGGGATGACGGCCTGATCGTCACCCTGCCAAGCCGTGGCACCTATGTCTCCAGATTATCGGAAAAGCACATTCGCAGCGCGCAGTTCATCCGCGAGGCGCTGGAGGTCGCTGCGGTTTGCAGGCTGTGCCAGATCGGCATAACGGCGGAGGCCGAGCAGGAGATTGAACACGCCCTCACCGGCCAGCGCGCAGCCATGCACCGCGGAGACAGAAAGGCTTTCCGTGTGCATGACGACCAGTTCCACAGCGCGCTTGCCGCCGCGACAGGGCTTGAGAGGCTGGAGACGCTGTTGATCCGCGAAAAGGCGGGGCTGGACCGCCTGCGCGCGCTCGCCATCACCGACGAGGCGCATATGGCGCGGCTGCTCTCCGAACATGAGGCGGTTTACGATGCGATCAAGGCCGGGGACGAAGCCCGCGCGACCGATGGTTTGCGCAGGCACCTGAGACGCGTCCTCGGCATTCTTTCGCAGGTTTTCGAGAACCACCAGGACTATTTCGAATAATTCCGCGCCATCATCTTCAACGGTTCGAGCATCATGAATACGGCAAATCCTGAAAAAGCGCTTGCCATGTCGCAGGCGAAACTTCTGTGCGACACGATGAGCACACTTGCGGAATCCCCCGTTTGGGATGAGCAGCGACAGGTGCTTTTCTGGTGCGATATACTCGGCGGGACGGTGCGGTCCGCAGCGCTTGAGCCCGGCCTCTATCGCGAATGGGCGTTTCCCCATACGGTCTCGAGTCTCGGTCTCTGTCAGAACGGCGATCTCATCGTCGCCTGCGGTATGGATATTGTCATCCTCGATCCGGAGAGCGGCGAAACACGCCTTCTCCACTCCCTCCCGTCACCGGACGGCATTCCCTGCCGGCTGAATGACGGACGGGTCGGCCCCGACGGCGCCTTCTGGGTGGGAACCATGCACAATGTGCCACTCACGGACATGGAGCCCCATGGTGAACTCTGGCGGATCACCGAAAAAAGCGCCGAGCGCATGCAGACCGGCCTGACATGCCCGAACGGTCTCGCCTTTTCCCCGGACGGCTCTATCATGTGGCAGAGCGATTCCGTCCAGAAATGGATACGCCGGCGAAAATTCGACAGCAGGAACGGCACATTCGATGAGGGCGTGCTGGTGGCCCGGATGACGGAAGAGACGGGAAGACCCGATGGCGGCTGTCTCGACAGCAGCGGCACCTATTACAGCGCTGGCGTTTCCGCCGGCCTGTTGAACGTTTTCACACACGATGGCAAGCATGCGGAGGTGCTCGCAACGCCCGTCCCGCACCCCACCATGCCGTGCTTCGGAGGACCTGATTTCAGCATCCTTTTCCTGACGTCACACCGCCACAACATGTCCGAAGACCGGCTGGCGAAAGCACCGTTTTCGGGCGGCGTCTGGGCGATCCCGACACAGACGAAAGGCTTTGCCGCCTTCCGTTTTGGCGAAGGTGGATAGAGCCCGGAAACCGGACCCAGATTCCTACTCCTCACGGAAGGCGCGGCTGATCTGGTCGGTCAGCGGCTTGGCGATATAGGACAGCGCCGTCCTTTCGCTGGTCTGAATGAACGCCTCGGCCGGCATGCCCGGCACCAGCGGCGCATTGTTCAACTTCTGCCGCTCAGAAACCGGCACGGAAATCCGCGCCAGATAATAGGAGAGACCGCTGCGCTGATCGGTGGTGATATCCGCCGCGATGCGGCTGACATGGCCTTCCAGTTCCGGCGTGACGCGCTGGTTGAAGGCGGTCATGCGCAGCATGGCCTTTTGCCCCACCTTAAGCTGATCGATATCCTTCGGCACGATCTGCACCTCCAGCGCCAGCTCGTCTCCGTCAGGCACGATGAGCATGATCGGATCCGCCGGCGTCACCACGCCGCCCACGGTGTGCACGGCCATTTCATGCACCATGCCGGATTGCGGCGCGACGATATCGATGCGCTTCAGCTCGTCTTCGGCGGCAACCTTGCGCTCGACGAATTCGCCCATCTGCGCCTGTATCTCCCGCAGTTCCCGCCCGACCTCGGTGCGCAATTCCTGATCGATCTGCAGGATTTGCAGCCTGGTTTCGGTGATGCGCCCTGCCGTCTGCGCCTGATAGGCGATTTTTTCGCCGCGCTCGCCGCCGAATGTCGCGGCCTGCGTCTGCAGGCTGTTCAGCCTCTGCACCGAAACGATACCCTGTTCGCGCAGGGATTTCTGCGAGGTGATTTCAGCCTCCAGCACGGCAAGGCCGTTATCATAGGCGACTTCCTGCGCCTTCAGCCCCTCAATCTCATGTTCGAACTGGGTGATGCGTTCGGAAAGCTGTGCTTTGCGCCCTTCGCGATAGGATTTGCGGAATTCGAACAGCTTGGTCTCGCTGCGCATGGCGGAGGCGACATCGGCATCGTCTTTTCGCGCCATCAGCGCCTGCGGAAAAACGAGCTCCGGCAGATCGTCGCGCTCGGCCTCCAGTCTTGCCATGCGCGCATTCAGCTCATCCAGACGCTTGGTCACGATGGCGAGATTGGCGCGGGTCTGGGTCGCATCAAGGCGCATGACCACATCGCCGGCCTTCACCCTGTCGCCCTCATTCACGAGAATTTCGCCAACGACACCGCCGCTCGGGTGCTGCACCTTCTTGCTATAGGAATCCACTACCAGATGGCCGGAGGCGACAACCGCGCCGGCAAGATTGGTCGTCGCAGCCCATCCGCCGACACCGGCCAGCAGCGCTACACCCGCGGCAAGGCCGGCAACAAGATGTTTGCGGATGGAGCGGGACACATGGCTGCGCTGGTCAATGTTTGACATCCGCATCTCCTTCCTGGCTGTTCTCTTCACGGACGTCTTCCAGCACCAACGCCTGCGGCTGGGTATTGGCGACGACACGCAGCGGCGAGATCGTCTGGGCGGATGCAGTAAATCCCTTGGCCGCCTGCGCCTGCGGAACGCGCAGTACCTTCGACAGAACCTCGTCACGCGGGCCGAAGGCCTTCATCCGCCCCTCTTCCATCATCAAAATGAAATCGACAGCACCGATGGCGCTCGGCCGGTGGGCGACGACGACGGCAATACCGCCCCGCGCCTTGACCGAGGAAATCGCCTTGACCACGGCGGCTTCGCCTTCCGCATCGAGATTGGCGTTGGGTTCATCTAGCACCACGATGAAGGGCTTGCGGTATAGCGCGCGGGCAAGGCCGATGCGCTGGCGCTGCCCGGCGGAAAGCGCCGAACCCGCCTCGCCGATATCGCTGTCATAACCCTTTTCGAAACGCAGGATCAGTTCATGCGCACCCGCAGCCCTGGCCGCCGCGATGATGGCGTCAGGATCGGGATTATCCTCGAAACGGGAGATATTTTCACCGATCGTGCCATCGAACAGCTCCACGCCCTGCGGCAGATAGCCGATATGGCGGCCGAGCGCCTCACGGTCCCACTGCTCGAAACTTGCACCGTCGAGCCGCACCTTGCCGGCCGCCGGCATCCACGCGCCGGTGAGAATGCGCGCGAGCGTGGATTTGCCCGAGCCGGAGGGGCCGATGACGCCGAGCGCGTTTCCGGCGGTCACGATGAAGCCAAGCCCGGTGGCGGTCGGTTTTCTTTCCCCCGGCGGGACGATGGTGACGTTTTCGACCCGCAGTTCCTTTTCAGGCTTCGGCAGGGCCATGGCGGCGGCATTGGCCGGCATCTGTGCAAAAAGCTCCCTCAGCCGCGCCCAGCTCTGCCGGGCAGCCACGAAGGACTTCCAGTTGGAAATGGCGAGATCAACGGGCGCCAGCGCCCGGCCCATCATGATCGAACTGGCGATCATCACGCCGCCGGAGGCCTCCTGATTGATGACCAGCCAAGCGCCGACCGCCAGAATGGCCGATTGCAGCACGACCCGCAAAGACTTCGCGATATTGCCGAGACCGCCCGCCACATCTCCGGCCTTGCGATTGGCAGCGAGATAGGCCTCGTTGGAAATTTGCCAGCGTTTTCCGAGCCGGCCGCCAAGCCCCATGGCCTGCACGACTTCGGCATTGCGGCGCGAGGCCTCCAGCTGCCGGTTGCGGGCCATATTCTCGACCATGGTGTCGCGGATCGGCTTCTGCGAAAAGATATTGGTGAGGATCGTGAGGGAGACAAGCAATATAGCGCCGGCAAGCGCCGTCACGCCGATCCAGAAATGAAACAGAAAACATATGCCGAGATAAAGCGGCATCCACGGCAGATCGAAAAAGGCCGTCGGCCCCGTGCCGGAGAGAAAACCGCGCACATTGTCGAGATCGCGCAGCGGCTGGAGACCGTCGCCCGGCATGCGGTTGACGAGCGGCAGGCGCACCACCGCATCATGCACCCTGCCGGAATAACGCATGTCGAAATCTTCACCGATGCGGATCAGAACGCGAGCGCGGATGATATCGAGCAGGCACTGGAAGCCGTAAAGGCCAAGCGCGAGAATGGCGATCCCGACCAGCGTCGGCAGGCTGCCGCTTGCCAGAACCCGGTCATAAACCTGCAACATGAAGAGCGGCGACGTGAGCGCGAGTATATTGACCACACCGCTGACGAGCGCAACGCCTAGAAACGTGCTTTTAAGGGGCGAAACAACCGCCGCAGTGAGGGACTGCGGCGGCGTCTGCTGGTGGTTTTGAAAGCCCACAGCCTTATTTTCCTTTACGCGGCAAGCGCCGATGCGCTGGCGAAAATGAAGTCCGATGCGTCGAGCACATTTGCATCGACGCCATTCAGTGTGACGGAGACGGACGTGTCTGTGGCAGAAAGGATAACGGCATTTCCGTTATCATTATACCACAACAAATCGTCCACCGAAGTTGCGCCCCACGCGGAGACATCGAGCGTATCCGTGCCGTCCTGATAGCCATAGGTTCCGGTCGGGCCGGCCTGCACGACATCGTTGCCGCCGGAGAATACGAAGGTGTCTGCGCCGGCAAAACCGGTCAGGGTGTTGGAGGCAGCCGTATCCTCGATCACCGTGCCGGTGGCGGCAAAGTAATCATAGAAGCCCGCCAGCGAGCCGAAGCGGGCAAGCTGGTAGACGGCGAGATCGAGAAGATCGCGGGCACCGGCGAGCGAATAGGCGCTGTCGGGATCGATCAGCAGTTCCTGCTGGCTGACGGCGATGCCGCTGGTGGACTGGCTGTAGCCGGTGCCCAGAACGATGCTGTCGACCGAACCCGTCAGGTTGCCCTGGGAGTACTGCAGAGCGCCGCTCATGACGATGCCCTTGCCGCCGGAGCTGCCATCGCCCCACGCCTCATAGGTCGTGTTCGGATCGATGGTGGTGGTGGCGAGAGAGCTGGTCTGAGCGTCGTAGAACGCACCATAGGTCGAACCGAAACCGCTCGTCCAACCGTTGAGGTAGCCGATCAGATCGGAGGAAGACTGCGTCAGTTGAATTGTGGTAGCCATAGGTGTACTCCTTTGCTGGCCAATATCGATACCTTCGTCCTGTGGCGAAGGCGTTTCATCTCCGGGACGGGCTGCAACCCAGCCCGGAGAATTTCTTCCACGGTTCAGAACTTCACGTTCATCGTCGCGATAAAGGTGCGGCCCGGCGCCGTGTAAGCGCTGGCTGCCGGGATGTATTTGCGGTCCGTCAGGTTGTTGACGGCAAAGCGAAGCGTGGCCTTGTCGTTGAAGGCATAGGAACCGTAGAGATCCACCGTCGTGTAGGGATCGGTCACCTCGCGCAGATTGCCTTCCGTATCCAGCGTGCGCGACTGTGTCGGCGTAACGTGGTTGAGCCTTGCGCCCAGCGAGAATTTTTCATCGAAGAAACGCATGCCGCCATCGAGCGTCAGCTTCACCTTGGGCGCGACGTCGCCCGGCCAGGCAACGATTTCGCCCGTTGTGGTGGTCGTGCCGTTGGAAAAAACCTGCGTCTTTTCAGGCCATTCTGTTTTCAGAAAGGTTGCCGAACCGCCGATCCAGAAACTGCGGGCATCGTAATTGCCCTCGAATTCAAGCCCGCGCATATAGGTCGTGCCGTCCAGATTGACGAAGCTGGTATAGGTGCGGTCGAGGACCTGATCCGTAACGAGATAACCGAGCGCGATATAGTCCTTCACCTCGCGGCGAAAGGCGGCCATTTTGATGCGAATGGAATCGTCGTCCAGCAGCACGCCGTCGAAGCTCATATTCGCGCCGACTTCGTAGGTCGTCGCTTTTTCCGCACGCAGGGCCTGGTTCGGAGCATATTCGTATCCGGGGCTGTCGCCCGGACGCGCACCGGCGAAAAACGCCTCGAGAATTGTCGGCGGACGCAGGCTCTGGGAATAGCTCACATAGGGGCGGAACCAGTCGACGGGTTTCAGTTCGATGGTGGCGGAGGGCAGCCAGGCGCTGTAGGTGCGATCGATATCGACATTGTGCTCAGGGTATTCAGTGACCGGTATCGGCGGTGTGGTTGTACCGGTTCCAGGCATGCAGCCCGCCGAAGCATTAGGCCAAGCACGCGCCAGATAGAGCGCGTAGCGCGTAGCCCAACTCGGGTTGGCGGGGAGGAATACCTGATTGAAATAGTCCAGCGCCGTATAGTGGTTGCGAACGGGATCGCATGGAACAGACGTGTCTACGAGATAACTATGGGTGCTGTAATAAGTGGCTGACCCTTTCAGGCGCGACCAATCATAACGCACACCGCCGCTGAGCGTGATCCAATCCGCGGGCTCCAGTTCCCCGTTTAAAAACAGGCTTGCGACATCACGCCTTCCTGCGGGGCTGAAAGCCGTGTAGCTGCTGGCATAAGTAGGATTTTGCGCAATTGTGGCACTCGTGGCCACAGAGGTAGCAATATCCCGGAAGGCTTCCGCTCCATAATTTAAGCTGAGTGCACCCGCCTTGGTGTCGAAACGACTGGTATTTTCCAGGCTCCCGCCGAAACTGCGCAGGCCCATGTCAAGGTTGGTTTCCGCAGCGTACCCAGGGCTTCCATCAGGTTTGTCGCGCGCCGCCCGCAGTTCATGCGTCATATTATCGTTCAGCCAAAGCGACGACTTGAAGTCGATGAGTTCGCTTTCCGGATCCCAGTCCAGCTTTGCCACGACGCTGTCGTTTCGCACACTTTCCCTGTCCATAACGTTGTACGAGCCGTGGACGAAATCATTCTGCTGGTGCATCCACGACAACGACGTTTGCACATCGCCAAAGTCGCCTTCCCCCTTGACAAAGGTCGACCAGCCATCCCTGCCAAGCAGGTCCTTCATCGTCAACGCTGTGCTCCGGGCCTCGCCCTTCGTTCCAATCTTGTATTCATCCATGATGGTGCGGCTGTAGCCTGCGACGAAGGAGACAGGGGTATCTGGAGAGCGAACAGCAGCCAGAACAGAGCCCTGAAAATCATAACCATTGGTGCCGCGGGAAACATTCACTTCCCCGCCCTTGTTTTCACCCTCGGCAATCAGATCGTCGGCGCTGACGGTTCGGAACTCGACCTTGCCGCCCAGAGAGCCGGCATTACCCGACCGCGCATTGGTTATTTTTTCGATCTCGACGGCACGGATGAAAGCGACATCCACATAGCCCTGCCCGGCACTCGCAGTATAGCTTGCGGTGCCGCCAAAAGTCGCACCACGCTGCGCATTCTGCCGCGCCCCGTCGATTGAGACGACCACGCGGCCGCTTTCCTGCAAACCGCGCACATTGGGCGAAACGGTTGGGAAGCTGCCGTTGCCTTCGCCGGCATAAACCCCGGAAACCCGGTTGAAAACATCGCGCGTGTTGCGCACGCCGGCCGACTGGATCGCCTCACGGCCGACCACGCTGACACTGGCGGGCGTTTCATAAACCCAGTCGGGTGTCCCCTGATAACCGGAACCGGCAATGGAGTTGCGCCCGGTCTTGCCGGTCAGGGTAATGGTTTCCAGAACCGTCGTACCCTCCGCCGCGGAAAGATCGACGGTCGATTGCCCCGTGCCGATGACGACGGTTCTGCCATTGCCGGCGATACGGAAATTGACGCCCGTTCCCGCCAGCAACCGTGACAGCGCCTCCCGCACCGTGAAACTGCCGGTAACGGCATTGGTGCGCACATTGCCCGCCGCCGGCGTGGCCAGCGTGACCTGAAGGCCGGATTGCCGCCCGAAAGCACCCACGACCGATGACAGCGACTGGGCGGGAATATTGAACGGCCGCGTCACCCCCTGCTCGCCGCCGGGACGCTGGGAATTGGCGGTATCTGCTCCGGTCTGGGCCAGAACGGGCGTCGCGAATGAAACGACGACCGCCGTTGTCGCCAGCAGCACGGCCCTGCGAGCCTGCTTTGCTGCTTTTTCCCCTGAACCGGTCTTGCATGTCTGGAGGCGCATATTGCTTTTGTCTTCCTGTCTTTCGCTCCGGATATATCTTGACCGGATTACTCAACAAAAAGACGATTGCCTCGTCGATTTTTTTCAGGCTTTCGGAAGAAATTTTATAAATTACTGAAAATAAATATGATTTTTTGTTTCGGAATATTTCAGAAGCGGGTGATGATGCGGGCGCTGCCGCCAATCGCATGCACCTTGCCCTTATAGGGTTCCACCAGGGCTTCCAGCGCGCGATCCGGGTCGCGCAGATCGTAAAACCCTGTCACCCTCTGCTCCGCAAGCCGCTTGTCGGCCATGGTCAGCCATGCCGGGTGGTAGCGCTGGATCTGCTCCACGACCGAGCCTATCGTCGCATCGACCACATAGAGTTCGCCGTTTCGCCAGCCGCCAATATCCTCGACGGAAACAGTCTCTTTGCGGATCGCGCCGGAAGCGTCGACAATCAGCATCTCGCCCGGCACCAGCCGCGTTGGCGGCGCATTGCGGAAGGACGCTTCCACGGAACCATGCGCCAGCGCCACCTGGGTTACGCCATCCGTCAGGTCCACGTCGAAAGCCGTGCCCAGCACCTGAACGGTCACGTTTTTTGCCTCCACGACGAAGGGACGCGTTTTGTCCGGCACGACGTCGAAAAAGGCTTCCCCCTTCAGCACCGTCACATTGCGACGGTCATTCGTGAAATCCGTTGAAAGCGCACTCGCGGCGGCAAGCTGCACTTTGCTGCCGTCTTCGAGGGTGATCGTGCGGCTTTCGGCGGTGGTGGTCTGATAGTCCGCCTCCAGGCGAACGAAAAATGCCGGAACGAACAGCACCGCAAGACAGAGGGACGCCGCCGCCACGGCCGCGCCGGCATAATGCCGCACAGACCAGCGCCGCCGTTGCGGCTTTGTCACGGCCTTGCCGGGCAGATGCGGCGCATCTTCCCAGAGGTTCTTAAATTCCGGCTCCACGAGGCCGAGGTTCCGCCATGTCCTGCATGTTCGTTCCCAGGCGAGACGGTTTGCCGGCGCTGCCGCCAGCCATTGCTCGAATTCCGCCTTCAGCCGCGGTTCCGCCGAGCCAGACTGCAAACGCAGCAGCCAGTCGGCCGCCTCTTCCGCCTTACCGGCCGGCAATTCAATTTTTTTCTCTGGATCAATGGTCATTGAACCGGGCCAGTTCCTTTGCGGGGCGCAGCAGAAGCGTCGTCTTCTGCATTGCTATAAAGACGTTTGAGGAAGAGATTTTTTTCACGGGGCGGGACAATCGGGACTATTTTACTTCATTTCTTTGGTAATCGCGGCAATGCTGCCCTTGATCAGACGATGTGCGCTGGCCACGGACACGCCGAGGTGACGCGCAATCTCCTCCATATTGTAACCACCGAATCTGTGCATTTCCAATGCCACCCGCGCCTGAACCGGCAGGCCGGCCAAAATAGTCCGCATCTGCCGGACTTCGTCACAGAAAAGGGCATGCTCCTCCGGCGTACCATTGTCCTGCGGCATGCCCCAGAACGGCGTATCGTCCGGCCGTTCCCGAAGGTCCTGGCGGCTGCGCCGGCGATTGTCTAGCGCAAGATTGCGAACGATGCGGAAGAGATAGGATTTGAGATTGGAAGGATTGCCGGAGGCTTCGGGAACGAATTTCAGGAATGCTTCCTGAACCACGTCCTCCGCATCCGCCCGCGACCCCAGAATGAGGGTGGCGTATTTGATCAGGTCGACCCTATGCGCGACGTAAGCGTTATAACGCTTGTCATCTTCCCGTATGCCCATGTCTCAACCGAGAGAAATTTCAAGGATCGACGAAACCTGCCGCCCCCGAATGGCCGCGCAGTTCTGCCGCTCAAAGCTCTAGCATCCAAACCGCGAATCGAACAGATATTTCATGACTATTGTCATCAAGAATTTGTGCGGGCCGCATCGAGCGGACCCGGCAGCGAAGGCGGCCGGGTCTTGACCTGTCAGATGGCCCCGTCGACGATGACCATGGGTCTACCCTGCGAGCAGGGCTCGATACGGGCATCGATGCGATAGATATCGCGCAGCATCTCCGGGGTTATAACCGCCTCCGTGCTACCGCTCACCACCATTTCACCACGCGCGATAACCATCGTATTTGCGCAATAACGAAGCGCATGGTTGAGGTCATGCAGGGCGATCAGCACGATCATGCCGGTCTTCTGCGCCAGATCCGTGACGAAACCCAGAACCTCGATCTGCCGATGAAGATCGAGCGCAGACGTCGGCTCGTCCATCAGCAGCACTTCCGGCTTGCGCGCCAGCGCCTGCGCCAGCGAAACAAGCTGCCGCTGACCGCCAGACAATTCGCCAAGCCCGCGGAAAGCAAGGTCATGGATTTTCAGCGCCTTGAGAATGGCGTCGATCTCGAAAAGCTCATCGTCATGGACCCGCCAGCCGCCGCCCTGCTTGGCGGAAAGAAGCACGGATTCATAGACGGTCAGCACGGCGTTGGCGCCGGTATCCTGCGGCATGTAGCAGATGGCGCGGTTACCGCGGGCCGTATCGGAGAGCTCGACCAGTCCGGGACCGGAAATCAGGCTGGCGATGCGCTTGAAAAGCGTGGACTTGCCGGCGGCATTCGGGCCGATCACGGCCGTCACACTGCCGCTTTCCAGCGTATCGATGCCGACCTTGGAGAGAACCGTGATGCGCCCATAGGCGGCGCCGACATCTTTCAGTGCGAGCGCTACCATGCGCGCCTCCTGTTGCCGAAAATAAGCGCGAAGAAGAACGGAACGCCGACGAGCGCCGTGATGACGCCGATCGGCAGAATAGCGCCGGGAATGAGAATCTTGCTGATGACCGAGGTTGCCGACAGAAGCAGCGCACCGCAGATCACCGAGCCGGGCAGGAAGAAACGCTGGTCCTCACCCACCACCATGCGGGCGATGTGCGGACCGACCAGCCCGACGAAACCGATTGTGCCGACAAAGGAAACCGGAATGGCCGCCAGCAGGCTGACCGTCAGCATGGTCGTCAACCGCAGCCGCCGGACATTGATGCCCATGCTGGCCGCCTTGTCATCGCCGAGCCTCAGCGCCGTCAGCGCCCAGGCATTGCGCATGAACAGCGGCACGGTGACGAGGAGGATGGCGGCGGTGATATAGACCTTGTCCCAGGTCGCCTTCGTCAGGCTGCCCATGGTCCAAAAAACCACGGCGGCAAGCGCCTGTTCGGAGGCCAGATATTCGAGCAGCGACAGCGCCGCATTGAAGGTGAACACCAGCGCGATGCCGAGCAGCACGATGGTTTCGACCGTCACCCCGCGAAGCGTCGAGGCGAAATGGATGAAGAGAGCCGCGACCATGGCCATGATGAAGGCGTTGATCGGCACCATGTAATGCACGGCGCCCGGAAAGATCGCCACGCCGCCAACCAGCGCCAGCGCCGCACCGAAACTTGCCGCCGCCGAAATGCCGAGCGTAAAGGGGCTGGCGAGCGGGTTCGACAGGATGGTCTGCATCTGCGCACCCGCGACCGAAAGCGACGCTCCGACGGTCACCGCCATCAGCGCGATCGGCATGCGAATATCCCAGATCACCACCCGAAGCTGGTTTCCGACGGCGGCCGGATCGGCAATCGTCGCCAGAACCTCGGAGAGCGTATAGCGTGCCGGACCGAGCGCCATGTCGGCGGCCATGCTGAAACACAGCGCGATAAAAAGCCCGAAGAGGATGATTATCCTGCGCGCGGCAAGGGCGCGATATTGATCACGCCCACTGATGCCAACCGCGCTTTCATTCAGCGAACTCATTGGTTCAAACCTTTTTCGAGCGAGGCGAAATAGCCCGGCTTATAGGTGACGGGCAGGAATTTGCGGTGAAACTCCTCAAAATTCTTTTCCGGATCGAGATCGGCGAAGAGATCGGGATGGAACCACTTGGCGAATTGCTGGATCGGGAAGAATTCGTAGGGCGCGCCATAGAACTGGTGCCAGACGGCATGGACATTGCCTTGCTTCACGGCCTTCAGTTCCGGAAACGGCGTGCGCTTCATCAGGTTAGCCAGTCGCTCACGGGAGAGAGCCATATCCGCCCCGCGTCCGACAGGAACGAACTGGTTGATGTCGGATTCGGCGGCCCAGTTGGAGCCGGTGACGATGACGTGGTCCGGATCGGCAACGACGAGCTGTTCGGGATTGAGGTCGCCGAAGGTCGTCTTGATGATGCCGTCGGCAATGTTGTGGCCACCGGCAAGATCGACCATCGCGCCGAAATTGACCGGTCCGAAAGTGCGGCAGCAATTGTTTTCGCCGGAAATGCCGGGGGCGCGTTCAATGAAGACGTTCGGGCGCTTCAGGTCCTTGACGCTGGCGAGCCGGTCGGTCACGCGGGCGATTTCGGCACGGCGATAGGCGATGAATTCCTTCGCCCGCTCTTCGGCGCCGAAGAGTTTGCCGAGAATTTCGACCGAGGCTTCGCTGTTCTTTTCAGGATCGATGCGGAAATCGAGATAGATGATCTTGATGCCGGCGGCGGCGGCCTTTTCTTCGAAACCGCTCTCCTTGGCGGATTTCTCCGCTTCCAGATTGAGGGTGATCACATCGGGCGAAAGGGTGATGGCCGTTTCCAGGCTGAAATCGCCCTGCGGCACATAACCGAAGCGCGGCAGTTTCTCGATCTGCGGAAAACGCTCGACATAGGCGGCGTAGCTGTCGGGATCCTTCTTGAGAAGATCGTCACGCCAGCCGACGATGGTGTCGAAGGTCTTGTCGCCCTTGAGCGCGGCAATGACATGCACCTGGCGCGCCTCACCGACGATGACGCGTCTGGCCGGGAGGTCCAGCTCGACTTTGCGACCGGTGACATCGGTAATCTCGGCCGCCAGAACCGGCACGGCGAGAAGGGAGAAAGCCAGCACCGCAAGATGCCTGAGAGCGTTGAGCCGCATGAGAAGTCCTCATTGAGTTCCAAAACAAAGCGATAAAGCCGCATGGCTGCGGCTTTATCCATCGGTCGGACGGCGCTCCCTTCACCGTCCCTTTATTACCTGGCGTCCTTCAGCGAAACGAAGTAGCCGGGCTTGTAATCGAGCGGCAGGAAGCGGGCATGCAGTTCCTTGAAGGTCGCCTCCGGGTCGAGGTCCTTGAAGAGGTCCGGATGCAGCCACTTGGCGATTTCCTGAACGGCCACGAACTGATAGGGATTGTTATAAAACTGATGCCAGATGGCGTGGACATTACCGTCCTTCACCGCCTGTACGCCGGTGAAAGCCGGGCGCTTGGTCAGGTTTTCAAGCTTGCGATGGGCTTCCTTCAGATCCGCGCCATAACCGACGCCGACCCAGTTACCGCCCGGAACATAACCGTTCCAGTTGCCGCCGGTGATGATGATCTGCTCCGGGTTGGAGGCAATGATCTGTTCCGGATTGACGGTGCCGAAAGTGCCGGGAATGATGTCCTTGGCCATGTTGACGCCGCCGGCAAGCTCCACCATCTTGCCGAAATTCTCGTTGCCGAAGGACATGCAGCAATCGTCGGAGTAACCGCCGGCGCGCTCCATGAACACGACAGGCTTCTTCGGATTGGCCTTTTCGAGCGTATCGGTGACCTTGGCAATGGAGTCGGCGCGGAACTTGATGAAGTCCTCGGCGATCTTTTCCTTGCCCGTCAGCTGGCCCATGAGGCGCATGCTCGGCTCGGTGTTTTCCATCGGCTTTTCACGGAAATCGACGTAGACCAGCGGAATGCCGACCTTGGCGAGCTTTTCGATATAACCCGCTTCTTCGGTCGCCGTCTTGGCGTCGATATTCATCAGGATCACGTCAGGCTTCAGGGCGACAGCCTGCTCTATGTCGAAAGTGCCGTCCTTCATGCCACCGAAAGTCGGCAGCTTGGCGATCTCCGGATACTTGGCGAGATAGGCCGCATAGGTTTCCGGGTCGGCCTTCGCCAGATCGTCGCGCCAGCCAACCACGTGCTGGAAAGGGTTTTCCTTGTCGAGTGCAGCCAGGAAATAAATCTGGCGACCTTCACCGAGGATGACGTGCGATACCGGCACATTCACCTCGACATCGCGGCCCGTCACATCCTTGACGGTGACCTTTTCGGCGAATGCCGGCCATGCGGCGGATACGAGAAGGCCAAGGGCAAGTGCCGCAGATTTGGCTGAGATGCGCATCGGATATTGCTCTCCAGTGTTGACTGGCGCGGCTGTATTATTTTCTGACTGTACTAGTCAACATTTATGTTTTAGAGCCATTCTTAACTGACCGGTACATGAGTTGAAGACCGATGATCGACACAATCCAATATGGCAAAAACGACAGTCTGAGAGACGAAATCAAATCCTATTGGTCCGGCCGCGCCGCGACTTTCGACCTTTCTCCCGGACATGAAATTTTCTCCGAAGACGAGCGCGAGGCCTGGCACGCGCTTATCCTGAAACATCTCGGCCACGGAGAGGGCCGCAAGGCGCTCGATCTTGCCAGCGGCACCGGTGTCATCTCGCACCTGATGGACGATCTCGGTTTTCAGGTCACCGGCATGGACTGGTCGGAAACCATGCTGGCGCTTGCCCGTGAAAAAGCGAAAAGCCGTGGCCGCAGCATCCGCTTTTTCGTCGGCGATGCCGAAAACACGATGGAGCCGGATGAAAGCGCCGACGTCATCATCACCCGTCATCTGGTCTGGACGCTGGTGGACCCGCAGGCAAGCTTTGCCGAATGGTTCCGCGTTCTGAAACCCGGCGGACGGCTTCTGATCGTCGACGGCGATTTCGTGAATACCGGCTGGCGCGAAAAGCTGGTGAAGAAACTGGCGGCCGGCCTCGAAAGCATCGGCCTCGTCAAGCCGGACCAGCCGCACAAGCCGGCGGACCCGGAAAACACCTTCAACAGCATTCTTTCCCGCGTTTATTTTTCGAAGGGCGCAAGGGCCGGCGATGTCGCGGCGCTGTTGCGTGCGACCGGCTTCGAACCTGTCGCAATCGATCAGGAGCTTCAGGCCATTCACCGTGCCCAGGCGAAAAACTTCAGCCTGCTGAAAGGTATTCTGCGCGGGCTGCAGCATCGTTATGCCGTGTGCGCGGTGAAGCCGGGAGACAACTCCGTAACCCCGGACTAGATCCGGGGTCCAGTGCGATCAAGTCCTTGATCGCAAAAGACTCTTCCCGCGGCGGAGACGCGCCGTGGCTGGATGCCGGATCAAGTCCGGCATGACGGATGAGAGCTCGGTGCAGCTTCATTTTTCCGCCTGCTCGAAGAGGTCCTCGAACCTTGGCTTTGCCCGGCCGGGCACGTCCACCGTCCGGTAGCTCTGCGGCAGGGTCGCCTCGCCGACCTTGATCAGCATGACCATGCCCATGCCGTAATGCGGCGAGCATTTGATGCCGTAAAAGCCCGGCTTTTCAAAGCCGGTCTCGAATTCGTCATTGATCCGGCTTTTGAAACCTTCGACACCTTCCGGGATCATGCCATCGATGGTCGCGGCATTGTGGCTCTTGTGGGTGGGCACGAAGCGTACGTGGTCGCCGGGCGCTATTTCGAGAAAATCCGGGTCGAATACCATCGGGCCTTTTTCGCCCCGGTTCAGCATTTTCACCTCGAAGGTCTCGGCTGAAGCCTGAAGCGGAAAGCCCGTGAACGCCACGGCAATTACGGCAGCGGCGCAAAACAGTCCGGACTTTGCAGGGGCGTTTGCGAGTGTCAGCAGTTTCATCATCGTGCCAGTACTTTCCTTGGATGCTCGGCCCGCCCGTGGGCCGGCAGAAAACGAATATGGGAAAAGCCGCCCTCATCCGTGGTGACGACACATTCCACCCCGAAGACGGCGGCTATTCTCGCCGGTGTCAGAACCTCCCGTGGCGGACCGACCGCGATCATCTCGCCCCGGTGCATGATGGCGACGCGGTCGCAGAACATGGCGGCGTGATTGAGATCGTGCAGCGCCGCCACGACGGTTAGGCCCTGCCGGCGCACCAGATCGAGCAGGCCGATCTGGTGGCCGATGTCGAGGTGATTGGTTGGTTCGTCCAGAAGCAGGATATGCGGCTCCTGCGTCAATGCGCGGGCGATATGCAGGCGCTGGCGTTCGCCGCCGGAAAGATGGTGCCAGTTGCGCTCCGACTTGTCGGCCATGTCGACATTGGCAAGTGCTGCATCAACAATGGCGTCGTCCTGCTGCGACCAGGCGGAAAGCGGCCCGAGATAGGGTGTGCGCCCAAGCTCCACCGCCTGTCGTGCGGTGATGCGTTCGGTGGTTTCGGCCTGCTGTTCCACGAAAGCGAGTCGACGGGCAAGGTCTCGCCGTCCCAATGAGGCAAGCGGCTCATCCCCGAGCGCAACGTGGCCTCGCCGTGGTTTGCGAATGCCTGCCAGCATGGAAAGCAGCGTGCTTTTGCCGGAACCGTTCGGTCCGATGACGCCAAGAAACTCACCGGAACCGACATCGAGTGAAACGCCGCGCACGATGTCGATATTGCCGGCGTGAAAATGCAGGTCGTGGGCGGATAATTTCATGAACGCCCCCTCTTCTGCCCGAGGATGAAAGCAAAGGCGGGCGCGCCGACGAGCGCGGTGATGACACCGATGGGCAGCACCTGCCCGGGAATGACAATGCGCGAGAGAATATCCGCGACGATCATGAAAACCGCGCCGGTCAGCGCCGTTACCGGCAGCAATATGCCATGGCGAACCCCGACGAAGATGCGCGCGGCATGCGGAATGACGAGGCCCACGAAGCCGATGGAGCCGACCAGCGACACCATCGCAGCCGTCATGATCGCCGAAACGGAGATCAGCACCGCATAGACCCAGCGCACCGGAATGCCGAGCGAGGCAGCAGCCTGACCGCCAAAGGCGAAGGCATCGAGCGCCCGGGCATACCAGAGACACACCGCAAGTCCCGCAAGGCTGACCGGAAGCGCCAGCCAGACATCCGGCCAGCGCACCCCCGAGAGGTTGCCCAGCAGCCAGAACATGATGCCGCGCGCCTGTTCCGCATTGGCGGATTTGGTGACGATGAAAGAGGTCATGGCATTAAACAGCTGCGACCCGGCCACCCCCGCCAGAATGATGGCGCTGTTGCCGTGTCCCGCCCGCACCGCCAGAAGGCTGACCAGCGAAAACGCGACGAAAGCACCGATAAGCGCACCGGCCGGCATCGTCAGGAACCCCGCTCCGAAGCCAAGCAGCGCGACAGCGACGGCACCGGTGGAGGCGCCGGCGGAAATGCCGAGAATATAAGGATCGGCAAGCGGATTGCGCAAAAGCGATTGCAGCACCGCCCCGGCCAGCGCCAAAGAAGCGCCACAACAGGCGGCGACGACCGCGCGGCTGAGACGGTAACTCCAGACGATGCCCTCATCCAGCGGTTCCAGCGGATAGGCCGCATGGAAGACGCGGTTGGCGATTGTTTTCGCCACGACGTCAAAAGGAATGGCGGTCTCGCCGATGGCCGCCCCGGCCATCAGCGCGACGAGCAGCAGGGCGAGCGCGGCAAAAGCCAGCCCTGCCCTGCCAAGATGGATGGAAAGGCCGTTCACTTGGCGAGGCCGGCAGCCGAAATCGCCTCGGCCAGCGTTTCGATGCCTTCAATGGTGCGAATGGTCGGGTTCATCGCCTGCGCATCCATCTCGAACACATGTCCTTCCTTGACGGCGGGCATGATGCTGGCCACGGGATCGGTGGCGAGGAACTTCAATTTAACGGCCACATCGTCAGCCGGGAAACGGCGGCGATCCATCTTGCCGGCGACGATGATTGACGGATTTGCCTTGGCGATGGTTTCCCAGCCGACCGTCGGCCATTCTTCATCGCTTTCGATGACGTTCTTTAAGCCCAGCGCGGACATGATGTAGCCGGGGGCGCCATTGCGGCCGGCCACATAAGGATCGATATCCAGCTCGGCGCTGGAGAACCAGAAGACGGCAGAAAGCTTGCCATTTGCCGAGGCGATCTTGGCGCGGGCGGCTTCCTCACGCTTCTTCAGGTCGGCAACGACCTCTTCACCGCGATCCTGCACGTTGAAGATTTTGGCGAGATCGCGGATTTCCTGGTAGATCAGATCCATGGTGAAGACGGTGTTGCGCACGCCGTCGCCGCCGCCGGAATTGTCCTTGCCCATGCAATCGGCGGGCGAGGTATAAACGGGAACGCCAAGCTCGGCGAATTGCGCCGGTGTTCCGACAACGCCTTCCGGGCCGATCTGCCACTGGAACTGCGTCGTCACGAGGTCCGGCTTCTTGCCGATGACCGCCTCGAAGCTCGGATCATTGTCAGCCAGCCGCTCGACCCTGGCATTGGCCTCCTCGTAGCCCTTCAGAACCGGACCGATCCACAGCGCCGTGCCAACCACTTTGTCGGCGAGGCCAAGAAGATAAAGAACCTCGGTCGTGCTCTGGCCGACGGACACGGTGCGGGCGGGTGCCTGCTTGAAGGTGATCTCCTGACCGCAGCTGTTGATCGTCAGGGGATAGGTGGTTTCGGCAGCATTGGCGGCGGCGACAGGCAAAACCGCAAGCGCAACGGCCAGAAAACCGGCATGGACCGGCAGGCGTCTAGAATGAAACATGTGTTCTCCAGTCGAAAGTAAATCTTATTCCAGAGCAGCAGGCGTCAGAACGCGCAGCAACAGCGGGACGTCTTGTACGGAGAACGGCAATAGGACGCAAACGAAATGTTATGAAATAACATTACAATCTCCTCTTCCGGGCTTCCCCGCCCGTAACGATGGTTTATATTTCGACGGCAGGTCTCCTGGCTCACGGATTTGCGTCACTCATCTGCCTTCCCGCATTCCGGAGAATACAGTGGCATGACGCCTTGAAGCGCCACGGGGATGAACGACAATCCGCTTACAGTTGCGGGGGCAGCCACGGCATTGGGCGAAAAAGATCGCCCGCACCATGTTCCCTATTAATCCCTTCGCCTTTCGGCTGCAGGAACCGTCGCTTTCTCACATAAGGGGCAAGAGGCGGGGCGTCAATTGCGATAGTGCCGCACCTCAGCACAAAGACGGGCCTGCCAGGGCGAAAATCTTTGCGGAGCCGGAGCCTGCCGGTTGCGGCGCGCCTTTCGACATGGCGGTGAGTGTTTCGATCACCACCAGCCCGGATTGCGCCAGGAACTCGGTCAGAAGACCGCTATCCCGCACGGCATCGAGACGGACAAGCTGATCGTCGAGATCGGAAAAATGTCGCCTGACCAGCGCAATCGCATCCGCCTCGTCACCGGCGACGACCGGACCGACAATATGGCCCCGGCCCGCTGCACGCCGCAATGCAAAGGCGGCAAGACGATCGGCCTCGAACAGGCCATAACCCGTATTTTCCCGGAGAAGGCGTTGCAGGACGCCCCGGCGCGAAACACCGAAAGCCGCCCGATCCAGATCCGCCACGGCGGACAAATGATCCTCGGACAGCGGCTCTATTCTCTGTTTTCTTCCAAGCGTCGGCATCTCGGCAGGGCAGCGCGCCTTGCCGCGCAGGAGATGTACTTTTTCCGTATCTCCGGCAAAACCCAGCCGCGCGAAAAGCCGTCGCGAGGCTTCCGTGGCGTTCAACCGCAGGGCGTCAGGGTAACCCGCAATGAGTTGGCCCACCAGCCATGGTGCAACGCCCCGCCCCTGCAAACGGGGGGAAACGATGACCATGCCAACCGTCGCGAAACCCTCATCATAAGGAAACAGCATTGCCGTTGCGACAACGCGATCGATTTCGTCAAGCGCGGCAAGCCCGACGCCGCACTGCCGCAGGAAACGCCATTCGTTCGCGTGATATCGCCATCCGACAGCCATGGACAAAGCATGCAGATGATCGGCCTCTACATCGGCGATATCCACTGTCCGCAACTCGAAACTATCGACTTTGAGCAGCTCCATGACAAACGGCTCTCATTCCCTCCGGCGCGGAACCTTGATTCCGGCAGCCCAGCTCACGACATCCAAAGATAACCAGCCTCGTCAGCAGGAATTTTCCGAAAGCGCTGGAAGGACACAACAATCTACTGAAATCACCCGTATTTCAGCAGATAAACGCCGCAGGCCGCTCTAAGCTTTTCGGCGTTGAAGCGACGGAGACAGCCATGAACGCAATCGACATTCTGGAGCGTCTTGTCGGCTTCCCGTCGGTGGTCGGAACCGCCAATGGCGACATTGCCGGATGGATCGCCGATTATCTGGAAAGCCACGGCGCGAAAGTATCGCTGCTTGCCGGCCCGGAGGGCGACCGCGCCAATCTCTTCGCCAGCTTCGGCCCGACCGATGCCAGCGGATACATCCTGTCCGGCCATATGGATGTGGTGCCTGCCGGTGAGCCGGAATGGTCCTCCGATCCCTTCACGTTAAGAGCCGAAGGCGAGCGTCTCTACGGACGCGGAACCACCGACATGAAAGGGTTTCTGGCCACGGTTCTCGCCGCAGCACCGGCATTTTCACGCATGGCGCTGAAGCGGCCGGTTCACATCGCCTTTTCCTATGACGAGGAGGCGGGCTGCCGCGGCGTTCCGCATCTCATTGCCCGATTGCCGGAACTATGCGCAAAACCGGCGGGCGCGATCATCGGCGAACCGAGCAATCTGCGCGCCGTGCGCGCCCACAAGGGCAAGGCCGCCGCACGCATCACAATTCGCGGCCGCTCCGGCCATTCCTCGCGGCCGGATCAGGGCGTGAACGCCATTCATCTGATGACCGGCATCATGGCAAAGGCGGTCGAGACAGCACAGGCTCTCACCGAGGGGCCTTTCGAAGCGACGTTCGAGCCGCCCTATTCCTCCCTCCAGATCGGCACGGTGAAAGGCGGACAGGCGATCAATATCATCCCCGATCTCTGCGCCATCGAACTGGAAGCGCGGGCGATTGCTGGCGTGTCGCCGGTCGCCCTGCTTCAGCCGGTGCGCGACGGCGTAGAAGCGCTCGCCGCCAGGGGCATCGACATAGAATGGACGCCGATGAGCGATTATCCGGCGCTGTCCCTTGCCGCCGATGCACCGCTCGTAAAGCTTCTGGAAGAATTGACCGACGCGCCCTGCATCGCCGCCGTCAGCTATGGCACGGAGGCCGGGCTTTTTCAGGCGGCCGGCATTGACGCCATCATCTGCGGCCCGGGCGATATCGGCCGCGCCCACAAGCCGGACGAATTCATAACGGCCGGCGAACTGTCGGCCTGCCAGTCAATGCTGGAAACACTGGCGAGCCGCTGCACGGTTTAAACCTTCGGAACCACGGATTTCAGATGACTTTCTTCTTCAATTCCGACGCGAAGCGCGGCGAGATTTTCCGGCAGGCTCTGGCCCGCGACCTGCCGGAACTGCCCTTTTCGATGGATGCCGAAAGCGTCGATCCGGATGCGGTTCGATACCTCATCACCTGGACCGTGCCGGAGGATATCGGCCGTTACCGCAATCTCGAAATCCTGTTTTCCATCGGTGCGGGCGTCGATCAATTTCACATCGATGCCGTCCCTGCGCATGTAAAAGTCGTGCGCATGGTGGATGAAGGCATCATCCGCATGATGCAGGAATATGTAAGCCTCGGCGTGCTGGCGCTTCACCGCAACCTGCCGGTCTATTTGAAGCAGCAGCGCCAGCAACTCTGGAAGGCCCTGCCGCAGCGTCAGGCGGAAGAGTGCCGGGTGGGCGTTCTCGGCCTCGGCATGCTGGGCGTTGCGGCGCTGGAACGGCTGAAACCCTTCGGTTTTCCGCTTTCCGGCTGGAGCCGTTCACCGCGCGAGATCGATGGCGTGACCTGCCATCATGGCGAAGCCGGATTATCCACGACGCTTTCGACCAGCGATATTCTCGTTTGCCTGCTGCCGCTGACCGAGGAAACGACGGGACTTCTGAATGGCGAACGTCTGGCGCTGCTTCCCGACGGTGCGGGGCTGGTTCACGCCGGGCGTGGCAAACAGCTCGACCACGACGCCCTCATCGATGCGCTGGACAGCGGCAGGCTTTCGGGCGCGGTGATTGACGTCACCGATCCGGAACCGCTGCTGGAAAACCATCCCTTCTGGACGCATCCGAAAATTCTCCTGACGCCGCACATCGCCAGCGTCACCCAGCCGCATTCGGCAGCACGCACCGTTGTCGAAAACATCAAACGATACCAGTCCGGCCTCGAGCCGCTCGGCCTCGTCGACCGCAATCGCGGATATTGATCATCCCGTTCCAGGAAAGGACACCCATGCCGCTTCTCAAGACCATCGACACGCACCCCGCCTTCGAACCGAAAGCCTCCAAGGCCCTACCGGAACGCCTCATCTCCGGCGATCCGTCCTTCAAGACCTGGCCGCTGGACGAAGCCCGCAACGGCACCGTCCACACCGGCATCTGGGAAGCGACGCCGGGCGAAAGCCGTTCGATCAAGGGGGAAACCTTCGAATTCTGCCATATTCTCGAAGGCGTCATCGAAATCACGCCGGAAGGCGGCGCACCGCTGCGTTATACGGCAGGCGACAGTTTCGTCATGAAGCCGGGCTTCGTCGGGGTATGGAAAACCATTGAAACCGTCCGCAAGATCTATGTTACGGTGAACGGATGAACTGGGAACCGACCATTTTCGAAATCACCCGCGACGGCTATGTGCTGAGCACCGATCCGGCACGGGTGGATTTCGATCTGGTCCATGGTTTTCTCGCCCGCGATTCCTACTGGGCGCAGGGAATGACCGCCGACCGGCTGAAGCGGGCGCTTTCGCATTCGCTGCCGGTCGGCGTCTACGCCCCCGACGGCTCCATGGCCGCCTTCGCCCGTCTGGTGACGGATTATGCCATTTTCGGCTATCTGCGCGATGTCTTCACGGTGGAGGATCATCGCGGTCGCGGCCTTGCGTCCTGGATCGCCACCGAGATACGCAAACACCCGGAGCTTTCGACGGTATCGAGCTGGATGCTGGCGACCCGCGACGCCCATGGCGTTTACGAAAAGGCCGGTTATCGCGCAGCACCGCATCCCGAATATTACATGACGGTGCCGAAACCCGGCGAGGGTTGAATAACGCTCCCCAAGCGCCACCCCGGCCATCCTCATAACCTGGGGCTATGACCCTTACCCCATAAATGCTTGGCCCTTTTCCGGTCCCGATGACAGCATCGTCCGCACTGGAAAAGGAGACGAAAGAGATGGGATATCGCATTGGCGTCGATGTTGGCGGGTCGTTCACGGATTTTGCCGTGTTCGACGATGGGACCGGCTCGCTTTCCACCCTGAAGGTGTTTTCCCGCCCCGATGCGCCCGGAGAAGAAATCCTTCTCGCGCTGGACACGCTGAAAAAGCGCGACGGCATCGAAGCGAAGGACGTTTCCTATTTCACCCATGGCACCACCGTCGGCGTCAACACCGTCATCCAGCGCAACGGCCAGAACGTCGCGCTGTTCACCACCGAAAACTTCGAGGACGTGCTGGGCGTCGCACGCCTGAAAATTCCGCAGATCCACAATCTCTATTCCGTGCGGCCGGAACCGCTCATCCCGCGCGAACGGGTTTTCGGCATAGCCGAGCGCATGCTGGCGACCGGCGAGGTAAAGCTCGCCCCGAACGAGGAGAATGTGGCGCAGGCCGTCGCCGGCGCCCTTGCAGCCGGTTGCGACGGTATCGTGCTCGCCTTCCTGCATTCCTACCGCAATCCCGAAAACGAACGGGCCGTAAAGGCGATGATCGAACGCATCGCGCCGCAATTGCCGGTGGTCTCCTCTGCCGAGACATGGCCGATCATCCGGGAATATGAGCGCACCGTCACCGCCGTCATCAGCGGTTATGTCCAGCCGCGCGTCGCACATTACCTCGACCGTTTCGAAACGGTGCTGCGCAGGCAAGGCATTGCCTGCCCGTTGCTCATCACCAAGACCAATGGCGGCGTCATGGGCATTGATCAGGCGCGGCGGGAATGTGTGCAGATGATCCTGTCGGGCACCGCCTCCGGCGTCATCGGAGCGGGCTATCTGGCAAAGGCCAGCGGCTTTGACCGGGTGATGAGCCTCGACATCGGCGGCACCAGCGCCGATGTGGCCGTTATCCTTGATGGCGAGGCCCAATATGGGGTCGGCGAGCTGATCGGCGATTTCCAGATTCACGTCCCTTCCGTTTCCGTCAGCTCTGTTGGCCAGGGCGGTGGCTCGGTCGCATGGGTGGATAGCCTCGGCCTGTTGCAGGTAGGGCCGGAAAGTGCCGGTTCGACGCCGGGGCCAGCCTGTTACGGACGCGGCGGCGACCGCGCGACGATCACGGATGCCATGGCAGCCGCCAATCTCATCGGCCATATGCCGCTCGGTTATGGCGCGGTGACCGTCGATCACGCTGCATCGCGCGCCGCGCTCTCGCCGCTCGCCGAAAAACTCGGCCTTTCCGTCGAAGCGCTCGCCGGCAATATCGTTGATATCGCCGTCTCCGGCATGTATGCGGAGGTGAACGCCCTCACCTCCCGCTTCGCCATCGACCCGCGCGAATTTCACCTCTTCGCTTTCGGCGGCGCCGGCGCGATGCTCGCCTGTTTCCTCGCCCGCGAACTGGACATGAAGGGTGTGGTGGTGCCGCCCACCCCGGGCGTCGTTTCCGCGCTCGGGGGCCTGATTGCCGATCTGAAGAACGATTTCATCCGCACCACCTATTGCGATGTGAACGACAGGGAGGCCTCCGATCTCGCCCCCCTTCTCGCCGAAATGCAGGAAACCGGCCGCAACTGGCTGAAGGAACAGGGTTTTAACGGCGATTGCGAGATGCGGCTTTCCGCCGACATGCGCTATCGCGGCCAATCCTACGAAATCGAAACCACGCTCCAGCCAGAATGGCTGGGCAGCAGCGGCGACGCCGGCGCGATCAACAGGGCATTTCACGAAGAACATGCCCGCCTCTATGGTCATTCCGATGAACGGGCGGCCGTGCAGATGGTCAATCTCAGGCTCGTCGTCTCCGGGAAAACACCGAAGCCGCCGCTTCGCGAGACAGGCGTGGCCACCAGCCCCGCAACACCGCGCTTTCACACGAAAGGCTGGTTTGGCGGCATGGAACACGACATGGCGATCTATCACCGTGACGATCTGGCGAGCGGTCACGATTTCGACGGCCCCGCCATCGTCCTTCAGGACGATACCACCACCGTCGTGCCGCCCGGCTTTTCGGCCCATGTGGATCGTTTCGGCAATCTCGTCATTACCAAGCGGGAGTTTTGACCCATGACCATCGATCGCCGCAATCTCAAGGTACTCGCCAATTTCTGCTCGGCTGCCGCCGATGCCATGGCCTTTACGCTGATGCGCACCGCCCATTCCGCCTTCGTCAAGGAAACCGAGGATTTTTCCTGCCAAGTGGTGACGCGCGAGGGGCTGGCCTTCGCCAATCCCCGGCAATTCGGTGCGCCCTGGTATAGCGGCATCGATTACGCGCCGCTGCTTTCCATGTTCGATGAGTATGAAGATGGCGATATCTGCATCACCAACGATCCCTATAGCGGTTTCGTCGCCACCCACTCTCCGGATATTCACATCTGGAAACCGGTCTTCCATGAGGGCAAAATTGCCTGTTTCGTGGTCGGGCACATCCACAATACCGATGTCGGCGGCGCGGTTCCCGCCTCATTGTCCCGCTCGCTTTCCGAAATCGAGCAGGAAGGCCTGCGCATCCCGCCGGTAAAGCTCGTTCGCAAAGGCAGGCTCGATCCCTTCATCATCGACATGATGAAGGCCAATGTCCGCATGCCAGAACAGAATATCGGCGATCTCCACGCCCAGATCGCCTCCGTCAATATCGGCGAACGCAAGATGCAGGAGATCGTCGCCCGTTTCGGCTTTGACGATTTTCTGGACGGTGTGCGCCAGATTTTCGACTATGCGGAAGAGCAGACCCGGCAAATCCTCACCCGGGTGCCCGATGGCGACTATTTCTTTGCCGATTATGCCGACGAGGATTCCGTCGGCGGCCGGCCATGCCGCGTGGCGCTGACGCTGAAAATCCGCGGCGGCGAAGCCATCCTCGATTATACCGGCAGCGACCCGCAACTCGGCTCGTCGCTGAACATGCCGACCGGCGGCCGCGAGCGGCATTCACTCGTCATGGTCGGCCTGACCTATGTGCTTTATACGCTCGACAACAGCCTGCTCCTGAATGCTGGCACGCTGCGCCCGGCGCGGGCCGTGCTGCCGGAAGGCACGATCGTCAATTGCCAGCGCCCGGCCGCCGTCGGCATGCGTTCGCTGACCTGCGCCATGACCCAGATCGTCACCATCGGCGCTTTTGCAAAGGCGCTGCCGGAGCTTATTCCCGCCGCCTCACCCGGCGGAAACGCCATCATGAACATCAAGACCAGCGACAGGAACGGCCGCCCGGTCATGGCCTCCATCGGCCCGGTCGGCGGCGGCGGCGGCGGCACGCCCTTCTGCGACGGCAGCGACGGCGCGGGCGGCGCCACCGGTTTTCTGCGCAACACGCCGATTGAAATCAGCGAAGCGGAAGTACCGATCCTCTTCCGCCGCTATGGGCTGCAACGCGACACCGGCGGGGCGGGGCGTTTTCGCGGCGGGCTTTCGGCTGTCATGGAGTTTGAAATATCGTCGCCGGAAACGGTGGTCACGGCCCGCAACCGCAACCGTTCGGTTATGGCGAGCTGGGGTGTCAATGGCGCAGGTCCGGGGCTGATTTCCCGCTTCCTCCGCAATCCCGATACCGAGGGCGAAATCTCGCTCGGCAATACCGATATCGTCCATTGCGGCCCCGGCGATGTCATTCGAGTCGTCGGGCCGGGAGCCGGCGGTTATGGCGACCCCTTCACCCGCCCGCCGCAGGCCGTGCTGCGCGATGTGCGGCGTGGTGCGGTCTCGGCAGAAAATGCTGCAAGACACTATGGGGTGGCGCTCATCGGCGATGAAATCGATGAAGAGGCAACGGCTGCCCTGCGCGCCGCGCCGCGTCGGAAGACGGACGATATCATCAGCTACGGACCGGAGCGGCTCGCCTTCGAGGCGGTCTGGACCCGGGAACGTTATGATCTTCTGACGCAATTCCTGCAAAAATCGCCGGTGGGATGGCGCTTCTTCCTGAAACACCGGGTGTTTGAAGCGGTCGAAAACGAGGGCGATGATCCCCGCCCCCTTGGCGAGCGGATGGACGGGATTTTCGACCGTATAAGCGCCCGCTACGGCGTTTGACCTGCGGCATATACCGGCCGCCGAAGATTGCGCTGTCTGCCGGTGGCAAAACAGGATTTTCATTCACCGCCCGCGCCGCAGTCGGTCGATGCTGCTTGCCATCAGGGATTAGCGTTGGGGCATATCCAAAGAGGATTCCACATGACGCTCAGCTTCGATCCAGACAGCTTAACCCTGCCGATCGGCCACTTCATCGGCGACCGGCTGGTTCCAGCGGCAAACGGCATCGACATGCACCGCCCATCGGACGGCATCGAATATGCAGGTTGCCCCAAGGCGGATGCAGCCCTGGTCGATGAGGCGGTGCAGACTGCCAAGGCCGCGTTGAAGAGCAGCAACTGGGGCGGCGTGCGCCCGCGCGAGCGCACAAAGGTTTTGCAGCGCTGGGCCGACCTGATCGAACAGGAAGCCGAGACGCTGGCGAAAATCGAGGCGCTCTCCTCGACGCGACCGGTGGGCCAGCTGATCGCCGGCGATATCGCCGTTACCGCCGAACAGATCCGCTTCTTCGCCGAGTTTGCCGACAAGGAAGGCGGCGATCTGGTTCCGACCGACGATGCGAGCCTCGGCATGATCATGACCGAACCCTATGGCGTCGTCGGCGCCATCACGCCGTGGAATTTCCCCGTCTCCATGGCCGGCTGGAAGCTCGGCCCGGCGCTCGCGGCAGGCAATGCCGTAGTGTTGAAACCATCTGAAATGACGCCCTTCTCCAGCATCTTCATGGCGCAGCTGGCGATCAAGGCCGGATTGCCGGCAGGTCTCATCAACATCGTGCTGGGCGACGGGCCCGTGACCGGCAATGCCATCACCGGACACCCTGATATCTCCAAGGTCAGCTTCACCGGCTCCACCGCCGCGGGCGCCGCCATCATGGCCAATATCGCCCGCACCGGCATCAAGCCCATGACGCTGGAACTCGGCGGCAAGAGCCCGCAAATCGTCTTCGCCGATGCCGATATCGAGAAGGCGGCAGCGGCCATCGCCGGCAATATCCTCTCCAATGCCGGGCAGGCCTGTGTGGCGGGCTCGCGCATCATCGTCGAAGAAAGTGCGGCGGATGCCCTTTCCACTGCCATCATCGCCCGCATGAAGGCAGTGAAGCCCGGCCCGACCTGGGACGAGACGACGCAATATTCGCCGATCATCTCCGAGGTGCAGCGCAAGCGCATCGACGGCATCGTGCAGGCGGCGGTCGCCCATGGCGGCGAATGCCTGACGGGTGGCGCAGTGATGGATGGCCCCGGCTATTTCTATCAGCCGACGCTGATCGCCAATGTCGACCAGACCTCTCCTGCCGTCACCGAGGAAATCTTCGGGCCAGTGCTGACGCTGCAGACCTTCCGCACGGAAGAAGAAGCTCTGGCGCTTTCCGACCATCCGACCTACGGTCTGGCGGCGGGTCTTTTCAGCCGCGACGTCTCGCGCGTCATGCGCCTGTCCCGCGCCATTCAGGCGGGCACGATCTGGGTCAACCGTTATGGCCGCTCGCGCGACCACATATTGCCGACCGGCGGTTACAAACGCTCCGGCATCGGCAAGGATCTCGGACGCGAGGCCTATCTCGCCAACCGCAAGAGCAAAAGCGTCCTTATCGGACTGTAACAGGGGAAATGTCTTGAAAACGCATCGCATCGCACTCATTCCCGGAGACGGCATCGGCAAAAGCGTGACGGACGCCGCATGGCAGGTGCTCAACGCCGCCGCCAAAACCTCCGGTTTTGCGCTTGAAGGAAAGGAATTCCCCTGGTCCTGCGCCTTCTACAAGGAAACCGGCGCGATGATGCCCAAGGACGGCATCGAGACCCTGCGCGATTTCGACGCCATTCTGCTCGGCGCAGTCGGCTGGCCGGCGGAAGTGCCGGACTCTGTCTCGCTGCACGGCCTGCTGCTGCCGATCCGCAAGGCTTTCGTTCAATATGCCAATATCCGCCCGCACCGGCTTCTGCCCGGTGTGCAGGGGCCTTTGAAGGCGGATGGCTTCGACATTCTCTGCATCCGTGAAAACACGGAGGGCGAATATTCCGGCGCAGGCGGGCGCGTGCATCAGGGCACCGACGACGAGGTGGCCGTCGAGACCTCGATCTTCACCCGCAAGGGTGTGGAGCGCATCCTGCGTTTCGGCTTCGAACAGGCGCAGAAGCGCCGCGGCAAGCTCGCCTCCATCACCAAGTCCAATGCCCAGAAATATTCGATGGTGTTCTGGGACGAGGTGACCCACAAGCTCGCCACTGAGTATCCCGACGTCGAGGTTTCCAGCTATCACATCGACGCCATGGCGGCCCGCATGGTTATGGCCCCGGAAAGCCTCGATGTCGTCGTCGCCTCCAATCTCTTCGGCGATATTCTGACCGATCTAGGCGCGGCCATTCAGGGCGGCCTCGGTTTTGCCGCCTCCGCCAATATCAATCCTGACCGCAGCGCGCCTTCGATGTTCGAGCCGGTGCACGGTTCGGCCCCGGATATCGCCCATCTCGGCATCGCCAACCCCATCGCCGCCATCTGGTCCGGCGCAATGATGCTCGAGCATCTCGGTGAAAAGGACGCGGCCGCGCGTATCATGGCGGCGCTGGAAACAGCGACCGGCCGGGGTATCGGCACTGTGCCGGGCAAGGACAAGACAGACGCCATCACCGCCGCGGTTCTTGCGGCGCTCGACTGATTTCGGAGAATTATGATGCAGGGCTTGAAGGACAAGGAACTCTTTCGCCAGACGGGCTTGATCGGCGGCGCCTGGAAGGCGGCGGCATCGGGCAAGGCGGTCGACGTGATCGACCCGGCGACGCAGGCGGTCATCGGCACCGTGCCGGATATGGGCGGCGCGGAAACCCGTGCGGCAATCGAAGCCGCCAATGCCGCCTTCGGACCGTGGAAGAAAAAGACCCACGCGGAGCGCGCAGCGCTTCTCGAAAAATGGTTCGCACTGATGATCGACAATGTCGACGATCTCGGCCTGATCCTGACCACCGAACAGGGCAAGCCGCTGGATGAAGCGAAGGGCGAAATCCGCTATGGCGCATCCTTCGTCAAATGGTTCGCGGAAGAGGCCCGGCGTATCGGCGGCAGCACCATTCCTTCCCCGACGCCGGATCGGCGTATCGTGGTGCTGAAAGAACCGGTCGGCGTCTGCGGCATCATCACCCCGTGGAACTTCCCGAACGCCATGATCACCCGCAAGGTCGCGCCCGCACTTGCGGCCGGCTGCACCGTGGTCATCAAGCCTTCGGAATTCACGCCCTATTCGGCCCTGGCGCTCGGCGTTCTTGCCGAACGGGCCGGCATTCCTTCCGGCGTCATCAACATCGTTACCGGCATGCCGACGGAAATCGGCAATGAAATCATGGCCAACGAGACGGTTCGGAAAATTTCCTTCACCGGCTCCACCCGCGTCGGTTCGCTTTTGATGCGCGGCGCTGCCGACAGCGTCAAGCGCCTGTCGCTGGAACTCGGCGGCAATGCGCCCTTCATCGTGTTCGACGATGCCGATCTCGATCTCGCCATTGAGGGCGCACTGGTTTCGAAATTCCGCAATGGCGGCCAGACCTGCGTTTGCGCCAACCGCATTCTCGTGCAGTCGAGCGTTTATGACGCCTTCGCCAAAAAGCTGGCGGATCGCGTCGACGCCATGCGGGTCGGCCCCGGAACGGAAGCAGGCGTTTCCATCGGCCCGATGATCAACGAGCCGGCCATAGCCAAGATCCGCGCTCATATCGATGACGCCGTTTCCAAGGGCGCAAAGATCATCACCAGGCCGCACGATCTGCCGGAAGGTCCGCAATATACCGCCCCCGTGGTGCTGACCGGCGCCACGACCGGGATGCGGCTGGCAAGCGAAGAAACCTTCGGACCGGTGGCACCGCTCTTCCGTTTCGAGACGGAAGAAGAAGCCATCGCCATCGCCAACGGCACGCCCTTCGGCCTTGCCGCCTATTTCTATACCGAAAGCCTGAAGCGCGCCTGGCGCGTGGGCGAGGCGCTGGAATTCGGCATGGTCGGCCTCAACACCGGTGCGATCTCCACCGAAGTCGCCCCCTTCGGCGGCGTCAAACAATCCGGCCTCGGCCGTGAGGGCGCACAGGTCGGCATCGAGGAATATCTGGAGATCAAGACGTTTCATATTGGTGGGCTTTCCTGAGCCCGCTTCCTTCTCCCCGCCTAAAGGGCCGCTCCGCGGCCCTTCTTTTTGTGTGGAGACAGCAAAACGGCGGACAGCTGCTGTTAACTGATGGAACACCCACAAACCTCTCCTCCGTCATGCTCGGGCCTGTCCCGAGCATCTGCTACCGATTGATTTTACGATAAGTGGTCAGATCCTCGGGACAAGCCCGAGGATGACGTCGAGTGGGGAGGATGGTTCGTAAAAAGCCTGAGCGACAGGAAGCGAGCACTCTACTGAATCTTGTCCAGCATCTTGTAATAGAAGCCCACCAGCGGCAGGAACCACGGCTTGCCGAAATGACCCGGCACCGCCGGCCAGTCCAGCCCCTTCAGCGGGTTGTTATCCGGCCGCCCCAGAATGGCGTCGGCCATGATCATGCCGAGATGGGTGGAAAGCTGCGCACCGTGGCCGGAATAGCCCATGGCGTACCAGACGCCGTCATGGAAACCGGCGCGCGGATAACGGTCCTTGGTCATGTCCACCAGACCGCCCCAGCAATAATCGATCGGCACATGCGCAAGCTGCGGGAAGATGCGATGCAGGCTTTCCGTCAGTATCGCACCGCTTTTGGCGTCCGAACGCTGGTCCGACGTGGCGGAAAAGCGTGCACGGCCGCCGAAGATCAGTCGGTTATCCGGCGCGAGCCGGAAATAATTGCCGATATTCATCGAGTTGACATAGGTACGGTTGCCCGGAACCGAGGCCTGAACCTCGGCATCCGTCAGCGGCCGTGTAGCGATGATGAAACTGCCGACGGCGATGATGCGGCGACGGAAATAACCGAAGCCGGACGGCGTGTAAGCGCCGGTCGCCACCAGAACATTGTCGGCCGTCACCTTGCCGCGCGGGGTTTCCAGTTCATGGGTCCTGCCGTTCTGGATGTGCTTCGTCACCGCCGCATTTTCGAAGATCACCGCGCCATGACGGCTGGCGGCTTCGGCAAGGCCGGCCACATAGCGGCCCATATGCATCATCGCGCTCTTCTTCGAGAGCATGGCGCCATAAAAGGGCGAGCCGATCTCCGACTTGAGATCGGCCGCGGAAAGAAGCGCCGTATCGGGATCGACCTCGGCATGCAGCGCCTCGAAATTCTTCGCCAGACCTTCGAAATGCTGCGGCTTGGACGCGAGCTTCAGCTTACCCGAGCGGCGGAAGTTGCAATCGATGCCCTCCTCCGCAATCAGCCCCTCCAGCGTATCGATGGAGGAATCGAGCGCCCTGTAAAGGGCGATCGCGCGTTCCTTGCCAAGCTCGGCCTTGGCGGAGAGATAGGAATGGGCAAGACCATTGTTGAGATGCCCGCCATTGCGGCCAGAGGCGCCCCAGCCGACCCGCTCCCCTTCAAGAACGACCACCCGCGCGCCGGCCTTGGCCAGCTGGCGCGCGGCCCCGAGACCGGTGAAACCTCCACCGATGACGGCGACATCGTAATGACCTTCGACGGGACCTTGCGCGGCACCTGAAAATTGCGGCGCGGTATCGTGCCAATAGGAGACGAACTTCATGGTCCCGACCTTTCCTTACAATCCAACCACGCCTGCCAGGCCGGAAATATCGGCGATTTCGACATAACCGTAATAGGGATTGGCGGGCTCGTGACCGCGATTGACCCAGACCTTGTTCTTGATGCCGAGATCATGGGCCGACATCAGGTCGTAACGGAACGAGGAGGAAACATGCAGCATGTCTTCCGGACCGCAGCCCAGCATGTCAAACATATATTCGAAAGCCTTGAAGCGCGGCTTGTAGGCCTGCGCCTGCTCGGCGGTGTAAACCGCGTGGAAGGGCGCACCGAGCTTTTCGACATTCGACATGATCTGCGAATTCATGGCGTTGGACAGGATGACGAGGGGGATTTCCTTCGCAACCTTGGCAAGCCCGGCCGGAACATCGGCATGCGGGCCCCAGGTCGGAACGCGCTCGTAAACGAAGGTGGCGTCTTCATCGTTGAAGGCCACGCCATTGCGCTTGCAGCTGCGCGAAAGCGAATTGTGAACCACCTGGGCGTAGGGCTTCCAGTCGCCCATGATCTCATCCAGACGATAGGCCGCAAAATTCTTGATGAACTGCTGCATCTGCGCTTCATCGAGACGATCGCCATAAAGATCGCGAGCGGCCTCTGCCATCTGGAAATTGATCAGCGTGCCGTAGCAATCGAAGGAGATGTATTTCGGGCGGAAGATGGTCATGTCGTCGTCATCCTTGCTTGGGGATCGGCCGTGCCGGAATGAATTGATCATAGAAAGCCTTTGCCCGGTCGACGCACCGCAATTGCCATTCGCGGAAGCAGATTGTTGCGTATGCAGCCGCCAGTTTGGCAGAGAGTTGCGTCGAGGCAAACCGGAAGCCGCCGCCGGTCCCCGGTTTACGGCCGAGTGCGGACAAGATGCGGCATAAGATGCGGCGGCGGATAAAAGCAACAGCGAAACATATCGAACCTTCCCATTTGTCGGGACAATCTTCTTTCGGCATCGGTCTATCAATGAATAAGCAGAAAAACGGAGTTCCGGCATGCAGGCGAGCCTGATCGATATCCAAACGTTTCAACCGGACCACCTCGATGCGGCCGTTGAACTTTCCCGCCAGGCCGGCTGGCCGCACCGGAAAGAAGACTGGGCGCTGGTCCTTTCCCTGAGCAAGGGTTTCGTCGCCCTGGAAAACGGACGCGTCGTCGGAACCGCCATGGCGACGCTTCTCGGAGACACCTGCGCCACCGTCAATATGGTGATCGTGGACGAGAGCATGCGCGGCCGCGGCCTTGGACGCCAGTTGATGGGCGCGGCGATGGACGCAGCAGAAAATCGCGAGTGCCGTCTTGTAGCCACGGCCGACGGCCTGCCCCTTTATGAAAAACTGGGCTTCGCCGCCTGCGGCGAGGTGCTCCAGCATCAGGGCATTCCGGCCACGACCGACAGGCCGGAAGGTGTCACCTGGGCGGAAACCATCGATCCGGCCGAACTCGCCGCGCTCGATGCGCAGGCTTTCGGTGCGGATCGCAAGGCCCTCTTTGCAGCACTTGCCGACAGGGCGCGCTTCGCACTCGTGCAGGAACAGGGGGTCATCAAGGGCTTTGCCGCACTTCGCGCCTTCGGGCGCGGCGAAGTCATCGGCCCGGTCGTGGCGGAAAATGCTGAAATCGCGAAAGATTTGATCGCATTCGTGTTTTCTGAACGTCCCGGCGCATTCCTTCGTGTGGACACCACGGCCGATACGGGCCTTGCCCCCTGGCTTGCCGAACGCGGTCTTGGCCATGTCGGCGGCGGCATCGCCATGCGCCGGTCGAAAACCGAAATCCCCGCCGACAAAAAACTGAAAACATTCGCATTGACCAGCCAGGCGCTGGGCTGAATCCGGAGAGACCCCATGTTAAGCAATTCACTGATCGAACTGGATCGCGCCCATCTGGTGCACCCTGTCTCCTCCTTCCGCGGCCATGAGAAGCTGGGCGTGCGAGTGCTGCAATCGGCAAGCGGCGCCACCGTCACCGATATTACCGGCCATCAACTCATCGACGGTTTTGCCGGCCTGTGGTGCGTCAATGCCGGTTACGGCCATGACAGCATCGTCGAGGCGGCGGCAAAGCAGATGCGGGAATTGCCCTATGCTACGGCTTATTTCGACATTGGCAGCGAACCGGCGATCCGGCTTGCCTCCGAGCTTGCCGACCGCGCACCGGGCGATCTCAACCACGTCTATTTCACCCTTGGCGGCTCCGATGCAGTGGACAGCACCATTCGGTTCATCCGCTATTACTGGCATGCCAGGGGCCAGCCGCAGCGAGACCAGTTCATCTCCATCGAACAGGGTTATCACGGCTCCACCACCGCCGGTTCGGGCCTCACCGCCCTGCCGGCTTTCCATGCCGGTTTCGGCGTGCCCTACGACTGGCAGCACAAAATCCCGTCGCACTACGCCTACCGTAACCCGGTGGGAAGCGACCCGGCCGCCATCATCGCATCCTCCCTGCAAATCCTGAAGGACAAGATCGAGACGATCGGTCCGGACCGCGTCGCCGCTTTCTATGCGGAGCCGATCCAGGGTTCCGGCGGGGTTCTCGTGCCGCCTCCCGGCTGGATCAAGGCCATGCGCGACCTCTGCCGGTCCTATGGCATCCTTTTCGTCGCCGACGAGGTCATTACCGGCTTTGGCCGCACGGGGCCGCTGTTTGCCTGTGCCGACGAGGATATCGTGCCGGACTTCATCACCACCGCCAAGGGCCTCACCTCCGGCTACGTGCCGATGGGCGCCGTCTTCATGGCCGATCATGTCTATGATACAATAGCCGACTTCGCAGGCGAGGCCGCAATCGGGCACGGCTACACCTATTCCGCCCATCCCGTCAGCGCCGCCGTCGGTCTCGAAGTGCTGAAGCTTTACGAGGGCGGGCTGCTGGAAAACGGTCGCCGCGCCGGTCAAAGGCTGATGGCGGGGCTTGAGAGCTTGAGAAGCCATCCGCTGGTCGGCGATGTCCGCGGGCGCGGCATGCTCGCCGCCGTCGAACTCGTGACCGACAAGGACAAAAAGACCCCGCTGCCGGCCGCTGCGGCCCCCGCACGCAAGGTTTTCGACCGCGCCTGGGAAAACGGCCTGATCGTGCGCGCCTTTGCGAACGGTATTCTGGGTTACGCGCCGCCGCTCTGCTGCACCGACAGCGAGATCGACGCCATCATCGAGCGGACGCTGAAGACCCTCGACCAGACGCTCGAAGACCCCGCGGTGCGGGCCGCCATGGCCTGAGGCGATAGCCGGGTGGCGTTGCGGCACCCTCTCGAAATGTCGCAATGCACCGTATATTCGCAATATTCTGCCGAAGAGCCGATCCATTTCGGCGAATCCGGCGTGCCGAAAGTGCCAAACTATTAATGCAAACGGCACTAAACGCCATAAAAAAGGGCGTAATCGCAAATGGGAACGGGGCAAGGATCCCGTCCGGGAACAGAATAATCTGCCGCAGGCTCCCCAAGAGGCTTAAGGCGGCAAAGCGGAGACCGACATTGCCCAAAAAACTGAGCGACTTCAAATATATGAGCTTCGACGTGGTGGGGACCCTCATCGATTTCGAAGGCGGCCTGAAATCGGCGCTGGCCGCAATCGGTGCGGAAAACGGCGTGGAGGTCGATGGTGAAAAGGCACTCGCGCTCTACCGCGCGGCCCGTTATTCCGACGCGACCGACCTGTTTCCCGATGACCTCGTCCGCGTATACCTGATCATCGCTCCCGAACTCGGCCTGCCGGCGGAACGCGCATTCGGTGAGCGTCTGCGCGATGCGGCAAAAAGCTGGAAAGGCTTTGAAGACAGCCGCGCCGCCATGGCCGAGCTTGCCAAGACGCATCGCCTCATCGCCATGACCAACGCCCAGCGCTGGGCCTTCGAATATTTCTCGAAGGAACTCGGCAATCCCTTTCATGCCGCTTTCACGGCGGATGACACCGGCACCGAAAAACCCGATCCCGCCTTTTTCGAAAAGGTCTTCGCCTTTGTGGAAAGCGAGGGCGCATCGAAGCACGACATTCTGCACGTCGCGCAAAGCCAGTACCACGATATCGGCATTTCCCGAAAACTGGGCATGACCAATTGCTGGATCGAACGTCGCCACGCCCAGAAAGGATATGGCGGCACGATCGAGCCGGAAAACTTTACCGAGCCGGACTACCACTTCACCTCCATGGCCGGCCTTGCCGAAGCAGTGAAACAGACGGGCGGCTGAGCCGCCCCGCCAATGGCGTGCCGCGAACTGGGATGCGGCATGCCGGAAATTTCTTCAGACGCATTTCAACAAATCATACAAAAGGGGAAGACCATGAGTGACAGGATTACAAACTGGACCCGCTCCGACGACGCCGCCGTTGAACAGGCGATCCGACGCGGCGCAACGCGGCGCGAGCTGCTTCACATGCTGCTGGCGGGCGGCGTCGCCCTTTCCGCCGGCTCGGCCATCCTCGGCCGCGCCTCTGGCGCCGTGGCCGCAACGCCGGTATCGGGCGGCACGCTGAAAGCTGCCGGCTGGTCCTCCTCCACCGCCGATACGCTCGATCCGGCGAAGGCCTCGCTTTCGACGGACTATGTTCGTTGCTGCGCGCTCTACAACCGTTTGAGCTTCCTGGACGTTTCCGGCACACCGCAGCTGGAGCTGGCCGAAGCCATCGAAACGAAGGACGCCAAGACCTGGACTGTGAAGCTGCGTTCAGGCGTCACCTTCCATGACGGCAAGGCCCTGACGGCCGACGACGTGGTCTATTCGCTGAAGCGCCATCTCGATCCGGCCGTCGGTTCCAAGGTCGCCAAGATTGCCGCGCAGATGACCGGCTTCAAGGCTCTCGACAAGAGCACGGTCGAAATCACGCTGGCGAACGCGAATGCCGACCTGCCATCCATTCTGGCCCTGCACCATTTCATGATCGTCGCCGACGGCACCACGGATTTCTCCAAGGGCAACGGCACCGGCGCTTTCAAGCTCGAAAAATTCGAGCCGGGCGTGCGTTCGATCATGAGCAAGAACGCCAATTACTGGAAGTCTGGCGGCCCGCACATCGACAGCTTCGAATTCATGGCGATTTCGGACGACAATGCCCGCGTCAACGCCCTTCTCTCGGGCGATATCCAGCTCGCGGCCTCCATCAACCCGCGTGCGCTGCGCCTGCTCGACAAGCAGGACGGTGTCGTTCTTTCCAAGACGACATCCGGAAACTACACCAACCTCAACATGCGTCTCGACCAGGCACCAGGCAACAATGCCGATTTCATCGCCGGCATGAAGTCGATCGTCAATCGCGAGCAGATCGTCAAGGCGGCCCTGCGCGGTCTCGGTGAAGTCGGCAACGACCAGCCGGTTCCGCCGATGAGCCCCTATCACAATCCGGACCTCAAGCCGAAGGCCTTTGATCCGGACAAGGCGAAGTTCCACTTCCAGAAGGCCGGCCTCATCGGCCAGTCCATTCCGGTCATCGCATCGGATGCGGCAAGCTCTTCAGTCGACATGGCCATGATCATCCAGGCTTCGGCTGCCGAAATCGGCGTCAAGCTGGATGTGCAGCGTGTTCCCTCGGACGGTTACTGGAGCAATTACTGGCTGAAGGCGCCGGTCCATTTCGGCAACATCAACCCGCGCCCGACACCGGACATCCTGTTCTCCCTGCTCTACGCTTCCGACGCACCGTGGAACGAAAGCCAGTACAAGTCGCCGAAGTTCGACAAGATGATGCTGGAAGCGCGCGGCATGCTCGATATGGACAAGCGCAAGCAAATCTACTTCGAACTGGAAACGATGATCGCCGACGAAGCCGGGACCATCATTCCCGCCTATATTTCGAACGTCGACGCCATCAGCTCCAAGCTCAAGGGTCTGGAAGCCAATCCGCTCGGCGGCATGATGGGTTATGCCTTTGCGGAATACGTCTGGCTCGAAGCCTGATAGACCATGGAGCCGGGCGCGAAAATGCGCCCGGCAGCCTTTCCGTCATTGCGGAAAGCCTCCACAATCAGGCACGTCGCAGGAGCATGTGAATGAACAGCCGGATATTATCCCTTATCGCCAGGCGGCTGGTCGTCATGCTGACGACGCTGCTTATCGTGTCGTTTATCGTCTTTTCCGCCACCAGCCTGCTGCCCGGCGACACGGCGACGATCCTTCTCGGTCAGGCGGCGACGCCGGAGGCCGTGGCCGGCCTGCGCACCGCCATGCATCTCGACGATCCGGCCCTCCTGCGTTTCGTCCGCTGGCTTCTCGGCCTGCTGCAGGGCGAACTCGGCACGTCCTACGCCAACAACATGGCGATTGCCGATCTTATCGGCCCGCGCTTCGTCAACTCCATGAAGCTTGCCGGCATTACCACCATCATCGCCGTACCGCTGGCGCTCACCCTCGGCATCAGCTCCGCCATGCTGCGCGGCACGCTTTATGACCGGGCCGTCACCGTGCTGACCATCGGCGTCATCTCGGTGCCGGAATTCATGATCGCCACACTCGCCGTGCTGCTTTTCGCCGTCTATCTGAAATGGCTTCCGGCGCTGTCGCTGGTCAGCGAAGTTCACACGCTTTTCGATGTGCTGCGGGTCTATGCCATGCCGGTCATCACGCTGACCTTCGTCGTTTCCGCACAGATGATCCGCATGAGCCGCGCCGCCGTCATCGAGACGCTGGATACGCCCTATGTGGAAATGGCGCTTTTGAAGGGCGCGCCGCGCATGCGCATCGTGCTTCGCCATGCGCTTCCCAATGCGCTCGGCCCCATCGTCAATGCGGTGGCGCTATCGCTTTCCTATCTCGTCGGCGGCGTCATCATCGTCGAGACGATCTTCAATTATCCCGGCATCGCCAAGCTGATGGTCGATGGCGTCGCAACCCGCGACCTGCCGCTGATCCAGAGCTGCGCGATGATCTTCTGCGTCGGTTATCTCCTCCTCATCACGACGGCGGATATCATCGCCATCATGTCCAATCCGAGGCTGCGCTGATGGCCGACAATATCAAAACAACTTCGGGGACCTCGCGTTTGGGTTACAAGATCAACGCAGTCGGCGTTTTCGGCTTTCTCGTCATTTTTCTCTGGGCCATGGTCGCGATTTTCGCGCCCTATCTCATTCCGCATCCCGTCGGTGAAATCGTCGATCTCGATTATTTCGGGCCGATGACCTCTGATCTTTGGCTCGGTTCCGATTATCTCGGTCGCGACGTATTTTCCCGCATTCTCATGGGCGCGCGTTTCACGGTCGGCATCTCGCTCGCCGCCGTCACCATTGCCTGCACCTCCGGCGTCGTGCTTGGCATGTGCGCCGCCGTCATCGGCGGCTGGTTCGATGCGGCGCTCAGCCGGTTTCTCGATGCGGTGAATTCCATTCCAAGCAAGCTTTTCGGCCTCGTGGTCGTCGCCGCCGTCGGCTCTTCCATTCCGGTGCTGATCATCACGCTCTCGGTCATCTATACTCCGGGCGCCTATCGTTTCGCCCGGGCGCTCGCCGTCAATGTCAACACCATGGATTTCGTCACCGTCGCCCGGGTGCGCGGCGAAAGCCTGTTCTACCTCATCGGCTCTGAAATCCTGCCGAACATCGTCCGGCCAGTCCTGGCCGATCTTGGCGTGCGCTTCGTGTTCATCGTGCTGCTTCTGTCGGGCCTTTCCTTCCTCGGCCTCGGCCTGCAGCCGCCGAATGCGGACTGGGGCGCGCTGGTGCGTGAAAACATCGGCGGCCTGCCGTTTGCGGCCCCCGCCGTCATCTTCCCGTCGCTGGCCATTGCCAGCCTGACGATCAGCGTCAACCTGCTGATCGACAATCTGCCGCAGAAAATCCGCGACAGGAGCGAATAATGAGCAATCTCGTTGAAATCCGTGGACTGAAAGTCGAGGCCACCACCGATTCCGGCCGCCGTATCGACATCATCAAAGGCGTAGACATCGACATCGCCGATGGCGAGATCGTCGCGCTGATCGGCGAAAGCGGTTCCGGCAAGACCACTATCGCGCTGACTCTGATGGGATATGCCCGGCCGGGCTGCCGCATTTCCGGCGGCAGCGTCAAGGTGGCGGGCCAGGACATGGTGCAGCTTTCCGAGGCCGAACGCGCCAAAGTTCGCGGTACGAAAGTGGCCTATGTGCCGCAAAGCGCCGCCGCCGCCTTCAACCCGGCGCAAAAGATCATCGATCAGGTCATCGAAGTCACCCGCATCCACCATCTGATGCCGCCGCAGGAAGCGCGGACACGCGCGGTGGAACTTTTCAAGGCGCTATCGCTGCCCAACCCCGAGACCATCGGCGAGCGTTACCCGCATCAGGTGTCCGGCGGCCAGCTTCAGCGCCTCTCCGCCGCAATGGCGCTGATCGGCAACCCGAAGCTGGTGATTTTCGACGAGCCCACCACTGCGCTCGACGTCACGACCCAGATAGAGGTGCTGCGCGCCTTCAAATCGGCAATGCGCAAGAATGGCATCGGCGGCGTGTATGTTTCGCACGATCTCGCCGTCGTCGCCCAGATCGCCGACCGGATCGTTGTGCTGAAAGGCGGCGAGGTTCAGGAAACCGGTACGACCACGGATATCCTCGAAAATGCACAGCATCCCTACACGAAGGAACTGCTGACAGCCTTTCATGACAAGGCGCGTGTCATCACACCCGCCAAACAGGAGCAGGCAACGCCGCTGCTGGATATCGAAAAGCTGATTGCCGGTTACGGAACGAAGGGCGAAGACAAGATGCCGCTGGTGCGTGCGGTGGATAGCGTCAGCCTTTCGGTCTATCCCGGTCGCAATCTCGGCATCATCGGCGAGTCCGGTTGCGGAAAATCGACACTGGCGCGCGCCATTGCCGGCATTCTGCCGGCGGCCGGCGGTCATGTCATCTTCGAAGGCCGCGAGCTGGATGCGGATGCACGGCGTCGAACCGGCGACCAGCTACGCCGCATGCAGATCGTGTTCCAATATGCCGATACCGCACTCAACCCGTCGAAACCCATCGAGGATATTCTCGGCCGGCCGCTGACCTTCTATCACGGCATGAAAGGCAAGGCGCGCGACGCCCGGATCGATCAGCTTCTCGATATGGTGAAGCTGCCGCGCTCGGTGCGTCACCGCCACCCTTCCGGCCTTTCCGGCGGGCAGAAACAACGCGTCAATTTCGCCCGCGCACTTGCCGCCGAACCGTCGCTCATCATCTGCGATGAAATCACCTCGGCGCTCGATACTGTAGTCGCGGCCGCGATCATCGATCTTCTCGGAGAACTGCAGCGGGAGCTGAACCTCTCCTATATCTTCATCAGCCACGATCTCTCGGTGGTGGAAACCATCTGCGACGAGATCGTCGTGATGTATGGCGGGCAGAAAGTGGAGCATCTGGAAACCGAAGCGATCAAATCGCCCTCCCACCCCTATTCCAAGCTGCTGTTCTCCTCCGTGCCGAAACTCGACCCGACATGGCTCGACAATCTCCAGCAGGATGCAGAACTGGTGCGGGCGTTTTCGAAAAGGTGAGCTGGACGAATGCCAAACAGGTATGAGAACCTCTCCTCCGTCATGCCGGACTTGATCCGGCATCCAGCCACGACGCGTCTGCGTCGTGAAAAGAGTATCATGCAATCAAAGACTTGATCACGCTGGACCCCGGATCAAGTCCGGGGTGACGGAGGGTGAATGCAACGCCTTCCCAAACCCAGCGGTTCTGCGGACGCTTGAGGCACCCCTCCATTTCACAGCGGAAACAGGCTGGTTAGCGGCATATGCGATTTGATGATCGGCGATTTCAGCACCACGAAGCTGAAATATTTGTCGATGCCCACGTCCATATCGGTCAGCCGCTCCATGATCGACTGGTATTCGACGATGCCAGAGGTGACGAATTTCAGCAGGTAATCGTAACCGCCCGAAACGAGGTGGCATTCCACCACCTGGTCGATCTTTTCGACAACGCCGAGGAAGCGGGCGAAATCGATCTGGCGATGGTTCTTGAGCGTGATTTCCGTAAACACCGTTAGCGTCTGGCCGAGCTTGTTGATGTTGATCTGCGCCGAATAACCCTCGATATAACCTTCCGCCTGCAGCTTCTTCACCCGCATCAGGCAGGGGCTTGGCGACAGATTGACAAGCTCCGCCAACTCGACATTGGTGATGCGACCGTTTTTCTGCAATTCGTAGAGGATCTTGATATCGATCCGGTCAAGTTTCATCACGTGCGGAACCCCTTTTTTGTTTTTTGAAAACGCGGCATAAAATTCTGGCGCGGCAAAGGAAATCTTACCACATGGGCGAGCCCTGTCGACGTGGGGATATTTTTTTGATGCAGCATAAAGAGTTGCAGAGGCGTCGCCCAACAGCAGGAGATTCCGGCAAGAGGCCCAGTCTGGCAGCGTTTACACGCCGGCTGAGGTAAATTAGGACGAATATAAGGAGTCCGACCATGCCCGCCCCGCTGCAACAGATCACGACATCGCCGGAACTGCCCACATCCGCAGACGCCGTCATTATCGGCGGCGGCATCGTCGGTGTCTTCGCCGCCTATTATCTTGCCCGGCGCGGCCTGAAAGTGGCGCTGGTCGAGAAAGGCCTGATCGGGGCCGAGCAATCCAGCCGCAACTGGGGCTGGTGCCGCCAGCAGAACCGCGACGCCCGCGAATTGCCGATTTCCACCAAGAGCCTGGCGCTCTGGGAAGAGTTTGGCGCAGAGAGCGGCGAGGACACGGGTTTTCGCCGCTGCGGGCTGTTTTACCTAAGCGACAATGAGGCCGAACTTGCCGGCTGGGCGCGCTGGCGCGACTTTGCCATTACCGCAGGGGTGACGACCCATATGCTGAGTGCCGATGAAGCGAGCGAACGCGGCCGATCCACGGGAAAGCGCTGGAAGGGCGGCGTATTTTCGCCGACCGACGGCACGGCCGACCCTTCCATGGCGGCGCCCGCCGTGGCGCGCGCCATCATCAAGCTGGGCGGCACGGTGCATCAGAATTGCGCCGCACGCGGGCTTGAGACGGAAGGCGGCCGGGTCAGCGCCGTCGTCACCGAAAAAGGCACGATCCGCACCAAAACCGCCATCATGTCCGGTGGGGCCTGGGCCTCGTCCTTTTGCCGACAGCTCGGCATTCGTTTCCCACAGGCCTCCGTCCGCTCTTCCATCCTCTCCGTCACACCGGGTGCGGAGGGGCTGCCGGATGCGCTGCACACCGCCGCCGTTTCGGCAACGAAGAGAAAAGACGGCGGCTACACACTCGCCATCAGCGGGCTGGGGCGCATCGACCCGACGGCGCAGCAGATGCGGTTTGCCCGTGAATTCATCCCGATGTTCCTCAAGCGCTGGCGAAGCCTGCGGCCGGGCGGGCTGGAAGGCATTCGCGGCGGCCACGAGACGCTGAAACGCTGGCGGCTCGATGCGCCGACGCCGATGGAACGGGTTCGTATTCTCGATCCGAAACCCAATGCCGCCGCCATCCGCGAGACCCATAGAAGGGCGCTTGAGCTTCTGCCCGCCCTCGGCAAAACGCAGATTTCCGCCGCCTGGGCCGGTTTCATCGACAGCACGCCCGATGGCGTGCCCGCAATCGGCGAAACCAGCGAATTGCCCGGCTTCATTCTCGCCGCCGGCTTCAGCGGCCATGGTTTCGGCATAGGGCCGGGCGCCGGCCATCTGATCGCCGATATCGTGACGGGCTCGAACCCGATCGTCGATGCCGCCCCCTATCACCCCAGCCGTTTCCTGAATTCGTCCTGGGGCAAGGTCGCGGATTTCTGACCCTCCCTTAATGGGATGCGACAGGCTGACCACTACGGAAACGGCCGATGTGAAAATCCGCAATCGGCGTCGTGGTCTTTCCGGTCGCTATCAGCTCCGCCATCACGTCGCCGACACCCGGGCCGATCTGGAAACCGTGGCCGCTGAAGCCGAAAGCGTAATAAAGGCCGGAGGTTGCGGCACTGTTTCCCATGACAGGCAGATCGTCGGCCATATAGCCTTCCACGCCGGACCAGGTGCGGATCAGCCGGGCATGGCGCAAGGCGGGGGCCAGCCGCAGAAGCTGACGCAGCTGGGCATCGAGCCCGGCGGGATCGTATTTCGCCCGGCGTTCGTCCAGCGCGGCGGCGCATCGTTTCACCCCGCCGAAAATGACGTTTCCGCGCGGGATTTGCCGCATATAGATCACTTCGCCGGGAATTTTGGTGGAGACGCCAACGACCGGATGAATGAACCATGGCAAGGGTTCCGTCACGCCCATTTGCGGGCCGGCAACCTCCAGCGGCACCGCCTCCCCCAAAGCGCCGGCAAACCCGCCGCCCCATGCACCGCTGGCGACCAGCACCACGGGCGCGCGATAATCCCCTTCCGCCGTCGTCACCCGGAAATCCTCGCCGGCCTTTTCGATGGCCAGAACCTCGCAATTTTCCACGATCGTTGCACCGTCCCGCCGCGCCGCACGGGCGAAGGCGGGCGCGACGAGGCGCGGATTGGCGTGACCGTCATGCGGCGACCATGATCCGGCAACCGCTTCCGGTCCGATGAAGGGAAATTTCTGCCGGATGACCTCGCGCGGGAGGATATGCAACTCCAGACCATATTGTGCGGCATCGTCGCGGTATTTCTCGACCGTGGCGATCTGTTCTTCCGCCCAGAGAAACCGGATATGGCCGACGGGCATGAATTCCACATCCGCACCGGTCAGTTGCGGGATACGGCTCCAGATGTCCCGCGATCTGTTGGCGAGCGGAAGCTGCCCGAGGTAACGGCCCTGACGGCGGACATTGCCGAAATTGGTGCCGCTCGCCTGCTGACCGACAAGGAAACGCTCCAGCAGAATGACGCTGACGCCCCGTTGCCGCAGGAAAAACGCCGTGGCGGTTCCGACAATGCCGCCGCCGACAATAATGACATCCGCCTCCGCAAGCGCGTTACGCATTATCGTCTCCCCTCGCAATCGCCAGCGGCAACGGTTTTACCGGCGCCTGCCCGCGCAACCGTCCCGCCGATTCCACCGGCAGACCAGAGGCGGCGGCGACAATCTCCTGTCCCGCCTGCCCGCAGAACCGCCCCTGGCACCGGCCCATGCCGGCCCGCGAGAAAGCTTTCGAGCGATTGACTTCCGTTGCGCCCTTGCCGGTGACGCTCGCGCGCAGCTCTCCCGCCGTCACCACCTCGCAGCGGCAGATGATCGTGTCGTCGGCAAGCGCCTGCGCCAACTGGTGCGGCCAGGGGAAGGCCCGGGCCATTCCCTGCGCAAAGCGTCTCGTCGCTTTCAATTGTTTCCGGCAGCGGCCGATCTCCACGCCGGATGGCTTCAAGCCTTGATCCTCAAGGAGCGCGAAGGCGGCAAGCCGGCCGGAGGCTTCCGCACCATCTGCACCGAGAATACGCGCGCCATCGCCCGCCAGATAGACATTCGGTACCGAACTGCGCCCCATATCGTCCACATCCGGCAACCATTGCCGGATCGGCGGATGAAAGGAGAAGCGACATCCGGCAAGATCGGCAAGCTGGCTTTCCGCCCGTAGATGATAGCCCATACCGACCGCATCGCAGGCGAGGCGTTTTTCCTCACCGGACGCATCCCGGTAGCGGATACCGGTCACGCCGTTCTCGGCGTCACCGATAATCTCTATCGGCACGATACCTCGCTCGATCCTTACCCCGCCGGCCAACAGCGCCCCAACGAGCCGCATGCCCTTGAGGAGCTGCAACGGCCGCGCCATCATCCCCGGCAGACCCTTGATCTGCGTGGAAAACGGCGTGGTATCCAGCACTGCCACGGGCGCCGCGCCTGCCTTCATATATTGATAAGCCACGAGATAAAGCAGCGGCCCGGTGCCCATGAAAACCACCCGCCGGCCTATCGCACAGGCTTGCGCCTTCAGGGATATCTGCGCAGCGCCAAGCGAAAAACATCCCGGTCTCGTCCAGCCCGGCAAAGGCATGATGCGGTCGGTCGCACCCGATGCGATGATAAGGGCATCGAAATTGAGAGCTTCGGATGTCTCGGCGCGCTGAATATGAATGCGATTGTCGCGGATTGCCCATGCCAGGGTCTGCGGGCGGTAATCGATATGGTCCGAAAGCCCGTCGAATGCCTCGTGCAGAGCCTTCGCCTTGTCCGCTTCCGTGCCGTAAAGGGCCGCATAGGAACGCCGGAAATTTTGTGGCTGGCGGCGATAGATCTGGCCGCCGCTGCGATCTCCCTCATCGATGACGACCGGGCGGAGCCCCGCCCGCACCAACGTCTCCGCGGCACGCGTACCGGCGGGGCCGGCACCCACGATCACGATGCGCAAATCTGCCATAACCCCTCCGGAACCTCGGTTCTGATATCCATGCCCGGGAGTACCGCGGTAGAACAGGCGCGCAGCCGCTCGCCTTCACCCGTCCAGACCCAGCAATCCTGACAGGCGCCCATCAGACAGAACCCCGCCCGCTTGCCATCCGCGAACTCGGACAAACGGGCAAAGCCGCGCGACAGCATCAGCGCCGTTAGCACTGTGTCTCCCTCCAGCGCCTCGACCGGCATGCCGTCGATCAGGACTGCGCAAGCCGCGCGTCGCTCTTCGGCGATGCGCCTGAATCTCGCCAGCATCCGCGTTTCCTTTCCCGAAACCTTCGCAGGCACCTCTCCTGCACCTTCACAGATTTCCACGGCAGAAGGTTTGCCGCCAATCGCAAATGGTCGCTTGAACAGAACCTTGGGTTATGGAAGAGATGAGGCTGGAGGTTTCCATGAACGCCCGACAGCTTGAAATTTTCCGCGCCATCATGCGCGACGGCTCCGTGACGGCGGCCGCCAATTCGCTTGCCGTTTCCCAGCCCGGCGTCAGCAAGGTGCTGCACCATCTGGAAAGCCAACTGGGTTACAAGCTGTTCGAGCGCATTGGCGGGCGGCTGGTGCCGACGATGGAAGCGCATCTGATCTATGAGGATGCCGACCGGGTTTTTCGCGAACTTGAAGTTCTGAAAAAGCTGACGCGCACCATCGGCGAGCGCAAGCTCGGACTTCTGCGCATCGGGGCCAGCCTGCCGGTCACCTATTCCGTGCTGCCCGAGGCGCTGCTTGCCTTCCGGCAGGCGCATCCGACCGTCAAAATCCACCTCAACGCTCTGCCCAAAAAAGAGATTGCCGAACAATTGCTGCTGGGCGACATCGATTTTGCGGTAACGCTGTCCACCATTCAGGCGCCGACGGTGCGTAGCGAAATTCTCGCCTCCGTACCGGTCGTGGCAGTGATGCGGCATGATGACGCTCTCGCCGAAATGATGACGGTGACGCCTCGCGACCTCGCCGGCAGGCCGCTGATTTCCTATGGCAACCATGCGGACGAGATCGGCCCGCAGCTTAATGAAGCCTTCGAACGCGACGGGCTTGTGCGTGACGTTTCGGTGCAGGTCACCTCATCGGTCGGTGCCGTGCCGCTGGTACGCGGCGGCATCGGCATCGCCCTTGTCGACGGTCTGGTGCGCTGGAACAGTTTCGAGGGGGTGACGGTGCGCCCGTTCATGCCTGAAGTAACGATGAATGTCGCCGTTTCCACCAACACGGCCCGGCCGCTCTCGCGTTTCTTCAAACCCTTCGTCGGTGAATTGCGAAAGCTTTTCCGCGCCCTTCCCGCACAGAATTGACGGACAAAACAATACCCGCAAGGCCTGAGCCTGCGGGTATTGCAGTCCGCCGCATATGTTCGACCGGTCAGCTTTTCGGCAGGCCGGGAGGGTTGGTCCGCGATTCCGGCAGGGCTTCTTCCGATAGCTGCCAGCGATCCAGAATCTTCGCGTAAGCGCCGCTCTTGATCAGGTCGTTGGTGGCAAGCGTCAGCGCATCGGCCAGTCCCGATCCCTTGCGGGTGGTGATGGCGACATCGGAACGCTCCGGCCAGCCGGCGGAAAGGGTCCCGACACGCTTGATGGTCTTGTCGCGCGCGGCGATGAAGACCAGCTGCGCATGCGGCTGGACGATCACATCCGCCCGGCCCGCCGAAAGCGCCACAAGCCGGGTGGCTTCATCATCGTAATATTGCAGCTCGATCGGCTTCAATCCGGCGGCGACGTTTTCGTCGCTCCATTTCAGCAGAATGCGCTCCTGATTGGTGCCGGCGCCGACGATGATCCTCAGGCCGGCCGCGTCCTTCGGCTCCCGGATGGCGGTTATGCCGCTGTCTGCCTTGACGAAAAATCCGTGCAGGCCCTGACGATAGGTGGAGAAATCGAACTTCTCCTTACGCTGCTCGGTAACGCCCACATTCGAGATCACCGCATCGTATTTGCCGGAGGCGAGCCCCAGCGGCCAGTCCGCCCAGGCGACCGCCACCAGTTCCAGCTCCAGGCCGAGGCTGTCAGCCACCGCAAGCGCATAATCGGGATCTGCACCGACCACCGTTTTTGCATCCGTCGCATAGGTCGCGAGCGGCGGTCCACCGGGTGCGACCGCGACGGTGAGTTTGCCCGGCGAAACGAATTTGAAATCCTTGGGAACAGCGGCAATCGCGCCGGGGTCTTTTTCAACCCGGATGCGGCCGGGCTGATCCGGCGACAGGTCGAAGACATCGGTTGCGAAAGCCGACCCAAAACCGGTGACGGAGAGAAATGCGCCGAGCGTGGCCGTGGCGAGACGAGAGGTGAAGGTCATTGTGGTTTCCCGATAGAATAATTGCGGGACGGAGGTAGCGCGGACGGGAGGAGGCCCGCGCTACCGGCTGAGTGATGTCCCACCTTCAACTCAGCTTTTTGGCAACTCAGCTTTTGGCAACTCAGCCTTTGGAAAATCTGGCCTCAGCTCTTGGGCAGGCCAGGCGGATTGGTGCGGGATTCGGTGATGGCCTCGGAACCGAGATTCCAGCGGGCGAGAACCTTGCCGTAATTGCCGTTCTTGATCTGGGCGTTCAGCGCGGCGGTGATGGCCTCGGCTATGCCTGCGTCCTTTTTCGAAGCGACGGCGATCTCGGCCGCTTCCGGCCAGCCGCCGGAGAAGGTGCCGACAAGCTTCGTCTTCTTCTGGCTTGCCGCCTGAAAGGCGGAGGTCGCGTTGGGGCCGAGATAGGCATCCGCGCGGCCGGATTGCAGGGCGACGTCAAGCACGGCCTGATCGTCATAATATTGCACCTCGGTATCGGCCAGCCCCTTCGCCTTGTTGTCCTTGATCCATTTCAGCAGGATCTGCTCCTGATTGGTGGCGGCCCCGACGATGACCTTCAGCCCTGCGACATCCTCCGGCTTGCCGATTGATGTGACCTTGCTGTTATTGCCGACGTAGAAGCCGAGCAGATCGTTGCGGTAGCTGGAAAAATCGAACTTTTCCTTGCGGGCTTCCGTCACCGTGATGTTGGAAGTAACGGCGTCATATTTGCCGGATGCAAGACCGAGCGGCCAGTCCGCCCAGGCGATGGGAACAAGCTGCAGCTCGAGGCCGAGGCTGTCTGCGACCAGCTGGGCGATATCCGGCTCCACGCCGATCGGCGTTTTCGTGTCGCTTGCATAATCCACCAGCGGCAGGCGGAAGGGAACGGTCGCGACCGTCAGCTTTCCGTCGGCGATGAATTTGTGGCCGGCGGGCAGAAGCTTGATTGCCTCTTCCACCTTTTCGACGCGCACCCGCCCCTTCTGCTCGGGAGACAGGTCGACCTCCTGCGCATGCGCGGCCGGGATGATTGCAGCGGTGGCGGTGAAAAGACCGCCGGCAAGCAGGGACAATAATTTCGATGAAAATGCCATGTGAGTGTTTCCTTTGTTGTGATTAGAGAACTTTTGCGAGAAATTCGGCCGTGCGCGGATGGTCCGGCTTGTTGAACACTTTCTCCGGCGTGCCCGTTTCGAGAATGCGGCCCTGTTCCATGAAGACGACCCTGTCGGAGACCTCGCGGGCAAAGCCGATTTCGTGGGTGACGATGATGAGGGTGACGCCGGAGCGGGCCAGCTCCTTGATGACATCCAGCACCTCATTGACCAGCTCCGGGTCGAGCGCGGATGTCGGCTCGTCGAAGAGCAGCACCTTCGGCCGCAGCGCTAAGGCCCGGGCAATCGCCACGCGCTGCTGCTGCCCGCCGGAAAGCTGGCGGGGGTAAGCACCGGCCTTTTCGGCCAGACCGACGCGGGCCAGAAGATCGCGCGCCTCGGCTTCCGCCTGTTCTTTCGAAATGCCTCGAACGGCGATAGGCGCTTCGATGATGTTTTCAAGCGCGGTCAGATGCGGGAACAGGTTGAAGCTCTGGAACACCATGCCCACTTCAGCGCGGCGCTTTAGGATTTCCCGTTCCTTCAGTTCATAAAGCGTGTCGTCCTTTTGACGATAGCCGACCAGTTCCCCGTCTATGGCGATGAAGCCGTCGTCGACACGCTCCAGATGATTGATGGAGCGCAGCAAGGTGGACTTGCCGGAGCCCGACTGGCCGAGAATGGTGGTGACGCTGCCTGCCGGAATGGAGAGCGTGACATCGTCCAGCACCTTCAATGTTCCGAAGGACTTGGAAACGCCGTGGATATTGACCGAACCGCCACGATTGCCGAGCTGGAAACTTCCCGTCCTGGCAGCGGCCGGTCGTTCAGGTCTTTCAATGGCGGGCGCTGGCGTCTCCACCGCTTCCGGCAAAGGCTTGCGCGGCAGAAAGGTGCGATAGAGCGTGGCAAACAGCGAGGCCGGCGGATTGCGCAGCGCACCGCGCGAGAAGTGCCGCTCGATGTGGTGCTGAATGATCGAAAGCGCGGTCAGGATCACCAGATACCATACGGTGGCGACCATCAGCAGCGGGATCACTTCCAGATTGCGGCGATAGATGATCTGGATCGTATAGAACAGCTCCGGCAGCGCGAGGATATAGACCTGCGACGTGCCCTTTGCGAGGCCGATAATATCGTTGAAAGCCGTGGGCAGGATCGAGCGCATCGCCTGCGGCAGAACGATGCGGGACGCCTGCCGCCTGCGCGGAAGTCCGAGCGCGGCGGCAGCTTCAAGCTGACCCTGATCGACTGAAAGGATTCCGCCGCGAACGATTTCGGAGGCGAAGGCGGCCTGATTGAGCGTCAGCCCCAAAACGGCCGCTGCAAAGGGCGTCATCAGCTGTGTCGTATTCCAGCTAAAGAAATTGATGCCGGTATAGGGCACGCCGATTGTCACGGTTTCATAGAGATAGCCGAGATTATTGAGGATCAGCAAAAGCACGATCAGCGGAATGGAGCGAAAAATCCAGATATACGTCCAGGAGACGGCGACCAGCAGCGGCGAACGGGAAACACGGGCAAGGGCCAGCAGGGTTCCGAACACAAAACCAAACAACGCACCGAGCGCAGTCAGGAGCAGCGTCCGACCGAGACCGACCAGCACCGGTTCGGCGAAGAACCATTCGGCAAACACATCCCAGCCCCAGCGCGGGTTGCCGAAAACGGAATGCACGACGGCGGCAATGATGAGGACGGAGAAAACCGTGCCCACCGTCCGCAGCGGGTAACGGGCCGGAACGATGCGGAAATGGGAGTAACCGCCCGTGATCGGTTCACTCTTCTTGTCGCTCACGGCGACATGCGGAAAATCAGAGGCTATCGTCATCGGAAAAAGCCTTTCACGGATGGGCGGAAGAGGGTTGCGGCCGGACAGCCGCTATCGGCGCTCCACCCGGAACCGAGGCGGGTGCGGGTTCGGACAGCCATTTTTCGAAGGGCAACGACCGGATCGTCTCGGGATCGGCCGCGGTATCGAATAAAGCGCGATAACCATTGGTGAGATAAAGACCGACCGCTTCCGGCTGACGGAAGCCGGTGGTCAGATAAACGCGGGCATAACCCTGCCGGATCGCCTGCTGCTCCAGTTCCCGCAGCACGATTTTCGCAAGCCCTTGCCGGCGGTGGGCGGAATGGGTCCAGACCCGCTTGAATTCCGCCGTTTCGCCGTCGTAGCGCATGAAGGCGCCGCCGGCGATCGCTTTGCCGTCACGCAGGAGCAGCAGGAAATTGCCCGATGGCGGGCTGAAGGCTTCCGGCGGATATTTGTTCAGCTCCGCCTTGGCCCCTTCCGCATTGAAGAACGTGCCATAACGGCTGTCATATTCGAACAGCAACTCCTCCAGAAGCGGGGTTGCGAGCGGATCCTTGACCGATGTGTAGAAAAAACTGTCGCTCATGTCCTTGTCCTAATTTTCGCGTCAGGAGAGATAGGCTTCCGCCAGCCGCACCCAGAAGCGTGCTGCCGGCGCGATGATCGCGTCGTTGAAATCGTAGTGGGGGCTGTGCAGCGGCGCGCTGTCGCCATTGCCGACGAAGAGATAAGAGCCGGGCCGCTCCTGCAGCATGAAGGCGAAATCCTCGCTCGCCGTGCGCGGCTGGAACGTTTCGGCGATCTGCCCGGCAGCGAAATGCCGTTTGGCGACATCGCGGGCGAAGACCGTCTGGGGGGTGTGGTTGATGACCGGCGGGAAACCACGGGAATAGGCGACCTCGGCCTTCGCGCCGAAGCTCTCGGCCTGCGCTTTCGCCAGCGCCGGAAGCCGCTCCTCCAGCCTCTCACGCACGGCAGGCGAAAAAGCCCGGGCGGTGATCTGAAGCTCGACGCTTTCGGGAATGACGTTGGAGGCGGTTCCGCCATGGATGGAACCGACCGTCAGTACCGCCATCTCGCGCGGATCGACATTGCGCGAAACGATGCTCTGCAGGGCGGTGACGAAACTGGCCGAGGCGAGAACCGGATCGACCGTCTCATGCGGTGCGGCGCCATGCCCGCCCTTGCCGACAATCCGCACCTTCGCCTTGTCGACGGAGGCCATGGCGGGACCTTCGACGAAGCCGAACTGCCCGGTGTCGACACCCGGCCAATTGTGCAGCCCGAAGACCGCATCGACCGGAAACCGCTCGAAAAGCCGGTCCTTTATCATCGCCCTTGCCCCGGCGCCGATCTCCTCGGCCGGCTGGAAGATCAGCGTCAGCGTGCCGGAAAAATTCGATGTTTCGGCAAGATGCCGGGCGGCGGCAAGCAGGATCGTCGTATGGCCATCGTGACCGCAGGCATGCATGACGCCCTGCGTCTGGCTGGCATAGGCAAGGCCGGTTTCCTCGATAATCGGCAGGGCGTCGATATCGGCGCGAATGCCGACGCGCTTGTCGCCATGACCGCGTTTCAACGTGGCGACAACGCCGTGGCCGCCGACACCTTCCGTCACCTCATATCCGAACGACAAGAGATAGCGGGCAATGAGCGCCGCCGTGCGTTTTTCCTTGAGGGAAAGCTCGGGATGCCGGTGGAGATCATGCCGGATGGCGATGCTCTCATCGATGAAGGCAAGGATTCCCCGTTCGGCGTCGTCCTGCGGACGCGCGCCGTCAATGCGGATATTCATGGTTCTGTCTCCTGCGCGGCTCGCTACGCGCCGCGTCTTGAAATCTGCACCGGGCGGCAATCATCACCGCCCGGCAGCAAGCTCAGGCGATGGCCTTGTCCGACCCGTTTTCGCGGCGGGAATAGACGCTTTCCCTGAAAGGCAGGCCGAGATGGTCGCGCAGCGTCGCCCCTTCCAGATGCGGATCGAAATAACCGCGCCGTTGCAGCACCGGGATGACGAGGCGGATGAAATCGTCCAGTCCCTCGGCAATAACCGGGAAGCCCAGAATGAAGCCATCGGCCGCATCGTACTCCACCCAGCGGATGATTTCGTCGGCCACCTTGTCCGGCGTGCCGATGAAACCTTCACGCGGGGTCGCTGCCTCCAGCGCCGCCTCGCGCAGCGTCTGGTTCCTTTCCTTTGCCCGCCGCTTGATGCGGTCGGTCGTGGAGCGGAAACTGTTCTTGCCGATCTCGCCGAGTTCGGGGAAAGGCTCATCCAGCGGATAGACGCTGAAATCATGATGATCGAAGAAACGGCCGAGATAGGCCAGCGCATCCTCGATGGTGATGAGGTTGCGGATGACGTCGTATTTCGCCTCCGCTTCCTCCTGCGTCTCGCCGACAATCGGGCCGATGCCGGGGAAAATCTTCACATCGGCAGCGGACCTGCCCTGCGCGACGGCGCTCTGTTTCACACGCTTGAGGAAAGTCTGGTTTTCCTCCAGCGAAGCGGAATTGGTGAAGACGGCATCCGCATGTTTGCCCGCAAGACCGATGCCGGCATCGGAGGAGCCGGCCTGAAATACGACCGGCTGCCCCTGCGGCGAACGCTGGATATTGAGCGGGCCCTCCACCTGGAAGAAACGGCCCTTATGGCCAAGCGTATGGAGTTTGGCGCGGTCGAAGAACTGTCCCGTCTCGCGGTTGCGCAGGAAAGCGTCATCGTCCCAGCTATCCCACAGGCCCTTGATCACTTCGAGATATTCGTCGGCAATCTCGTAACGCAGCGCATGTTCGGGGTGGTTGCGGCTGTAATTCTTCGCCGTACCTTCGAGCGGTGTCGTGACCGCATTCCATCCGGCGCGGCCGCCGCTCAGGAGATCGAGCGAGGCGAACTGGCGGGCAATGGTGAAGGGGTCGCTATAGGAGGTCGAAACCGTACCGGCGAGACCGATCTTCGAGGTCACGGAGGCGAGCGCCGAAAGGATCGTCAGCGGCTCGAACCGGTTTAGGAAATGCGGGATCGACTTGTCATTGATATAGAGCCCGTCCGCCACGAAAGCGAAGGCGATGCCCGCCGCTTCCGCCTTCAGCGCGGTCTTCCTGAAGAAGTCGAAATTGACGCTGGCATCCACAGGGCTTTTGGGGTGCCGCCAGGCATTCATGTGCCCGCCGGGCCCCTGAAGCATGATGCCGAAACGGATTTTCTTTCTCGTCATGTCATTCCCTCCTCAGAGAAAATTACGCCGCCCGGGAAAGGCGATGCGTGGCAAGCAGTTCTATCGAGGCAAGCCGCTGATCGGCACCGACATGCGGCGGCTCGATGATGAATTCCTCGATGCCGTGCTCCTCGGAAAGCGCACGAAGCGCCTTGTGAATATCCTCCGGCCCGCCATGCAGGACGTTGGGCTTGCGCTCTTCGATGCGGTAATCGGTATCGCCGGACTGGCGGGCGAATTCCTCCGCCTGTTCACGCCGGCCGAGGTTGAACGCCCTGCCGTCGCTGAGGAATACCCGGTAGATGCGCTGACCTTCCACCTGTCTCGCGGCATGAGCGGGGTCGCTGGCTGCAAAAGCCGACAGGGCAAGGATAGGAGCGCTTCCGCCGCTTTCTTCCCGGAACGCCGAGAGGCTGCGGCGAAGAACCTCCGCATCGCCATTGAGATGGCCGGCAAAAACGAAATTCCATCCTCTTGAAGCCGCAAGCCTTGCGCTTTCGGGGCTGGCACCGAGCAGAAATCGTTCCGCAGCGACCGGCGGCGCAGGTATCGCCTGCAGTCCGGCCTGCGCGTGACCCTGCGGCGCGGCGCCGGACAAAAACGTGGTGAGTTCGCCGAAAGCCTTTTCGAAATCCGGTTTACGGGCGGGATCATAGGCCTGCTGCAAGGCCGACGTCGCCAGCGGCAATCCGCCCGGTGTCTTGCCGATGCCGAGATCGACCCGGCCGGGCGCGAGCGACGACAGCACGTTGAAAACCTCGGCGACCTTGTAAGGGCTATAGTGCTGCAACATGACACCGCCCGAGCCGACACGAATGTGGGAGGTCTTCGCCAAGATCCATGCAACCAGCGCTTCCGGCGCGGAACCGGCAAGCTCCGGCGAATTGTGATGTTCGGCCACCCAGAAGCGGCGGTAACCCAGCTCTTCGGCGCGCCTGGCAAGATTGATCGTGTCGCGGAATGCACTCGCCGCGTCCTCACCCGTTGGAACCGGGCTCTTGTCCAGCAAACTGAGCGTATACATCATCACCTCGCGTGTCTTTGATGCATACTTTGTCTACCGATTTTATATTCTAATAAAGGATGATCGTTCCACGTTGCAGCGCGATCAGAGAAAATATTGTTTTCAGTGATGTTTTCGAGAACCGGCCCTGGCAAAGCCATCGATAGAGCCGAAGGAATGGCCCAAAAAGGCTGCAACAGGCCGTTTTCCGCGCCAAACCCGGACGAAACGGGCTTGCGCCGGAATTCGCTAAAAACTACTTAGTAAGTTAGGAATAATATGGCCCGGCGCCGTAAAACGTGCCGACTCTCTTTTCGGATCATGCGATGTTGACCAAAAAAGGCAAATACGGATTAAAGGCTCTTGTCGATCTGGCGCAATTGCCCCAGGGCGAGACCGCCTTCGTGACCGAAATTGCGGCCCGCAACAATATCCCGAAAAAATTCCTGGACACTATTCTTCTGGAGCTGCGCAATAGCGGCATTCTGCGCTCCAAGAAGGGCCCGAATGGCGGTTATTCGCTGTCGAAAATGCCATCGGAAATCATGATCGGGCAGGTCATCCGCACGCTGGACGGCCCCCTGGCCCCCATCCGCTGTGCAAGCCGCACGGCCTTTGAAGCCTGCGACGACTGCGATGATCCGGAGACCTGTCAGGTCAGGGTTTCGATGACGGACGTGCGTGACGCCATCGCAACCATTCTGGACAATATGACGCTTGCGCAATTCGTGGCCAAGGACGGGCAGAACGCCCGCTCCATTCCGGCCGGCGAATAGGATTCCGCGCGGCCCTTCATTCGAGCTTTGCCTATTGCCTGCGCAGATCGTCGTCCAGCGACGCGATCAGCCCGGCTTCACTGACGCCTTCGACAAGACCGAGGCGCGCCATCAGGATTTCAAGCGTGATGGCATTGTTGCGAACCGAGCGAAAGGTGACGTTTTCCGCTCCCACCTGCGCCGCATCGATATTGGCCGCAAGGCTGGATATCTGCGCCTTCAGGAGCTCGATGGCGAGAAATATTTCGCCTATCACGGGTCGCGCCGCGCCATCGCCGGCCAGCCTGTCGATCAGCAGCGCCGAAAGTTCTCGCTGCTTCTGCCCCAGAGCCACGGCGGCTTTCAAAAGGGTAGAAACGGAAACGGCCAGATTTCCGGCACCCTGAGCCAGGAACACCACCTGATCGGCGCGTAACAGACCTTCCCATGACGTATTGGGGCGGTTGCGCAGAACGACAAGCAAAGGCTGCCCCGCCGTGTTGACGGCCGGCACGACGATCCAGTCCGCGTCGCCCCTCACCGACCCCGCAACGTCATCGGGAAGCCGCAGGGCGTAGTCGTCTTCCGTCACCGTAACCGCCTGATCCAGATCCGCGGCAGATATCGCCAATGCGAAGGTCTCGCCAAGATCGAGACGGGCGAAGAGCGCCTTGCGCTGGTCTTCGCTGCCCGCATTCCTGATGAATTCAAGCGCGGTGAAATGTTCGACGAGATCATGCGCCGCCGCCGCATCGGCTGCGGAAATGATGGCGAGCGCCTGCGAGAGAACATCATTGGTGATGTCCGTCCCGCCCAGTTCCGTTGGAACGGAAAGAGCAAGAAGACCGGAACGGGCGATCCGCGCATGAATTTGCCCGGGACTTTCAACGGCGCAGTTTTCGGCGATCGTCCGGGCAACGGTCAGCACATCGACATCCGCGCCGAGGCGTGGAGGAACGAAACGAAGTCTTTCGCCGAGAGGCGTGACGGATCCCATGCTCAACTCCCTCAAAGAATGACAAAGTGAAAGCGCCGTACGACCGGCGCTCAGTCCAGAGAATGATAACGCCCGTTTTGATAGAGCAGCGAATGGCCGGAGCCGATGCGGATCGCCTCCACCTTGCCGATGACGATGACGTGGCTGTGCCGTTCGATCGTCTCTTCAATGGTGCAATCGATCGCGGCAACAGCGTCTTCGAGAATGGGTGCACCGCTCGACAGCCGGGTCCATTCCGCACCGCGATACCGGTCCGGACCCTTCAGGCCGCCGATGCCGGCAAACTGATTGGCGACGAACTGGTGGTTCGCCCCGACGATGTTGACGGCGAGATGACCGAAACGCTGCACCACCGGCCATGTGGACGAGGAGCGGTTGAGCGCCACCAGAATGCGCGGCGGATCGACCGACAAAGCGGTGGCCGAGGTCACGGTCGCGCCCGTTCGCTCGTCACCCTCACCCGCCGTAATCACGCTGACGCCGCCGCCCAGCGTTCTCAGCGCCGCCTTGAGGCTGTCGGCATCCGCCGCCTTGCCGGCGACCGGGTCGCGGAGATTGATGAATTGTTGATCCTTGGCCGCATATTGCAATGTCATCGGGTCGCTCCTGAAAACAGCTGAATTGTTCAATAGCTAGCAGCGGCAGCGGGGGGTGAAATAGACATCGTTTTCCATAATGATAATATTCTATAGAAATAATGTTTTATGTGCTGCCGCCTGACTTCGTCCCGCTGGAAGGATATCTGCCGAAAAGGTGGGAGGCACAGGTTGCCTCCCGTCGAAGGATCAGGATCCGGACACCAGCTTGACGTTGCCGCCATGACCGCCGCCACCGAAAACCTGTTTCGCGCCGAAAGAAGATCGTATCTGGTTGCGGGGTCCGCCGAGCCCGATTTCCGGAAACAGCAGTTCGGATAGCCGATAGGCTTCCTCCAGATGCGGATAACCCGAGGCGATGACGGTATCGATGCCCAGCGCCTGATATTCCCTGAGCCGCGCCGCCACCGTCTTCGGCGAACCGACCAGCGCCGTGCCCGCACCCGAACGGACGAGACCGATGCCCGCCCACAAATTCGGAGAGACTTCCAGCCGGTCGCGCCGGCCATTGTGCAACGCCTGCATTCTCGCTTGCCCGACGGAATCCGAAGCCCTGGAGAAGACTTCCTGAGCGGATGCGATGGTTTCGTCGGAGAGCTTCGAGATCAGCCGCTCGGCATCGGCCCATGCTTCCTCATCGGTTTCACGCACGATGAAATGCAGGCGGATGCCGAAGGTAACCTTACGCCCCTTTTTGGCGGCGGCGGCGCGCACCTTGGCGATCTTTTCCGCCACCTGCTCCGGCGGTTCGCCCCAGGTGAGATATTTGTCGGTGATACCGGCGGAAAACTCGATGCCGGCATCGGAAGAGCCGCCGAAATAAAGCGGTGGGCGCGGTTCCTGCACCGGCGGCAGGCCGAGTCTTGCGTCCACTGCCTTGATATATTTGCCGTCGAGGCTTCCCTTGCCGGTTTCGATCAGCGAATTGAAAACCTGGAAGAACTCATCGGCGTGATCGTAACGCTCGTCATGCGGCAGGAAAATGCCGTCACCGGCCAATTCCTGCGCACTGCCGCCGACCACGATGTTGAGAAGCAGCCGGCCATGGGAAACGCGATCGAGCGTCGAAGCAAGCCGCGCATAATAAGCGGGCGAAGCGACGCCCGGACGGATGGCGACGAGGAATTTCAGCTTCTCGGTATAGGCGGCGAGATTGGCCGCAAGGATGAAGGATTCTTCGCAGGCGACACCGGTGGGGATGAGCACGCCTGAATAACCGAGCCGATCGGCGGCCTGGGCTATTTCCCGAAAATAGCCGGGATCAGCAGGACGCGAAAGATCATCCGAGCCGAGATAGCTGCCATCGCCTGAGGTGGGTATGAACCACAGAAAATCGAGTGGTTTATCGGATGTGCTCATCGGCAGGTCCTTTGCAATCTGCCCTCGGGCAATGCGCTTGATAATAAAAGGGTAGACAATTCCCCGGCGCGTTTAAGAAATTTTGTTCCAATTTCCATCCGGCGAGGAGAGTTTCTCTCCTGGACAAACCGCGCTGCGAAGGGAGAAGGAACCCTCGCTGATGGTCGTCAGAAGACCGGATAAAGGCCGAGCATCGCAAAGTTCATTTCGCAGATCTCTTCCCGTTCGAGTTCGAGATCGCTTTTCTCCTGCCTGATGCGTCCGGAATGATCCAGAGGATGAAGGCTGACCTGTTCCTCTTCCCTCGGCTGGCGCCGGGTCATACCGAACAGATCGAAAGTAAACGCATGAAGTCCCTGCGGCATGTGCGCCTCCTTTGCTCAACTCCCCTTATCCTCGGGCGACCGTCCGAAATCGTCAATATTTTCCATAAAATTACTATTCTATAATTGGAGGATCACCGGCAAATGTGGACTAAGGTTGCGGCGGTGGGAAAAAATCCGTTTCCGGCCGCCGATAATCGGGCACGGAACTGAACGATCAGTCATTTCCTCAAAAATGTGCTTCGCCCAGGGCAGTCAATCTACGCAATCTCGATCCGGCCACCGCCTTTGCCGATGCGCCATCCGCCTTCAACCGCTCGAAAAGAGCATAACCCTCAGGCCATCGTCCGTAGCCGCTGGCAATATTGATGTGCCCGACGGCGCCGAGATTGATGAGATCGCTCCCCCACAGGCTCGCACTGTGCGCGAGCTCTTCGCAATCCATATAGGGATCGTTCACGCTGCCCACGACGAGGCTGGGGAAAGCAAGCGGTTGCTGCGGAAACGCACCGAACCGGACGATACAGGGATGCATCGCCTCAACGCGGTCGAGATGGGCGGGTGCGACCAGAAGCGCGCCCTTTATCTTGGCGGCCGAGGGGCGAGACGCCATATTCGCCACCAGCAGGCAACCGAGGCTGTGGGCGACGATATGAGCGCTTTCGACTGTTTCCAGCGCGGCCTCGAGACGATCGAGCCAGTCCTCGAGAACCGGGCATTGCCAATTGTCCTGATCGACCAGCTGCGAGTCGGGATCATCCAGCAACCAGTGCCGCTGCCAATGTCCTTCATCCGAACCATTCAGGCCAGGGACAATCAAGGTGGTACACATGCCTGCTCCATGGGTTGTGGGCGGTATGTCGCAAGCATGGTGAATTTCGCGATTTCCGTCGACTATTGCCTTGCTCACCTTTCGAAGCCTCGCGAAAAATCGATCCATCCAATTTCAATCATGCAGAAAATGCGTTCTCAGAGATGCAGATAATGTCGATCAGAGGGAATCATTTCCTCAAATTTTTTATATAGAAAATATGTGCAATATAGGCTTTCCAGACGGAAAGCTTTTCCTCCGCCGCACGACAAAAGAAACGTCGCTGCTTCGCCGGGCCGCCGCCGCTTTGCCATTCTCGCACCTGCGGAGGCTTGCGCCTCCCGGGAGCCACAAGCGGTGAAGGCCAAACGTCAGCAGGGCCACCCACCGCACCATAAAACGAAAATTCAGGCGGATAATGTGAGCAGCACGAGCGAATTTCTCTGGTACATCCCCAATGACGTCAAACCCGGTCACCGGGGCGACGCCGTCAGCGAAAACCACAATAGTCTCGATACATTGACGAGCCATGCCAAAGCGCTTGAAACCCATGGCTGGAAGGGCGCGCTGATCGGCACCGGCTGGGGACGTCCGGATACATTTACGGTGGCGACGGCGCTTGCGGCGCGTACAACCACATTCGAGCCGCTGATCGCTATCCGTCCCGGCTACTGGAAGCCCGCCAACCTCGCATCCGCCGCCGCCACACTCGACCAGCTTTCCGGCGGTAGAGTTCGGATCAACATCGTTTCCGGCAGGGATGAGCTTGCCGCCTATGGCGATGAAGAAGGCGATCAGGCGCAGCGTTATGCCCGCACGAAAGAATTCATGCGGCTGGTGCGGCGGCTCTGGACCGAGGAAAACGTCACTTTTAATGGCGATCATTTCCGGGTGACGAACTCCACGGTTTCGCCGCGCATCGCCGCACGCGAAGGCCGGCCGCATCCCAAACTCTATTTCGGCGGCGCTTCCGAAGCGGCCGAGCAGGTTGCCGCAACCGAGGCCGATGTGCAGCTTTTCTGGGGAGAACCGCTCGCCGGCGTGCGCGAAAGGATCGAGCGGCTCAGGCACTTCAGCGAAAAGCTCGACCGCGATCTGCCGCCGCTGCAATTCGGCCTGCGGATCACCACGCTGGTGCGAAACACCACAGCCGAGGCATGGCGCGATGCGGAAGCGAAAGTTGCCGAAATGGCCGCAAACAATGGGGTACGCTGGAACGACCATCTTCAGGCCGTCGCGGTCGGCCAGCGCCGCCTGCTGGATTTGCACCGTCAGAGCGACGTGCTGGACGACAATCTCTATACCGCGCCGGGCAAATTCGGCGGCGGCGGGGCGGGAACCACATGGCTTGTCGGCTCGGCGGAAGATGTCGCCGCGTCACTGCGCAAATACCGCGCGCTGGGCATCAGCCATTTCGTGCTTTCCGACACGCCCTATCTCAAGGAAATCGAACGGCAGGGCGAGAGCTTGCTGCCGCTGCTGCGGGATTGAGGGGCGTGGCTTGAACATGGGCGGCCCGCCTCGGACAGGGCCGCCCTTTTGCTTTCAACCGCCCGCCGCCTTGATGCTCTGACGACCGAGAATCGTTCGGATCATATGGCTCTGCGGCGCATGCGCCCTTGCCGTGATGGCATCGCGGTGATGGCGCTCAAGGTCGTAATCCCGGCGCAGGCCGCGATTGCCGCCAAGCTCCAGCGCCAGATCCGTCACCGCCACCGCATTGTCGATGACCACATGGCGAACGGCCAGCGCATCGGTTCCCACCCGCTCCCCCGCATCGACATCGCGGGCGACGGAGAGCAGGAGGCGTCGGTTCGCCGCCAGCAGCACCTCGATCTGGCCGAGACCTTCCTGAATGCGGGGGATGGAGGACAGCGGTGCGCCAAGACTTGCCGGAACATGGCCATTCAGATGGCGCAACAGATCGTCCCGCGCCGAAAGCGCGACACCGTGATAAACGGAAGCCAGCAGAACGAAGAAATTATAACCATCCGCTTCATCCCGCCGCAGCGGCTCGTCCGCCGGCTGTTCGGCGACGATATCGGCAAGCGGCACCTTCACATCTTCCAGCACCAGATCATGGCTGGCTGTGGCGTACATGCCGGTCGCCTCCCATGCTTTTTCCTGGGCGATGCCAGCCGCATCGAGAGGAACCAGAAGCTGGATGAGGCGCGGCGTCTCTTCCGTCGTCACGGCAAGCACGATCGCCCATTTTAGGCCCGGCAGGCCGGTGACGAAGCTCTTGCGGCCATTGACCACCCAAAAATCGCCCTCGATCCGCGCCGTCGTTTCCGGCAGGCCGCCATGGGCCGGCGAACCGACACCCGGCTCCGCCTGCGCATTGTTCAGAAGCGCCGGCTCGCTGCTATTGGCAGCCAGTACCTTTGCCGCGAGTGCTGCCGGCCACCTGCCGCGCCGGATCGCGGCATGAACGCTGTAATGCATGGCGAGGATGAGGGCGGTCGACGGATCGCCCCTGGCGATGGCCGTAATGACGGCATGGGCCGTTTCCATGCCTTCGCCCCAGCCGCCATCCTTTTCAGCCGTGACGAGACCCAGCAGGCCGGACTTGAAAAGCGCCTCGAAATTACCGGCGGCGAATTCGCCGCTTTTGTCGTAGTCCGCAGCGGTCAGGCTGAAATCCCCGGCCAGCGCGGTTGCAACGGCGACGGGATCTGGCCGCTGCGCCGGCGCGGTCGCAACGGCGGAAAGTGCAACGCTCATGCCACCGCCCTTTCATTTGGCGTGACGAAACGGTCGTCGATCCAGTCGCCCAGATCGAAGTCGTTTTCAAGGAAGCCCCATTGATGCAGGAAGTCCTTGTAATGGTCGACGGCACCGACAAGGTCGGCATCGAGGCCGAGACCGAGATGGCGGTGAACCTCAGCTCCATTTGCGGCCAGAACCTGTTCCTCCGTCGCGCCAGCCTCGCGCGCGATGAAACGGCGCGTCTCTTCCGGGTGCTGTTCCGCCCAGAGCGAGGCCCGGGCGATGGCGTCAACCAGCCGCTGCACCAGATCGGGGCGCTCATCGGCAAGCCGTCCGTCGACCGTCAATACGCGGGGAGAACCGGAATTGATGCGTATCTTCGGGTCGGGGTGAAAACCGAACTCCGCCACCTGCACCGCACCGATCAGGTTCGCAGCGGCAATACCGGCCGTTCCCTTGACGAAAATCGCATCGACCTCACGCCGCAGCAGCGCGATGATTTCCTCACCGAAGGATTGCCGGCGCTTCAGGCCGAACAGCGACGGCCCTTCCTGCGAGGCCAGCACCGAATCCTTGATGACGATGTCCGTTAGCGCGACATCTTCGACCTTCAGCCCTTCCAGCGAAAGCGCCGAAACGATACCTTTCAGCGCCGTCGCGCGCATGAAATCGACAATGCCTTCCGGCCTGCGCGGAACGCCGAAACGGCGACCGACAAGATCGGCAACAGAGCGGATACCGGTTTCCGGCAGGGTGATGATTGCCTGAAACTCATCCGTCCAGGTAATGCCGATAAGGCGCGTATTGCGCCCTTCCGAACGGGCGCGGATGGGCGGCACATTGCCGCCGTGACGGAAGGACCATTCCAGCGTGTGGTTGAAATGGCTCTGACGAACGGAACGGTCAGGCGAATCGATGATGGATTTCAGCGATATGCCGACCTCCTCGAAGGTCTGCCCGAGATAACCGAGCTGCGCCGCCAGTCCCACGGGCGTGGGCACCGGGCAGCGTGTGTACCAGATTTCAGAAAGTGACGTGCTCATGGCTTTGTCCTCGATGAAAGGGAAAAGTCCCGGCCCGCAGCAAAGGGGGCCGGGTCTGGTGAAACGATCAGGATGCGGCGATATGCGCGAAGGCGAGGCTTCCCGCCACACCTTCGGCGCCGATGGTGTGATCGGCGATACGCTTGTTGAAGATGGTAATTTCGGGTGCCGCAACGATATCGATGGCCGGCACGTCCTCTACGAGAATCTGCTGGATTTCCTTCCATTGCGCGACGCGCTTGTCCGGATCGATCTCGATGGCGGCGGCTTCGAGAAGCGCATCCACCTTCGGATTGCTGTAGGCCGCACCATTGGAGAAAGGCACGCCCTTCTTGAAGTTCTTCGACCAATAAAGCCGCTGCACGCCGACGGTCGGATCGAAGAGATTGCTCATGCCCTCATAGGCAAAATCGAAATCGCGATCCGTGTAGATGCGCTTGGTATAGGTGGCGAAATCCTGCGTGCGCACCGTCACGTCGACGCCGACTTTCGCCAGCGCCTGGCGAATATAATCCGCGCCGCGCGGATAGGCTTCGGTGCTGGGCACGTAATCCAGATTGAGCTTGAAACGGATGCCATCCGCACCGCGCTTATATCCGGCCTCATCGAGAAGCGCTTCGGCGGCCTTCAGATCGATCGGATAGGTCTTCAGATCATCCACGAACCATTTCGTCAGCTTCGGATTGATCGGCCCGGTGATGGTCGCGCCGTAACCGTAATTAACGGTGTTGAAGATGACGTTGCGGTCGATCACATGCGCGAAGGCGCGACGGACGCGCACATCCTTGAACACATCCTTTTCGAGATTGAACTCCACGCGGCTGACGGAATTCGAATATTGATAGCCATTTGTCTCAAAACCGAGGCTGGGAAGCTCTTTCAGGCGGTCGAGATCGCTATAGGCGACCGGCGTGCTGGGGGCGAGATCGATCTCGCCGGTTTCAATGGCAATCGCTCGGGCGGAAGCGTCAGGAATGAAGCGGACGATCAGCTTGTCGAGATAGGGGCGCGGCGCATCCCAATAATCGGCATTGCGCTCAAAAACGATATGGCTGCCGCGCACCCACTCCTTGAACTTGAACGGGCCGGTACCGATGGGGGCGAGATTGACCGGGTTTTCCGTCACTTTCGTGCCTTCATAGAGATGTTTCGGCACGATGGGCGTTTCGGCGGCGGCGAGCGCCGTTATCAGGTATGGCGCTGGTTTGGAAAGAACCAGAACCGCCGTCAACTCATCAGGCGTCTCGACGCTTGTGAGGTTCAGGAATGTATTACGGCCGCGCGGATGCACTTCCTTGATGGTATTGATGGAGAAAGCCACATCGGCGGAAGTGAAGGGCTTGCCGTCATGCCACTTTACGCCGGGCCTCAGCTTGAAGGTATAACGCAGGCCATCTGCACTCACATCCCATGATTTGGCCAACAGCGGCTTGGGATTGAGATCGAAATCATAGGTCAGCAGACCTTCGGTCACCTTTGGCGATATATAGACGGAATTATAGGCCGTATGCGCGATCGTCGTCAGCACCGGCGGTTCCGATGAGATGAGCAGGGTGGCCGTGCCGCCACTTGCCGGCTCCGCCGCGCGGAGCTTCAGCCCCGGCAAAGACACCACGCCAAGCGCCACCGAGGCCAGCAGAAATCCTCGCCGCGTCGTCTGGTTGAAAATAGTCATGCGATACCCTCTCCTTGATTGAACCGGCGAAAAACCGGCAAACTGAACGGTCGCGCTTAGGAAGAAGTTTGTTCCGCAGAGGAGAGTGAGTTTGGCATGAAGAACCAACCATTCTCATAATTAGGAATTATCTTTTCTTTATGGCGCATATTTCCGTAAATTTCAGAAAATAATTCTATTACTCTTTGACAAATTCCATAAAATTAGTCAACTAATGCTCACGCCTTTCGAGGCTGATTTTATGTTTCCCACGCTTACGGACTGGAGCCGATGTCGAATTCGAAACGGATTTTATCGCAGGCAAGACGGGTGGCCATTCAGGCCATTCCGACGGTTCTCGGTATCGTCATCCTGAACTTCTTCCTGCTGCAGCTGGCACCCGGCGATGCCGCCGATGTCCTGGCGGCGGAAGCGGGTTCGGCAACCGTCGAGACCATGGCGGAAATCCGCTCCCGCTTCGGGCTTGATCTGCCGGTTCTGCATCAGCTGATGAACTATCTCGGCAATCTGGCCCAGTTCAGCCTTGGTTTTTCGCCGCGATACGGCATGCCTGTGGCAGACCTTATCGGCCAGCGCCTGCCCGGCACGCTGGCGCTGATGGGCGCAGCCCTTGGTATCGCGATCTTCGTCGGCGTGTTCCTCGGCTCCATCATGGCGCTTTTCTCCGGCAAGCTGCCGGACCGGATCATTTCGATTGGCTCACTGATCTTTTATTCCGTACCGGGTTTCTGGATCGGCCTGATGCTGATCCTGACCTTTTCCGTCAAGCTCGGCTGGCTTCCGTCCGGCGGTGGCAGCACCATTGGCAGCAGCCTTACCGGTTTCGCCGCCTTTTTCGACAGACTGCGTTACATCGTGCTCCCTGCCCTGTCGCTGGCGCTCTATTTTCTAGCCATTTATGCCCGCCTCACCCGCGCGGCCATGCTGGAAGTGAAATCGCAGGACTATGTGCGCACGGCGCGTGCCAAAGGCGTTTCGCCGATCAGGCTCACCACGCGCCACATCCTGCGCAACGCGCTCATCCCCATCACCACCATGGCCGGCATGCATATTGGCGGCCTCCTCGGCGGCGCCGTTGTGGTTGAAACCGTCTTCAGCTGGCCGGGCCTTGGCCGCCTGGCCTTCGAAGCCGTGATGGCGCGGGATTTCAGCGTGCTGCTCGGCATTCTGCTTCTCTCCTCCCTCGTCGTCATCATCGTCAATGCGGCCGTGGACCTGTTGCAGGCATGGCTTGACCCCCGCATCGGAGAAAGCCGATGAACTCATCCCACACGACAGCGGTTCTCAACACGGCCGAACTTGACGCTGAAGAGACCAATCCCAAACCGAAAAAGCCGGAAGAAAAGGCCTGGCCCTATATTCATGCGCCGGATGCGCTTTCGGCCCGCTCCGTCTCCGTGCCGCGACGTGGACTGCGGCGCGAACTAAAAATCTTCCTCACCAATCCCAATGCCATCGTCGGGTTGCTGTTTCTCGCCACCGTCATCGTCACCGCACTGATCGCCCCGTTGATCTATCCCGGCGATCCCCTGGAAATGGTGGCCCGCCCGTTCCTGTGGCCGGGCCAGAACGCGGCCTATCCGCTCGGAACCGATTCCATGGGCCGGGATGTTCTGGCCGGCATCGTGCATGGCGCGCGCATCTCGCTCACCGTCGGTGTCGTGGCAACGCTGATCGGCCTCACCATCGGCATCGCGGTTGGCGCCTTCGCCGGTTATTTTGGTGGCGTCATTGATGATATCCTCGTCAAGCTGATCGAAATCTTCCAGACCTTGCCGAATTTCGTGCTCTTGGTGGTACTGGTCGCCATCGCCCAGCCGTCTGTCACCACGGTCACGTCAGCCATCGGCATCATCACCTGGCCGCTGGTTGCGCGTCTTACCCGTGCGGAATTCCGCGCCATCCGCGAAAAGGACTATGTGCTCGCCGCGCGCAGCCTGGGTTATGGTCATGCCCGCATCGTCTTTCAGGAAATCCTGCCCAATGCGCTGCCACCAATCATCGTCACCTCATCCGTCATGGTTGCGGGAGCGATCCTCATGGAAGCAGCGCTGTCCTTCATGGGGCTTGGCGATCCCAACCGTGTCTCCTGGGGTTCGATGATCGGTTCCGGCCGTGATGTCATCCGCACGGCGTGGTATCTGACCGCCCTTCCCGGCCTTGCCATCGTCTTCACCGTCATTTCGCTGAACCTCATCAGCGATGGCCTCAACGATGCGCTCAACCCCCGTTTTTCGGAGGAACGCCGATGAGCAAACTGATCGAAGTCCATGATCTCTCCGTCAGCTTCGGCTCAACCCAGCCGGTCAAAGGCGTCAGTTTCGATGTCAGCCCCGGCGAAATGCTGGCGATCGTCGGCGAAAGCGGCTCCGGCAAATCCCTGACGGCACTTGGCCTGATCGGCCTTCTGCCCTCCCACGCCAAGACCGGCGGCCGGGTTCTGCTCGAGGGCCGCGATCTGCTGCCGCTTTCCGAGCGGCAATGGCGCGGCATTCGCGGCCGGGATATCGGCATGATCTTTCAGGAGCCGATGACTTCGCTCAACCCGGTGCTGACGGTCGGCGAACAGATAATCGAGGTGCTGCGCATCCATGAGAAGATCGACCGGCATCAGGCGCGCAAACGCGCCATCGAGCTGCTGGACCTCGTCAACATCCCCGATGCGGGCCGCCGGGTGGATGATTATCCGCACCAGCTTTCCGGCGGCATGCGCCAGCGTGTGATGATCGCCATCGGCGTTGCCTGCAATCCGAAACTCCTGATCGCCGACGAGGCGACGACGGCACTTGACGTGACGATACAGGCGCAGATCCTGCAGCTGCTCGACAATCTGCGCCGCGATCTCAACATGGCGGTCATCCTAATCACGCACGATCTCGGCATCGTGGCACAATGGGCGGACCGGGTGATGGTCATGTATGCCGGCCGTAAAGTGGAAGAAGGGCTGCCGGAACCGGTTTTCTCCAACCCCTACCATCCCTATACGCGCGGCCTGCTTGCCGCCTCGCCGCGCGCGGAAGACGGCCAGCATTATCGCGACGGGCCGCTCATCGAGATTCCGGGCTCCATCGTTTCCGCCACGGGGGAACGCGGTTGCGCCTTCCGACCGCGCTGTCCGAGCGCCCGTGGTTTCTGCGGGCAGTTCGTGCCGCCGCTAAGGCCGATTTCGGAAGGCCGCTACGCCGCCTGCCCTTTCGTTGCTCCCACATCCCAGGAGGTGTCCGATGACGCTCTTGTCAGTGCATAGTCTTTCCACCCACTATACGGGCGGACGCGGCACCGTGCGCGCCGTCGATGACGTCTCGCTTGATATCGAGGCGGGCGAAACCGTGGCACTGGTGGGCGAATCTGGCTGCGGCAAATCCTCGCTCGGCAAGTCGCTGATGCGTCTGGTCGAGCCGTCTTCCGGCAGGATCACCTTCAAGGGCGCCGATGTGACGGCAATGACGCCTTCGCAGCTGCGCGGCATACGCCGCCGCATCCAGATGATCTTTCAGGATCCCTTCGCCTCCCTCAATCCGCGACAGACGGTGCGCACCATCCTTACCGGGCCGCTGAAAGTGCACGGCATCGGCGACCGGGCGCGCCAGCGGGAGATTGTTGAAGCCATCGTCGCGCAGGTCGGCCTGCCGGCTGACGCGCTCGACCGTTATCCGCATGAATTTTCCGGCGGTCAGCGCCAGCGCATCGGCATTGCCCGCGCACTGGTTCTGGAACCGGAACTGGTGGTCTGCGACGAGCCGGTCTCGGCGCTCGATCTTTCGATACAGGCGCAGATCCTCAATCTTCTGGTAGAGATGAAGAAGCGGCTTTCGCTGTCCTATCTCTTCGTCTCACATGATCTGTCCGTGGTGCGTTATTTCTCCGACCGCGTGCTGGTCATGTATCTCGGAAAGATCGTCGAAAGCGCCCCGACATCGGAACTCTGGGCTTCTCCGAAGCATCCTTATACTCGCGCCCTTCTCGCTGCCGTTCCCGATCCCGCCCGCCGCAAGCAGGCGGCACCGATTTCCGGCGATCTGCCGAGTCCGCACGATCCGCCATCTGGCTGCCGGTTTCACACCCGCTGCCCGCTCGCCACCGATCTCTGTCGCGAAAAAGCGCCGGATTACACCCTTTTCGGCAAGAACCACGCCGTGGCCTGCCACCATGCCCAATAACTTAAAGGAGCAACCATAATGGTCGACTATCGCTATCTCGGACGCAGCGCGCTGAAAGTTTCACCGCTGAGCCTCGGCACGATGATGTTCGGAGGCCCGACACCGGATGACGTGGCCTTCCGCATCATCGACAAGGCACGCGAACAGGGCATCAACTTCATCGACACCGCCGATGTCTATCACGACGGCAAGTCGGAAGAGGTCGTTGGCCGCGGCATCAAGTCCACGCGCGATCACTGGGTTCTGGCGACGAAATTCGTCAATTCCCATACCAAGGGCCCGAACCTTGGCGGCCATTCGCGCAAATGGGTGATCGAGACCGTCGAGAATTCGCTGCGCCGCCTTAACACTGATTATATCGACATCCTCTATTTCCACCGCGCCGTCTTCGATGCGCCGCTGGAAGAGCCGGTGCGCGCCATCGCCGATCTCATCCGCGCCGGCAAGCTGCGCTATTTCGGCGTTTCGAACTTCCGCGGCTGGCGCATTGCCGAAATTTCGCATCTGGCCGACCAGCTCGGCATCGACCGGCCGGTTGCCAGCCAGCCGCTCTACAACATCGTCAACCGCACGGCGGAAGCCGAACAGCTGCCGGCCGCGCATAATTACGGCCTTGGCGTCGTGTCCTATTCACCGCTCGCACGCGGCGTACTGACCGGCAAATATCAGCCGGGCGAACAGCCGGGTGCCGATACCCGTGTTGGCCGGGGCGACAAACGCGTTCTGGAAACGGAATGGCGTCCGGAATCGGTTGAAATCGCCCAGAAGGTCGCGGCCCATGCCGCTTCGAAGGGCGTTTCGGCGGCGGATTTCGCGCTCGCCTGGGTGCTGAACAACAAGTTCGTCACCGCCGCCATCACCGGCCCGCGCACCGAAGAGCACTGGAATGGCTATATCCGCGCCCTCGATGTGAAAATCGATGCCGAAGATGAAGCACTGGTCGACAGCCTTGTGACAACAGGCCATCCCTCGACACCCGGTTTCAACGATCCGAGCCATCCCGTCGAAGGCCGCGTGCCGCGCAATCTCGAGGCCGCACACCGCCCGGCGCTCAAGCCGCGCGCGGTCGCCTGATCGTCCAGACGAACATGCCTGCGGCGCGATTGTGCCGCAGGCTATCACATCCGCTCACGGGAAAACCGCAATGTCCAATCCGAAACCACAGACAACCACCACCAATAATTCCGGCGTGCCGAGCCGCGACGAAATCCTGGCCCGGGCAAAGGACATTGCGGCTATCGCGGCCCGGGATGCCGCCCGCCGCGAGCGCCAGCGGGAACTGCCCTTCGATATCTTCGCCCTTATCAAGGAGGCAAAGATCGGCACGCTGCGTGTCCCCGAAGCCAAGGGCGGACCGGGCGGCTCGATTGCCGACTATATCGAAGTGCTGATGATCCTCGGCGAAGCCGACAGCAATATTCCGCACGCGCTTCGCAGCCATTTCAATTTCACCGAAAATCTCGCCCTTGCGCCCATCGAGCTGGAGGACCGGCGGCATCTTGAACAGGTCCTCGCCGGCAAGCTCTTTGCGGGCGCCAGCACCGAACAGGGCACCAAACGCGCCGGCGAAATCACCACCCGGCTGAGTGCCGAGGGCGACCGCTACCGGCTGAACGGCCGCAAATGGTATGCGACCGGCACGGCCTTTGCCGATTTTGGCACCTTCAGCGCCATTGGCGATGACGAGCAGCCGATCGGCGTGCTCATTCCGCTTGATCGTACTGGCATCACCATTCTCGACGACTGGGACAGCATGGGCCAGCGCATGACGGCAAGCGGCGGCGTGCTGCTTGAGAATGTCGAGGTGCTGCCGCATGAGCTGACAACCCGCAAGCTCGGCACCCAGATCGGCCGCCACAGCTCGGCCATGCGGCAGCTGCACCTTGCTGCGTCTGCCGCCGGCGCAGTTCAGGGCGCGCTTAATGACGGTGTGGAATATGTTCTGCGCCAGGCGCGTACCACGCTTCACAGCGCTGCGGAAACCGCCAATCAGGATCCCTTCGTGCAGAAGATGCTGGGTGAAATCAGTGCCGGCGCTTTCGCCGTCAAGACGCTCATTCGCGAAGCGGCCCGAACGCTCGACCGAACGGCTGCCGCCTTTGCAAATGGTGATGAAGAGGCCATTGAGGCAGCCCTGCTGGAAGGCTCGCTCGCCACCGCCCGCACCCAGATCATCGCCTCGCAGCTTTCGCTAACCGTCGCCACCAACCTCTATGAACTCGGCGGCGGTTCGGCGACATCGAGCGACCGCAATTTCGACCGCCACTGGCGCAACATCCGCACTGTCTACAATCACAATCCGCTTGCCCACAAGGCGCGGGTGATTGGTGACTATTACCTCAATGGCACCACGACGCATCTCAGGGAAGGCCGGGTGTTCTGACCATGCGGAAGATGCAGGCGGCAAAGGAGGAACAGCAATGAGAACGGAGTTTGTCGCTCCCGCCGCGAGCCGGGCAGCTTTTCGCCTGCCCACACTTTCGCGGCTACCGCCGCTGACCGCCTTGCGCGCCTTTGTGGTGGCCGCCCGCCATGCGAGCTTTTCGCGGGCGGCGGAGGAGCTGCATGTCTCCACCGCCGCCATCGGCCAGCAGGTCCGAATTCTCGAAACCCATCTCGGCCAGCCGCTTTTCAGCCGCCAGCGCGGTGAATTGCTGCTGACGGATGCCGGCAGCGCGCTTTATCCCGGCCTTGCCGATGCTTTCGAGACCATGATCGGCAGTCTTTCCGACCTGATGGTTTCGAATGCCCGACCGCAGTTGAAGGTTCTGGCGGAAGGTTGCTTTGCCGCACGCTGGCTGGCGCCGCGGCTGGGCAGCATCGTTCCGGCCCTCGGAGACGTCGAGCTTTCGATCGAATCCATCGAGGGTGAAACCTTCGATCTCACCCATTTTGATGCCGATTGCGCCATCGTCGCCACCCACGCGCAAATTCCGGGCTTCATTCACGAGCCGCTTTTCGCCGATACCGTTAGCGCTGTCTGCACTCCGCAGTTCGCAGCCCGCCATGAGCTTGCAGGCGCGCCCGCCCAATTGCGAAATCTCGGCTTTGCGATGTTGCGTGGCAATGGCCTGGACGCCGCCTTCGAATGGGCGAACTGGCTGCGCGCCTGCCGCATTCCACTCCGGCTTTCGGCGACAGGCCCGCGTTTTTCACGCCAGACGGCGCTGATAGAAGCAATCTTATCCGGCCATGGCATTGGCCTAGCGCGCCACTCGCTGATTTCGGAAGAGCTGAAAAACGGCCGTCTTATCGCCCCCTTCGGCTCACCACAGCCGACTGCAAGCCGTTACCACCTGCTGACCAGTCCTGACAGGCGGCGGCTGCCGGAGGTCGCATCTCTACTCGCTTTGTTGCGCGAGGATATACGCTCCCTCGAAGCCGCCGCCTGAACACGCCCGTCCCACCTCAGGCGCGTTCCCTTTGCAACTCTCTGGCCGCGTAGATGTTATCCGGCCGTGGCAGGCCATAATGGTCGCGCAGCGTATCGCCTTCGTAATCCTCACGGAACAGGCCGCGCCGTTTCAGGATCGGCACCACCTCATCCACGAAGATATCGAACCCGCCATTCAGCCATGGCGGCATGATGTTGAAACCATCGGCTGCGCCTTCGCGGAACCAGGTCTCTATCCAGTCTGCCACCTGTTCCGGCGTTCCGGAAATCACCTTGTGGCCGCGCCCGCCGGCAAGCCGGTGCAGCAACTGCCGGATCGTCGGGTTTTCCCGGTCTATGACATCGAGGACCAGCTGATGGCGGCTGCTATCCGCCTGCGCGCGTGTCGCCTCGACGGCCTCTATTGGCAGCGGCTTGTCAAGATCGGCCGATGACAGGTCTATGCCTGTCATGCGCTGCAATTGCCCGAGCGAAAAGGCCGGCTGGATGAGATCGTTGAAAGAGGCCTCAAGTTTGCGCGCCTCCTCCTCGGTTGAGGCGATAAAGGGGCTGATGCCAGGCAGGATTTTAACATGGGCGGGATTGCGACCTGCGGCAGCAACACGTCTCTTGATGTCAGAATAAAAAGACCGCGCACTCTCCAGAGTCTGATGCGCGGTAAAGATTGCCTCAGCATAGTGAGCCGCAAAACCACGGCCCTCCTCCGAGGAGCCGGCCTGCACATAGACCGGCCGGCCCTGGGGTGAACGCGGCACGTTGAGCGCGCCCCGCACCCGATAAAACTCGCCATCGTGATTGGCGGGATGGATGCGGTCTGTCTCGGCAAACAGACCGCTTTCCTTGTCGGCGACGATGGCATCGTCTTCCCAGCTGTCCCAGAGCTTCGTCACCACATCGACGAACTCGATGGCCTGACGGTAACGGTCGGCATGCGGCGGATGCTTCTGGAGATTGAAGTTGCCGGCCGCAGCATCGGCCGAAGTCGTGACGATGTTCCAGCCAACCCGGCCACCGCTGATATGATCCACGGACGCAAACAGCCGCGCGAGATTATATGGCTCGTAATAGGTGGTAGAGGCCGTGGCGATGAAACCGATCTTTTCGGTGACGGCGGCAAGCGCCGCCAGCATGGTGATCGGCTCCAGCCGGTGGCGGGCGGCGTAGCGGATATTGGCATCCAGCACCGGCGCATCGGCAAAGAAGATGGCATCCAGTTTCGCCGCTTCGGCCTTGCGGGCGATATCCTGATAGAGCTTTATATCGGTGACGCGATGCGGCTCAGAATCCGGATGCCGCCATGCCGCCTCATGATGTCCGCCCGGATAGATGAAGGCGTTGAGAACCAGCTTTTCGGATTTTTTGCTCATGGAAATAACCTCTTATTCGCTCTGATGCGGCTTGAAACCGAAGGAGGCTCACGCCTCCTTCGTCACCCAGGCTTTGGCGAGATTGCCGCTCAGCCCCTCTGCGCCTGTCGCATAGTCCTTGATGCGCACGCTGCCGACGACCGGCTGGATGGGAGAGACAAGATTGATGACGGGAAGATCCCTGGCGACGACGGCCTGAAATTCCTTGAAGAAAGCCGCACGCTTTTCGATATCCGGCTCCACTGCCGCCGCTTCCAGCAGCCGGTCCACTTCCGGATTGGCGTAATGGCTGGCATTGGAGAAGGGCAGGCCGATCTTGAAGTTCTTGCTCCAGTAGACACGCTGCACACCGGCTGTCGGATCGAAAGTGTTGGAGAGGGATTCCACCGAAAGGTCCCAGGCGCGGTCGGTATAGACGACCTTCACATAGGTGCCGAAATCGAATTTCTGGATATCCGCCTCGATGCCGATCTTCGACAGGGCCTGCGCGATGAAATCCGAATAGGTCTGCGGATTGAACGGGTTGGTGGTAACCCTGAGCTTGAAGCGCTTGCCGCCGTCCTTGCGCGGAAAGCCTGCCTCATCCAGCAATTTCTCCGCCTGCGCGACGTCGAACTTGGCAAAACCGATATCCGCATTGTGGAACTTCGCAAGGCCAGGGCTGATCGGCGTCGGCGACGGCACGGCGTAACCGTAAAGCACGGTATCGATGAGCGCCGGAACGTCGATGGCATGGGCGATGGCCTGCCTGACCTTCAATTCCTTGAGATATTCGTTCTCAAGGTTGATCACCAGCTGGTTCTGCTGGCCGGCATAGGCATAGATGCGGTCATCCACCTTCAGCGTCGGAATGGATTTCAGCCGTTCCAGATCGGCAAGCGCGACCGGATTGGGGCCAATATCCCCTTCGCCGGTTTCCAGTGCGGCAGCACGGGCACCCGCATCGTTGATGAGGCGGATGATGACGCGGTCGAGATGAGGGCGCGGCGCATCCCAATAATCGGCGTTTTTCTCCAGCAGGATATGACTGCCCGGCACCCATTCCTTCAGCACGAAAGGACCGCTGCCGATGATCTGGGCGGGCTTCGGATTATCAGTCGGCTTGAAGGTCTCGAAAATATGCTTCGGCACGATTGGCGATTCTGACGAGGCAAGCGCGGTGATCAGGCCCGGCGCCGGCTTGGAAAGCTTCACCTTCGCGACCAGCGGATCGGAGGTATCGACGCTCTCGACATTCGCGAACGTCGCCCGGCCGCGCGGATGGGCTTCCTTCAGCCGCAGAATGGAAAATTCCACATCTGCCGATGTCACCGGTTTGCCGTCGTGAAACTTCGCCTTCGGCTGCAGATGGAAGACATATTCCAGCCCATCGGCCGAAACGCTCCATTCCCTGGCGAGGCTCGGCTTGGGCGAAAGCTCGTAATCGTAAGTCAAAAGCCCGTCGTAAATCTTCGAGCCGATGAATTGCGGGCCGCCGGCGCTGGTGTTGATCGCCACAAGCTGCGTCGGCTCGGGAAAATAGACGATTTTGAGCGTACCGCCCGAAACCGGTTCTTCGGCAGCGGCAAAGGAACCGCCCGGAAGCGCGACGAACGCCCCGGCAGCGAGTGCAATTTTGTGAAACTGGCGTCTGGAAATAGTCATGTCTGTCTCCGAAAAAGAATCCGATATGCGGGCGCGGCAACTCAGTGCAGCTGCGGGAACCCGTGGCGCTCGGTGAGGATTTGCAAAATGCGTTTGGTGTCCTGAATGAAGTGCGTCTCGCCCTTGGCCGTAGCGTCGCTGGGCGCGTCGCCGGCAAAGACGAACAACGGCAGCGACTGGTTTTCCTCTCCCACGGCGGCGATGACCGCGTCACGCGGGCGCTGGAAACCGACGCGGCGGATATCGATCCCGGCAGCAAGATCAGGAAAGGCGGCAAGCAGGCCTTCGATCTGGTTACAATGCGGGCAGACGAAGCGGACACCGGGGTGCTTTGGGTCCTCAAAACCGGGGGCGATCAAAAAAAGCGTATCCTTGGCCATGGCATCCATCATGTGAGGGTGAGATTTCCAGCTCACAGTGCAGGCGGCCAGAGCGTCGGTCCAGAAAGCAATTCTTGTTTCGCGGCGAAGAAATGCTTTGCGCTAAATTATTGATGAAACTTATTTTTTCGAAATTTTTACGGGTGGTATCGCTATTTCGCTGGACCTGTTTCATGCGCAAAGTTTTTCCCTGAAACGGGCGTGTCGCGCGAAGGTGCAAACAGGGTGGAAGGCGGATTTCGGCAATAAAAAACCCGGCAGAATTGCCGGGTTAATGTTGATGATCGCAGACCCCTCATCCGTCATGCCGGGCTAGATCCGGCATCCAGCCACGGCGCGTCTGCGCCGTGAGAAGAGTCTCTTGCGATCAAGGACTTGATCGCGCTGGACCCCGGATCCAGTCCGGGGTGACGGAGCTTGGATGCCCCCTTTTGACAAACACTCACTCGCCTTTCCAGGCCGTCGCCAGATCGCCATAAGCAATATCGATGGTCGTCACGAGCGATTTCAGGCTGGTATTGCGCAGAATGACGGTCGGCAAAGCGACAATCGAGAAATTCGGCAAATCGTCGCCGGTGATTTTCTGGATATCGTGGAACTGCGCCGCCCGTTTCGTTTCGTCCACTTCAATCGCGGCCGCACGGAAAAGATCGTCCACCTTTGGATTGTTGTAGTGGGCGGCGTTGACGTAGGGCGCGGGTTTCTTGATCCCGTCGGACCAATAGAGGCGCTGCACGCCCGCTGTCGGATCGAACAGCCGGCTGATGCCATTCACCGTCAGGTCAAAACCGCGCTCGGTATAGACCCGCTTGATGAAGGTGGCGAGATCGCCTTCGACAATATCCACCTTCACGCCGAGTTTGCCGAAGGATGAGCGGAGATATTCGGCGGTTTTGCGGAAGACGTCGGAAGGCAGGAAGGCCAGCCGCAGTGAAAAACGGGTGCCATCAGCACCTCTCGGGTAACCAGCCTTGTCCAGCAATTCGTTCGCTTTGGCGAGATCAAAAGGATAGGTGAAAGGCTTTTCGTCATTATAGGCGGTGAAGACAGCCGGGATGTTCGACCCGGCCGGTTTGGCCGTACCGAAGAAGATGGCGTCATTGATGAAATCGCGGTCGATGGCATGGGCCAGCGCGTGGCGGACTTCCTTTTTGGCGAGGATCGGGTTCTCCAGATTGAATTCGAACACGGCGGCATTGTTGAGATAGGAGTCGGTATAAACCTCCACCTCAAGCTTCGGATTTTGCCGCAGACGCTCCAGATCGCTGTAGGACACATCGGCGGTATAATCCGCCTCGCCTGTTTCCACGGAAATGGTGGTGGAAGCCGAATCGGCGACGAAACGGGCCACGAAACCGTCGAGATAGGGAAGATCGGCCTGCCAGTAGTTCGGGTTCTTCTTCAGCTTCACATAGCTGCCGCGTTTCCATTCCTCGAAGACGAAGGGGCCGGTGCCGACTGGCGCGTTACCGTTCGGGCTTTCATTGTAATTTTCCGAATCATAGGCATGGGCCGGCAGGATGGGTGTTTCGCCACCCGTCAGCGCCCGCAGGAGATAGGGCGCGGGCTTGGAAAGCACCACCACGGCCGTCAGCGGATCGGGCGTTTCGATATCGGCAATATTGGCGAAAGTGATGCGCCCGCGTGGACCGACCTTCTTGAAGGCCAGCAGGGAAAATTTGACGTCCTGCGACGTGAAATCCTTGCCGTCATGCCATTTGACGCCCTTGCGCAGCTTGAAAGTGTGGCGCAGCCCATCCGCCGATGTTTCCCAGCTTTCGGCCAGAACGGGGTGCGGTTTGAATTCGCTGTCGAACCGTACCAGCCCTTCGAGGATTTTCGTGGAAATGGCGCGGGTGCGCGTATTGGAATCGGAAAGCGGCACCAGCGTCGTCGGCTCGCCAAGGCCTGCAAGGGTGACGATCCCGCCCTTTTTCGGCGTTTCGGCCGCCAGAGCCGGCAGGGAGGGCAACAGCATGGCCCCGGTTAGCGCTGCACTCAAAAGCAATGTCTTACGTCTTGTAATATCCATGGATGTTTCCTCTTGCAGGCTTGTTTTTAAATCTTCACGCAGGCTTCAGCCGGGTTTCCACCAGCCGGGCAAACAGAGTGGCGCCGACGGGCAGGATGGCGTCGTCGACGATGAAACCGGGATTATGGGCGGGCACCGTGCCGGAATGGCCGAGGGTGAAAAACGCGCCGGGCGCGTGTTTCAGAAGATCGGCAAAATCCTCGCTGCCCATGAAGCGGCCGGGCTCGGTGGAAACGCGCTCGTCTCCCAGAACCTCACGCGCCACGCCGGCGACGATCGCCACCGATGCATCGTCATTGGTGAGAACCGAGAATATGTCGCGAATATCCACCTCGGCGGTGAGGCCGTGCGCTGCGGCAATGTGATCGGAAATCGTACGGATGCGCTCCCTTATGGTTTCGCGCACGCTGTCGGAAAAAGCCCGCACCGTGCCGGCAATCGCGGCCGTTTCGGGAATGACGTTATAGGCCGATCCCGCCTCGATGCGGGTGATCGACAGCACGGCGGGATCGGTCGGCGGCACGTTGCGGCTGACGATGGTTTGCAATGCCTGGATCAGTTCACCCGTCGCCGGCACCGGATCACGCGAAACATCGGGGTGAGCGGCGTGTGCGCCCCTGCCCCTTAACCGGATATCGAAGAAATCCGCCCCGGCCAGAATGGTGCCGGGCGAAACCTTCAGATGATTGGGCGCGGCATGGGTTGAATTGTGCAGCCCGTAAATCTCGTCGACGGGGAAGTCCTTGAACAACCCGTCGGCGATCATGGCGCGCGCGCCGCCTAGCCCCTCCTCGGCCGGCTGGAAAATGAACACCACCGTACCGGCGAAATCGCGGGTTTCCGCCAGATAACGGGCGGTGCCGAGCAGGATGGTGGTGTGCACATCATGCCCGCAGCCGTGGAACTTGCCGGGATAGACCGACGCATAGGGCAGCCCGGTTTCCTCCGGCATCGGCAGGGCGTCCATATCGGCCCTAAGCCCAATGGAGCGGTTGCCCGCATGGCGGCCGCGCAGCACGCCGACCACGCCGGTCTTGCCATAACCGCGATGCACCTCAATGCCCCAGGAGGCGAGCTTTTCGGCGACGATGCCGGAGGTGCGGACCTCCTCGAAACCGATTTCCGGATGCTGGTGCAGATCGTGGCGGATGGAGACGAGTTCGGGAACATAGGTCCCGATCCGGTCCAGGATTTTAGGAGCGGGTGTTTTGACGGGATCGACAGCGATATTCACGGTATCTCCTCAGGGCAAAAAATATCGTTCTCGCAATCTCGGCGATTGCGAAGTGCAAGCTTCAAAACTGGAAAGCAGAGGCGGAAGAGGTGTCAGAGCCTCAGGCCAGCCTCCTTCATCAAAGGCAGAATGCGCTCGGCGAAATAGTCGAGGTCCTCGCGGAAATCGTAGAAATTCAGCTGAACCCCATCGATCCCGGCCTTTTTCAGACCGACAAGCTGCTCGACCACCTGCTCCGGCGAACCGATGATCTCGATATTGCCACCGAGATTGCGGCCCTGCTTATGGCGCGCATCGCCACGGCCGCGCCAGGCATGGGCGTCGCTGTCGTAATTATTGGTGGCGAAGGCGCGGGTGCCGGGCTGCGGTTTTCCGCCCTCGATGGCATCCGCATAGGCAATCGCCTCCTTCTCCGTATCGCGGCTGACGATGATCGGGTTGATGATCGTCTTCACCTGCCGGCCATAGGCCTTTGCGCGGTTTTTAATGTTTGCGACATGATCGGGAAGCGTTTCCAGCGCGCTGTCTATATGCGCGCCGCCGGGCGAGGTGACGAAAACCAGATCGGAATGACGGGCGGCGAAATCGATCCCTGCGGGCGAACCTGTCGCCGTCACCAGCGGCGGGCGTCCGAAAGCAGGCTTCGGCGTGATCCAGCCATTGTTGATCGCCCAGGGATTGAGCTTGCCTTCATAGGAAAAATTCTCGGTCTCGCCCCACAGGCGATGCAGCACATCGAACAATTCGCCGGCCATGTCGTAGCGCTTGTCGTGGTCGATACGCTGCCAGCCGAACATTTCATGCTCGATGGCGCGGTGGCCGGTGACGATGTTGATGCCCCAGCGTCCCTTGGCGATATGATCCAGCGTCGCACCATATTTGGCGAGATGCAGCGGATGCAGCGGCCCATAAAGCACATGGATGGTGGAGATCAGCAGAATGTTCTTGGTGACCGCCGCCATGGCGCCGAGCGCGATGAAACTGTCCAGCGAGGATTCGCCGTCATATCCGCCCTTGGGCAGCCATTGGGTGCGGCTGAAGGCGATTTCGAAACCAAGCTCTTCCGCGCGCTTCACCAGTTCGACATTATAATCGAAGGTCCAGCTGTTACTCGTCGGCAGGCTGGAGAAGTTTATGTCCTGCAGATTGAGGAACAGGCCCAGCATCAGCGGCTGCTTCACCGCCCGGCTGAGCGGGCTGTCTTCGAAATCGGTCGGGCTTTTCAGTTCCAGACCTTTCAGCTCGGGACCTTCAGGCAGCGGAACGGTCAGCGCCATGTCTTTTCTCCTTCGGAATTGTCGCCCTGCGGGGCAGCAGCCGCCAGCCGGGCGCGCAGATAATCTTCCACACTGCGGGGCAATCGGCCGGTAGTCTGCTGGATAGTGTCGTTGACGGATGCCGCGAGATTTTCGCGAATGAGCTGCCCGAATTCCCCGATCGCCTTCTGCTCGAACGCACCGACATGCGGCGGAAAGGCCGGGGCGGCATTATGCGACACTCCAACGGGACGATGCAGGATGCGCGCAGCGATGCGGGCGATTTCCAGCGCCGTCAGGGCCTCGCCGCCAGTCAGCACGAAAGTGCCGGAAACCGGCGCGCTTGATATCAGGGCATGAACGGCGACATCGGCAATATCGTCGGCATCGATGAAGGAAACGGCCGCATTGCCAAAGCGGGCCGGTACATCCTCCCCCTTGCGCAGTGCGGCGACGACGGGTTCCAGCGCAACCTGCATCCAGGCATTGGGTCGCAGCACGGTATGCGCGATGCCGCTTTCGGCCAGATGCCGTTCCACCTCAGCATGCGCCGCCCCCGAAATGGAGCGCGCGGCATTTCTAATGGTCCAGTCGGAGCCGGATGTTTTCACGATCCGTGATACACCGGCGGAGAGAGCGGCATCGATAACCGCCCTCTGGTCCGCCGCCAGCGTCTCTCCGATGGGGGAAAGCAGGAAAACCCTGCCTATTCCCCGCGCGGCTTCTTTAAGGCTGGCCGGATCGGAAAAATTACCCTCCGCAATCTCGACCCTGTCGCCCCAGAGCTTGAGCGCATCCTCCCGCCTGCGGGTCAGCACCCGAACCTCCGCCTCTTTCTGCAAAAGACGGCTGACGACCCGTTGCCCGAGCTTGCCGGTTGCGCCCGTCACAAGAATGGTGGCCGCCATGACGCCCTCACTTTCCCGCACTGCGTTGCGCAGCATCTTGCTGTCGAGAAAGGGCGCGTGGATCGGCCCAGTCCTGCACATCGAAATCTTCGGGGATGAATTTCCACTCCAGCAGGAAATCCTTGAAGTGGCTGAGCGCATCCAGCTCGGCCGGATCGAGATCGAGCCTCAGATTGCGATGCACATCCGGGCCATTCGCAGCCAGAACCGCTTCCTCGCTGACGCCGATCTCGCGGGCGATGAAACGCACGGCTTCCGCCGGATTGTCATTTGCCCATTGGGCAACCCGCTGTACGGTGGCGACGAGTTCCGCCACCAGATCGGGTCGCTCATCGGCAAAGGTGGCGTCCACCGTCAAGGGGCGCGGCGTGCCGTTGTTGATGCGGATTTTCGGATCGGGGTGGAAGCCTGTCGACACCACGACCTGCGCACCGATGAGATTGGCGACCGTGACACCTTCCGCTCCCTTGACGAAAAACGCATCGATCTGGCCCCGATGCAGGGCTGCAATCTCCTCGCCATAAGGAAACCGCCGGCGCAGGCCATGGAACCTGTCGTCAGAAGGATTAAGCAACACCGGCTCTTTCGCCGTGAGATCGACAAGCTCGACATCCGCGACGGCGAGGCCCGAGACCGTCAGCGCCGAAACGATGCCCTTCAGGGATGTCGCACGCTGGAAATCGATGGTTTCATTCGGCCGTTTCGGCAGGCCGATGCGCCGTCCCTTCAGATCGCTGCCCTTGCTTATTCCGCTTGCCGGCAAGGCGATGACGGCCTGAAACTCGTCGGTCCTCGTCAGCCCCACCAGCCGTGTTTTCCGGCCGCCTGATTTCGCCCAGATCGGCGGAATATTGCCGCCCTGACGGAAGGACCAGTCCAGGCGATGATCGAAATGGCTCTGGCGAATGGCCGGATCGGCCGCATCGCGAATGGAGGAAACAGAGATGCCATGGGCGCCGAAACGTTCCTCGATCCAGCCCAGTTGCGCCGCGATGGAAAGCGGCGTGGGCGCCGGGCAGCGTGTGTACCACACGGTTACGGGTTGGGTTATCTGGCGAAGAGCGGCATCAGCCATGGCGTTCGTCCTCGAAATTGCGATCCGAACGGCACGCTACACGTCATAGATTATTTTCTATAGATAAAGTGTACTATTTCAGGCGCGATTGGGGAAATTCGTTTCCATCTTGTGAGTTCTTCGCCAAGACGGCGGAATATCCTTTCGAGAATGGCAAGATTTCGGGTCGGATTCCCCAGCCGGCATCACCCATTTCTCACATTCGGCCACCGCTTGGGGGCTGCCACAGATGAAAGTTTTTCTTCTCCAAGCAGCAAGGATTTTTAACTCGCGACCGGACCCCCGGCTGTTACGCTTTCCGCAATTGCGCCGGTCATACAGGCCGGCAATCCAACAGACCTGAAAGAAACGTGGCAGTATGAGCAAGACCAAACGCCGGCTCAATCTCAATGTCGGCATCAACACCACCGGATACCTCGCCAATGCCTGGAAATACCGGAGCGGAGACCGGCACGACATTAACGATATCGGCTATTATCGCCGGCTGACGGAACTGGCCCATAAGGGCCGGTTCGACGCCGTTTTCCTTTCCGACCACCCGGCGCTGCTGACCGACCCCGCAAGCCGCCCGTTTCACACCATCGATCCGCTCATTCTCTCGACATCGCTTGCGGCACAGGTGCCGGATATCGGCTTTGTGGCGACGGTGTCCTCCACCTATAATTCGCCCTATAATTTCGCCAGACGGACGCAATCCATCGACCTCGTTACCGGCGGCCGGCTGATCGTCAATATCGTTTCTTCCTTCAATCCCAATGTCGCCGCCAATTTCGGCAACGATCCGCTGCCGCCGCGCAGCGAGAGATATGCCAAGGCCACCGAATTTCTCGATGTGGCGAAAAAACTCTGGTCGAGCTGGGACCCGCGCCGCGAAGGCGAGGTGCCGGAAGAGCGTTTCTGGGATGCGGCAACGGCCGAAACCATCGATCATGAGGGGCAATATTTCCATGTGAAAGGCCCGCTCAACGTTCCTCGCGGGCCGCAGGGGCATCCGGTCATAGCGCAGGCCGGCGCCTCCGAAGGCGGCATCGATCTGGCGGCACGCCATGGCGAGATCATCTATTGCAACATCCTGTCACGCCCGGCAGGCCAGGCCTTCGGCAAAAAGGTCCGCGACCGCGCCGTCTCTTTCGGCCGCGACCCCTCTGGCATCCGCATCGTTCCCGGCCTCGTCGTCATTCTCGGCGAGACCCGGGAAGAAGCGTTGCGCAAGCATGAACTCTTCAGCGGGACAGGCTCGGAAGACGGGCTTCTGGTGCGTTTCGCCAAAGAAAACGGCATTGATCCGCGCGACTTCAACCCGGATATAAAACTCGATGGCGAGCGCTTCATTCCCGACCAGAACCGGCAATGGGCCGTTGGCATGGGGCTTGGCCTTTCCGAACTGCTGACCCACGAAAAGCTCACCGCCCGTGAGGCCGTGCGCCGCTCCGAAGGGCATCACCGGCTGCTGCTCGGCACGCCGGAAGAGGTGGCGGATGGCATCATCGACCTCTGGCAGGATGGCACGGTGGATGGTTACACCCTGCAGCCACCGCGCGCGCCGGACGATATTGCCGAATTCGTCGAAAAGGTCGTGCCGGTGCTGCAGGATCGGGGCGTTTACCCGCGCGAATACGAAGGTGCGACGATCCGCGACCGTTATGGCCTGCCTTATCCAGATTGAATAGCAGCGGCGTTTCCCGCTTGAAGCGGGAAGGGCGGGAACGGGACATATTATTGGCCCGTCGCCACTTTCAAAACCGGCCGCCCGCCGGAAAGCTGCGGCAGGGCGGAGGCGAAATCCGTGACGATCTGGCGGTAATCTTCCGGCTGGAATTCATAAGGCAGTTCGAGACGGAATTCCGACACGAGCGGAAGAACGGGATCGCGCGACAGTTTCTCGAGAATTTCGTCCGTCGTGCCGACGATATCGGGCAGGAAAAGCGTGCGGCGCGGGCCATGCGGCGAAGTCGTGCGCTTGTCACGCTCGGCGGCGAATTCCTGATAACGGCGGCGCGTCGCAGGGCTCGCGCTATCGGTCGGCAGGATCACGCGGCCAAGAGCGACACGCGGCTGGCGCTCATGCGCCCATTCCTGCCGGAAGCGGCTGACCAGCGCCGCCTGCGCGGTCAGGAAATCATCGGTATTTTCGCCGCTGACGATATTGCCCGTCAGAAGATTGAAGCCCGCCTTCCCCGCCCAACGCGCAGAATTCTGCGACCCGCCGCCGTACCATAGCCGGTCAGTCACCCCCCTGGCGATTGGCCGAAGGCGTGGCACCTGTGCACCCGCCGCATTGCCCGCTTCCGTCTCGCTGGACAGCGGTTCCGATCTCAAGGCCCTCGCCAGCTTTTCGGCTCGGGCATGGCTGTAATCCGCATCGGGAACCGTATCGACATACTCCGAAATAAGATGGGCGAAGGGCGGCGCGCCCACCGAAACCCCGACATTCAATCGCCCGCGCGACAGGACATCCACCGTGGCCAGATCTTCCGCCAGCCTGAAGGGATTTTCATAACCAAGCTGAATGACGGCGGTGCCGAGGCCGATCCGTTTCGTGCGCTGCGATGCTGCCGCAAGGAAAGTGGCCGCCGAGGACACGCCCCGTTCCAGATGGCGCTGGCGAACCCAGGCGCTGTGATAACCCAGCGCCTCCCCGGCTTCGAAAAGCTGCAGGGTTTCTTCCAGCCCTCGTGCCGGATCATCGTCCTGATAATTGCCGGGAACCAGAAAGGCGAATTGGGAGATATGGGAAAGGGGCATGGCTGTACATCCGGAAACGAGTGTTTGAAGCTCAGCAGCGCAAATGCCGCCATCCCCGTTCTGGACAGCCGTTCAATGCGACGCGTACCCACGCAGAATGCACGATGAGGGACACGGCTGGCACGGCATGTTCGTTTATAGTCCCGACCATTGTTGAAAGATCATTGCGCGATTCAGTAGTCTACTAAAATTATGGATTAAGTCCCGTTCGGCATAGGCCGCGCTCATGCCCCCCTTCAGATTTTCTTCCGCCAAGACGCAAAATCTCCCTCCGGAGCCCGGTCTCACCGATGACCTGTGCAACACCGTGCGCAAATGGCCTTGATTTTCGGCCTCAACATGTAATACAGATTATCATACATGTTGACAAATAACGCATACATGTATGACATTGCAGCAATCGCAAACGCTGCCATACCTGCATGAGGGAGGAATTATGATCATCACCGACGTCGAGGTCCGTGTTTTCCGCACGACGACCCGTCGGCACTCGGACAGTGCCGGTCACGCGCATCCGGGTCCGGCGCATCAGGTGGAACAGGCCATGCTGACCATCCGCACCGAAGACGGTCAGGAAGGCCATTCCTTCACCGCGCCGGAGATCGTTCGCCCGCATGTCATCGAAAAATTCGTCAAGAAAGTTCTGATCGGTGAGGACCATCGCGACCGCGAACGGCTATGGCAGGACCTTGCCCACTGGCAGCGCGGATCGGCCGCACAGCTGACGGACCGCACATTGGCGGTCGTGGATTGCGCGCTGTGGGATCTTGCCGGCCGCTCGCTCAATCAACCTGTATACAAGTTGATCGGCGGCTATCGCGACAAGGTGCTCGCCTATGGCTCCATCATGTGCGGCGATGAGCTGGAAGGCGGGCTGGCGACGCCGGAAGATTACGGTCGCTTTGCCGAAACGCTGGTGAAGCGCGGCTACAAGGGCATCAAGCTGCACACCTGGATGCCCCCGGTCAGCTGGGCGCCGGATGTGAAGATGGACCTCAAGGCCTGCGCCGCCGTGCGCGAGGCGGTTGGCCCCGATATTCGCCTGATGATCGATGCCTTCCACTGGTATTCCCGCACCGATGCGCTGGCGCTTGGACGTGGCCTCGAAAAACTCGGCTTCGACTGGATCGAGGAGCCGATGGATGAGCAATCGCTGTCCTCCTACAAATGGCTCTCCGACAATCTCGATATTCCGGTCGTCGGCCCCGAAAGTGCGGCCGGCAAGCATTGGCACCGGGCTGAATGGATCAAATCCGGCGCCTGCGATATTCTGCGCACCGGCGTCAACGATGTCGGCGGCATCACCCCGGCGCTGAAGACCATGCATCTGGCTGAAGCCTTCGGCATGGAATGCGAGGTGCATGGCAACACGGCCATGAACCTGCACGTTGTTGCCGCCACCAAGAATTGCCGCTGGTATGAGCGCGGCCTGTTGCACCCCTTCCTCGAATATGATGACGGCCACGATTATCTGAAATCGCTGTCCGACCCGATGGACAACGACGGCTTCGTGCATGTCCCTGATCGTCCGGGTCTTGGCGAAGACATCGATTTTACCTTCATCGACAACAACCGGGTGAGGTAACGGGCGATGAAGACGGTGCTCGCCTTCGGAGACAGCCTCACCTGGGGCGCGGACCCGGCAACGGGTCTGCGGCACCCTGCCGAACACCGCTGGCCGGAGGTTCTGGAGGCCGCGCTTTCCGGGAAGGCGACGGTTCACCCGGAAGGGCTGGGCGGGCGCACCACCTGCTACGACGACCACGCCGGTCCGGCCTGCCGCAATGGCGCGCGGGCGCTGGAAATCGCACTGTCCTGCCACATGCCGCTTGATCTCGTCATTGTCATGCTCGGCACCAACGATATCAAGCCAGTGCATGGCGGAAGGGCGGAAGCGGCGGTTTCCGGCATGCGACGGCTGGCGCAGATCGTCGAGACCTTCATTTACAAACCGCGCGAGGCCGTGCCGAAACTGCTGATCGTTTCCCCGCCGCCCTGCGTCACAGGCCCGGGCGGAGAACCTGCCGGCGGGCGGGATATAGGGCAATCGCTCAGGCTTGCGCCGCTTTACCGCAAACTCGCTGCCGAACTCGGACATGCCTTCTTCGATGCCGGGTCGGTCGCCAGCGCCTCACCGGTCGATGGCGTACATCTGGACGCGCCGGCAACGGCGGCAATCGGCCGGGCGCTCGCAGCTCCGGTCAGAGAGATTCTTGGCTGATCCTGCGACGCCCGAGGAGGAACCGGGCGTGTGGATCAAAACGTGGAAAGGCCGTATGAACCGGCCGTATTGGGAGGAAAGATGAAACATTTTCTTGCAACCGCAGCGCTTGGCGCATTGCTGATCGGCGCGATGCCGCTCAGTGTTTTCGCTGAAACGCCGAAAGACCAGCTCATCGTCGCCACAACCATGAGCAATATCCTGACCCTCGATCCTGCTGCCATCACCGGCCGCGAGACCGTTCAGGTTCTGAACAACGTCTATGACACGCTGGTCGTGCTTTCCCCGAAAGATCGCAGCGTTCAGCCCCGCCTTGCCGAACGCTGGGAAATTGCCGAAGATCGGAAATCAATCCGCTTCCATCTGCGCGCCGATGCCAAATTCGCCTCCGGCAACGCCGTGACGGCCAAGGACGTGGCGTGGAGCCTGAAGCGGCTGCTCGCCCGTAATCTGGCGCAATCGTCCTTCCTGAAAACCCGTGGTTTCAAACTGGAAGAGGCCGACAAGCTCTTCGTCGCCGAAAACGACCAGACCTTCGTGCTGAATATCCCGAAGCCCGATGATCCCAACCTGCTCCTGATGATCCTTGCACAGAACGGCCCCGGCTCGATCGTCGACAGCAAGACGGCGCTTGAGAATGAAAAGGACGGCGATCTGGGCGGCGCGTGGCTGACGCTGAATTCCGCCGGCTCCGGCCCCTTCAAGCTGACGCAGTGGAAATCCAACGAATATATCATCCTCACCCGCAACGACGATTATTGGGGTGAGAAGGCCAAGATGAAGCGCATTCTGATGCGTCATCTGCCGGAATCGCAGTCGCAGCGCCTGATGCTGGAAAAAGGCGATATCGACGTTGCCTATTCCCTGCAGGCCCCCGATCTGAAATCGCTCGAAGCCGACAAGGCCGTCACCATCGAATCCACACCCGGTTCCGGTTTTTATTACCTCAGCGTTTCGATGAAGGATGAGAAATTCGCGAACAAGAAGGTGCGCGAGGCCCTGCGTTACCTGATCGATTACGACGGTCTCGACAAGGCGGTCATGCCCTACTACGGCAAGCTACATCAGCGCTCCCTCAGCACCGGCGTGATGGGTGCGCTGCCGGATCAGGGCTACAAGCTCGACATCGAAAAAGCCAAGGCGCTTCTGGCCGAGGCCGGTTATCCGAACGGTTTCAAGACCACGCTGCGGGTGCTTTCGGAAGACCCCTTCATGAAAGCGGCAACGGCTATCCAGAACACGCTCGCCCAGGCCGGCATTCAGGCCGAGCTGATCAGCGGCTCCGGCGACCAGATTTACGGCGCCATGCGCGAGCGCAACTTTGAACTGCTGCTCGGCCGCGGTGGCGGCGGCCAGCAGCCGCATCCGGACAACAATCTGCGCTCCATCGCCTATAACCCCAACAATGCCGACGATGCCAAGCTCACCAATTACCAGAGCTGGCGCACCAGCTTCTTCGATGAGAAGCTGAACAAGATGATCGAGGCAGCCTTGGTCGAGCGCGACGTGGCGAAACAGACGAAGCTTTATGAGGACCTGCAGGGCTATATGGACGAGATCGTCATGTCTATTCAGCCCTTCTCCGAAGTCATCGACACCGCCGCCTTCCGTAGCGACGTCAAGGGCATGATCGTCAGCCCCTGGCTTTCGCGGTTTGAAGAGGTGAGCAAGGAGCGGTAAGCCCGCTGCGTATGCTCGAATAAGAAAAGGCGCGGCTAACCCCGCGCCTTTTTGCTGTAACAAAGCCCCACGCACCCAATGTGTTAGGCACAAGCGACGCCTCCGCACTCCGTCACCCCGGACTAGATCCGGGGTCTAGTGCGATCAAGTCCTTGATCGCGAGAGAGTCCATTCACGGCGCAGACGCGCCGTGGCTGGATGCCGGATCTAGTCCGGCATGACGGAAGCGGGTCTCGCACTATGTCAGCAGCCTAGGCGTAGTTGACGGCCCACCATCCTCCCGTAGCCATCCCAAAAAAATGCCCGGCAGGGAGGCCGGGCGAGGAAGGAGGATGTTATTATTCGTGACGCCCCGGAGGAGGACGGTCACGGTCTTGGAGCCGTCACGCGCCTTCATATTCCAGCGAGGCGCCGATCAGTTCGCGCGCATAGGGATGCGTCGCGCCATTGCCGGCGATAGCCTCGCGCGGCAGGATTTCGGTGATTTCACCACGCAGCATCACCGCGAAGCGGTCGCACATGTGATCGACCACGGCGAGATCGTGGGTGACCATGATATAGGTGAAGCCACGCTCTTCCCGCAGGCGCTGGAGGAGATTGAGGATTTCCGCCTGCACCGAGACATCGAGCGCAGACGTCGGCTCGTCTAGCAGCAGCAGCGACGGTTCGAGGATCAGCGCCCGGGCAATCGCCACGCGCTGCCGCTGACCGCCGGAAAGCTGGTGCGGGAAACGATCCAGAAAGGAGACGGGCAGGCCGACATCCGTGATGACCCTGCGCATGCGCTCTTCACGGTCGCCGAGCTTATGGATCGCAAGCGATTCCGAAAGAACGGTGCGCACCGACTGGCGGGGATGCAGCGAACCATAAGGGTCCTGAAATACCATCTGCAGCATGCGGCACCGCTCGATCAGCGGCATCTCACGTACCGACCTGCCGTCGATGAGGATGTCACCGGTCCAGAAATCGTTGAGCATGGACACGCAGCGAAGCACGGTGGATTTGCCGGAACCGCTTTCGCCGACAAGGCCGAAACATTCCCCCGGCTCGACTCGAAATGACACCGAAGGCAGCACTTTCAGCGCCGTATGGCCGCTGCCGAAGGTGATGGAGAGATCGCGGGTTTCAACGGAAACGGCCATTATACGTTCTCCTCCAGCCATTCGGGGCGGCGGTCCAGAACCGCAAGCGGCGCACGCGTGCCGCCGATGCGCGGCTGCGCCGCCAGAAGACCGCGCGTATAGGGGTGCTGCGCCTGATCGAGATCGCGTGCGGCGAGCGTTTCCACCACCCGGCCGGAATACATGATAAGCACCCGGTCGCAGAAATTGCGCACGAGATTGAGATCGTGGCTGATCATGATGAGGCCGATACCGCGATCGCGCACCAGACCGTCGAGAATATTCAGCACCTGCAGCCGCACCGTTACATCCAGCGCCGAGGTCGGCTCATCGGCAATGACGAGGTCGGGGTCGGCGAGGAGCATCATGGCGATCATGACACGCTGACCCATGCCACCCGAGATTTCATGCGGATATTGCTCGTAAACCCGGGCGGCATCGCGGATTTTCACCGCATCGAGCATGGCCAGCGCCTTTTCCCGTGCCTCGGCTTTCGAAGCCTTGAAGTGGCGCAGATAAGTCTCCGTCACCTGGTCGCCGACCCTGCGGATGGGATTGAGGGAAAATTTCGGATCCTGAAGGATCATCGACATGCGCCGGCCGCGAACCTTCAACATCTCCTTCTCATCGAGCGAGAGAAGATCGAGACCATCGAAATCCAGCCTGTCGGCGGTGATCGTCGCCGATGGCAGAAGGCGCAGCAGGGCGCGACCGACGGTGGATTTGCCCGAGCCGCTTTCGCCGACGATGCCGAGCCGTTCCCGCCCGAGCGTGAAGGAGATGCCGCGCACCGCCTCGATGGGTGAGCCGCCATAACGAATGCGAAGATTTTCGACGTCGAGGATTGGTTTTTCCATGGCCCTATCTCCGGTTCATCTGCTTCGGATCGAGCGCATCCCGCAGGCCGTCGCCGAGGAGATTGAAGGCGAGGCTGACGGAGAGGATCGCAATGCCGGGGAAGGTGACGAGCCACCAGCTATCCAGCATGTAACGCCGACCGGTGGCGATCATCGCCCCCCATTCCGGCAGCGGCGGTTGCGCGCCGAGGCCGAGGAAGCCGAGGCCGGCGGCGGTGAGGATGACGGTCGCCATGTTCAGCGTCAGGCGGATGAGGACCGAAGGCAGGCACATGGGCATGATCGACTTGACGATGATGCGCAGCGGCGATGCGCCCTGAAGCCGCGCGGCGGCAATGTAATCCGCCTTGCGGAAAGTCATGGCTTCGGCACGGGCAAGGCGCGCAATCGGCGGCCAGGAGGTGAGCGCAATCGCGATGATCGCATTGTTAAGGCTTGGCCCGAGCGCTGCGACGAAGGCGAGCGACAGGATGAGGCTCGGGAAGGACAGGAAGATATCCGTGATGCGCATCATCACCGTATCGAACTTGCCGCCGAGATAACCGGAAGCCGTGCCGACCAGAAGGCCGACGGGACCGACGATAATCGAGACCAGCGAGATGATGGTGAGTGTGATGCGTGCGCCCCAGAGAAGGCGGCTGTAGATATCGCGCCCCAACTCGTCCGTGCCGAAGACGTGGCCATTACCCGGCGCCTTCAGCGTATTGGCGAGATCCTGTGCGTAGGGGTCATGCGTCGCAAGCCAGGGCGCGAAAATCGCGGCGATGACCAGAAGCAGCAACACAGCTAAGCCGAAGGCCGATGTCGGGCTTTTCAGGAGGAAAACCACGATGTTCTTCAGCGCATTCAAGGGCACCGGAAGGCGGAAGGAGGTTTCTGTACGGGCCGTCATCAGCGGGTCCTCGGATCGAAAAAGCGGTAGAGAATGTCGGACAGGAGATTGAGCCCGATGAAGATGACGCCGACGATCAAAACGCAGGTCATCACGGCATTCATGTCGCCGATGATAAGATTGCTGGTGAGATATTGCCCGAAACCCGGCCAGGCGAAGACGGTTTCAATGAGAACCGCCCCTTCCAGCAGCGAGCCGTAAGCAAGCGCGATAATGGTGACGAGCTGCACACGGATATTGCCGAAGGCATGCAGCCACACCGTCTGCCGCTGCGACAGGCCTTTGACGCGGGCGGTCGTCACATATTCCTGACCCAGCTGGTCCAGCATGAAGCTGCGCGTCATGCGGGTGATATAGGCCGAGGAGGAATAACCGAGCAAAGCGGCGGGAAGGATGAGGTGGTTGATGGCCGACCAGAAGACCTCCATATCGCCCGCAAGCAGGCTGTCGATCAGCAGGAAGCCCGTCCGCTCTTCCACCAGACCGATATAGAACTGGTCCATACGACCGCCGCCGCCGACGAGGCCGAGATGCGCGTAAAAAACGATCAGCGCGATCATGCCGGTCCAGAAGATCGGCATGGAATGGCCGAACAGGCTGAGCACCCGCACCAGATGATCCTGCCAGCGGTCTTTATTGACGGCGGCATAAACGCCCATGGGAATGCCGAGGCCGGCACCGATCAGGATCGCGAAGGTCGCAAGCTCCATCGTCGCCGGCATGACCCTTATGATGTCTTCGATGACTGGGCGACCGGTGCGGATCGAGGTTCCGAAATCGCCGGTGAACACGTCTCCCAGATAATAGAAGAACTGTTGCCACAGCGGACGGTCGAAACCGAGCGCGTGATAGACCTGTTCATAGGTTTCGCGCGTTGCATCCTCGCCGACGATCGCCCGCACGGGATCGGCGGGCATCAGGCGGCCGATAAAAAAGGTCAGCAGCAGCAATCCAAGCAGCGTAACCGCAATACTTCCGATCTGGCCGGACAGGCCATACAGCGAAAGGCGTCTTTTTGACATGATTCCTCCCTTGCCAGAGATCGACCGCGCAAGTGACCAAGGCGCAATCCTGTCTGACAACTATCTGCAAGTTGTCACAGGTGTTGGAAGCTGTCAAGCGCATGCCAGCGAAATCCGCATTGGCCGAGGTTCCGAAATATGCGTCCGGGATGGAAATTTCGGACCGGGCTCACCCCGCTTTCATTTTGTCTTTGGGAAAGGTGCCTGCGTTGCCGCAACCGCAAAAGCCTGTATTCTCCGCCTTGCGGAATGCGCGGATACCTGTTCCCCGGCTATGATGCCGATGACGTCCGTGCCTTCAGGGGGAGGAAAATATGGCTGACATGACGCTTCTGGCATTTGCCGTCGTCGCCTTTATCGGCATTGCGACACCCGGCCCCACCGTTTTGCTGGCGCTTGCCAATGGCTCGAGATTCGGAATACGCCGCGCGATGATCGGCATGGCTGGCGCTGTTCTCTCGGATTTCGTCCTGATCGGCGCGGCTGCGCTGGGACTGGGCGCCCTGCTCGCGGCCTCCGAATTCTGGTTCGGCGTCGTCAAATGGGTGGGCGTCTGTTATCTTGCTTTCCTCGGCCTCATGCTCTTGCGTTCCAGAGGCACGCTCGATGGCGCCCTTCAATCGGCAGACGCCAGCGGAGCCGCCTCCACCCGCTCGATTTTCCTCAAGAGCTTTCTCGTGGCGGTGACCAACCCAAAAGGATATCTGTTCTTTTCGGCTTTCCTGCCGCAATTCATCGATCCCGCCGCGCCACAGCTCCAGCAATATGCCGCTCTTGCACTGATCTTCGCCGGCATCGATTTCATCGTGATGTTCGGATATGCCCTGCTCGGCTCGCAGGCCGTCCAGCTGCTGCGGAAATCCGGAGCCCTGTGGCTCGACCGGATTTGCGGCGGGGCGCTTCTCACGCTCGCCGCCTCGCTGGCCCTTTATCGGCGAGCGAGCGCGTAACCCATTGGCCCATAGGCCATTTCCGGATCACTCCGCGGTAGTTCGCGAGCGCAGAAGCACCTTGTAGCGCTCAAGACTGCCGCGCAGATGCGCCGCCATATATTGGCGGGCGGCATCAGCATCGCCTTCGATGATGGCGTCGACGATCCTCGCATGCTCCTCCTGGAGATGCAAGTTGTAGTCCTTCGGACGCGACCCGGGTGCAGCACCCTGCAATTCGCCGCGGGGAATGATGCCAGAGCGAATAAGCTGAAGAAACTCTGGAAACCGCCTGTTCTGCGTCGCCTGTGCAATGGCCAGATGGAACTCGAAATCGGCGTCCCGCGTCGGCAGGCCGGCGGCGAGACAATCACCGACACGCCGGTGCGCATCCACAATCGCCTCCACCTGCACGGCGGAACGGCGCGATGCCGCAAGCCCGGCGGATTCGACCTCAAAGACAGTGCGCAATTCCAGCAATTCGATCACCGAGGAAATTCGTCCGACGGCCAGATCGTTGAAGGGCAGCTCCTTGGCCGGTTTTACCTCGACGGCAAAAACGCCCGCGCCCTTGCGGGCTTCAACAAGGCCATCGGCGCGCAGAATGGCGATGGCCTCGCGCACCACGGTTCGGCTGACGGAATATTCACGCGTCAGTTCGCTTTCGCTCGGAAGACGGTCGCCGGGGCGGAACACACCCTCCGACAGATCCCGCCGTAATGCCGAACTGATTTTCGCCGCGAGCGATACCCCCTGCTTCGTGCTGCTCTCAACGTCCATTCCGGCCCACCTGTTTTAAACTTGTCTGGCATGTTAGCAAACACCCGCCACATTGCAAGGGCCGGGCCTCCGCACCACCGGGACGGCTGGCCGCCCTCACGCCGCAGCCATGGCCGAACCGCTGGAAAAGCGGCTTCTATATTCACCCGGTGAGAGGCCGAGAATGCGATGAAACACCCGGCGAAAGGCGGCTGAATCCTCATAGCCCACCGACCATGCGATCTGATCGACCGAACGGCGGGTGAATTCCAGCAATTCCCGCGCCTTGCCGACCCGCAGATGCTGAACATATTCGATGGGCTTCATGCCGGTCGCCGCCTTGAAGCGGCGCAGGAAGGTTCGCTCCTCCAGCCCGGCATGGCCGGCCATGTCGGTAACGCTCGTCGCCCACCCGGCGCGCGCCTGCAGCCAGTGCTGCACCTTCAGGATCGGCTCATCGCCATGCGTCAGCCGCGGGGCGAAGCTGCTGTAATGGCGCTGTTCACGCCCAGAAGGGTCGATCAGCAGGAACTTTCCGGTCTCGATCATCACCGAAGGCCCGAGCAGTCGGTCAACGATGCGCAGGCCAAGATCGGTCCACGCCATCAGCCCGCCAGCCGTGATGATATCGCCATCCTCGATGACGATCTTGTCTATCTCCAGCCGGATGTCTGGAAAACGTTCGCGGAACCGCTCGGCAAACAACCAGTGGGTAGTGGCCGGGCGGCCGGACAGGAGACCCGTGGCTGCAATCATGAAAGAACCGCCGCAACTGGCGGCCAGCGTCGCCCCCTGCGCATGCCGATCCAGCAGCCAGCGGGCGTAAGGCGCGGCTTCCTCGATTTCAGCAGGGCCCGTCAACCGACCGGGTACAACGAAGATATCGGGATGCCCGGGTCGGCCGGATTCGGTGTCATAGGAGCGGGAAAATTCACCGCCTTCGCCCATGCTCCAATGGCTAACCCGCAATTTAGGCCCGCCGCGATCCTGTGAAAATACCGACGCAATAGTGAAAAGATCGGTGATGCCATGCACCATGGCGATCTGACAGTCCCGATAGAGGACCAGCCCCACTTCCAGCGCGCTTCCCGTTACACCTGCCATGCGCCCCACACCCCGTTTTGTCAGTTTCGGCTCGTTTTCTGTCAGAAGCGCCAATCCAGCCCCGGCGGCCTCCAGAGTATCTCTATTCCCACGGGACGCAAGCAAGCTCCCTGCAACAGGAGAGAGAGCCATGACAACGATCACCACCAGAGACGGAACGCATATTTTCTACAAGGACTGGGGCCGCAAAGACGGCCAGCCCATCATCTTCTCCCATGGCTGGCCGCTCAGCGCCGATACATGGGATGCACAAATGGTGTTCTTCGCTAACAACGGTTTCCGCACCATCGCCCATGACCGCCGCAGCCACGGCCGCTCCGATCACGTATGGCACAACAATACCATGGATCAATATGCCGACGATCTGGCCGAGCTGATCGAACAGCTCGACCTTCACGACATCATTCTGGTCGGCCATTCCACCGGCGGCGGCGAGGTGACGCGCTATATCGGCCGCCACGGCACGGCCCGCGTCGCGAAAATCGCCCTTATCGGCGCGGTTCCGCCGCTGATGCTGAAGACGGAAAGCAATGCCATCGGCCTGCCGATCGATGTTTTCGACGGCATTCGCAAGGGCACCTATGACAATCGCAGCCAGTTCTTCAAAGACCTGACCATTCCCTTCTACGGCTACAACCGCGAAGGTGCGGTGATATCCGAAGGCATCCGCGACGAATTCTGGCGGCAGGGCATGATGGGCGGCCTGAAAGGCCAGCTCGACAGCATTCGCGCCTTTTCGGAAAGCGATTTCCATCAGGACCTGAAGGCCTTCGACAAACCGACGCTTGTTCTGCACGGCGATGACGACCAGATCGTGCCGGTCGGCGCTTCCGCGCTTTCCACGGTCAAAATCGTCAAACATGCGGTCCTCAAAATCTACGAGGGCGCCGACCATGGCCTGACGCAGACCCATCAGGACCGGTTCAACGCCGACCTTCTCGCCTTCATCAACGCCTGAAATCGCCGCACACAGGAGACACGGACATGACACAGAATACATTTCTCATCACCGGCGCATCCGACGGCATCGGCGCGGTCTATGCCGAACGTCTGGCAAAACGCGGCCATGATCTCATTCTCGTGGCACGGCGTGCCGAAAAGCTGAAGGCGCTCGCCGCACAGCTGGAAAAGGATCATCGCATCGCAGTCGAGGTTCTCTCCGCCGATCTTTCCAGGGCGGAAGACCTCGAAAAGGTGGAGGTGCGGCTGCGTGACGACCGACGGATTACCGGCCTCGTCAACAATGCCGGCATTGCCGGTGAAGGCGCGATCACGGCGCTGGACCCGGCCTATGTGACGACGATGATCAACCTCAACATTCTTGCCGTCACCCGGCTTGCGGCCGCCATCGCACCGCGTCTTGCCGCCGATGGCAAGGGCACGATCATCAACATCACTTCGGTCACGGCGCTGATGCCGGCGGCATTCACCGCCGTCTACCCGGCGACCAAGGCCTTTGTGCTTGCCTTCACCGAGGCGCTGCAGGCGCAGCTTTCGCCCTCCGGTGTGCGGGTTCAGGCCGTCCTGCCGGGCATCACCCGCACGGCGATCTGGGAAGAGGAACGGCTCGATGCCATTCCGGCCGCCATGGTCATGGACGTTTACGAGATGGTGGATGCGGCTCTTGCAGGTCTCGACCTCGGCGAAGGGCTGACCATTCCTTCCCTGCCGGATACGGCCGATCTCGAAAATTTCCTTGCGGCGCGCGCGGCGTTAAGGCCCAATCTGTCGCATGCACTTGCCGCCAGCCGGTATCGTGCAGCCAAAACCGAATAGAGGGAGACGTATCATGATCCTCGGACTGACCATTCCCCAATTCACGGCATTGCATGTGGGCTTAAGCTTCATCGGCATTGCCACCGGACTAATCGCCCTGCCCGCTTATGCGGCGGGGCGGTGGATGCCCCGCATGATGGCGATTTTCCTCGTCACCACGCTCGCCACCACACTTACCGGCTTCCTGTTTCCAATCGGAAATTTCACACCGGCACTCGGCGTCGGCATCATCTCTACCCTTGTTCTGGCAATCGCACTGGTTGCGCTTTATGGATTCGGTCTGAATGGCAGAGCGCGCATCATTTATACGATCACCGCCACGATCAGCCTTTATCTCAATATGTTCGTGTTGATCGTTCAAGCTTTTCTGAAGGTCGAAACACTGAACAACCTGGCGCCGAACGGCAATGAACCGCCCTTCGTGGTCGCCCAGACGGTTCTGCTTGTTGCAGCCATCTGTCTTGGCTGGAAGGCGACGCGCCGCAGACTCGCCGTCTGAAGCGGGCCTGAATTCGAACCGGTTTTCGCGAACATGCCTTGTGCCCCAATATTTCGGGCGCAAGGCATGTTTTTGCATGTCAAATACAGGCAATCTCCACCCACCCGTCACAAAACGAAGAAATCCCGTCTCTAGGATTTCCTTCCGAACCCTTCCTGAAAATACGGCAGGAGACATTCGGAAACGAGGGCGGTTCGCGCCCTTGCAAACACACAATATACATTATATAATAATATATATTAAATTATTACAACAGGAGATGCCGATGAATGCCGTGAAGATCAACGAGCGTCTGACAGTTGCGGGCCAGCCGATGATCGCCGATTTCCCATCGCTCTCCGCCCAGGGTTATAAAAGCATCATCAACGCCCGGCCTGATGGTGAAGAGCCCGGCCAGCCGGGCAATGCGCAGGAAAAAAGCGCCGCCAGCGCGGCGGGCATGGATTATGGTTTCATCCCCGTTAGCGGCCCTACCATTACCGAAGCCGATATCCGCGCCTTCCAACAGAAAATGGCGGAAGCGGAAGGCCCCGTTTTTGCCCATTGCAAGGGCGGCACCCGCGCGCTCACCCTTCATGTTCTCGGAGAAGCGCTGGATGGGCGCATCGAAAGGGACGATATCGAGGCTTTCGGCAAGGCGCATGGCTTTGACCTTTCCGGCGCCACCCGCTGGCTGGAACGGCGCGCTGCGGCGGTTCCGCACGTCAAGGCATTTTTCGATCCGCGCACATGGAGCGTGCAATATGTCGTTTCCGATCCGGCGACCAAGCGTTGCGCCATTATCGACCCGGTCTATGATTTCGATGAGAAATCCGGCGCAACCGGAACGATGAATGCCGACGCCATTCTGGACTATGTGGAGAGCCAGGGCCTGTCGGTGGAATGGATTCTCGATACCCATCCGCATGCCGACCATTTTTCCGCCGCCCATTACTTGAAGCAGAAGACCGGCGCGCAGACGGCGATCGGCGCGAAAGTCACCGGCGTACAAAAGCTCTGGCAGGAGAAATATAACTGGCCGGATTTCGAAACCGACGGCTCGCAATGGGACCGGTTGTTCGAGGCGGGGGACCGGTTCAATATCGGCTCCCTTGAAGCGCGCGTGCTGTTTTCGCCCGGGCACACGCTCGCCTCTGTCACCTATGTGGTCGGTAATGCCGCCTTTGTGCACGATACGCTTTTCATGCCCGATTCCGGCACCGCGCGCGCCGATTTCCCCGGCGGCAGCGCCAGAGAACTCTGGACGTCGATCCAGGACATTCTCGCCCTTCCCGACGAAACACGGCTTTTCACCGGCCACGATTATCAGCCCGGCGGCCGCGCGCCTAAATGGGAAAGCACGGTCGGCGAACAGAAACGCAGCAATCCACATCTTGCCGGCATGACGGAGGAGGGTTTCATCCGTCTCAGAGAAGCGCGGGATCGCACATTGCCGATGCCGAAGCTCATTCTCCACGCCTTGCAGGTCAATATTTGTGGCGGCCGTCTGCCGGAGCCGGAAGCGAATGGCAAGCGTTACCTGAAATTCCCGCTCGACGTGCTGGAGGGCAGCATATGGTAAAGGAAAACGCGCTGGAAAAGCCCGCGCATATTGCAGAAATCCCTCTCCCCGCCATGGAAGAGCGGGCTGTCGAGGTCGCGCTGCTTCTGAAAACGCTTGCTCATCCCGCGCGGCTGATGCTCGCCTGCACGCTGGCGCAGGGGGAATTTTCCGTCGGCGAGCTTGAGGTCAAGCTGGATATTCGCCAGCCGACGCTTTCCCAGCAGCTGGGCGTCCTGCGGGAAGCCGGTGTGGTCGAAACCCGGCGCGATGCCAAGCAAATCTTCTACCAACTGAGTGAAGCGAAAGCGGCGCAACTGATCGAGGCCCTTTACACCATATTCTGCGCGCCGGAGGAGACCCCGTGAGCCCCTATTGGCCCTCTCTTTTCGGTGGCATGCTGCTCGGTCTTGCCAGCATTCTGCTGTTTGTTTTCAACGGCCGCATTGCCGGCATCAGCGGGATCATGGGCAAAATGCTCGGCAGGGAGCGGCGTCTTGCCGATCTCGCCTTCGTCGCCGGCTTGCTCGCCGGGCCTTATATCCATGCCGCCGCATTCGGCCGCTTGCCTGCCGTCACCATAGTTTCACCATGGCCGCTCATCCTCGTGGCAGGCCTGCTGGTGGGTTTCGGTACGCGCATGGGCTCCGGCTGCACATCCGGCCATGGGATCATGGGGCTGGCGCGATTTTCCCGGCGCTCCATCGCCGCGACTGCCACCTTCCTGATCACCGGCATTTGCGCCGCGACGCTAACCGGAGCCCTGTCATGAAAAATCCAGCCGTGGCGCGTGTTGTCCTGGCATTGGCCGCGGGAGCGCTGTTCGGCTTCGGCCTTTCGCTCTCCGGCATGGTCGATCCGGCTCGTGTTTCCGGTTTTCTCGACGTCGCGGGCGGCCATTGGGACCCGAGCCTTATGTTCGTTCTCGGCGGCGCGGTGATGGTCGCCGTGCCGGGTGTGCTGCTCAGCCGACGTCTCGCCAAACCGGTCCTCGCAGAGGGTTTCAGCCTTCCCGCAAAAACCCGCATCGACCGGCCGCTCATAACAGGCTCGGCCATTTTCGGCGTCGGTTGGGGGCTTGCCGGTTTCTGCCCCGGCCCGGCACTATCGGCCCTCGCCCTCGGGCTGATGCCGGTCGTTCTTTTCGTCGGCGCCATGATTGCCGGCATGCTGGTCCACGACCGCCTCTATTCAAAGCAGCCATAACGCAAACGCTCGTTCGGCGCGCGGGGAACGGGCAGTCGCGCGGGGCTGGAACGCTCCCGCGCGACGGCGTGTGATTAGAGGTCGATGAGGCTTTTGCCCGTCATTTCCGGCGGCAGCGGCACATTCATCAGTTGCAGCAGGGTGGGCGCGACATCGGCAAGAATGCCGTCATGCAGCTTCGCACCTTCCGGACCGCCGAAAAGGATCACCGGCACCGGATTGGTGGTGTGCGCCGTATGCGGGCCACCGGTCACCGGGTCGACCATGGTTTCGCAATTGCCGTGGTCGGCAATGACAATCATTGCGCCACCCACTTTTTCGAGGGCGGCAACGACCGCACCAAGCCCGCGATCCACGGCTTCACAGGCCTTGATTGCGGCCTGCAGATCGCCGGTATGACCGACCATATCAGGGTTAGCGTAATTGGTGACGATCAGATCGTAACCCTTGCCGATCGCCTCAACGAATTTTTCCGTCACTTCCGGCGCACTCATCTCCGGCTGCAGATCGTAAGTCGCAACCTTCGGCGATTTCGGCATGAAGCGGTCTTCGCCGACTTCCGGCTCTTCCTTGCCGCCATTCAGGAAGAAGGTGACATGCGGATATTTTTCCGTCTCGGCAAGGCGGAACTGCGTAAGCCCCTGCTTCGCCACCCATTCGCCCAGCGTATTGACGATATCGCGCTTGGGATAGGCCGTGGTCATGAAATCATTGTGCCGTGTGGAATATTCCACCATGCCGAGCAGCGCCGAAAGGACGGGCTTTTCGCGCGAAAAACCGTCGAAATCGTCCGCCCCTATGGCGAGCAGGATTTCACGGGCACGGTCGGCGCGGAAATTCAGGCAGAACAGGCCATCGCCGGCCTTGAAGCCCTCATAGCCGTCGATCACCGTCGGCAGGATGAATTCGTCGGTGACGTTGTTTTTGTAGCTCTGGGCAACGGCGCTCACCGCATCGCGCGCGTGTTCGCCTTTCGCCAGAACCATGGCGTCATAGGCTTTCTCGACGCGCTCCCAGCGATTGTCGCGATCCATCGCATAATAGCGGCCGATTACCGTGCCGATGCTTGCCCCCTGCGGCAGGCTTGCCACCAGCGCCGCCACAAAATCTTCAGCCGATTGCGGCGCGACATCGCGGCCGTCGGTGATGGCATGTACCACCACCTTCAGGCCGTGGCTGATCATCAGCTTCACCGCCGCCTGACCGTGGAGGATATGGCCATGGACGCCGCCATCGGAAACGACGCACATCAGATGCGCCACACCACCCGCGGCCTTCACCGTGGCGGCGAAATCAAGCATCGCCGCATTGCGGAAAAAGCTGCCATCCTCAATCGCCAGATCGATCTGGCCGAGATCCATGGCGACGATGCGGCCGGCGCCGATATTGGTGTGACCGACTTCCGAATTGCCCATCTGCCCGGTGGGCAGGCCGACATTCGGGCCGAAAGTGGTGAGCCTCGCATTCGGGCAGGTGGCGAAAAGCCGGTCCATGGTGGGCGTATTCGCCAGCACCGGCGCATTGCTGGATGTGTCCTCGTTCAGCCCCCAGCCATCGAGAATAGTCAGGACAACGGGTTTGGGAGTGCGCATGGGAGGACCTTCTTCTTCATTCGGTTGCCGGCGGAGGGCGGACCGCCGGGCACCGGAGCGCCCTCTTCCGCCACTATGATCATGATGAGAAAACATGCTTCTCGTTCTTCTCTTCTATACCCGAAGATGACGAACGCAAGCCTATACAGACAGCGAAACAGTTCCGTGAAGGTCGAAAACGCGAGCTAAGAAATGCGGTCATGACACGCATACACCCTCATTCCTGTGCTCGTCACAGGAATCCAGCCGACGCGCGTCTGCGCGGTGGAGAGAGTCCTTTCAGCCCAAAGACTTGGGCAGGCTGGATCACTGTGACGAGCACAGGGATGAGGGAGCACGGATCGCCTTCACTCGATGAAAATAAGCGCGGGCTTCTCCAGCAATGCCTTGATGGCCTGAATGAAGACTGCCGCATCCCAGCCATCGACAACCCGGTGATCGAAGCTCGATGAGAGGTTCATCATCTTGCGCGGCACAAATCGCGTCCCGTCCCAGACCGGACGCGTCATGATCTTGTTGACGCCGATGATCGCCACTTCGGGGTGATTGATGATGGGTGTCGAGACCACACCGCCCAAGGCTCCCAGCGAACTGATGGTGATCGTGGAGCCCATCAGCTCTTCCCGATGGGCCGTGCCGGTGCGGGCGGCTTCGGCGACGCGTGCGACTTCGCCCGCGCATTCCCAAAGACCGAGCGTTTCCGTGTGGCGCACGACCGGAACGGTGAGGCCCGACGGCGTCTGCGTTGCGATGCCGATATGAACCGCTTCATAGTGGCTGACGACCCCTTTTTCGTCGTCAAAGGTGGCATTCATGCCGGGATGATCGGCAACGGCCTTCACCAGCGCGCGCATCAGGAACGGCAGGATCGTCAGCTTCGGTTGCCCGGAACGGCGGTTGCCGTTCATGGTCGCGCGCAAATCCTCCAGATCGGTCACGTCGACTTCTTCGACATAGGTGATGTGGGGAATGCGGGAGGCGGAAAGCACCATCTTCTCGGCAATCTTGCGCCTGAGCCCGGTCACCTTCACCTCCTCGACAGCGCTATCGTGGGGCGCTATCGGCTCGGGGCTTTCCGGCCGACCGCGCACGGTTAAAAACCCGTCGAGATCGGCATGGGTGATATGCCCGTCGGGGCCCGTTCCCTTGACCTTGGTGAGATCGATATCGAGATCGTCGGCGCGCTGGCGAACGGCGGGAGACGCCAGCGGTTTATGATGCGGTTCGGCGGCGGGCGCCGGCGGCGCCTCCTCGGCCTCTCGCGCCGTCGGCTGGGCTTCAACAGGTGGTGGCGTGTCCGTCATGTCGGCAGGCGCTTCCGTCATCTGGGTGGGCGCCTCTGCTTCCGGCGCACTGCCACTGGGAGCGGCGGCGGCGACATCGGTTTCGATGCGCAGGAGCGGCGCCTTCACCGGCACGGTATTTCCGACCGTCACGGCGAGCCAGGTGACGACGCCCGCCACCGGGGACGGGATTTCCACCGTCGCCTTGTCGGTCATCACCGCGGCCAGCACCATGTCCTCGTGGACGAGATCGCCCGGTTTGACGTTCCATTCCACCAGTTCGGCTTCCGCCACACCTTCACCGACATCAGGCATCGTGAGAACAAATTCCGCCATAATCAGGCCTCCATGACTTCGACAAGGGCGCGCCCGACACGGGCAGGTCCCGGAAAATAGTCCCACTCCTGCGCATGCGGGTAAGGCGTATCCCAGCCCGCGACGCGGACGACGGGGGCCTCAAGGTGATAAAAACAATGTTCCTGCACCAGCGACACGACTTCGGCCCCGAAGCCGGAGGTCAACGTCGCCTCATGCACCATGACGCAGCGGCCGGTCTTGGAGACGGACTTCACGATGGTATCGAGATCGAGCGGCAGCAGGCTGCGAAGGTCGATGATCTCGGCATCCACACCCGTCTCTTCCGCCGCCGCCAGCGCCACATGCACCATGGTGCCATAAGCGATGACGGTGACAGCGTTTCCGGGACGGCGTATCTCGGCCTTGCCGATGGGAATGGTGTAGTGCCCTTCCGGCACCTCCCCCATCTCGTGTTTGGACCAGGGCGTTACCGGCCGGTCGTGATGCCCGTCGAAGGGACCGTTATAAAGCCGCTTCGGCTCCAGAAACATCACCGGGTCGGGGTCTTCGATGGATGCGATCAGCAGCCCCTTGGCGTCATAAGGATTTGAAGGAACCACCACCTTCAACCCGCAGACATGGGTAAAAAGCGCTTCCGGGCTCTGGCTGTGCGTCTGCCCGCCAAAAATGCCCCCGCCGGTCGGCATTCTGAGAACGATGGGGCAGGTGAAATCGCCATTGGAGCGATAGCGGATACGCGCCGCCTCCTGGGTGATCTGGTCATAGGCGGGATACATGTAATCGGCGAACTGGATTTCGACACAGGGCCGCAGGCCATAAGCGGCCATGCCGATGGCGGTGCCGACAATGCCGGATTCGCTGATCGGAGCATCGAAACAGCGGGTCTTGCCGTATTTTCCCTGCAGCCCCTGCGTGGCGCGGAACACGCCGCCGAAATAGCCCACATCCTCCCCGAACACCACGACATCGTCGCTGCGCTCCATGGACACATCCATGGCGCTGCGGACGGCTTCAATCATCGTCATTCTTGCCATGTCTTACCATCCTGCCTTCTGGCGCTGGCGGACGAGATGCGGCGGCATCTCGGCGTAAACGCCTTCGAAAATATCCTTTTTCGGCGGTTTGCCGCCCTCATGCAGCGTGCCGTGGCTTTCTGCCTCGCGCTGCGCCTCAAGCACCTCATCGGCGATTTCCGCCTCCGTCTGCCGGTGCCTTTCCTCCGACCAGACGCCGCGCAGGATGAGGTGTTTTTTGAGCCTCAGAACCGGGTCGCCCAGCGGCCATGCCTCGGATTCCGTCTTAGGGCGGTAAGCGCTCGGATCGTCCGACGTGGAATGGGCGCCGACACGATAGGTCACATATTCGATCAGCGTCGGGCCGAGATTGCGGCGCGCCCGTTCCACCGCCCAGCGCGCCACGGCATAAACGGCGAGATAATCATTGCCGTCGACCCGAAGTGCGGGAATGCCGAAGCCCAGCCCGCGCGCCGCAAAGGTGCCGGAGCCGCCGCGCGCGATGCCCTGAAAGGTGGAAATCGCCCATTGGTTATTGACGATATTGAGAACCACCGGGGCCTTGTAGGTGGAGGCAAAGACCATCGCCGAGTGAAAATCCGACTCCGCCGTCGAACCGTCGCCGATCCATGCTGCGGCGATCTTCGTATCGCCTTTGATGGCCGACGCCATCGCCCAGCCGACCGCCTGCACATATTGCGTGGCGAGATTGCCGGAGACGGTGAAGAAACCATGCTCCTTCGAGGAATAAAGCACCGGCAACTGCCGCCCATGCAGCGGATCCAGTTCGTTGGAATAGATCTGGTTCATCATGGTGACGAGCGGGTAATCGTCGGCGATCAGCAGCCCTGCCTGCCGATAGGTCGGGAAATTCATGTCGCCCTTGGAAAGCGCCTTGCGGAAGGCGCAGCTCACCGCCTCTTCACCCAGATGCTGCATGTAGAAGGAGGTCTTGCCCTGCCGCTGCGCCATCAGCATGCGCGCATCGAAAGCCCGAAGCCGCATCATGTTTTTGAGGCCCACCAGCAAGTCTTCATCCGAAAGCAGCCCGGCCCACGGCCCAACGGCCTCGCCCTGGTGATTGAGGACACGGATGATCGAATAGGCGAGATCGCGCATGCTTTCCGGCGCGGCGTCAACTTCCGGGCGCGGCACGGAACCGGCTTTGGGTATTTTCACATTGGAGAAATCCGGCTCCCCGCCGGGCCGCACCGCAGGTTCGGGAACATGCAGGCTGAGACGTGGCGTTTCGGTTATATCCATTCTACTCCTCCCGTCGCGATCTCCTCCAGACCGCGAAACAACTCTCAAAGGTTCCGCGCGATTACCATCCGCTGGACATCGCTGGTCCCCTCGTAAATCTGGCAGATGCGCACATCGCGATAGATCCGCTCCACCGGATAATCCGCCATGTAGCCGTAACCGCCGTGAATCTGGATGGCGTCCGAGCAGACGCGTTCGGCCATTTCGGAGGCGAAGAGCTTGGCCATCGAGGCCTCCGAAAGACAGGGCTCACCCGCTTCCTTCAGCGCCGCCGCATGCAGCACCAGCTGCCGCGCCGCCTCAATCCGCGTCGCCATGTCCGCGAGGCGAAACGCCACCGCCTGATGCTCCACGATTGCCTGCCCGAAGGCCTTGCGCTCGCGCGCATAATCCCGCGCCGCCTCGAAGGCGGCCTGCGCCATGCCGACCGCCTGCGCGGCGATGCCGATGCGCCCACCTTCCAGATTGGCAAGCGCGATGCGATACCCCTGCCCCTCTTCGCCCAGCCGCAGTTCGGCCGGTACCGCCATCTCGGTAAAGGCAATCTGGCAGGTGTCGGATGAATGCAGGCCGAGCTTTTCTTCGACCCTTATGACCTCGTAACCCGGCGTATCGGTCGGCACGATGAACGCGCTGATGCCCTTCTTGCCCGCCGCCGCATCGGTAACGGCAAAGACGATGACGACATCGCCATTCTTGCCTGATGTGATGAACTGCTTTGCGCCGTCGAGAATGTAGCGGTCGCCATCGCGCCGGGCGCGGGTCTTGAGGTTGGAGGCATCGGAACCGGCCTGCGGTTCGGTCAGCGCAAAACCACCGATCCATTCGCCGGAAGCCAGTTTCGGCAGGAAACGCTGCTTCTGGTCTTCGGTCCCGAATTTCAGGATCGGCACGCAGCCGACCGAATTGTGCACGCTCATGATGGTGGAACAGGCCCCGTCACCGGCAGCGACTTCCTCCACCGCCAAAGCATAGGCAACGGCACCGGTTTCCGACCCGCCATAGTCCTCGGAGACAAGCATCCCAAGGAAGCCGAGATCTCCCATCTCTTTCAGTTCGTCTTTCGGGAACCGGCTTTCCCGGTCACGCGAAGCAGCCCCAGGGGCGAGCCGCTCGCGGGCGAAATCGCGGGCCATGTCCCTGATCTGCTGCTGGGCTTCGTTCAGGATCATCGCCGCCTCCCCTTAATGTCGCTCTATGCCGAGCGCGGTTGCTTCGCCGCCGCCGATGCAGACGGCGGCCACGCCCCGTTTCAGCCCGTGGCGCTGCAAAGCGGCCAGCAGGGTGACGACGATCCTCGCGCCTGAAGCGCCGATGGGATGGCCGAGCGCACAGGCGCCGCCATGCACATTCACCTTCTCATGTGGCAGATCGAGATCGCGCATTGCCGCCATCGCCACCACGGCAAAGGCCTCGTTGATTTCGAACAGATCGATATCCTTCGCCGCACAGCCGGTTTTATCGAACAGCTTTTTCATCGCGCCGATGGGAGCCGTTGGATATCCGGCGGGTGCATCCGCATAAGAGGTTTGGCCGATAATGGTCGCCAGCGGTGAAAGGCCCCGCCTTTCCGCTTCGGAGCGACGCATGAGAACGAGAGCGGCCGCGCCATCGGAAATCGAGCTGGAATTGGCCGCCGTCACCGTTCCGCCATCGCGAAAGGCGGGCTTCAGTTGCGGGATCTTTTCCGGCTTCGCCTTGCCCGGCTGCTCGTCCACCGAGATATCCACGACGGGCGCTATTTCCGCTTCGAAAGCCCCCTCAGCAATGGCACGCCGGGCGCGCTCCAGCGAGGTCAGCGCATAGTCGTCCTGCATGGCACGGGTGAATTGGTAGGCTTCAGCGCAATCTTCAGCGAAAGTGCCCATCAGCCGACCCTTGTCATAAGCGTCTTCGAGGCCATCCAGAAACATGTGGTCGGTGAGCTTGCCATGGCCGAGACGATAGCCGTTGCGGGCGCGGTCCAAGAGATAGGGCGCGTTGCTCATGCTTTCCATGCCGCCCGCAAGCACGATTGAAGAGCTTCCCGCCGAAATCTGGTCATGCGCCAGCATGATCGCTTTCATGCCAGAGCCGCACATCTTGTTGATCGTCGTCGCACCAACCGAGTTGGGGATTCCGGCGGCAATGGCCGCCTGTCTGGCCGGAGCCTGCCCTTGCCCCGCCGCAAGCACGCAACCCATCAGCACATCGTCAATATCAGAAGGCGGAACCGCAGCCCGCTCAGCAGCCGCGCGGATCGCCGCCGCACCGAGATCGGGCGCGGCCACCGATTTGAATTCGCCCTGGAACCCACCCATAGCAGTACGGGCGGCCCCGACGATCACGACAGGGTCATGCACAGCCAAATTCACCTCCCTTGGCCATTCTCCCACTTAAGAGAGCGACCGTCATCGCAATCTCCTCCAGACCGCGACTGAGGTGAACGCTATCACTATCTCGAATTCATTTCAAAGCTATTTTGATTGACAGTTTTTTGATTGACGATATCTTTGATCCAACAATTAGTCATATCATAGAGCAAATGATCCATGATTGAGCTCGACAGTTTCGACCGCAAGATTCTGCATGTGCTCGGCGATGACGGGCGGGTGAGCTGGCGCGATCTGGCGGCCCGCATCGGCCTTTCCTTCACGCCAACGCTGCGCCGTGTACGCAAGCTGGAAGAGGAAGGCATCATTCGTGGCTATACCGCCGTGTTCGATGAAAACCGGCTGCTCGGCAATATGGGCGTCTTCATCTCCGTCACGCTGGAACGGCAGATCAAGGAAGCGCTGACGACCTTCGAACACCATGTCGCTTCTATCCCCGAAGTCGTGGGCGGTTATCAGACCAGCGGCAGTTCCGATTACCTGATCCACGCCATGGTGCGGGATTTGCCGCATTATCAGGAGCTACTGGATTTCCTGACCACGGTTCCCGGCGTGTCGCGCATCCAGTCCAATTTCGCCATCAAGACATTCGTGCGCCGTTCCGCCGCCTTCACCGGGGGTGACACGCCGTAAATAAGAGCTGCCGGCGCGGAGGAGGTGCCGACTGCTGAAAAGAGGGACGGCCTGCCGTCCGGAGGAGGAGACGCGATGAGTTTGAACCTCGCCGCCATTTTCGATGCCGATCTCGGCCCGGAAATCGCAGCATTGCGCGACAGCGCAAGTGCATTCGCAGATGATAAAATCGCTCCGCTGGCGGCAGAGATCGACAGGGACGACCGTTTTCCACGCAAGCTCTGGCCGGAGATGGGTGAGCTCGGCCTGCACGGCATCACCGTTTCGGAAGAGTTCGGCGGTGCCGACATGGGTTATCTCGCCCATTGCGTGGCGATGGAGGAAATAAGCCGGGCTTCGGCTTCCATCGGCCTTTCCTACGGCGCTCATTCCAACCTCTGTATCAACCAGATTCACCGCTGGGGAACGCAAGAGCAGAAGCATAGATATCTGCCGAAACTCGTCTCCGGTGAACATGTCGGTTCACTCGCCATGAGCGAGACGGAAGCCGGTTCGGATGTCGTGTCCATGCGGCTGAAGGCGGAACGCAGGGGTGATCGCTATGTGCTGAACGGCGCAAAAATGTGGATCACCAATGGCCACGAGGCCGATACGCTGGTGGTCTACGCCAAGACGGATATGTCCGCCGGCCCGCGCGGCATCACCGCCTTCCTGATCGAAAAGGGCTTCAAGGGATTTCGCCCGGCCCAGAAACTCGACAAGCTCGGCATGCGCGGCTCACCCACGTCAGAACTGGTGTTCGAGGATTGCGAGGTGCCGGAAGAGAACATTCTCGGCCGCCTCAATGACGGCGTGACGGTGCTGATGAGCGGGCTGGACTATGAGCGAGCCGTGCTGGCCGCCGGCCCCGTCGGTATCATGCAGGCGGCCATCGATCTGGTGCTGCCCTATGCCCGCGAGCGCAAACAATTCGGCAAGGCTATCGGCGAATTCCAGCTGGTGCAGGGCAAGCTCGCCGATATCTACTCGTCCATGAATGCATCCCGCGCCTATGTCTATGCCGTGGCGCGGGCCTGCGACAATGGCCGCATCACGAGGCAGGACGCCGCTGGCGCAATCCTATTTGCCGCCGAGCGGGCGACACAGGTGGCGCTGGATGCGATCCAGCTTCTCGGCGGCTCCGGCTATGTCAATGAAAGCCCGGCCGGACGTTTGCTGCGCGACGCCAAGCTTTACGAGATCGGCGCCGGCACCAGTGAAATCCGGCGGATGCTGATCGGCCGCGAACTGGTCAAGGGCAACGGGTGAGGACGCGATGAAGCTTACTTCCAGTCTGAACCGCGACCCCACCTTTGCTGCCAATGTCGATTTCATGTCGGGGCTGGTCGATGACCTGCGCCAACATGTCGAAAAAATCTCCAGAGGCGGCGGCGAAAAGGCCCGCGAACGGCATCTTTCCCGCGGCAAATTGCTGGCGCGTGACCGCATCGAGGCCCTTCTCGATCCCGGCAGCCCGTTTCTGGAATTGTCGCAATTTGCAGCTTACGAGGTCTATGACGAACCCGTTCCCGCCGCCGGCATCGTTACCGGCATCGGCCGGGTCTCGGGCCGTGAATGTGTGATCGTCGCCAATGACGCGACGGTAAAAGGCGGCACCTATTATCCGCTGACAGTGAAGAAACATCTGCGCGCGCAGGAAATCGCCACTGAGAACCGCCTGCCCTGCATTTACCTCGTGGATTCCGGCGGCGCGAACCTGCCCAATCAGGACGAGGTGTTTCCCGACCGCGATCATTTCGGCCGCATCTTCTACAATCAGGCCAATATGTCGGCGGAAGGTATCGCCCAGATCGCCGTGGTGATGGGCAGCTGCACGGCGGGCGGGGCCTATGTGCCTGCCATGAGCGACCAGTCCGTGATCGTCAAAAATCAGGGCACGATCTTTCTCGGCGGCCCGCCGCTGGTGAAGGCGGCGACCGGCGAGGTGGTAAGTGCGGAGGACCTCGGCGGCGCGGATGTGCATTCCCGCCAATCCGGCGTCACCGATCATTATGCCCATGACGACCGCCATGCGCTGGCGCTGACCCGGCGGATCGTTTCCACGCTGAACCGCCGAAAGCAGGTGGAGCTGGATATCCGCGAACCCGCAGACCCGCTTTATCCGGCTGAGGAGCTTTACGGCATTGTTCCTGCCGACACGCGAAAACCCTTCGAGGTGCGCGAGATCATTGCCCGACTGGTGGATGGTTCGGAATTTGACGAGTTCAAGGCGCTCTACGGCACGACGCTCGTCTGCGGTTTCGCCCATATCCATGGCTATCCCGTTGGAATTATCGCCAATAACGGTATCCTTTTTTCGGAATCGGCGCTGAAGGGCGCGCATTTCATCGAGCTCTGCTGCCAGCGCGGCATCCCGCTGGTTTTCCTGCAAAACATCACCGGCTTCATGGTCGGCAAGGCCTATGAAGCCGGTGGTATCGCCAAGGATGGTGCGAAGCTCGTCACCGCCGTAGCATCGGCAAAAGTGCCGAAATTCACCGTCATCATCGGCGGCTCCTTCGGGGCCGGCAATTACGGCATGTGCGGCCGGGCCTATTCGCCACGCTTCCTGTGGATGTGGCCGAATGCCCGCATTTCCGTGATGGGCGGTGAACAGGCGGCGTCCGTTCTGGCGCAAATCCGCCGCGACGGCATCGAGGCCGATGGCCGCCACTGGTCGCAGGAAGGCGAAGAGGCGTTCAAGCAGCCGATCCGGGAAAAATACGAGCGGGAGGGACATCCCTATTATGCCAGCGCAAGGCTGTGGGACGATGGCATCATCGACCCGAAGGATACCCGCCTCGTGCTCGGCCTTGGCCTGTCCGCCGCGCTTAACGCACCGATAGAACCCACCCGTTTCGGCATATTCAGGATGTGAGGCGACCATGTTCTCGAAAATACTGATCGCCAACAGGGGCGAAATCGCCTGCCGCATCATCCGCACCGCCGCCAAGATGGGTATCCGCACCGTTGCCGTTTATTCGGATGCAGACCGTGACGCCATGCATGTGACGCTGGCCGACGAGGCCATAACCATCGGCGCAGCACCCGCGCGAGCCTCCTATCTCGACGGTGAAAAAATCATCGCCGCCGCAAAAGCCTGCGGCGCGCAAGCCATTCATCCGGGTTACGGTTTCCTTTCGGAGAATGCCGGTTTCGCCGAAGCCTGCGCCGCAGCCGGCCTCGTTTTCATTGGCCCGCCAGCAGCGGCAATCCGCGCCATGGGTGGAAAAAGCGAGGCAAAGGCGCTGATGGCAGAGGCCGGCGTTCCGGTCGTTCCCGGTTATCACGGTGACGAACAATCGGAGAAACGACTGGCAAGCGAGGCGGACACGATCGGTTATCCGGTGCTGCTCAAGGCCTCAGCCGGCGGCGGCGGCAAGGGCATGCGTATCGTCCGGCAAAAGCGCGACTTCGCAGCGGAGCTTGCGGGTGCAAAACGCGAAGCGCTGGCCGCCTTCGGCAATGACCGCATGCTGATCGAAAAATACCTTGAACGGCCGCGCCATGTGGAAGTGCAGGTCTTTGCCGACGGCCACGGCAAGTGTGTTTCGCTTTTCGAGCGCGACTGCTCGATCCAGCGCCGGCACCAGAAGGTCATAGAGGAAGCCCCTGCCCCCGGTCTGCCCGATGCGCTTCGCCAGCGCATGTATGAAGCGGCGGTCGCCGCCGCCCGCGCCATCGATTATCGCGGCGCGGGAACCGTGGAATTCCTGCTCGACCCTTCCGGCGACTTCTATTTCATGGAAATGAATACGAGGCTTCAGGTCGAACATCCGGTGACGGAATATATTACCGGTCTCGACCTGGTCGAATGGCAGATCCGCGTCGCCAACGGAGAGCCCCTGCCGGAAGACTGGACCGGTCTCAGCATAAACGGCCACGCCATCGAGGCGCGGATTTATGCCGAAGACCCGGCGCATGATTTTTTGCCGTCGATCGGCACCGTCAGCCATCTTGTTTTTCCCGATCAGGGCCTTCACGTCAGGATCGACAGCGGCATACGCGCCGGCGACGCCATCACCGTGCATTACGATCCGATGATCGCCAAGTTGATCGTCTGGGACCGAGATCGCCAATCGGCGGTACGGCGTCTGCGGTTGGCGCTCGAAAATCTGGCGATCTGCGGCGTCACCAGCAATGCCGCCTTTCTGACGCGGCTTGCGGGACTGGCGGCCTTCGCGAACGCCGATCTCGATACCGGCTTCATCGCCCGTAACGAAGCGGCGCTGTTTGCCCCGGCAGCAACGAACGGGAACGAGATAGCCATGGCCGCGCTTGGCCTGCTGCTTGCGCGGCAAAAAAACGGAAAGCCGGGTTCACAGGCCGATCCCCATAGCCCGTGGAACACGACGGCCGCCTTCCGCCTCAACGCGCCGGCGCGGGAAACGCTTTATTTCGTGTTTGACAACCAGCCGCTTGGCGTCGGCGTCACGCATGAGGCGGACGGCTTTTCGCTGGAGATCGACGGACGCGCGATCAGCGCCAATGGCGGCCTCTCGGACGATGGCAAATTCCTAGCGACCGTGGCAGGCAGGAAAAGGCAGGGCCATTTCTTTACAGAGGATGGCCATTACGCGCTTTTTCTGGATGGCGAGCATTATCGCATCGGCCAGCCGGATCCCGTCGATATCGCGGATTCCGCTCCCCATACCGGCGGTCTGGAAGCACCCATGCCCGGCGTCATCCGCGCCTTGCTGAGCAGCAACGGTGCCGCCGTTGAAGCCGGCGAGGCGCTTGTGGTGATGGAGGCGATGAAAATGGAGCACACGATCCGCGCGCCGGCGAAAGGCACCGTCACGGCCATCAATTGCATTGAGGGCGATATGGTCGCGGCCGGTGCGGTGCTGGTGGATTTCGAGCCGGAGGGCGGCTGAGATGAGCTGGCCCCGAAAGGTAAAAATCGTCGAAGTGGGCGCGCGTGACGGCTTGCAGAACGAAAGCGCCGAGGTTCCAGCCGCCATCAAGATCGAGCTGATCGAACGGCTGGCCGCAGCCGGATTGGCGGCGGTGGAAGCGGGCGCTTTCGTCTCACCCAAAAAAGTGCCGCAAATGGCGGGTTCGAAAGAGGTGTTCCAGGGCCTCGAAAGGCGACCCGGCACCGCCTATCCGGCACTCGTTCCCAATATGAAAGGTTTCGAGGCCGCCATTGAAGCCGGTGTGACAGAAATCGCCGTTTTCGTCTCCGCATCCGAAGGTTTCAGCCAGCACAATATCGGCTGCTCGCGCGCCGAAAGCCTCGAGCGCCTGCGCGATGTCGCATCAGCGGCGGCTGGCCGGAACATCCTCATGCGCGGTTATGTCTCCTGCATAGCCGGCTGCCCCTATGACGGCGCGGTTGCGCCCGATGAGCTGGCGGCGATGGCCGAAGCGCTCATCGCACTCGGCTGTTACGAAATCTCGCTCGGCGATACGATCGGCGTCGGCACGGCGGACCAGATTCGCAATCTCATCAAGCGAGTGTCTGCCCGCATCCCGCGTGAAAAACTCGCCATGCATTTCCACGATACCTATGGGCAGGGCGTCGCCAATGTTCTGGCCTCGCTGGATGAAGGTATCTCCGTCTTCGACAGTTCGGTGGCCGGGTTGGGCGGCTGCCCCTTTGCGCCGGGCGCCAGCGGCAACGTCGCCACCGAAGATGTCGTTTATCTGCTGCACGGGCTTGGCATTAAAACCGATGTCGACCTGATGGCGGTGGCGAGAACCGGCGACTGGATCAGCCGGCATCTCGGCAGACCGAATGCGGCCCGCGCCGGCAAGGCGCTGCTTGCGGCAAGACAGGAAAGGTGACGCGCATGGCGCACGAGTTGCTGAGCGAAAGACGCGAAGACGTTCTCTGGCTGACGCTCAACCGGCCGGAAGTACACAATGCCTTGAATTCTGCGATGACGGACGCCCTGACGACGGCCATCCTCACGGCATCCGGTGATGGCGGCCTGCGCGCCGTGGTGATAACGGCCGCGGGAGACCGCAGCTTCTGCTCCGGGGCCGATCTGAAAGAAAGCGCCGGCGGCATGTTCCTCTCGCGGGATGGAACCAACCCCATCGCCGATGTGATGCGGGCCATCGAGGGCTGCGACAGGCCCGTCATCGCCCGCATCAACGGTCGGGTTCTGGCCGGCGGGCTTGGCCTCGTCGCCGCCTGCGATCTCGCCTATGCCGCCGACCATGCCGAATTCGGTCTGCCAGAAGTCCGTGTCGGGCTTTTCCCGGCCATGGTGGCGGCAAAGCTTCTGGCGAAGATACCCCTGAGCCAGCTTCAGGAAATGGCCTATCTCGGCGCTGTGATAAACGCCGCTGATGCGGAGCGCCTTGGCCTCGTCAATCGGGCTGTCCCGTCGGACGAACTCGATGTCATGGTGGAGGATGTTCTCGCCCGGTTGCGGCAGAATGCGCCGGGCGCCATCGCGGCCGGAAAAGCGGCGTTGCTGAAGATGCGCGATATGCCCTCCAGCGACCGGCTCGCCTTTGCCGAAAGCGTCATCGCCACGATCAGCGGCAGCAACGAGGCGCGGGAGGGGCGATTGGCCTTTGCCGAAAAAAGAAAACCGCTCTGGGTGGAGTGATCGCCGCCATCTGTCCGGGCGCCGGTTTTCTCGAAAGTCGTCATAGGGTTAATCGATATAATCCCGATGCGTCCGTTGACCCCGTTCGGCAAATCGAGTTCTATCCAGCACCTTTCGCCGGGCAGCGATTGGGGAAGCCGGAGGAGACCCATGCAGCTTGTAAAAACCGTCGCCGAATTGCGGGATGCCACCGCCGCCTTTCGCCGTGCGGGCAAAACCATCGGCTTCGTGCCGACCATGGGCTTTCTCCATATCGGCCATCTGACGCTTGTTGCCCAATCCAGGGCGGAAAACGACGTGACGGTGGTTTCGATCTTCGTCAACCCGCTGCAATTCGGTGCGAATGAGGATCTGGCCCGTTACCCCCGCGATCTCGCCCGCGACAGCGCATTGCTGGAAGAGGCTGATGTCGACATTCTTTTCGCACCAGAAGTCTCGGAGATGTATCCGCGCCCGATGCAGACCGTGGTGGATGTGCCCGAACTGGGAAGCCAGCTGGAAGGTGCGGTGCGGCCGGGGCATTTCGCCGGTGTTGCGACCGTCGTGACCAAGCTTTTTAACCTCGTCCAGCCGGATGCCGCCTATTTCGGAGAGAAGGATTATCAGCAGGTGACGCTGATCCGCCGCATGGTCGAGGACCTCGCCCAGCCGGTCAGGGTCGTTCCCGTCGCCACGGTGCGTGAGGCGGATGGGCTCGCCTGTTCCTCGCGTAACGTTTATTTGAGCCACGCGGAACGTGCCGCCGCCGTGATCGTGCCGCAGGCACTTGATGAGGCGGAACGGCTTTATGGCGAGGGCTTCGACGACCCCGCCGCATTCGAAGCCGCGATAGAAAAATTCATCGCCGCCGAGCCGCTGGCCTCACCGGAAGTCGTCGCGGTGCGCGATCCAGATACGCTCGCCCCCGTTGCTTCATTGCAGGCGGGACCTGTGCTGGTGGCGCTGTTCGTCAGGCTCGGCAGCACGAGGCTCCTCGACAACCGCGTCATCGGGCGCGACAGGATCAATCAACGGGAGGCGGCCGAATGAGCGCCCATGGAAAACACAAGCGGCTGACGACGGCCTCCATCCGGCAGATGAAAGGCGAGGCGCGCATCGTCTGCCTGACCGCCTATACCACGCCGATTGCCCGCCTGCTCGATCCGCATTGCGATCTGCTCCTGGTCGGCGATTCCCTCGGCATGGTGCTTTACGGCATGGACACCACCGTCGGCGTCACGCTGGATATGATGATCGCCCATGGCCGCGCGGTAATGCGCGGTGTCGAACATGCCTGCGTCATCGTCGATCTTCCCTTCGGCACCTATCAGGAATCCAAGGAACAGGCATTCCGCAACGCCGTGCGATTGATGCAGGAAACCGGCTGTGACGGCGTGAAGCTGGAAGGCGGCGAGGAAATGGCGGAGACCATCGCTTTTCTGGTGGCGCGCGGCATTCCGGTGTTCGGCCATGTCGGGCTCATGCCGCAGCTGGTTCACACCGCCGGCGGCTTCCGCTCGCTCGGACATTCGGATGCGGAAACGCAAAAAATCTGGCGCGACGCGATTGCGGTGGATCAGGCGGGCGCCTTCGCCATCGTCGTGGAAGGCACCGTCGAGCCGCTTGCGCGCGAACTGACCGAAAAACTCGCCGCGCCCACGGTTGGCATCGGCGCATCGCCGGCCTGCGACGGGCAGGTGCTCGTTTCCGACGACATGCTCGGCCTCTTCACCGATTTCAAACCAAAATTCGTCAAGCGGTTCGCCGATCTTGGCCCAACGGTCTCCGAAGCAGCGGCAGCCTATGCCGATGAAGTTCGCTCGGGGGCGTTTCCCGGGCCGGAACATACATTTCAAGTGCGCCGGCAATCGCCTTCGGGGAAGTGACACTATTTCCGTCATGCCGGACTCGCTCCGGCATCCAGCCACGGCGCGTCTGCGCCGTGAAAGACTCTTGCGCGATCAATGACTTGATCGCACTGGACCCCGGATCAAGTCCGGGGTGACGGGTGTGGGGGACGTCCCCCAAAAAACAACGCCCCTATACAATGCCGCCGCTGCCGCCAACCGAAGCCGGGCGCTTCGCCGCCACCTGCTTGCGATAGCCGCTCGCACGATAAGTCGCCACCGGATCGATAGCGCCGCCCGCCAATTGCCGGGCCTGCGCAAGAATCGGTTCGACATCGGTGCGATAGGCCCGCTTCAGCATATCGGAAGCCATCAGGGCATCATTGTCCTGCTGGTAACCGTCGAGAGCCGCGCGATCCACCAGCAGCGCCTGCGCATAGGCGCGGCGGATTTCATTGGCGCTGGAGATCAGGCTTTCTATCGGATCCGTCACATTGTGCGACTGGTCGATCATATGGGCAGGATGGAAACCCTTCACGCCGCGATGTTCGGCATCCACCAGCTCGTTGAAAACGAGGAACAGGCGGTATGGCTCGATTGAACCGGCATCCAGATCGTCATCGCCATATTTGCTGTCGTTGAAGTGGAAACCGCCGAGCTTGCCGAATTGGATAAGCCGGGCGACGATCATTTCGATATTGGTGTTCGGCGCATGGTGGCCGAGGTCGACGAGGCAGAAGGCCTTTTCGCCGAGCGTATTGGCGATGAGGTAATTGGTACCCCAGTCCTGCACGACGGTGGAATAGAAGGCTGGCTCATACATCTTGTGTTCGGAGAAAATGCGCCAGTCATCCGGCAGCGCCTTGTAGATATCGGCCATGCCGGCAAGATAGCGCTCGAAGCTTCTGGTGAAATTGCTCTGGCCGGGGAAGTTCGAGCCGTCGCCCACCCACACCGTCAGCGCCTTGGAGCCGATGGCGTTGCCGATCTCGATACATTCGATGTTGTGTTCCACGGCCTGCCGGCGCGTGGCGGCATCGGTGTGGCTGAGGGAGCCGTATTTGTAGGAATGGCTCTGACCGGGCGCATCCGAAAACGTATTGGAGTTCATGGCGTCGAAGCCGAGACCCAGCGCATCGGCATGGGCTTTCAATCGCTTCGGGTCTTCCTTGTCCCACGGAATATGCAGGGAGACGTTTGGTGTAGCGCGCGTCAGCTGGTTGATGACGGCGCAATCATCGAGCTTGTCGAAAATGCCGCGCGGCTCCCCCGTGCCGGGAAAACGGGCAAAGCGCGTGCCGCCCGTGCCGACGCCCCAGGACGGCACGGCGACGAAAAACTCCGCCACCCTGGCCGTGACTGCCTCAATATCGATATTGCGGCGGGCGAGCTGGTTGCCCAGCGCCTGATAGTCGTCTTTCTGTGCGCCGGCGCGCTTTTCGTTTTCAGCCGCGATCACATCGGCGGCGATTTTCGTCTCGGTCATCTTTTCCTCCCGGGAATCGGTCCAGTGCATGCTTAGCTTATCGACCTCATCTCCGTCATACCGGCCTTGAGCCGGTATCCAGTCGACGCGCGTCTGCGCGGCGGGATAAGTTCCTTCAGCCCAAGGACTTGGGCTGGCTGGATTCCGGCTCAAGGCCGGAATGACGGAAATAAGAACGGGCCAAACGCCTTATCGCGTAAAACTCTGCGCGTTACCGGCATCAACATTGATGATGTTGCCGGTGGACTTGGCGGAAGCGTCGGAGGCCAGGAAATAGATCGCCTCGGCGATGTCTTCCGGGAAGACGTTGAGCTTCAGCATTGAGCGTTTGCGATAATGTTCCTCCAGATCTGTCACCTCGATCTTGGATGAAGCCGCGCGCTGCTCACGCCACTCACCATTCCAGATTTTCGAACCACGCAACACGGCATCGGGATTGACGGTGTTGACGCGAATGCCCGCTTCCGCGCCTTCGAGCGCAAGGCAACGGGCGAGATGAATTTCCGCAGCTTTCGCCGTGCAATAGGCGGACGCATTGGGCGAGGAAGCAAGGCCATTCTTGGATGCAACGAACACCACATTACCGCCGAGATTCTGACGCCGCAGCAGCCGGAATGCTTCCCGCGAAACGAGGAAATAACCCGTGGCGAGAATGTCGATATTCTTGTTCCACATGGCAAGCGTCGTATCTTCCACGGGTGCGGAGGAAGCGATACCGGCATTGGAAACGAGAATATCCACGCCGCCGAATTCCACGCTCGCTTCCGCGAAGGCCGCAATGACGGCATCCTCTTTCGTCACATCCAGCTTCACGCTGCGCACCGCGTCAGCGCTGTAGCGCTTGACGAAATCGCCCTTGGCAGCCTCCAGCGCCGCCTCGTCGATATCGGCCAGCACAACGCAGGCGCCCTCGCCCGCCAGCCTTTCCGCCGTTGCCCGACCGATACCGCCAGCACCGCCGGTGACAAATGCCACGCGGCCGGCAAGGCTCTTCGGCTTCGGCATGCGCTGAAGCTTTGCTTCTTCCAGCAACCAATATTCGATATCGAAGGCCTCCTGTTCGGGAAGGCCCTGATATTCGGACACGGTGGAAGCACCACGCATGACGTTGATGGCGTTGACGTAAAATTCGCCGGCAATGCGCGCCGTCGCCTTGTCGTTGGCGAAGGACAACATGCCAACGCCGGGGATCAGGAAAATCACCGGGTTCGGATCGCGCATCTTCGGCGAATTGTCGTGGCGGCAGGCTTCGTAGTAGCGGGTATAATCGGCGCGGTAAGCTTCAAGCGCCTTGTCGAGACCCGCCGTCAGCGCGTCCACATCCGGCTTCGCCGTATCGAGATCAAGGATGAGCGGGCGGATTTTCGTGCGCAGGAAGTGATCCGGGCAGGATGTGCCGAGGTTCCCAAGCGGCTTCAGGTCTTTCGAGTTGACGAATTCGAGAACCGCGTCCTGATCGTCGAAATGGCCGAGCTTGCGTTCCTCACGGCCGATGCGGCCACGGATTTCCGGCATCAACCGGGCGGCGATGGCGCGGCGTTCGGCAAGGGGCAGGCTCTTCGCCACCGCGCCGCCAAAAATCGTCTTGCCTTCGGTCTTTCCCGCAAACCATTCGATGGCCTTGTTGATGATGGCGAGCGTCAGTTCGTAACATGCCTTGGCGTCATTATCCCAGGTGAACAGGCCGTGACTTTCCAGCACGACGCCCTTGGCCTTCGGGTTGGCCTTGACGAAAGCTTCGAGATCAAGACCGAGCTGGAAACCCGGACGACGCCAGGGCAGCCAGCCGATATCGTCACCGAAAATCTGCTGCGTCAACTCCTTCGAATTCTTCGAGGCGGCAATCGCAATAATCGCATCCGGATGCATGTGATCGACATGATCATAAGGCACGAAACCGTGCAGCGGCGTATCGATGGAAGCCGCGCGCGGGTTAAGGTTGAAGGTGCAATGCGGCAGGAAGCCGACCATGCGGTCCTCATCTGTAACACCCTTATAAATGCCCTTCAGCGCTTCCAGCTTATCGAGATAAAGCGTCGCAAAACCATCGAGTTTGATGGTGCCGACATCACCGCCGGAGCCTTTGACCCACATGACGCGGACCTTCTCGCCGGTTAGCGGATCGGTTTCCAACACCTTCGCGGAGGTATTGCCGCCGCCGTAATTGGTGATGCGCTTGTCCGCACCCAGCAGATTGGAGCGATAAAGCAGCTTGCCGGGCTCATCGAGCGTCCTGGCGTAAGCGTCGTCCCAACGGCTTTCGAGAAGGCGGGATGTTCCCGTCATGTCTTCCTCCCAATATCTTTCTGCATTCGCGGAGCCGATATCGGCCCGCCTCCTTTGATGGCAGATATCGCGCATCCAAAAGCACAATGTCAATCAAAAACGATCATAAATTTTCATGTTGCAGCGCGATATTGATTAATTTGATCGTTCTTGATTGACAACGTAAAGAGATTGCGAATAATCACGGTCAGGAGGACCCCATGCACGAACGCGAACGCCATCGCATCATCTTGAGCGCCACGCAGGAAAAAGCTGTCGTGACGGTGCAGGATATTGCTGAACTCACGGATGCGTCGGAAGCGACGATCCGCCGGGATATCGCGTCTCTGCATGTTCAGGGCAAGTTGCGGCGCGTGCGCGGCGGAGCGGAAGCGGTGCATCCGCCGCAGCTCGGCAATCTCGCCGCACGTCCCTTCCGCGTATCCGAATCGGTCAATATCGACAAGAAACGCGCAATTGCGCGCAAGGCGGTCGATCTCTGCAATGATGGCGACGCGATCATCCTGAATGGCGGCACCACGACATTCCAGATGGTGCATTACATGGCGGCACGCCGCCTGCAGGTGATGACCAATTCCTTCGCGATTGCCGAGCATCTGGTCAAGCATTCCAAATGCAGTGTCAGCGTGCCGGGCGGCGCGATCTATCGCGATCAGAGCCTTATCCTGTCGCCTTTCGAGAACGACGCGATCCGCAATTTTTATGCGCGACGGATTTTTCTCGGCGCGCAGGGCGTGGGCGCGCTCGGCATCATGGAGTCCGACGCGCTGGTCATCCAGAGCGAACAGAAGCTGATGCGGCAGGCCGAAGAACTGATCGTAATGGTCGATTCCTCGAAATTCAGAAAACGATCCAGCCTGATTTTATGCCCGCTCGAAAATGTCACGACCATCATCACCGATGACGGGATTTCGGACGAAGCGGCAAGGATGGTGGAAGATGCCGGCGTCGAATTGCTGATCGCCGGCGCAGTGGCAGCGGGAAAAACCGCCGGTCCGCCGGATGAGGAGAATTCTTCTTCAGTCGCTTGAGGAGCGCTGAAGGGAAAAACAAGGTTCAAAACGGGAGGAAAAGGGACATGAAACTTACACGCAGAACATTGACCAGCGTTCTGGCACTCAGCGCGGCGCTCTCCGTCACGGGGCTTGGCAGCGTTGCCCAAGCGGCAGACGTCAAGATAGCGCTGGTGGTCAAGTCACTCGGCAACGGCTTTTTCGAAGCCGCCAACAAGGGCGCGCAGGAAGCCGCAAAGGATCTCGGCGGCGTCGAGATCATCTATACCGGCCCGACCAGCACCACGGCGGAAGGCCAGATCGAAGTCATCAATTCGCTGATCGCGCAGGGCGTCGATGCCATCGCCATTTCCGCCAACGACCCCGACGCCGTTGTTCCGGCGCTGAAAAAGGCGGCACAGCGCGGCATCAAGGTCATTTCCTGGGATTCCGGCGTGGCGCCCGAGGGCCGCATTCTCCAGCTCAACCCCTCTTCCAATGCGCTGATCGGCAAGATGTGCCTGCAGCTCGCCGCATCGCATCTGGAAGGCGGCAAGGGCGACTTCGCCATTCTTTCGGCGACCACCACCTCCACGAACCAGAATATCTGGATCGACGAGATGAAGAAGCAGCTGAAGGACTTCCCCGGCCTCAACCTCGTCACGACCGTTTACGGCGATGACCTTGCCGACAAGAGCTACCGCGAAGCGCAGGGCCTGCTCTCCTCGCAGCCGAATGTGAAGGTCATCGTAGCGCCGACGACAGTTGGCGTTCTCGCTGCCTCTCAGGCCGTGAAGGATGCGGGCAAGATCGGTCAGGTCTATGTGACCGGCCTTGGCCTGCCGTCGGAAATGGCCGGCGCCATCAAATCAGGTGCCACCAAGGAATTCGCCATCTGGAACCCGATCGATCTCGGTTATTCCGCCACACAGATCGCCTATCGCCTTGTGAAGGGCGAAGCCGATGGCAAGCCGGGCTCGGAAATCGAAGCGGGCCGCATGGGCAAGATCAAGGTTGGCGAAAACAGCGAAGCGGCGATGGCTGATCCGTTCATCTATGACGCGAAGAATATCGATCAGTTCTCGAAGATTTTCTGATCTTGATAATATCCGGCGGTGCGGAGGCTACCCCCCTCTGCCCTGCCGGGCATCTCCCCCTCAAGGGGAGAGATCGATATGCCGCACCCGCTCGATCCATAAGGCAGGGTGCTATCCGCTTGCCGATCTCCCCCCTTGAGGGGGAGATGCCCGGCAGGGCAGAGGGGGGTGCCCCTCGCCGCTTCAATCAAAACTGACCGGTAAGACGGAATGATGCGTGCTGAAACCCAAACCATAGACATCCCAGCGACTTCCAGCGCTACGCCCATTCTCGAAATGCGCGGCATCAGCCAGATATTCCCCGGCGTGAAGGCGCTGGATGGCGTCGATATTGCGCTTTATCCCGGCAAGGTCACCGCGCTGATCGGTGAGAACGGCGCGGGCAAATCCACGCTCGTCAAAATCCTCACCGGCATCTACCGCCCGAACGAAGGCGAAATCCTGCTGGATGGCAAGGCTGTGACCTTTCCCGGTGCGCAAGATGCCATCGATGCCGGTGTCACCGCCATTCATCAGGAAACCGTGCTCTTCGACGAACTTTCGGTCGGCGAAAACATCTTCCTCGGCCATGCGCCAAAAGGCCGTTTCGGCCTGATCGACTGGAAGACCATCAATGAGCGCGCCAGGGTTCTGCTGGAACAGCTGGAAAGCACCATCGATCCTACCATCCGGTTGAAAGACCTGTCGATTGCCCAGCGCCATCTGGTGGCTATCGCCCGTGCGTTGTCGGTCGAGGCGCGCATCGTCATCATGGACGAACCGACGGCTGCGCTTTCCCGCAAGGAGATCGATGATCTCTTCCGCATCGTCGAGAACCTCAAACGGCAGGGCAAGGCGATCCTCTTCATCAGCCACAAGTTCGATGAAGTCTATGAAATCGCGGAGAATTACGCCGTGTTCCGCGACGGGAAAATGGTCGGAGCCGGCGCACTCGCCACCACGCCACAGGATGAGATCGTGCGCCTGATGGTCGGTCGCGACGTGACGAACGCCTTCCCCAAGCAGGCCGTCACGCTGGGGCCAACTGTGTTGTCGGTTCGCGATTACTCGCACCAGACGGAATTCCGCGATATTTCGCTCGAGCTGCGCAAGGGCGAGATTCTCGGCCTTTACGGGCTGATCGGTGCGGGGCGCTCCGAACTCTGCCAGTCGCTGTTCGGCATCACCCGGCCGGCCTCTGGTGAGGTGACACTGAACGGCCAGCCGCTCACCATTCGTTCGCCGGAGGATGCGATCCGCGCCGGCATCGTTTATGTGCCGGAAGAGCGCGGCCGCCATGGGCTGGCGCTGGACATGCCGATCTATCAGAACATGTCGCTGCCTTCGCTCACGCGCACCTCGCGCAAGGGGTTTCTCGCCGCCGCCAACGAATTCGCGCTGGCACGCAAATACGCGTCCCGTCTCGATCTACGTGCGGCCGCACTCTCCGTGCCTGTTGGCACGCTTTCGGGTGGCAACCAGCAGAAGGTGGTAATCGGCAAGTGGCTCGCCACCCAGCCGAAGGTCATCATTCTCGACGAGCCCACCAAGGGCATCGATATCGGCTCCAAGGCCGCCGTGCATGGCTTCATCAGCGAGCTTGCGGCGGAAGGGCTTTCCATCATCATGATTTCATCCGAACTTCCCGAAATCCTCGGCATGTCCGACCGTGCCATCGTCATGCGCGAAGGCCTGATGGCTGGCCTGTTCGAACGCGCCGATTTTTCTCCGGAAAAGCTGGTGCGCGCCGCCACCGGCAATGCCTGAGAGGGGCAAAACCATGCAACGTTTCCTCAAAAATCGCGAATGGCTGCTGGCGGGCATCATCGTCATCATGATCGCCGGTTTTGCGCTGCGCGCGCCCGGTTTCAGCCGGCCGGCCAATCTGGTCAATATCTTCAACGATACCTCCATCCTCATCATTCTGGCGCTTGGCCAGATGGCGGTCATTCTCACCAAATCCATCGATCTTTCGGTTGCCGCCAATCTCGCCTTTACCGGCATGGCCGTGGCCATGACCAATGCCGCCTTTCCCGGCATTCCCCTGCCGCTTCTCATCGTCATGGCGGTCGGCATCGGTGCGTTTCTCGGCTCGCTCAACGGCGTACTGGTCTGGTGGCTCGGCATTCCGCCCATCGTCGTCACGCTCGGCACGCTCACCATCTATCGCGGCATGGCCTTCGTGCTGTCGGGCGGCGGCTGGGTGAATGCGCATCAGCTTTCGCCGACCTTCCTCAATGTACCGCGCACCGTGATCCTCGGCATGCCGGTTCTTTCATGGGTGGCGATCCTCATCATCGCCGGGGCCTGGCTGGTGCTCAGCCGCACCTCCTTCGGCCGTTCGGCCTATGCATCGGGCGGTAATCCGAGTGCAGCCGTTTATGCGGGCATCGATGTCGGCCGCACGCGCTTCTTCGCCTTCGTGCTGTCAGGCGCTCTGGCCGGTCTCGCCAGCTATCTCTGGGTCTCGCGTTATGCCGTTGCCTATGTCGATATCGCCGCCGGTTTCGAACTGGACAGCGTGGCGGCCAATGTGATTGGCGGCATCTCGATTGCCGGCGGCATCGGCTCAGTGGCCGGCGCCGTGCTTGGCGCGCTGTTCCTCGGTGTCATCAAGAACGCGCTCCCGGTCATCGGCATCTCGCCCTTCGCGCAGATGGCGATATCAGGCGTGGTGATCGTGCTTGCCGTCGTCTTCAACGCCCGCGCCGAAGCTCGAAAAGGCCGCATCATCCTGCGCGACCGGGCGGCAAGCGATCAGGCCAAGGAGGCCGCAGCATGACCTCGCAACCGACACAGACACCCCGCATCATCCCGGACAAGCTCGGTACGCCGCTGCGCCGTGTCATGGCCAGCTGGGAAGTGCTGCTGCTTGGCGTTGCGATCCTGATCTTCATCGCCAATTCGCTCGCCTCACCCTATTTCCTCAATGCCTGGAACCTCTCCGACGCAACCTTCAACTTCACCGAAAAGGCGATCATCGCCTTTGCCATGGCGCTGCTGATCATTGCCGGTGAAATCGATCTATCCGTCGCCGCCATCATCGCGCTTGCCTCAACCGCCATGGGTGCGGCGGTGCAGATGGGCGTCGGCACGCCCGGCCTCGTCGCCATCGGCATCGGCACCGGGCTTTTATGCGGTGCTTTCAACGGCTTTCTGGTCGCCGGGCTGAAACTGCCGTCCATCGTCGTCACCATCGGCACCATGAGCCTGTTTCGCGGCATCTCCTATATGGTGCTGGGCGATCAGGCCTATGGCAAATATCCGGCCGACTTCGCCTATTTCGGCCAGGGTTACGTGATCTCCGTCATATCCTTCGAATTCGTGCTGTTCATCGTCATGGCCGTCCTCTTCGCCATTCTGCTGCACGCCACCAATTTCGGCCGGCAGGTCTATGTCATCGGCACCAATCCCTTCGCCGCCCGCTTCTCCGGCATTCCCGTCGAGCGGGTGAAGTTCATCCTCTTCCTGCTCACCGGCCTGATGAGCGGCATCGCCGCCGTCTGCCTCACCTCGCGGTTGGGCTCTACACGCCCGTCCATCGCTCAAGGGTGGGAGCTTGAAGTGGTGACCATGGTGGTGCTGGGCGGTGTCTCCATTCTCGGTGGCTCGGGCACCATTGCCGGCGTCGTCATCGCTGCCTTCGTCATGGGCCTTGTCACCTTTGGTCTTGGGCTGCTGAACGTGCCTGGTATCGTCATGTCGATCTTCGTCGGCCTGCTTTTGATCGTCACCATCGCCATCCCCATCGTCGTCCGCCGCCTTCGCGCCATGAGAAGTTAAGCCATGCCTGAACTTGAAAAACACGCCTTCAAGATGAAGCTCTTTCCCGGCAAGCAGGCGGAATATAAAAAACGCCATGACGAGATATGGCCGGAACTGGTGACGCTGCTGCATGAGGCGGGTGTGAGCGATTACTCCATCCATCTCGACCCGGAAACCAACATCCTGTTCGGCTTGCTGACGCGCCCCAAGAACCACGGCATGGCGGCGCTGCCCGACCACCCCGTGATGAAGAAGTGGTGGGCGCATATGGCCGACATCATGGAGAGCAATCCCGATCATTCGCCGGTCGCAAAAGATCTGGTGACGGTGTTCCATCTGCCATGAGCGAGAGTATCAGACCGGGCCGCGTCGCGGTCATCGATATCGGCAAGACCAATGCCAAGGTCGTCGTCATCGACACCGGCAGCGGCGAGGAGATTGCCGCTGAGAAACAGGCGAACCCCGTCCTTCGCGACGGAATTTATCCGCATTACGATGTGGAAATGCTCTGGCGCTTCATTCTCTCCGCGCTTCAGCGTTTCGGCCAGAAGCCCGGTTTCGATGCGATTTCCATCACCACCCATGGCGCTTCGGCAGCACTTCTCAATGGAAATGGCGATCTCGCCATGCCGGTGCTCGATTATGAACACGGCTATCCCACAGCCATTGAGGCAGCCTATCGCGGCATCAGGCCCGATTTTGCCGAGACCGGCTCACCGCAGCTTCCCGTCGGGCTGAACCTTGGCGCGCAAATCCATTTCCAGAAAACGGCCTTTCCGGACGACTTCTCCAGAGTTCGCAGCATCGTCACCTATGCGCAATATTGGGCGGGACGGCTGACGGGCATTCAGGCCACGGAAACGACCTCGCTCGGCTGTCATACCGATCTCTGGAACCCACGGCGGAAAAGTTTCTCCTCGCTCGTCGCGCGTCTCGGTATCGAACAATTGATGGCGCCGGTTCGCTCCGCTTTCGATGTGTTGGGAACAATTCGCCCGTCGCTGGCGCTGGAAACCGGTCTTTCACCGCATATGCCGGTCTATTGTGGCATCCACGATTCCAACGCATCGCTCCTGCCGCATCTTCTGCGCCGGGACGGTGATTTTTCGGTCGTCTCCACCGGCACCTGGGTGGTGAATTTCGCCATCGGCGGCGCGACGGGCGCACTCGATCCCACCCGTGACACACTCCTGAATGTCGATGCTTTCGGCCGTCCCGTTCCCTCGTCGCGCTTCATGGGCGGCAGGGAGTATGAAATGCTGGCGCAGCAATTCGGGACAGCGGAAGACGAAGCGATAGAAGCGGCTCTCGGCGGCGTGGTTGCCAGCGGCATGATGCTGCTGCCGAGCGTCGTCAGCGGCTCCGGCCCCTTTCCGGACAAGGCGGCGCGCTGGATTGGCGATGAAAATGCCACGGCGGCGGAACGGCACGCAGCGACGTCGCTTTATCTGGCGCTGATGACCGACTGCAGCCTCTCGCTCATCGGGCGGAAAGGTCCGATCCTTGTGGAAGGCCCCTTCGCCAGCAACACCCTTTATCTGAAGGCGCTCGCCGGCTTTGCAGAGACCGAAGTAACGGCGGTAGAAGGGTCCACGGGCACCAGCGCCGGTGCGGCCCTGCTCACCGGCATCAAGCCGCTTGCCGGTCGCGAGCGCCATTTCACGCCACACGACATTCCCGGTCTCGCTTCTTACCGCAATGCCTGGCGAGGCCACATGGCCTGATGCGAAACGCAAAATGCGGCCGAATGATCGGCCGCATTGTGGTTTTGCAGAAGGATCAGCCCTTGATGAAGGCCAGAAGATCGGCGTTCAGCACATCGGCATTCACGGTCAACATGCCGTGTGAGAAGCCGGGATAGGTCTTCAGCGTGCCGTTTTTCAACAGCTTCACCGATTTCAGGGCGGAGTCGGCAATCGGCACGATCTGGTCGTCTTCACCATGCAGCACCAGCGTCGGAACGCTGATATTCTTCAGGTCCTCGGTCTGGTCGGTTTCCGAGAAGGCCTTGATGCCGTCGTAATGGGCCTTTGCGCCGCCCATCATGCCCTGACGCCACCAGTTCTGGATAACGCCTTCATGAACGGTCGCACCATCGCGGTTGAAGCCGTAGAAGGGGCCGGCCGGCACATCGCGGAAGAACTGCGCACGGTTTGCGGCGAGCGACGAGCGGAAGCCGTCAAAAACCTCCATCGGCAGACCTTCCGGATTGGCCTCGGTCTTGAGCATCAGCGGCGGCACGGCGGAAACGAGAACCGCCTTGGCGACACGGCCGGCGGGTTCGCCATGTTTTGCGACATAACGGGCGACTTCGCCGCCGCCGGTGGAATGGCCGATATGGACGGCATTCTTCAGGTCGAGAGCTTCGACGACGGCAAAGGCGTCGGCGGCGTAGTGATCCATGTCGTGACCGTCGGCAACCTGGGCGGAACGACCATGGCCACGGCGGTCATGGGCGACGACGCGAAAACCCTTGGAAACGAAGAACAGCATCTGCGCATCCCAGTCATCGGACGAGAGCGGCCAGCCATGGTGGAACATGATCGGCTGGGCATCCTTCGGGCCCCAGTCCTTGTAGAAGATTTCGGTTCCGTCTGTCGTCTTTACAAAGCCCATGATCGTTTCTCCTTCGGTTACGTTGGCATCTCCGGCACAGCCTGTTGTGCGCCGGTTTGATGGAGGGATGATGACGCAGGATAACGGTTGCAACAATTGCAACAATAATTGGGAATGAATTGCTGTTTATGAAATTATCTTCTCGACCCGCATACCAATCCCGGCACACGTGTCGACCCGCTCCGCGCCCTCATGCAAGTGTGAGAACGGAGATGACGGGCGGACGGTTCCGTGAATTCGGCGCGCCGCTGGCCTCAGTCCACCTCGGGATCGTATTCCCTCGGGCTCTCGTCCTTCGAGAACAGGACACAGGGCCCGCGTGAACCGCGCGGATCATAGGCATAACCCTTGGCGGTCAGCGCCCGCATGATATCGCGAACGCCGGCGAGACCGTAAAGATGGTCATGCAGCTCCACGAATATCCGCTCCACGCCGGTCAGATCGGCCCTGCCGAGCAGATCGCGTTCCGCACCCTCGATATCCATCACGAGCGCGGTTATGCCCCGGCTGGCGATAAATTCATCGATATTGGCGGAGGAAATTTCGATGCGTTTTTCATAGGGGCCCTGGTTTTCGTCCATGGACGACATCCAGAGATCCCTGCGGACATAAAAAGGATAGGAACTCGGCTCGTCGGCGGTGAGAAGCCCCTGCGAAAACACGACATTGCCCCGGCAATTGGCCTTGATCACCCGCTCGGCCAGCGCCGCTGTGGAAGGGTTGGCCTCGAAAGCCCAGACGGAAACATCCTCGATGCCGGCAATGATCGAGGTGATGATGCCGATACCGGAGCCCAGCTCCAGCACGCGATCGCCGGGCTTGATGGCTTTCAGGACGCTGCGGGCCTCTTTCGCCTCATAGCTGCCGTCGGTCAGCGCCTGCCAGATGACCGGCGACACCTCATCGGAAGAGAGGGGAAGGGCAACTCCATGCACGTCCAGTATTTCCATGTCTCAAGCCTTTTCGCAAAACCCGGCCGCTTCGTCGCAATGATCCCATATCGACCGGGAATGCTCTACAGCATCGTTGCGGCAACCGGTATCGGTTTTCGCAAGCAACACTATGACGTGGTAAAAATTCAAGATACGGCCGCCGCCAAAACAGGCGCGTCTCAGACAGAGCTCCAGGCCACCAGCTCCTTGGCCGGCAACGGTCTGCTGATCAGATATCCCTGAACCTGATCGCATCCCAGACGCCTGACGCATTCATATTGCTCTTCCGTCTCGATACCTTCCGCAATCGTCGTCATCCGCAGACTGCGGCCGACGCCGACCACGAATTCAACGATCGCCAGCGCGTCGCGGTCGCTGGTGATATCGCGCAGGAACGAGCGGTCGATCTTGATCTTGTCGAAGGGCACACCGCGCAGATTGGCGAGCGATGAATAACCTGTCCCGAAATCGTCCATGGCGATCTTGATGCCGACGGCCTTCAGGCGCGACAGCGTGTTGATCGTCTGGTCGCTCTTGTTGAGAAGGATCGATTCGGTGATTTCAAGCTCGAGCCGGCTTGGTTCCAGCCCGCTTTTCTCAAGCGCACCCATGACGTTCTGGATAAGGCTGGTGCTGTGGAACTGAACCGGCGACAGATTGACGGCCACCTTCATGTCCTCGTCCCAGCCCATCGCCTCGCGGCAGGCGGTTTCCATAACCCATTTTCCGAGCGAATGGATGAGACCCGTTCTTTCCGCAACGGGAATGAACACGCTGGGCGGCACATCGCCGCGCACCGGATGTTTCCAGCGCAGCAGCGCCTCGAAGCCACAGAGCTTGCGGGTCTGCGTCGCCACCTGCGGCTGGTAATAGACTTCCATCTCGTCGTTCTGCAACGCGGTCTGCAGGTCGGCCTCGAAGGATTTCTTCTCGGTCAGCTGCTTCTGCATGCGGACCTTGAAAACGCTCGCCCGACCGGGGCCGATGGCTTTCGCCTCATAAAGCGCCAGATCCGCGCGCTTGAACAATTCATCCGCATCCACTGCACCATGCGATATGGCGATGCCGATGCAGGTGCCGATTTTGACCTCCTGTTCACCCAGCTGGTAGGTGCGGCTGATCTGGTCGATGAGCTTGATGGCAAGACGGCGGGCGGCATCCTCGTTCAGATCGTCGGAGACGACGGCAAATTCGTCGCCGCCCAGGCGGCAGACCATGTCATAATCGCCGCCGATGGCCGACAGGCGCTGCGCCACGGCCTGAAGCAGCGCATCGCCGGCATCGTGGCCGAGCGTGTCGTTCACGTCCTTGAACCCATCGAGATCGAGCAGGAGGATGGCTGTCGTTCCCGTCCCGCCGAAGGATCGGCGCAACCTCTCGATCAATTCCTGCCGGAACAGCGCGCGGTTCGGCAGTCCCGTCAGCGCGTCGTGATAGGCGTCGTGTTCGAGCCGGACATTCTTCGCCTGCAATTCCAGCGTCGCGGCGCGCAGATCGTCGGTCAGGCCGCGCATGCTTTTCTGCGCACGGTTCAGAAGATCGTTCTGGCGAAGCAGCAATATGACAAGCGCGATACCGCACAGGATGAGGCCGCCCGCCAGCGCGGTATAAACGATATGCAGCTTGCGCACATCCTCATGGGCCGTATCGATCAGATTGACGTCATAAGCGACGGAAGACGAGGCAAGCGTCGTCATCGGCGCGTCGAGCGCGCTCATCGTCGCCAGCAGATCCGGAACCTCGGCCGGATCGAGGTTGTTCACCTGCTGCTCCAGACGGGCCAGAACGGCATCGAGGCGGGTTACGAGATCCCGCCACTGCTGTTTTTCATTGATGAAGGCCCCGAGGTTGCCCTGCTTCAAAAGCTCAAGGCGGCTCAGCATGATGTCCAGACGCAGTTGCAGCTCATCCCGGTCGATCTTGCCGGGATTGAACGCAAACACGGCCAGTTTGTTCTGGAGGCGCAGATATTCGGCTACGGTCTGGCTGACGGCCCAGGAATCATTGTAGCGGGCGAATTTCTGCAGAGCGGTCTGCCGCTCGGCAATGACGAAAGCGATATAGCCCGTTGCCAGGACGAAGCAACAGATGATCACCGCCACAAGTTTTCGCAAACGGCACCTTTATTCCACTATCAGTTTGGCAACTTGCCATGCGGACCGCGAATAATAGGTCTGCTTCTGCAGCTCCGGATCGCTGTCATAGGGATAGATGACGAACAACGGGCCCTTTTCGCGAACTGTCATGTAATTGCCATCCAGCTTGATCGCCAGGATAACGTTAAATTTCTTAAAATCTTCAATCGGTATAGTGCTGACATAATCGTTGAGAGCGACTGCCGTGACGCTGGTGCCCTTTGCGCCGACGACATCCATCAATTTCGCCAGCGAAACACCATCGAAACGGACGCGGCCATCATGCCAGGGCGTCGTCGTCTCCACCGCCACCATGCCGAGCGCTTCCAGCATGTCACGATCAAATACCGCGGCGCCCTCGCCATTCGTATTGGCGATGTTTCCGGATATGGTTAATATCGGTTTTCCTTGCGGTTTGGCAATTTCGCCGGCTTCGGCACAGGAAAGCCACGCGAGCGACAAGAACGCACTGAGAAGTACCCGGGCGAAACTCATACTTTTTCTCCATCGATAACGTTCAGGTCGAGGGTTTTCACCAACCTTTGAAGGTCAAGGGAACCGACGCTAGCAATATATATCAGGAATGGATGTTATATCCTTAGTGAGATTTTATCCGTATTTTCTCTAGGTTTTGAGTAAACCCTTTGGATAAGTTTTCCGTCTTATTGTATTTTTTCAGGCCACACGTCCCATTATGACACAAGCGGCAAGCTCCGGAGACCCCTCCCGATAATTCGTCAGGTGCGACAAAGGCCGAATTGTGGCGAGAGCCTTTCCGCCGTCGCGCAGCTTCATCTGATTCGCCTGAGGCAGCCGGATAAGTGACGCCCCGTCTGCGTGCCGGATTGAAATGACGAATGGCAAATTCCGCGTCACGGAAAAATCATGGCGATTGCCGGAGCGCACGGTTGAAACATACCGCCCGGACCTTAATATAAAGGCTGTCGTTTCCGTTTCCGACAATTCCAGAAGCCCCCGTCGGAAATATCCAGACACATGTTCCGCGCAGCGAAAGCCGCGATGCCGGATATCGTCCGGCCAGGAAAATTCTGTTCACGTCTCCGGGCCGGACGGCATTTCGCCGTATCGGCCGCATCATGAAGGTAGCCCCTATGCACACCTATCCCGACATCAAACTTCTCATTGATGGCGAATGGCGAGACGCCGTTTCCGGCAAGACGATCGCCGTGTCCGATCCGGCAACCGACGAGATCATCGGCGCGATTGCGCATGCCGAGAAGGAAGACCTCGATCTGGCGCTTGCCGCCGCCGAGCGCGGTTTCAGGGTGTGGCGCGACACCTCGCCCTTCGAGCGCTCGAAGATCATGCGCAGGGCGGCCGATCTCCTGCGCGAGCGCAAGGACAAGATCGCCTACATCATGACCCGCGAGCAGGGCAAGCCGCTGGCGCAATCGGGCACCGAGGTCATGGGCGCCGCCGACACCATCGACTGGTTCGCGGAAGAAGCACGCCGCACCTATGGCCAGGTCATCCCGGCGCGCGCAACCGGCGTTTCGCAGCTTGCCATCAAGCTGCCGGTCGGTCCCGTCGCGGCGTTTACGCCGTGGAACTTCCCGATCAACCAGATCGTCCGCAAGCTTTCCGCAGCGCTTGCCGCCGGCTGCTCCATCATCGTCAAGGCGCCGGAGGAAACACCCGCATCGCCGGCCGAACTGATCCGCGCCTTCGTGGATGCCGGCGTGCCGGCGGGCGTTATCGGCCTCGTTTACGGTGTTCCATCCGAGATTTCGGAATATCTGATCCCGCATCCGGTCATCCGCAAGATTTCCTTCACCGGCTCCACCCCCATCGGCAAACATCTGGCCGCACTCGCCGGCAAGCACATGAAGCGCGCCACGATGGAGCTCGGCGGCCATGCGCCGGTGATGATCTTTAACGACGCCGATATCGACAAGGCGATCGAAGTCACCTCGCTTGCCAAGTTCCGCAATGCCGGTCAGGTCTGCGTTGCCCCCACCCGCTTCCTCGTGCAGGACGGCGTGGCAGACCGTTTCCTTGAAGGTTTCGTGGAAGCGACGAAGGCCATCAAGGTCGGCAACGGGCTGGAAGACGGCGTCATCATGGGGCCGCTCGCCAATGAGCGCCGCATTCCGGCGCTGGAAGGCCTCATCAACGACGCCGTTTCCCATGGCGCGGAATTGAAGACCGGCGGCCGCCGCATCGGCAACAAGGGCAATTTCTTCGAGCCGACGGTCCTCGCCAATGTGCCGACAGCAGCAAAGATCATGAACGACGAGCCTTTCGGCCCGGTCGCGATCATCAACCGCTTCTCGACCTTCGATGACGCTGTCACCGAAGCGAACCGTCTCCCCTTCGGCCTTGCCTCCTACGCCTTCACCGGTTCGGTCAAGACCGCGCATGCCCTTAGCCATCAGGTCGAAGCAGGCATGCTGACCATCAACCATAACGGCCTTGCCCTTCCCGAAGTCCCCTTCGGCGGCATCAAGGATTCCGGTTATGGTACGGAAGGCGGCTCGGAAGCCGTTCAGGCCTATCTGGAGACCAAATTCGTCAGCCAGATGAGCTGACGCTTTTTTGGCGAACCCGGAGCATCCGCACCTTCGTCACCCCGGCCTCGAGCCGGGGTCCAGCCAGCCCAAGTCCTTGGGCTGAAAAGACTCTATTCGCCGCGCAGACGCGCGTCGGCGGGATGCCGGATCTAGTCCGGCATGACGGAAGAGAGGCCTTATTGATCTGAGAACAGGCAAAATTGGCCACAGCGTTTTTTCGCTGCTCCGGTCCTGCTTGCTTTCGCCTGCATCATCCCCTAAAAGAACAAAAAGTGAACTCTGAGGGCGATATGAGCGACGCGGCGGCACCGGCATTGAAGGAAATCTTCAACCGCGAGAAACTGCGGCATATCGCCGATGAGACCAAGGCCGTTCATCCGCCATTTGACGTTTCCGCCTTCATGGCGCTCGCCACCGAAAACCTTGAAGCGCTGGGCATCATGCAGCGCATGCGGCAGGTGGCGACGAGCCTGCATGCGACGCTTCCCGGCGACTATGCCCGCAACATCGAAATCCTGACCGCCGCAGCGCCGGGCATCGGCAACGGTTTCGCCTCCATTTCGCTGCCGGAATATGTGGCGCTTTACGGCCTTGATGATTTCGATCTTTCCATGGAAGCGCTGCATTATTTCACCCGCGTCGGCTCCTCGGAATTCGCCATCCGGCATTTCCTGCAAAAGGATATGGCCCGAACCCTCGCCGTGATGGAAGCATGGTCGCGGCACGAGAACGAACATGTGCGGCGGCTGGCGAGCGAAGGCTGCCGGCCGCGTCTGCCATGGTCGTTCCAGCTCAAACCCCTGATCGAAGATCCCTCGCCGGTCACCGCAATTCTCGACACGATGAAAGCCGACGAGGCGCTTTACGTGCGCAAATCCGTCGCCAACCATCTGAACGACATCACCAAGGACAATCCCGCTTTCGTGCTGGCGCTGATCGATACATGGCCGAAGGACAATCCGCATACACGCTGGATCACGCGGCAGGCCCTGCGCACATTGATCAAGAAGGGCGATGCCGCAGCGCTTGCCCATCTAGGCGCGCATGAGGAAGCGGAAATTTCCCTTGCGGCGTTTCAGGTTACGCCGGACAAGGTTGCGCTCGGCAATCCGGTGCGGATTGCAGCCTCTTTCACCTCGACGACGAAACGGCCGCAGAAACTGGTGATCGACTACGCCGTGCACTACGTGAAGAAGAGCGGCGACGCCTCCGCGAAAGTCTTCAAGTGGAAAGAGATCGAACTTCAGCCTGGCGAGACATGCGCGCTGTCGATCAGCCGCGCCATACGCGATTTCACGACCCGCAAGCACTATCCCGGCATCCACAGGGTCGACCTGACGATCAACGGCAAGCTTGTGGCAGAAAGCGCCTTCCAGCTTCTGGGCTGATAGCGCCTCACACCGCCGGGAAAATCTTCGCCCGGCGGATGATGACGGAACCGCGGTCTCCGGCGGCAACATCGTTTTCCGGCGGCACGTCGAATTCCAGAAGGTCGCCGCCGTCGGTGCTGGCGATCACCCGCCGCTCGCCCGCGCGGTCGAGAACCCGCGCCACAGAGGCCGGAATGCCCTCATGCAGATCTTCCCACTCCAGATCGCCGGGGCGGGCATAGATGTCCACCGCGCCATCGCCTTGCGCGTAGGAGAAAGGCAGCTCGCTTTCGCCGACATAGACCTTGCCGCCGCGCGCCACGCCGGACACCCGGTTGGCATCGCCCAGAAAGCGCATGACGAAGGCGCTGTTCGGCTGGCGGCAGACCTCCTTCGGCGTGCCCTGCTGTACGATCTCGCCCTGATTGAGGATGACGACACGGTCGGCAAGATCGAGCGCTTCTTCCTGGTCATGCGTCACGAAAATCGTGGTGATGCCGAGCGAATCGTGAATCTCGCGCAGCCAGCGGCGCAGGTCGCGGCGCACATTGGCGTCCAGCGCCCCGAAGGGCTCATCGAGCAGAAGCACCTTCGGATCGACCGAGAGGGCACGCGCCAGCGCCACGCGCTGCCGCTGGCCGCCGGAAATCTGCGCCGGGAAACGGTCGCCCAGGCCATCGAGCTTTACCAGCCGCAGAAGCTCCTCGACGCGGGCATCGATCGCCGCCTTGTCCCGCTTCACCTTCGAAACCTTCATGCCGAAAGCGATGTTTTGATGCAGGGTCATATGCGGAAAGAGCGCGTAATGCTGGAATACGAAACCGACGCCGCGGTCCCGCACCGGAATATTGGTGGCGTCCTCGTCGCCGAAAAAGATACGGCCGCCATCGCTATATTCGAGACCGGCAACCATGCGCAAAATCGTGGTCTTGCCGGAGCCTGAAGGACCGAGCAGCGCCAGAAGCTCGCCGCTTTCGATATCCAGCGAAACATCGCGCACGGCGCGGAAGGTATCGAAGGTCTTCACCACATTTTCGAGGCGGATTTTCATGGGAATCAGGTCTCCGTGGCGATGGCGGCATCGCCGTTGGTCTTCTTGGCCCCGCGCCCCGCGCCGCGCCGTTCCAGCGCCACCTTGGCGATGATGGTGACGACGGCGAGCAAGGCGAGGATCGAGGCCGAGGCGAAGGCGCCGGCCGTCTGGTAATCGTGGTAAAGCAGCTCGATATGCAGCGGCAGAGTATTGGTCTGGCCGCGAATATTGCCCGATACGACCGATACCGCGCCGAATTCACCCATCACGCGGGCGTTGCACAGCACGACGCCGTAAAGCAGCGCCCATTTGATGTTCGGCAAGGTGACCGAAAAGAAGGTGCGCCAGCCGGAGGCGCCAAGCGAGGTCGCCGCCTCCTCCAGATCGCGGCCCTGCGCCTGCATCAGCGGGATAAGTTCCCGCGCCACGAAAGGTGCTGTGACGAACATCGAGGCGATGACGATGCCGGGCAGCGCAAAAAGTATCTTGATGTCATGCGCATCGAGGAACGGGCCGAACAGCCCCTGCAGGCCGTAAACGAAAAGATAGGCGACACCCGCGACGATGGGCGAGATGGAAAAGGGTATCTCGATCAGCACCAGCAGGAAGCGTCGACCGGGGAAATCGAACTTGGTGATCGACCATGCGGCCGCAACACCGAAGGCCGTATTCACCGGCACGGCGATCAGCGCCGTCAGCACCGTCAGCATGATGGCGTGGCGGGTATCGGGATGGGTGATGGTGGCCGTATAGGCCTTCCAGCCCTGCGAAAACGCCTCGACGCCGATGATGATAAGCGGCGCCAGGACCAACAGGGCGCCGATGACCAGCACAAAAGAAATCAGGCTGCGGCGAACGAGAGGCGCGTCACCCACGCGTGGCGGTTTGCGATGTGAAGAAACGGTGCTCATCTCTCAGCCCCTCACCGTATAACGAAGCGCGCGCGCCTGCAGATAGTTGGTTACCGCCAGCATCACGAAGGCGGTGATGAGCAGCACGGAGGCGATGGCGGCCGCCGCCTGATAGTCATATTCCTCCAGCCGGATGAAGATCAGCAGCGCCGTGATTTCCGTCGAAAACGGCTGATTGCCGGCGATGAAGATGATCGCCCCGAATTCGCCGAGGCTGCGGGCGAAGGAGAGCGACAGACCGGCGAGCAACGCCGGCGTCAACAGCGGCAGGATGATCTTGCGGAAAATTTCGAGATCGGAACCGCCGAGCGATTGCGCCGCTTCCTCAAGCGCCGGATCGAGGTCTTCCAGCACCGGCTGCACGGTACGCACGATGAAGGGCAGGCTGGTAAAGGCCATCGCCACCATGATGCCAAGCGGCGTGTAGGCCACCTTGATGCCGAATTGCGAAAGCACCGAGCCGAACCAGCCATTACCTGCGAACAGTGTCGTCAGCGCAATGCCGGCAACGGCGGTCGGAAGCGCAAAAGGCAGATCGACGATGGCGTCGACGATGCGCCAGCCGGGAAAGCGGTAACGCGTCAGCACCCAGGCGAGCGCCAGCCCGAAGATGACGTTGAACAGCGTGGCGGCGAGCGCGCAGAGCACGGTAACACGATAACTGGCCACGGCGCGCGGCGAGGAGATGATCGACCAATATTCGGCAGGGCCGAGGCTTGCCGCCTTGAACACCAGCGCCGAGAGCGGCAGAAGCACGATGATGGCAACGTAAGTCAGGGTAACGCCAAGGGACAATTTTAGCCCCGGCAGAACATTCCGCTTCAAACCCCGCCCCCCATTCATCAAAAAGCGACCCGGCGGTTTCCCGCCGGGTCTTTTACCTGTTGCGTATCGCTGTGATTAACGGCTGCCGTAAAGCGTATCAAGCGTCGCGCCGGATGCAAAATGCTCTTTCTGGATTTTGTCCCAGCCGCCGAAGACATCATCGACGTTGACGAGGCGAATCGCCGGGAACTTGTCCTTGAATTCGCCGACGACCTTTTCATTGTGGACACGGTGGCCGAATTCGGCGGCGATGCGCTGGCCTTCCTCGGTATAGAGGAAATCGAGGTAGCTCTTCGCCAGATCGCGCGAGCCGCGCTTGTCGACGACCTTGTCCACCACGGCGACCGGAAATTCGGCCAGCAGGCTGACGGAGGGCACGACGCCTTCCACCTTGTCTGCGCCATATTGCTTGGCGATGCCGCGGGTCTCGGCTTCGAAGGTGATAAGCACGTCGCCGATTTCACGCTCAACGAAGGTGGTGGTGGCGGCGCGGCCTCCCGTGTCGAACACCGGCGTATTGTCGAAGATTTTCTTGACGAATGCCTGAACCTTCGCGTCGTCGCCGTTGAACTTCTCCTTGGCGTAAGCGGTGGCGGCGAGATAGGTGTAACGGGCGTTACCCGAGGTCTTCGGATTGGGGAAAACGATCTTCACATCGTCGCGGGCAAGATCGTCCCAGTCCTTGATACCCTTGGGATTGCCGGCGCGCACGAGGAACGACGGGAAGGAATAGAAGGGCGATGCGTCGTTCGCAAAATCCTTCTTCCAGTCGGCGGAAACGAAGCCCTGCTTCACCAGAAAATCGACATCGGTGACCTGATTGAAGGTGACGACATCGGCTTCCAGACCCTCGACGATGGCGCGCGCCTGCTTGGAGGTGCCGGCATGCGACTGATCGACGGTGACGCCCGGATGCAGCTTGATGAACGCCTCGTTCTCGGCGGCGAAAACTTCGCGGGCGACATCGTAGGATGCGTTGAGAATGGTGGTCGGAGACTGCGCCTGCGCCGCACCTGCAAAAAGAGCGGCGATGGCAGTACCGATAATGAGAAGACGTTTCATGAATACCCCCGGCAATTCGAATGGTGCTCAACATAGCGGGCGGCGGCAACGCCCGCGAGAAACAGCCATGCTTTCCGGGCGCACGGATTGGAAATTTCGCCCAAAGAATGCCGGCTCCGCAGGCGATGATTTCATATACGGCAAGAAGCCGGATTTCTTTTGCGCCGACCTAAAGACGATGATCTGGAAACAGATTGCCGGAATGCGCGGCAAGATAAGGCGCAATGTCCTCCTCCCTCACCTCCTCCAGCCGTGCCGGTTGCCAGCGGGGATTGCGGTCCTTGTCGACCAGCGCCGCACGCACGCCTTCGTAAAAATCATGCTGGCGCAATATTTCCGTGCCGGCGGCAAATTCCCGCTCCAGGCATTCGATGAGGCTCGCGCTTTCCCGGCCGAGGCGCAGCAGCTTCAGGGTCAGTTTCAGACTGATGGGGGAGCGTTTTTGCAGGACCTCGAGGGTTTCGCGCGAAAACGCATCCTGGCGCGCCGCAAGTGCCTCGAAAATCTCCTCGACCGTGTCGAAATGGAATGTCGCGTCGATGATATCCCGATTTATGGATAAAACGCCTTCACCGGCCTCGACGGCGTGCGCCGCAATCGCCGTCTCGATACTGTCAGTATCCGCGGCTTGCGACAGGTCTTGGACCAACCCGTCGAGACGGTCCGAAGGAACGAGATAGTCGGCAAAACCAGCATAGATGGCATCGGCAGCGGTAACGGCATTGCCCGTCAACCCCAGCCAGGTGCCGCATTCGCCCGGCGCCCGTGGCAAAAGCCAGGAACCGCCGACATCCGGGAAATAACCGATGCCGGTTTCCGGCATGGCGAGTTTTGTGCGCTCCGTGACGATGCGGTGGCTGCCATGGGCTGAAATGCCGACACCGCCGCCCATGACGATGCCGTCCATCAGGGCGATATAGGGTTTGCCGAAGCGGGCGATGCGATAGTTGAGCGGAAATTCTTCCCGCCAGAAATCAAGCACCTGCGGGTCGCCCGCCTTGCCGAGATCGTGAATGATGCGGACATCGCCCCCGGCGCAAAGCCCCCTGTCGCCTTCCCCTGTAAGAACCACACAGGAAACACCGGCATCCTCTTCGAAACGCTGAAGCGCCTGAAACAGGTCGCGCACCATTGGCAAGGTCAGGCTGTTGATGGCCTTCGGGCGGTTGAGGCGAATGATGCCTGCCCCTCCCCGTTTTTCGACGATGACCTGCGCATCCGCTTCCATTCTCTGTTCCAAGACCGCCTCCTCCGCTGCCCATTCATCCGGCCATCTTGGCGGCCCCGGCGCGATCACGCAACGTTGATCTTGTTCTGCGGGAACGTCTTTCGCTCAAACCGCTTTAACGGGGAGAAAATGCCGGAAATCCGCTTTCGCAATGCAGCATGTTTGCTTGACGCCCGGAAAATCATGGCATGTAATGGGTTCTGGAAATGCCGGCATTGATTCCTGTCGAGCGTGTGCCGGACCAAGCGGAATGTCGCCTTCTCATAGGCGCTGTAAACAGCAACGGGAGACGAGCATGCAGGTTTCGGAACACGAATGGATCAGTAAACGGGCATATACACTCTGGGAAAAGGAAGGCCACCCCCATGGGCGCGACGCGCACCATTGGGAACAGGCCAAGCATGAATTTTCGCTGCTGAAGACATCGGAAGCGACGAAACCCGCAACGCGCAAGAAGGCCGCTCCCAAGGCCGCTGCTGCAGAAGCCGCACTGGATGCCGAAGCCCCGGCAAAACCCAAGGCCCGTGCCCGCAAGGCTGCCGCCGCGAAGTAGCGGCTCGTAAAGCCAAGTTGAAGCCATAAATGAAAAAGCCCGACAATCATGCCGGGCTTTGTCTGTTTAGCGGGGGTCACAACCCGGATCGCCGATCCGGCAGCCATCGCGGAAATTTTCCGAGGCAGGCGCACGGCGCGGGTCATCCCACTGGCGACGCTCTGGGCGGCGCTGGCCTTCATCCTGGTTCTGCTGGCCATCGCGGTTGCGGTCGCGGCTTTCCTCTTCGAAGCGGCGGCGGTCGTCGTCGCGACGCGGCCTGTCCTGATTTCTGTCACCCTGATTCCAGTCGCCGTAGCGACGTTCCCAGCGGCCGTCGTTCGGGCCACCCTGACGGGGATCACGCCACTCGTCGCGGCGACCATCACGCCAGTCGTCCCGGCGGCCATCACGCCACTCGTCACGCGGACGTGGGCGGTCCCAGCCGGCACTCGGAGGCGGGGCGTTCCAGTAACCGCCGGACGGCGGCGGACGGCGCCAGCGGTCGCGCTCGCGGTAGAAGTCGCGGTCGCGATAATAGCGGTCCCAATAACGGCCGACTTCGAAGGTGATCACCGGCACGCCGAGATCGCGGTAATAGCGCGGTTCGACATAGACCCGGTTTTGCCGGTAGGTCGTGGCAATATAACGCCCGGCCACCCAGCCGCGGCCGCCCACGAACGAGACATCGCACCACGGCGTATCGGACAAGCAACCATGGACGGTGAGCGGCGCGCCATTCGGAATAACCACGACGGCCGGATAGGCCGTGCTCGGGCCGGAGCGCATATTCACATTCGCGGTGGCGAAACCCCGCGTCGCAGCTTCGGCAAGTGCCGGCGCGGCGAGCATGGCCACCAGCGCAATTGCGCCAAACAGTTTTTTCTTCACTTCTTTCTCCTCAAGCAAAGGCCCGCTTTGCCCTTGTCGGCATCCACCATGTTCGATGGACGAGTATGCGTTCCGCATACTGCCACGATCGGAAAATACGCGGTTCTGCATGAACGCAGCATGAAACAAATGAGACGCCCCATCAGTTCCACCTGCGGCAATGAGCGCCCGATAAATCGCCGCCCGAATGGACCGCCGGTCTTGACTTCGGGGGGCAATCATCCGACTTCAATGCAACAGCAATATGGAGCAGAACCATGAGCGAAACCGCACAGACGACCGTCGACCAGAGCGAAGTGGATCGCTTCTCCGCGATGGCTGCGGAGTGGTGGAGCCCGACCGGCAAGTTCCGCCCGCTGCACAAGTTCAATCCGGTGCGGCTCGAATATATCCGCAACCGCATCTGCGAGAATTTCGGCCGCGACCCGAAGGTGCACCGCCCGCTGGAAGGGCTGCGCATATTGGATATCGGCTGCGGCGGCGGCCTTCTCTCCGAACCCGTTGCACGCATGGGCGCGGATGTGGTGGGCGCCGATCCCTCGGAAAAGAATATCGGCATAGCCTCCACCCATGCCCGCGAAAGCGGGGTCAGCGTCGATTACCGCGCCGTGACCGCCGAGCAGTTGCAGGAAGCCGGCGAAACCTTCGACGTCATCCTCAACATGGAGGTGGTCGAGCATGTGGCCAATGTCGATTTCTTCGTCACCACCTGCGCGAAAATGGTGCGCCCCGGCGGCCTGATGTTCGCCGCCACCATCAACCGCACGCTCAAAGCCCGGGCCTTGGCGATCTTCGCCGCCGAAAACGTGCTGCGCTGGCTGCCGCGCGGCACGCACCAATATGAAAAGCTCGTTCGCCCGGAAGAGCTCGAGCGGCCGCTGGTGGCGAGCGGCATGGATATCGTCCACCGCACCGGCGTCTTCTACAACGTGCTGCAGGATCGCTGGAATCTTTCGCCGGATATGGATGTCAACTACATGATGCTGGCGAAGCGGCCGGCGCAGGGGTAAACCCCGGACGCTATTTGAATGACGTCGTCCTAAAGAAGTTCAGTTGACGTCGTCAGGCAGTGTCGGCAGCGGCGCGATCTCGATACCCTCGTCCAGCAGGGCCTTGGCGTCCTGCGCCGAGGCATTGCCGATGATGCCGCGCTCATCCGCTTCACCATAGTGGATCTTGCGGGCTTCTTCGGGAAATTTATCGCCGACATCTTCCGCATTGGCGCGGATATTGGCAACGGCCTCGCGGATTTTCGCAAGGGCCTCTTTTCGGGCGGTATCCATGGCGAGCGTCTGGCGTTCGTCTTTCTTGCGGGCGGTGGAAACCGAAGGCGCCATCAACAGCTTGGAGACCTGCACGGAGTTGCAGACCGGACAGGACAGGAAACCGTGCTGCAACTGATCGTCGAAATCGTCGCTGCCGGCAAACCAGCCTTCGAACTCATGGCCCTTTTCACAGGCCAGCGCATAACGGATCACGCCGCTTCACCTCCGGCAGGTTTCAGGGGAATAACCGTGTCCAGACCGAACTCGCGGGCATTGCGCAGATTGGGAATCTTGCCACGCGCAGCCGCAACGAGTGACGTGTCGATGTCGGCGAAGATGATTTCCTCTCCGGCGCCGCCGGCAACGGCCAGAACCTTGCCCCACGGGTCGATGATGATGGAATGGCCAAAGGTCTCCCGCCCGTCCTCATGCACGCCGGCCTGCGCGGCGGCGATGACAAAAGCGCCGTTTTCGATGGCGCGGGCGCGTAGCAGGATCTCCCAATGGGCCTCCCCCGTCTGTCGGGTGAAAGCCGCCGGAACGGTTAGAACCTCCGCACCTGCCAGCGCTTCCGCGCGGAAAAGCTGCGGGAAACGGACGTCATAGCAGATTGCGAAGCCGAATTTCCCCAGCGGAAGTTCGGCGATACGCGCCACTTCGCCGGGTTGATAAGCAGCGCTTTCACGCCAGCTTTCACCATTGTCGAGATCGACATCGAACATGTGGATCTTGTCATAGCTGCAGATGCGCGAACCATCCGGCGCGAAGAGAAAACCGCGATTGGCGATCTTGCCATCCGGGCGGGCAATGGCCGTGGAACCGATATGGACATGAATTCCGAGTTCGCGGGCAAGACGGGCGGCCGTCGCAACGATGATATCGCCATCGTCATCACGCAGTTGCGCGCGCAGCGCCTGCCTGTCCTTCTGGATCGCGCCCGTCATTTCCGGGGTCTGCACATAAACGGCGCCCTCGGCCGCAGCCGCACGCACCAGCCGTTCCATATCGGCGGCGTTTCTTGCCGGATCGACGCCGGAGCGCATCTGAATGGCGGCAGCCTTGAAACTCATCACATCCTCCATACCCGCGAGAATCGCGGCCGATCAGGCGGCCAGCAGCGCGTCCAGTTTACCGGCGCGCTCCAGCGCGTGCAGATCGTCGCAGCCGCCCACATGCTGGCCGTTGATGAAGATCTGCGGGAACGTCGTTCCGCCCGATTTTTCGATCATTTCCTGTCGGTATTCCGGTGTCGTCGTGGCGTTATATTCGGCATAATCCACGCCCTTGCTGTCCAGCAGCGCCTTGGCGCGTGCGCAATAACCACAAAAATCCCGCGTATAGATCGTCACCGGTGCCATGTTTTCAAAGCCCTCGCAAACGTGCGGTAAAACGCACGATAAACTCATGTCATTCAGGTTTCATATAGGCCCGGAAATGGCCATTGCAAAGGTCAAAACCGTCACATCCGCGGCACCGGCCCCGCGCAGGGCGCGGCTTGCCGCACCCACCGTCGCGCCGGTGGTGTAGACGTCGTCCACCAGCACCACGCGCCTGCCATGGACATCGGTTTCCCGGCCGGGCGCGAGCGCGAAAGCGCCGCGCACATTGTCCCGCCGGGCAAGCGCGGAAAGCCCCACCTGCCGCTCTGTCGGCTTCACGCGCAGCAGCGTGCCGGCAAGCAAGGGCTTGCCGGAGGCCCTGGCCAGATGCCGCGCCAGTTCGGCGGATTGATTGAAGCGGCGGCGCAGGAAACGGTTGCGATGCAATGGAACGGGCACGATGCAATCGCAGGCATCCACCGTTCCGTCGCTTGCCCTCAGCATCCACAGCGCCATCAGGCGGGCGAGATCGGTCCGGTCCTGATATTTCAGCCGGTGCACCAGCTTGCGGGCGGTTCCCTCATGACTTGCGACGGCGCGCAGCCGGTCAAAAGGCGGTGGTTCGGCAATCGCCTGCGCGCTCACGAAACCATCTCCGTGATCCCGCGCGAAGGGAAAGCCCAGAACCTCGCAAAAAGGGCGATCGATAAAGGCCACATCGCGCCAGCAATCCGCGCATAAGGCGCCCTCGTCGCCGGTCATGCGGGTGCAGCCCGCGCAGGTTGGCGGGTAGACCATACGAAAGACCGCACGCCACATGTCTCCCGCCGCCGCCGGCACGGCCGCAGACTTCGACAGCAAACCTGAAAACAGACTTTCACCAGCACCCATGAGGTTGACTTTACCGCCGAACGGGTGCCTTTGCGAGAGCGATAGTTCCCTCCCGACACCGGGAAAACGATGCCCCCAGCGGCATGAGACCAACGATACGGCCCGCCGATCCCGAAGGCGTTTGAGGCCGAGCAGGCAAGACGATGGATATTCTCTTTGACCAGGCCCTGATCGAACAAAACCGTCGCCGGGCGTGGAACCGGCGCGACGACAAGGCCCTGTTTCTTCTCGATATGGCGGCCGAAGAGCTGGCCGACAGGCTTGCCATCGTCGAGCGCCAGTTCGAGACCGCCATCGAACTTCACGGCGGCACCGGCGTCACCGCCCGGCGGCTGGCAGAAACCGGCAAGGTGGATAGCATTCGCCGTATCGAAACCGAGAGCTCTTTTGCGACGGATGCGAATATTCCCGAGGCGGCTTCCATGGAGCATCTGCCGCTTGAGGAGGCCTCCGCCAACCTCATCGTTTCACCGCTTGCCCTGCATCTGACCAACGACACGCCCGGCGCGCTGATCCAGATCCGGCGGGCATTGAAACCGGACGGCCTGTTTCTCGGCGCCATTCCCGGCAGCGGCACCCTGCAGGAACTGCGCGACGTGCTGCTCACCGCCGAGGCGGAGCTGACCGGAGGCGCCAGCCCGCGCGTCATTCCCTTCGCCGATGTGCGTGATGTCGGCGCGCTTTTGCAGCGCGCCGGCTTTGCGCTCCCCGTGACCGATGCGGAAAGCTACACGGTGCGTTACGATTCGATTTTCCCGCTGATGCGCGACCTGCGCGCCATGGGCATGGCCAATCCGCTGGCAAGCCGCAGCAGAAAACCGCTCAACCGCGCCTTTTTCCTGCGCGCAGCGGAGCTTTACGCCGAGCGATATTCCGATCCTGACGGGCGGATAAGGGCGACATTTTCCATCATCTATGTATCAGGCTGGGCGCCGCACGAAAGCCAGCAGAAGCCGCTGAAACCCGGCTCCGCCAAGGTGCGGCTTGCCGATGCCTTAAAGACAACCGAGGTGAAGCTGTCCTGAGCGATCAGCCGAAAGACTTCAACTCGCCAAAGTGTCTACGATGAACTGAAACACGGCATTGATATTGCTGCTGATGCTGCCTGCGCCAGCGATGAGGGCGGCGGAAATCAGCCCGACAATCAAGCCGTATTCAACCGCTGTGGCGCCGTCTTCGCTTTTGCAAAAATCGATAAAAAAATGCAGCACAGGATATTCCCCATCCGCCATCCGGTGCGTTGCGACAACCGGCATCCACCCTGTTGAAATCAACTCTATCCTAGGTCGGCGATGTGAGGAATGCGTTACCTTTGATGGTAAACGATCAGCAACCGCTCTCGTTGCTATAACCCGTGACCACGCAGGGCATTTCCGGCATCGGCTGGGTGATGCTGCGACGGATCGAATAGGTCTTGCCCACATCGGTCTTCTTGATGGAGCCCGTGCTGATCATGTCGTAATTGTCAGGAAACTGCGCCACCCGCGTGGAGGATTTTCCGGCAAGCATGGGAGTGACGATGAGCGAGAGCGCGATAACCGCCGTGCCGAAAAGCAGCGCCACATTGAGCACGCCGGTGCGACGGGATTTGTCGGAATACAAGTGACGACCTTCCACCGTCTTCCAGAAATCCTCGTTCATGACCAACCTCGTCTCGCGCAGTTTACCGCTTCTTTAGCTTAACAATCTGCCAGAGGGTGCTGAACGATCTCTTAACACAGCCCCGTTTTGGCACGGCAAAGCGCTGCGAACGGGGCATTTTCACGAAGCTGTGACGGGATAATACGCGAGGACCTCGGGAGGCTTCCCGATTTTATAGCAGGTCCTGCAGGAAGGGTATGAGCGGCTCATCGGCCGGCGGCATGGGGTAATCGCGCAGGGCCTGCGGCTTCACCCATTTGATCGCCTGCCCTTCCCGGCCATGCGCAATGCCCTCATAACGGCGGCACACGTAAAGCGGCATCAGGAGGTGAAAGGTCTCATAGGTATGGCTGGCAAATGTCAGCGGTGCGAGGCAGGCGACCTTGGTTTTGATGCCCAGCTCCTCGTCCAGTTCACGGACAAGGGTTTCCTCCGGCGTCTCGCCATGCTCCACCTTGCCGCCCGGAAATTCCCACAGGCCCGCAAGCGACTTGCCTTCCGGACGCTGCGCCAGAAGAATGCGGCCATCCTGATCGAGAAGGGCGCAGGCGGCGACCAGCAGGATTTTTTTGCCTGCCTCGCTCATTCGCCGGTTCCCTTGCGCCAGTAGCGATAACGATAAGCCTCGGAGAAGCCGAATTTTTGATAAAGGGCGATCGCCGGCGCATTGGTGGAAACCACCTGCAGCCAGGCGGTTTTTGCGCCGCTTATTCTGGCCCAGCGCAACGCGGATGACAGGATCTGCGTGCCGAGACCCTTTTTACGCTGCGATTTTATAACGTCGAGCGAGAGAATGCCGGCGAGATCGTTATCCTGCACGCAGATCACCGTCGCGAGCGGATTGCCTTCCACTTCCTCATTGATGAAGAGGCCGAGCGCCGGCTTGATGGAGCTGACGATTTCCGCAATCGCCGGACGGAGCGCCGGGTCGCCATCGCTGACCTTGATGCTCGCCTCGATAAAACGGCCGATATCGTGGCTCGGCAGACTGACCAGCGTTTCGGGCAGTTCCATTCCGGAGAGATCGGCCGTCATGACCGTGACCTCTTCGAAAACGGACCAATCGTCATTCGAGAGAAATTCTCTCAGCTGCGGCGGCATCAGCGTCGTTTCGCGCACCACCAGCGGTCGGCCGAAATCTTCGAACCGCTTGCGTGCCTTTTCCAGCCGCACCGCGCTGTTTCCGTAATCGGACGGATCGAGCGGCACCACGCAGTTGATGCGCTTGGAGGGGTGCGAACCCGTCAGGCGGATTTGCCAGCTACCGTCATAAATCACCGACGAGGCAGGCCATGCCCGGAAGCTGACGGCTTCCAGACGGCGAACCAGCGGCAGATTGACGGCCTTGTTGTCCTGCATTCTCTTCGGCTCCAACGGTCAGCTCCGGTAGTCGCCGTTGATCGCAACATATTCCTTGGTCAGGTCGCAGGTCCAGACGGTGGCAGTGCCCTGACCGAGACCGATATCCACCTTCACCGGAATGTCTTCGAGACGCATCACCGCGCTGGTTTCCGCCTCCGAATAATCCGGGTCACGCTCGCCGTTGACGGCCACGCGCACGCCGCCGAACCAGATGGCGAGGCGGTCGCGGTCGGCCATTTCGCCCGACTTGCCGACAGCCATGACGACGCGGCCCCAATTGGCGTCTTCGCCGGCAACCGCGGTCTTCACCAGCGGCGAATTGGCGATGGAGAGGGCAATCTTCTTGGCGGCGGCATCGTTTTCCGCGCCTGTTACGGTGACTTCCACCATCTTGCGCGCGCCTTCGCCGTCACGAACCACCTGCAGGGCAAGGTCCTTCAGAAGATCGTTCAGCGCGGTGCGGAAGCCGGCAAGGCGCTCGTCATCGGCGCTCGTTATCTTCACCTGGCCGTCTTCAGCGGCAGCACCTGTCGCAAACAGCATCAACGTATCGGAGGTGGAAGTGTCGCTATCGACCGTCACAGAATTGAATGTCGGGCCAACACCGGCAGACAGCAGCGACTGCAGGGCGGCGGGCTCGATATCCGCATCCGTCACCACGAAAGAGAGCATCGTCGCCATGTCGGGCGCAATCATGCCGGCACCCTTGGAAATGCCGTTGATCGTCACGATCACGCCGCCGATCTCGGCGGTACGGGTCGAAACCTTGGGATAGGTATCGGTGGTCATGATCGCCTTGGCGGCTTCCTGCCAGAAATCGGCTTCCGCCCTGACATTCATGTCGCCGAGAACGCCGGCAAATTTCGAGGCCTCCAGCGGCTCACCGATCACGCCTGTCGATGCCAGAAACACCTCGCTTTCGGAGCAGCCAACGGCGGCGGCGGCGGATTTCGCCGTCAGTTCGGTCGCGGCCTTGCCCTTGACGCCGGTAAAGGCGTTGGCATTGCCGGAATTGACCACCACGGCGCGCGCCACGCCGCCGCCGAGATTGGCGCGGCAGAAATCGACCGGGGCGGAAGGGCATTTCGATTTGGTGAAGACACCGGCGACGCTTGCCGGCTTGTCGAACACCATCAGCAGAACGTCGGTGCGGTTCTTGTACTTGATGCCGGCGGCGGCCGTCGCCATGCGAACGCCGCGCAGCGCAGGCATGTCGGGATAGGATTTCGGAGCGAGCGGGGAAACGGCAACGGACATGGGAAGCGCCTGAAATTCTGGAAATGGGAAGTATGGAAATGCCAGAGATGAAACGGGGCGGCCTTTAAAGCCGCCCCATAACAAGGGTAATTCTTACTGCTGCGGCTGCGGCTGAGCCTGCTGTTCCTTCGTGGCTTCGTCGTAGCCCTTCTTCAGCGTCTCATCCATGATTTCGATCTTCTGGTCAGCCTTGGCCTTCTCGATGAGGGCAACGTACTTGTCACGCATGACAAGCTGACGAACCTGCGGCTCGACCTGCTCGAAAGCCGGCGGCGGCGCGATGCGCTTGTCTTCGAGCTTGATGACGTGGAAGCCGAACTGGGTCTTCACCGGAGCCTTGGTGTAAGCGCCTTTTTCGAGGCCGAAAGCGGCTTCTTCGAATTCCGGCACCATGCGGCCCTTGCCGAACCAGCCGAGATCGCCGCCGTCATCCTTGTTGGAATCGGTCGACTTTTCCTTGGCGAGCGCGGCGAAATCCTTGCCCGAATCAAGCTGCTTGATGATGTCCTTGGCTTCGTCCTCGCTGGCGACGAGAATGTGCGCGGCCTTGATTTCCTCTTCCTGCGGCAGGGCTGCGACTTCCTTGTCGTAGCGGGCCTTTACTTCGTCAGCAGTAACGGCATCGACCACATGCTTGCGGAAATAGGCGTTGTGCAGCTCACGGTCCTGGATGAAGTCCATGCGCTTCTTGAAATCTTCAGTCTTTTCCAGACCTTCGGCGCTGGCGTTCTTCACCAGAAGCTTGACGTCGATCGCGCCGGAAAGGGCTGCAACCTTCTTCTGCTCATCGGGAAGCTGCGCGAGCTGCGGGTCGAGGTTGCTCATGGCGAGGTCGAGTTCGGACTGGTGGATTTCCAGATCGCCGACCTTGGCGACAACCTTGTCTTCCTGTGCGAAAGCCGGAAGCTGGAGGCCGAGCGTGGCCACAATCACCGCAGCCGCAATTTTATTATAGCGCAACATTTTGAACCTTTCGGGGACAATGCCGGCTCCAGACATGGTTTCCGGCTCTGAAAAAACTTCCAAACACCGGATTGTGGCCATTCTGTAACGGGCAGAACCGTTGACATCATTTGCCCCCCCTCTTATCTGTCACGCAACCTCGCGTCCAGATACGTTGAAGGGCGAAGTCCGTCATTTATGCTGAAATCGGCGTGACGGAGAAAAGCGCCCGGCAAAACGGAATTTCAGAAAGGGCCAGTAAGATGGTCAGTCTCGGCGGAATAGCCCGCAAGTTGTTCGGTTCGGCAAATGACCGCCGCGTCCGCTCCTATAAAAGCAAGATCGCAGCCATCAATGCGCTGGAAGAAGCCACCAAGGCGCTCTCCGACGAGGCGCTGGCGGCCAAGACCGCTGAGTTCCGCCAGCAGCTTGCCGATGGCAAGACGCTGGACGACCTGCTGATCCCGGCTTTCGCCGTCGCCCGTGAGGCGTCGCGCCGCGTTCTGCACATGCGCCCCTTCGACGTGCAGCTGACCGGCGGCATGATTCTGCATGGCGGCGCCATCGCCGAAATGAAGACCGGTGAAGGCAAGACGCTGGTGGCGACCCTTGCGGTCTACCTCAACGCCCTTGCCGGCAAGGGCGTGCATGTCGTCACCGTCAACGACTATCTCGCCAAGCGCGACGCGGCCACGATGAGCAGGCTCTATGGCTTCCTCGGGCTGACGACCGGCGTGATCGTCCACGGGCTGGACGACGACCAGCGCCGCGAGGCCTATGCCTGCGACATCACCTACGCGACGAATAACGAACTCGGCTTCGACTATCTGCGCGACAACATGAAATACGACCGCGCCCAAATGGTGCAGCGCGGCCACAACTACGCGATCGTCGACGAAGTCGACTCGATCCTGGTCGACGAGGCGCGCACGCCGCTCATCATTTCCGGCCCGCTGGACGACCGTTCCGATCTCTACAACACCATCGACGCCTTCATTCCGCTGCTGACGCCGGAAGATTACGAAATCGATGAAAAGCAGCGCTCGGCCAACTTCTCCGAAGACGGCACAGAAAAGCTCGAGAACCTGCTGCGGCAGGCGGGCCTCCTGAAGGGCGAATCGCTTTACGACGTCGAAAACGTCGCCATCGTTCACCACATCAACAATGCGCTGAAGGCCCACAAGCTCTTCACCCGCGACAAGGACTATATCGTCCGCAACGACGAAATCGTCATCATCGACGAGTTCACCGGCCGCATGATGCCGGGCCGCCGTTATTCCGAAGGTCAGCATCAGGCTCTTGAAGCCAAGGAGAAGGTGCAGATCCAGCCGGAAAACCAGACGCTTTCCTCCGTTACCTTCCAGAATTATTTCCGCATGTACGAAAAGCTGGCCGGTATGACCGGTACGGCTGCAACGGAAGCGGAAGAATTCGGCAATATCTACGGCCTCGACGTCATCGAAGTGCCGACCAACCTGCCGATCCAGCGTATCGACGAGGACGACGAGGTTTATCGCACCGGCGAGGAGAAGTTCCAGGCGATCATCACCGAGATCAAGGCGGCGCATGAACGCGGCCAGCCGGTTCTGGTGGGCACGACCTCCATTGAAAAATCCGAGCTTCTGGCGCATCTCCTGCGTCAGTCCGGTTTCTCCGATTTCCAGGTCCTGAACGCCCGTTACCACGAGCAGGAAGCCTATATCGTCTCGCAGGCCGGCGTTCCGGGTGCGGTTACCATCGCCACCAACATGGCTGGCCGCGGTACCGACATCCAGCTCGGCGGCAACGTCGACATGCGGCTTGAGCGCGAGCTCGAAGGCATCGAACCGGGTCCGGAACACGACGCCAAGGAACAGGCGATCCGCGCCGAGATCAAGGTTCTGAAGGAAAAGGCGCTTGCCGCCGGCGGTCTTTACGTCATCGCCACCGAACGCCACGAAAGCCGACGCATCGACAACCAGCTGCGCGGCCGTTCCGGCCGTCAGGGTGACCCCGGCCGTTCGAAATTCTACCTGTCGCTTCAGGATGACCTGATGCGCATCTTCGGTTCCGAGCGCATGGACTCGATGCTGCAGAAGCTCGGCCTGAAGGAAGGCGAGGCAATCGTCCATCCGTGGATCAACAAGGCGCTGGAGCGCGCCCAGAAGAAGGTCGAAGCCCGCAACTTCGAGACCCGCAAGAACCTTCTGAAATATGACGACGTGCTGAACGACCAGCGCAAGGTGATCTTCGAACAGCGTCTCGAGCTGATGGAAGCCGACAATATCGGCGAAACCGCAGCCGATATGCGCCATGAAGTGATCGAAACGCTCGTCACCAAGCATATTCCGGAAAATGCCTATGCCGAACAGTGGGATATTGCAGGCCTGAAGGCCGGCATCGCCCAGTTCCTCAACCTCGACCTGCCGGTTGAGGAATGGGCCAAGGAAGAAGGCATCGCCGAGGACGATATTCTCCAGCGCGTCACCGAGGCCGCCGACAAATACGCCGCCGAGCGCGCGGAACGTTTCGGCCCCGAGATCATGACCTATGTGGAACGCTCGGTCATTCTCCAGACGATCGACCATCTGTGGCGCGAACATATCGTCAACCTCGACCATCTCCGCTCGGTCGTCGGTTTCCGCGGTTATGCCCAGCGCGACCCGCTGCAGGAATACAAGGCGGAAGCCTTCGAACTGTTCCAGGCGCTGCTCGCCAATCTGCGCGAGGCCGTTACCGCCCAGCTGATGCGCGTGGAACTGGTGCAGCAGGAACCGCAGCAGCCGGAACTGCCGGAAATGACGGCGCATCATCTCGACCCCAATACGGGCGAAGACGAAATGGCGCAGGGCCAGCAGGCCGCGCCCGCCGCCTTCGTGCCGGCCGAGGATCGCGATCCGGAAAACCCCGCCACCTGGGGTCGCATCGGCCGCAACGAAATGTGCCCCTGCGGCTCCGGCAAGAAATACAAGCACTGCCACGGCGTTTACGAACAGGCCTGAGGCAGTTCCGGACAGACAAACGACATCGCCCGCACCTTCGGTTGCGGGCGATTTTCGTTACATCCCTCGATCGCTGTTGACGGATATCGGCAATTTCCAATATGGGAGCCTGATCGTCTTCCGGAAAACGCTTTCATGGCCCCTCGCGACTTTGCCGCTTATGTTTTTCTCGCACTGGCGTGGGGAATGTCCTTCCTGCTGCTTTTGCATGTCGTCGAGGCCTTTGGCTGGATCGGTGCGGTCACGCTCCGCTCTCTCGTCACCGCCATCACCCTGTTTCTGATCGCGATTGCGGCGCGCCGAAAGCTTGCATTTTCCGCCAGCTGGCGTGCCTTTGCCGTGGTCGGCGCCACAACGGTTGCGGGACAGTTGATCGGCCTTTCCTATGCGACGCCGCTGGTGGGCACCGCCATGGCGGCCATTCTGGTGGCCACCATCCCGCTTTTTTCCATGCTCATCTCGCAGGTCTGGGGACTTGAACGCCTGACGAAACAGGGCTTTGCGGGTCTCGTCATCGGCTTTGCCGGCATCTTGCTGCTTGTCGGCTTCCCCGCTGTGCCCGTCACGACCGGCTTCATCATCGGCTGTGCCGCCGCCCTTGCCGCCTGCATCTGCGCCGCCTATGGCAGCAATTATGCCAGCCGTTATCTCAAGGGCGTGGGTTCCTGGGAGATCACCATCGGCTCGTTCCTGACGGGCGGCCTGATGACATTGCCGCTTCTTCTGGCCGTGCCCCTGCCCGGAACGCCCCGCCTCATCGACTATGGATATCTTCTGGTGCAGGCAGTGGTGATGAGCGGGCTCACCTACATCACCTATTTCCGTCTCGTTTCGGTCATCGGTGCGACGAGGACGATCAGCGTGGAATTTGCCGTGACCGTCGTGGCAGTGCTCATCGGCGCGCTCGTGCTGGATGAGCCGCTTTCACTTCCCCAACTCCTCGGCGCCGGGATCATCATTCTGGGCTGTGCGCTGGTCCTCGATCTCCTGCCCCGGAAAAAGGCTCCGCCCACACCCTCCGGGGCGTGAAGGGTTTATTAGCGTTTTCCACCAATAGTCGTGCTGGTCATTGCTGATCACACGGGATCGCGTTTGCGGCGCGAGGGAAAAATGCAACCGGGCAAATCTGACTACGAGCATTATTGGGACCCGCTAAGGGCGCTCCTCATGCTGCTCGGCATTCCCTATCACGCCTCCCTGCTCTACAGCCATGTTTTGCCATGGGACATCAAGGATTTCGACACCAGCCCGCTTCTGAGCGCGCTAGGTGCTGCGCTCTCCACCTTCCGCATGCCGGCATTCTTTCTGGTGGCCGGCTATTTCTCCACCATGGTCATTGGCAAGAAGGGCAAGATGCGCTGGCTGAGGCAGCGTTTCCTGCGCCTCGGCGTGCCCTTCATCGTCGCCATTCTTCTGCTCGGGCCGTTGCAGCTTTTCCTGCTGCAACTGGCCGGCGTCGCCAAAGGCGATATCCCGGCCGACCGGCTGCTTGCGAGCCTGCCCGGCCTGCTGCGCCCGAGCGAACAGTGGATCATGCATCTATGGTTCCTGCCGGCCCTCATCTTCTATTCGATCCTGCTTGCCGGCCTGCTGTTTCTCGCGGAACGTCCGCCACTAGCCTATGTGAGAGACTGGTTCGGCAGCCTGCGGCAGCGGCATACCACCCTGTTTTTCGCGGCACTCTGCCTCGTACCTGTTGTGTGGGAATTGATGATCTATGGATCCGGCCTGCTTGCGGCAAAGAGCGGAAGCGGCCTTTTTCTTCTCTATGAACGCGCTTCCGATCCCTATGCGCGTTACCTGCCCTTCTTCCTCATCGGCGCGCTGCTGCACCGTGACCGCGCCCTCTTTCACCGCTTTCGCCAGACGGGTCTTCTCACCGGCTTCATCGCGGCGGGCGCCATCGCGACGGCGGTGATCCTGCGCCTGCAATATCCCTTTTCGAATTCGGCCCTGCTGGTGCTGGTGTCGGCAATTGCGGCGGTGGCGGCAAGCCGTCTGTTGATAGACCTCGCCTGCCGCTATTTCGACAGGCCGAACCGGCTTGCCAGGCGCATGACGGATGCGTCCTTCACCATCTACCTGTTTCACCATCCGCTGATCTACGCCTTCGGAACGCTGTTCATCCTCATTGCGCTGCCGCCCATCCTGGAATTTACCATCATCGTCGCGGCCACCACGGCAGTCGCCTATCTGCTGCATCAGGCGATACGCCTCAGCCCGCTCGCCCTTTTCCTGTTCAACGGCATTCGCAAGCCACGCACGGCGGACGATATTGGCACACAGGCCGGCGCGTCCCAAACCCTTCGTTAAGGATGAAGCGCGTATGATCGGCCTGCCTATTCAACTGGAAATGATGGCGTGTGGATCATGGCTATCCTCAACACGGCGGAAAAAGTCTTACCCGCAGGCCTGCGCGCGACGCTTTCGCCGCTGGTAGCGAAAGTCGTCGTCGTTCTTTCCGGCGGAGATGAGGTCTCCCGCGCGCAGCGCATGGCGCTGGTTGCGTTTGCGGTGCGTATCGTCAGCGCCGGTATCGCCTTCATTTCCCAGATCATCCTTGCCCGCCTGATGGGTGAATTCGAATATGGCCTGTTCGCTTTTGTCTGGGTTCTGGTGATCCTGTTCGGCAATCTTTCCTGTCTCGGTTTTCACACCACCGTCATTCGCTTTTTACCCGGCTATCGTCTGGAGGATGCCCATGACAAGATCATGGGGCTGACCTCGACGGCGCGCGTCTTCGCCATGCTTTCGGCCAGCGCGCTTGCGATTTTTGGTTTTGTTTTCCTGTATTTCTTCGGCGAAAGCATCGCCTCCTATTATCTCATTCCCGTTTCACTGGCGCTTTTCACCCTGCCGATGGTGGCGCTGGGCGATGTGCTGAACGGCACCGCACGCGCCAATGGCTGGGCGGTCTCCGCACTCAGCCCCACCTATATCGTTCGCCCGGTGCTGATCCTGCTGTTCATGCTGGTGGCAATCGGTCTTGGCGCGGAAAAAACCGCAACGACGGCCATGCTCACGGCCCTTCTTGCCACCTATGTCACCACGCTTTTCCATTTCGCCTTCATGAACCGCAGGCTCAACCGGCATTTCCGCAGCACGGTCCGCAGGGTGCATTTCCGCCACTGGATAAGGTTCGCCTTCCCGATGTTCCTGATCGACGGCATCGGTTTTTTGATGACCAATTCCGATGTGGTGATTGTCGGCCTTTACCTGCCGCCGGATCAGGTGGGCATCTATTTTGCCGCGGCAAAGACCATCGTGCTGATGCAATTCGTGTTTTTCTCGGTGCAGGCGGCGGCCGCCCCGCGCCTGGCCACCCTGATGTCGGCCAATGACAGGCCGGGGCTCGCCGGTTTCGCCAGCCAGGCCGCGCGCTGGGCCTTCTGGCCGTCGCTCGCCGTCGGCAGCGTGGTGCTTCTGGCCGGCCCGTTCCTGCTGTCGCTGTTCGGTCCCGGCTTCGTTCAGGGCTATGAGCTGATGTTCTTCCTTTTCGCCGGTTTCCTCGCCAAAGCGCTGATCGGCCCGGGGGAAACATTGCTGAACATGGCCGGCAAACAAAAATTGTGCGTCGTCCTTTATATTATTATCTTCGGTTGCAACATTGCACTCAACATGGCGCTCATTCCGGTCTATGGTCTGGCAGGGGCCGCGGCAGCAGTGGCGATAGCCATGGGCATAGAAGCTGTGCTATTGCATATTGCCATTCGCCGCACACTCGGGATCGTCCTTTTTGCCTTCAACGATCCCCGGGCGGGTCAAAACACTGGGAAGGCGGTGTAACGATAAGCATGTCCAGCGATCCAAAGAATCCGGATTTTCAGGACCCGCGCATCGCGGCACTGATGGCGTCCGCGGAGCGTGACCGCCCCGTGGCCGACAGCAGCCGACGCGTGGGCCGCGATGGCCGGGAATTCTGCATCTATCCGGGTCAGCTCGGTTATGACATGCAGGAAGAACTCGACTTTCTGTCCAACCGCGTCATGGAGGCGAATGTCTTCTTCACCGGAAGGCTTCTCGCGCCCGCCATGCCGCGCATCGACGACAAGTCCGTGCGCTTCGCCCTCATTCGCGATGAGAATGGCGCCAGAAGCCGCATGCGCTTCCTGATGCCCTTTACCGTGGAAAAGCCGGGCTTTTCCATCGGCCCCTCCATCATTCGCGTCTGGGCCAATCCATTCGGGCCGCTCGGCACGCCGCTGGTCGACACCGAAGGCGCTGCCGAAACCCTCGACAATCTTTTCGATGCGCTTTCCGACAGCAACATGCGTCTGCCGAATGTTCTGGTTCTGCCGGATGTCCGGCTGGAAGGGCCGTTTGCCCGCATGTTCAAAGCCATCGCGCTCAGCCGCAACCTGCCGGTGACGACGACTGGCAATTATTATCGGCCGATGCTGGAAAGCCTTCTCGATGGCAAGGCCTATCTGCGAAACGCCCTTGCGCCGCACCATTTGCGCGAAATGAACAGGCAGTGGCGTCAGCTCGAAAAACTTGGGCCCCTCTCCTATACCGTTACCCGGCAGCCAGCGGACGTGCGTTACCGCATGGAGGAGTTTCTGGCGCTGGAGGCGAGCGGCTGGAAAGGCCGCAAACGCACCGCGCTGGTCAACGACCGTTATCGCGCCGCCTTCGCCCGCGAGGCGATCACCAATCTGGCCGAAGCGGATGCGGTGCGTATCCACACCATCGATCTCAATGGCAGCGCCATCGCCTCCATGGTCGTCTTCATCACGGCGGGCGAGGCCTATACGTGGAAGACCGCTTTCGACGAGAGCTATGCGCAATTTTCTCCCGGCAAGCTGCTGGTGCAGAAACTGACCGACTGGCATCTGGATGACGCCAATATTCTGCGCAGCGACAGCTGCGCCGTGCCCGATCATCCGATCATGAGCCGCTTCTGGCAGGAACGTCAGGAAATGGGTACGCTGGTCGTCGGGCTTGCCCAGAACAGCGACCGGGACGTGCGTCAGGTTTCCACGCAGGTGGACATGTACCGCAACACCCGCAATCTCGCCCGCAGCCTGCGGCAGAAGATCCTGTCCTTCGGACGCAAGGGCAATTGATCCGAAGGGCGCCGTTGGCGCCCTTCGAAGTTTTCTGACACGGGCAAAGCCTGCTTCAGCGCGAGGCCGTCCGGATCATTTTGCACAGTTTCGTCAGCGCCGCATCGTATCCGCCGCCCAGAATATCGACACAACGGCGGGCGAGCTTGATCTGCTCGGTCCGCGACATATCGTTATAGGCTTGCAGAGCATTGCGCATCGCGCCCGGAGACACTGTGCCCGAGCCGCCGGGATTGGTGGTGCTGCCGCCGGGATTTCCGGGCGTGCCGGGCGTGCCGGTCGAACCGGAGCCGCCGATACCGACGCCAACGCCGAGACCGACACCGCTCGAGCCCCCCACATTGGCCCCGACATTGGCATTGATGCCATCCGAGCCGCCAACGGAAGCGTTCACACCGGCATTGACGCCGCTGGAACCGCCCACGGATGCATTGACATCCGCATTGACCCCATTGCTGCCGCCGACCGATGCGTTGACATCCGCACCCAGCCCGCCGCCGCTCCTGCCGCCGACATCCGCACTGGCGTTAACGCCACTGCTGCCGCCAACGGAGGCATCGACCCCGAGCCCGCCGCTGCCATTGTCGCCAACACTGGCGTTAACCCCATTCTCGCCACCGATCCCGATATCCAGCGCATGGGCGTTGATCGGCAGGATCAGACAGGCAGACAGTAACAAATTGCGAGAAAAAGCCCTCATAATTTCCTCCCTATGAGTTTGGCCATTCCCGCCCCGCGTGGAAACTCCACCCTGACATCATAATTCAATTAGTAATTGCGTATATTCTAATTTATTAGAGGTGCCTAATATTACCCTAATGCCGCAACTACAGGTGTCGCGATCCGGCACAGCCACCCTCCGCAACATTTTTGATCGGCGGCCCGGAAAAGACGGAAAACCGCGCGCGCAAACACGCGCAATTCAAAAGGATAAGTCAGCTTTGGGGTTGCACGCATGGCCTTGACCATGATAGACGCCGTGGCATTACCACCGTTGCCCCAATGGCGGAATTGGTAGACGCGCCGCACTCAAAATGCGGTTCCGAAAGGAGTGCTGGTTCGATCCCGGCTTGGGGTACCATTTCCAAAAGCGCATTGATTTCTCTAGGCTTTGCCCCGCACGTGCCAGTGAATTCTCTAATGGCCTCACGCCGCCGACAAACTCACGAAACTTTGCTTGCGCACCCCCGAGTATTACCGGGCTTTCATTTGCCAGATGCGGCGGACTCGATTAGACGAATCCCGTTACACCCCGTGAGGACCGGCGACTTAATTTCGCCATCACGCCCGCCTTTTTGAAAGCCCGTCCGGGATATCTGCTTCTTCGCGAAGTTTGAGGAAAACAACATGGCCAATGCGACCACCGCCGACAATAGCCGCACGCTCGCCGCTCTCGGCGTCACGGCGGGAATGATCTTCACCGTCGGCTCCGCCCTCGGTTTCCAGCATATTGGCGGTTATACGCCCTGTGCGCTGTGCCTGCTGCAGCGCGATCCCTATTATTACGCCATTCCGCTGGGCATATTGGCCATTGCGACCAGCATCTTTAAATTGCCGGTTCAGATCACCCGGCTGCTTCTTGCCCTTATCGGCGTGGCAATGCTGATCGGCGCCGGGCTCGGCGTTTATCATGCCGGTGTGGAATGGGGTTTCTGGGAAGGGCCGATCACCTGCGCCACCGGGGCGCCTTCCATCACCACCAATGCCGGCGATCTCCTCGGCAATCTGAACGCCATCAAGGCGCCTTCCTGCAACGACGCCGCCTTGCGGGTGCTCGGCCTTTCCTTCGCGGGCTGGAATGTCATCGCAAGCGTTGCACTTGCGGCAGTCGCCTTTTTTGGCGCGAGCCGTAAAAGCCGGTAAGCGGAAAACCGCGTTGCAGCCCTCAAAAGATCAGGGCTGCAGCTCGGTATCCCAGTAAAGATAGTCCATCCAGCTTTCGTGCAGATAATTGGGCGGGAACAGCCGCCCGTTATTGTGCAGATCCTGAACCGTCGGCTGGAAGGGCTTCTGCGCCGGGAACATGCCCGCCTGCTTGGGAAGCTTGCTGCCTTTTTTAAGGTTGCAGGGAGAGCACGCCGCAACGACATTATGCCACGTGGTTTCACCGCCATGCGCGCGGGGAATCACATGGTCGAAGGTCAATTCGTCCCGCGTGCCGCAATACTGGCATTCGAACTTGTCCCGAAGGAAAACGTTGAAGCGGGTAAAGGCGGGATTGCGGGTGGGCTGCACATAGGTCTTGAGGCTGACGACGCTCGGCAGCCGCATGGAAAAGCTGGGGGACGACACCGCGTGATCATATTCTGCAATGATGTTCACACGGTCTAGAAAGACGGCCTTGATCGCGTCCTGCCAGGACCATAACGACAAGGGATAATAACTCAGTGGCCTGTAGTCTGCGTTCAGAACGAGCGCCGGCAGGGCCTGTGGTGAAACTGCAATCGTCAAGGGCTTCTCCTGAGCGATTCGGCATCTGCACTTGTATATTAGGTCCGTTGTTACAGGATTGTGAAGCCTATAAATGCAGCGGCGAAGAGCTTAATTTTTGAGCCGCAGAATGGCCTTTTTCGCATTCCTGACGATCAAGCGGCACGGTGGCGCCTCCTGGCGTTGCGACACCGCTGGCCGATCTGCAGGAAGGCGATTCGGGCCTTTGCCGGGCACAAATCCTTCTCACACCGGATGCACTATCGGTGATATGATTACCCCCCGACGGACGACTGGAAAATCAATGCGCGCCGGGCATGGCAAATGTGCGGCGGCGGCGTTCATCATTTCGTCGATGGAGGAACGGTCATGAGGTTGGGCAGGCAGCAAGCGGCAGCATTGTGGGGCGGCCTGGCGGCCGGCGTCCTGACCGCCATGATCTGCCTTTCCGCGAGCGCCCATGCCCAGCAGTATCAGAATTTCGAAGTGACGCCGAATGGCCGCGGCGGGGCGCAGGGAACGATCGGCGGGCGCAATTTCGAAGTTTACCGGAATTATGACCGGCCGCCAGCCAGTCGCGCCTCCCCCGATACCCGGCGTGAACTCAGGCGGGCTGTCCCGCAGCAAACCTGTATTGTCGACACCGAGGGCAGAACCCGCTGCAGGTGAGCACGAACCCGGTTTTCCGGCTGTTTTTCAGCGCGCCGGCACAAAATTAGATTTCATTAAAATGCAATCTATCGACTTAAACGGCCCGCAAGAATGGGTCGCTATGGTGCCAGGCACAAGACAAGACAATTGTGCAGGGGCAAGGACATGGCGAAGAGAACAATCCGTCTGGCAAAGATTTTTGCCGTCGCTGCCGGTGTGGCGGCAGGTATTGCGACAACGGCATCGGCCGTCCAGCTCGGTGGCCTTGCCCAGAAGCCCGGCGCCTCGCGGCCCGGCCAGTTCATGACCACGAGCCGTCCCACCATCGCACCCATTGCCTTTGCGAAATTCTGTGAAAGCGCCGCCGACCAGTGCCTCCGGATTGGCGACCGCGATACGGTGGAACTGAGCAAGCAGAAGCGCACGGAACTCCAGCGCATCAACGCCGAGATCAACACCTCGATAAGCTATGTCGGGGAGCAGGATGGCGAAGACGACTGGAAACTGAACCCGGCAAGCGGCGACTGCGAAGATTTTGCGGTGACCAAGCGGCAACGCCTCCTGCGCGCCGGTTGGCCTTCGGGCGCCCTGCGCATCGCCACAGCCCGCACGACGGATGGCATAGGACATGCCGTTCTGGTCGTCAGCACCAGCCAGGGCGATCTGGTGCTGGATAACCGCACCAATGTCGTCAAGCCGTGGAAAGCGGTGGATCTGAAATGGATCAAGATTCAGTCGCACGAGGACCCGCGTGTCTGGCTGAAACTCTAGAACATGGTTTCAGGCTGACGCCGCCCTTTCGGACGGCAGGCATTTCGATTGCCGGTTTAAGGCAACGTATCTTTCGACCATCAAAGCGGGTATTCTTTCCCCACAGAATCGGCGCGTCAACGCAGCTTTGGCGGGTGATGCGACAGCCGCCTTCAACGCTCTTGACCTTGTGCGGGAGAGACAGTATCGGCAGCTATGCCCAAGGTGCTCAACTGGATTCGCGGTCGTAAACAACCAGCCTCCCGCGACGACCGGAGGCGGCGCAGAATTGACCTTGGCGACAAGCCGGCCTCCTTCCCGATCTATGCCATTGGCGACGTGCATGGCAGCCTCGACCTGCTGTTGCAGGCGGAGCGGAAAATCCTTGCCGATCTGGGACCCGACCCCTCACCCGCGCTGGTCGTTCTCCTCGGTGACTATGTCGATCGCGGACGCGATTCCCGTGGCGTTCTCGAACATTTGCTGCAGCCGCCGCCCGCGCCGCTGCGCCGTATTGCGCTTTGCGGCAACCATGAGCAGCTCTTCCATGACTTTCTCGAAAATCCGCAGCAGAATATGCACTGGCTGGACTTTGGCGGCCGCCAGACGCTTTTATCCTACGGCGTCGATATCGACTATTTCCTGCAAAAGGGCCGCCTGAGACTGCAGCCATTCAGGGACGCCCTGCTTGGCGCAATTCCGCAGACCCACCGCCAGCTTTTATCCAGCCTGCCGATCTACGCCCGGATAGGACCCTATATTTTCGTGCATGCCGGCTTGAGACCGGGATTGCCGCTGGAGGCGCAGACCGATGAGGACATGCTCTGGATAAGGGAGCCGTTCCTGTCGCAGGGGGCCGGGCTGGACCTCGTCGTCATCCATGGCCACACGCCTGTCACCGAACCGGAAACCGGCCCGCACCGGATCGGCATCGACACGGGTGCATTCACCACGGGCAGGCTTACCGTTCTCAGGCTTTCGGATGCGGGCTTGCACCTGATAGGCTAACCCAGGCATTTTTGTACTTACAAAAATCTTGCATATGCCGCTCATTTATTGTACGTACATAATATGCAAATCACTTATGACGAAACGAAGCGGCTGACGAATATCGAGAAACATGGCCTCGATTTTGCCGATCTGACGATTGAGTTCTTTGCAGGCTCTATCGTTCTTCCCGCCAAGGAAGACCGCTTTATGGCTATAGGTGAGTTTCAGGGTCGCATCATCATTGCGGTGGTGTTCAGCCCGCTAGGTTCGCAGGCCCTGTCCGTCATTTCCATGCGGCCAGCCAGCACCAGGGAAAGGAGGCTCTCATGCCCGTAAAGTTTTCTTCGAAACGCCCGCTTACCAATAAGGAAGAAGCCGAGATTCAGAAAATGATAGCGTCCGATCCGGACGCCCCCGAAGCCACCGATAAAGAGATGGCGCAAGCCAAACCGTTCGGGGCGGTTTTCCCTGACCTTGCCAAGAGTATTGATCGGGAGATTGCGCGCCGTGGCAGACCAAAGGCGGATGCGCCGAAAACGCCGGTTACGATCCGTCTCGATCCTGATTTGGTGGAGCACTACAAAGCCATGGGCAAGGGCTGGCAGTCACGCATCAATAGCGACCTGAGAAAGCTATCCGGTCTTCCCTGATCACTCGAACGCCCAAAGCCGCCCCAACCGCACGACCAAGAAAAGGCCCGATAGCGGCATCAAGGTCTGGTTTCAACGAACTCGCCTGCCACTCAGAATATCATCGAGGACCGCCATTTGCTGGCGATTCCATTCAATTGCGTCCTCAAACGCCCTGTTTCCCAGTTCCCGCCGCTGATCGCGGCTGGAGGCGAGCTGCAGGATCGCGTCGGCGAAAGCCCGATGGTCATTATCCTCCACAATGACCACGCCGCGCCGGTATCGTTCCGAAAGCCCCCTCACACCTGTCCGGGTGCTGATCGTGGGAACACCGGCAGCCAGGGCATCGAGCAGTTTTATATTGATGCCTGTTCCGAGCGTGATGGGATTGATGGAGAGCGGCGCGCGCGCGAAGGCGTCCTTCAGATTATCCACGCGACCGAGCTTGAGAATGCCCTCCCCGTCTTCGATCTTGCCGCATATGCCGCCCGCCAGAACCAGACGAATATCCGGCCGGGCAGCCCTGACCAGCGGCATGACGTTTTGCAGGAACCTTTTCAGGGAAATGATATTGGCGTCATTGCCGGAACCAAGGAACAAGAAGTCGCTCGGTGTTAAGTCTTCCACCCTTCCACCGAGATGGAGAATATGGCTGACGGTCGCAACAACCGGCGGCTCTGCCCCCAGCCGCTGCCTGAACGTCCGCTCCTCTTCATCCTGAATGGCGACAACTACATCCGCACGGCGGAAAGCCTTGCTCTCCACGGCCGGCGGAACGGAGAACCAGTATCCATATTTGTTCGCGGTGTTGACGAAAGCCTTGTGTCGGTCAGCGAAGGAATCATGAGTGTCGAGAATGCGCAGCACACCCTTCGGCAACCCCAGGAACGCCCGCGAATGAAAGGCATATTCGACAATAACGGCATCGATGCCAAGCCGGCGCTGAAGGCCCCGAACCTGCCGGCCGATTTCCGGGTAATAGAACTCGTCCAGATGGTTGTAGAAGGCGCCGTCGCGGCCGAGAATGCGGTGGACCTTTCGAATGGCTCGAAACGCGATCACTTCAGCTTCGAAACCCAAATCCCCGATAAGCCGTGTTTCAAAGCGGTTTCGCTGCCGTGATACGAAATGCAGGCGTCCGGAACCGAATTCCGCTTCATGCGTGGCCGGATCGAAATCGGCGGCAATCGGGGTATCAATATAGACGAAATGCACCTCATGTCCCAGGCTGCGAACCGCACGTGTCAGCTGGAGAATCCGGCTGCGGTTACCCTCGGACGCAGGAACGGCGGGAATGGCTGAGACGAAAGCGACTTTCATGAGAACGATTGATTCTGTTTTGGAAAAGACTCGAAAATCTGAAAATTGTTTTTTGACAGGCTGAGAACATCAGGCAATTTCCGCTGGACCTGCTCGCGGAGGTCATCAACATTGTCAACGAACTCCATCAAAGCATTCCTGATACCGTCATCGCTATAGAAGGCGGAGGGAGCGAGCAGTTCCGACGAAGATAGGGCGAAATGCTGGTATAGCCCTTCGAATTTCCCCTGATAGGCGATACATATGACCGGAACGCCTTTACCCAGCCCTGCTATGGCGAGATGCATGCGCCCACTGACAATTCCATCCAGTTGCGCCGCAATGCCCTTGAGAACAGACGCGGACCACTTGCCGTTCAGATATCGAACCCTATCTGCCAGCGAATCTGGAACCTGCCCGGCAATCGCCTGAAGGCAAAATTGGTCGCCGAAACCCTCCCGGTAATCATGCGGCATAAGCAGCCAGCAGACCGGTCGTGCATCCGCCACAAAGTGCAATGCCTCGGCTCCACGCTTGATGATGGTATCGACCTGGCCGCTGTCAGCATTTTTGAACAGCATGGGATGCAGGTTGAAGCCCATCACCCTGTATCCCTCATCACGTTTCCGCTTGATCCAGGAGACGGTGTCTTCATCCGGTTCTGTGGCAACAAGGCTAAACGCCGAATCGGCGACCAGTACCGCGTTTGTCCTAGCGAAGGATTGCAGGCGGCTGAGGGAAACCGGATCGCGCACATTAATCGAGACGTCAGGATGCAGGGCGCTATAAAACATAGCCAGAGCGGGATGAGGCGCTTGGTTGAAGCTGAAACCAAGGATGACATTTTTTATCCCGGCAGCCGCAGCCAAATCAGCACTTGCCAAGAGTTTAGCGCTGACCAATGGATGATAATATCCATCCATCACATCCGCCCCAACCACCACGACGCAATCGTATCGCCGCGCTTCAAAGTGGTTACCCAGTGCTCCGGCAAAATCAATTTCGCCAAAGAGATCGACGGGATTAAACCCCCTCTGGCGAACCAAGTCCGCGGCATCTGTTCCCTCGACCAGTATATCGACTTCGACATCAGGATTTCTTGCGCGAGCATGCTGAACTGTCGCGGTGATCATGGCATCGTCGCCGATAGAGCCAAAAACGGAATAGGGATCGCAGGCGACAATCAGAACCCGATTTATATGATCCCCAGCGGCGAGTTTTTTTATCCGTCGCTTTTGCTCCTGCAGCGTGTGAAAGAAGTGACGAATGGCAACATCCTGATTGCGGCTTTCATTGTACTTCACCCATTCACGATGCAGCGGTGCGGGGATGATTTTTTTTATGAGCTTACGCATTCACTTCCTTCCGTGGGAGTACCTTGCTCGTGACGAAAAGAAGGGCCGACCGCGCCTGCGTTCGGGCAACCAGCGCTATGAGCAAAAAATAAGTTAAGATAAAAATGGATCCGAGCAGTATTGCAGACATGAAATCGCCTAAACCGAGGGCGGCAATTTCAGGACGCATCCATTGAACGACGACAAAGCAAAGACCGCTGGCGGCAAAACTCGGCAGAAGCAGAGACATTATTGTTCGGAGCGACACGCCCAATTCACGCGAAACATAAAAGAACGTAAAGGGCGTGGAAGCAAGCTGGCCAAATACGTAAACAATGACGAGTTCATCGATACCATCTGTCGGTATGAAGACAATCATAAGAATTGTGGCAATCGATTTGGCCGCGCCGGCAATCAATACCTTGTTCGGGCGGCCGCGTGCGGAGAGAAATGGCCCGTTTTGAAATTGCACGCACTGTAAAGCGCCGAGAAGCAGCAGGGGTCTCGCGATCTCATCTGCCCCTTGCCACTGCGCACCAAACAAAACGCGGCAAATCTCCGGCGTCAATGCCGCAAAAAGCACGAAGGCTGGTGTCGAGACGATAGCGGATATTGCGATCAACTGCTTGTAAAGTTCCGCCATGCGTTCGCGCTCGCGCGAGACGCGTGAAAGCACCGTTAGCGACACGTCATAAAGTGCCGACTGGAGCAATTGCATCAGAAGTTGATAGAGCCTGCTGCCAACGGTGTAGAGTCCGAAGACGGCCACGCCATAGCGTCCCAGGATCATGAAATCGATCAGGCGCGTGGCCGCGAAATCGACAATACGAAGGCCGAGCGCCGACGAACCGAAGCGAAGCAGTTCGACGAAAGTGCCGGGATTGAGAGTGGTGCCCGGCAGCCAGTGCGGCTTTCGCCAGAGCCAGATCAGCGTGACGATGGTGGCGACATAGGTCTGCACGACGAGGCTCCAGACGCCCATGCCCATGATCGCGAAAACAATCGCCACGCCGCCGCCGACGATGTTCGATATGAAGGTTCTGATTGCCAGCGGCTTGAAAGCCAGTGCGCGGCGATAATTCACCTCCTGAAACATCGAAGCCGTGTTCAGCGGCAGCAAGATGCAGATCGCCACGATGACCGGCGCCAGCCCGTCGACCTCGAACCAGCGTTCCAGTTCCGGAGAAAACACGCAGACGGCAATGGCCAGCAGCGTCGCAACCGCAACCGAGGCATAAAAGGGCAGATTGACGTCGCCGGGTTCCAGGTTGCGTCTCTGTACGATCGCATCCGCGAATCCGAACTCCGACACCATCTGGATCAGCATCAGCACCAGCCCGGCGGTAGCGACCATGCCGTAATCGGTAGGGCTGAGGAAACGGGCCAGAACGATGAAGAGAATGGAGGTGAAAAGCTTGCCGCCCCAGTTCTGGACGATGGACCAGAAGACACCCGTAACGGCGGCGCTGCCTATCGAATTTGAAGTCGACATCAATTAGCCATCCGCAAACTTGGCTGTGGCGCCAAACTGGAGTTGATGAAATTGCGTGCTGGCTTCTCGAACCCTCTGAAAACGACATAGCCCATGAAGGTTAGAGAAATGATCGTCACGCTCAGATAAAGCAGAAAAAAATCGATAGGTTCACCAAGCGCCTGCCACACGAATTTGAATAGTGTGGCGAATAGAATCCCGTGAATCATGTAGATTGCGTAGGAGCAATCGCCAGCTCTCGACAAAACGGAAGCGGTTTTCCCAGAGTAGGAAATGCTTCGCTCTCCTAAAGCTGTGGACAGCATCGAAAATGCTAACAGCACCATAATATGATTTGGATTGGAAAGCCGGAACATCCACCACGCTGCAAGTAAAAACGTGGCGATCCCCAGATATAGAAATAGAGAATTTGAGATTTTCACCTGCTGATAGATTTTGTAGGTGAGGCATCCAAGCATAAAGCTCGGTAGCGCACGAAGCATGCCGAAATCATAATTGGCACCATACATACCGCCCGGCTGCTCCCAAACAGGCAACCACGGGCGCGAAAAAATATAAAAAAGAATAAGGACAAGCGGGGCGGAAACGTAAATCTTGATGCTGCGGATCATCACCACAATGAACGGAAAGAGTAGGTAGCAGAAAAACTCCGCGCTGATAGACCAGGATGGATGATTGAGCGTCAGTTTGTCTGCCAGTCCCCACGCCTGCACAAGAAAAGTGTTCAGCACTATATCCAGGTACTTCACGGTGCTTATGGGGAGCGACAGCACAACGGACATGCAAATCAAAACCGCCATGGTTGCGATATGGAGCGGATAGATGCGTGCAAGCCTTCGAATCAGGAACGTCGAATAACTTGCCACACCAAGTTGCAAATCTTTGTAATTGTGAAAAAGAACAAACCCCGACAGCATAAAAAAGAAGTCGACAAAGATACCGAAACTTCCCACATCAATGACCGATTTGGCGCGGCTGTCGATACTGTTTACGTGAAACAGCACCACACCGATTGCAGCAAGAAACCGGTAAAAATCAAGCATGAGGAACCGCAATTTATCGGTACTGGCTGCTTCCATCTGCTTTTTCCTTCGAAAAATCCTCGCAACACCGGGTCCGCTGCCGGGTCTACGATGCACATAAGGTCTGGTTTCCACCCTGCTTTGCCAGCACGTCCTCGTAGAGCTTCACGTAATTCTCACCCACTCGCCGCGAGGTGGATTCCTCAACGATGTTTCCGAAATCCGCTTCCGTCGGCAATTCTTCGCGTGAGAGCGTCAGCACGCGGCGGATACGGGCGGCAAGGTCGCTGGCGTTGCCCGGCTCGAACAGCCAGTCATGGTTGGTCTCGCCAATCAACTCCGGAATGCCGCCGGAGGCTGCGCCGATGACCGGCACGCCCATGGCATAAGCCTCGTAGATCGTGCGTGGCGAAGGCTCCGCCCAGAAGGAAGGAACGATGAGCACGTCGATCTCTTCGAGAAACTCCTTCGGTTTCGCCCAGCCGACGAATTCGATCGGCAGATCGCCGGCCTGAGCCGTGAAACGTTCGATGGAATCGTCCATCGCATGGCCGGCGACCAGACAGCGCCAGTTGCCGTGACCGATTTCCTTGAAGGCATCGACCATGTTGCCGACGCCTTTTTCCGTATTGATACGGCCGATATAACCGAAGGTCAGCGGCCGGCCTGTGCGGTCGATCTGCCGGCGGGCGACCGGATCGCCCTCGGGAACCGTGCAGGAATAAAAGATGACGCGGCGCAGGCTTTCCGGAATGTGGTGGAAAAGCCCGTGATTGACATGCGTCTTGAGGATTTCCGTGCCGACGCTTGCGACAGCGCCGATATAACGCTGGGTGAATTTCTTGGTGAAATTCACCGCCTGACAGCCGAGATGGATGTGCTCGCAGGGCTTGCCGCCCTTGAACATGGCGGCGTTGCCGCACAGGAGATCGTATTCGCAGATCGTGTGAACGATCGGAATGCCGCGCTTATGCGCCGCCCGCCATACCAGCGTCGTCACATCCAGAAGCGAATGAGTGTTGAGAACGTCAGGTTTGAAATCGTCGAGAACGGCTTCGAACTGCTTTTCGACGTCGAAATTCCACTGCTGCTTGAGCTTCTGCATGCGCCGCTGCTGCGGGGAATATTGCGGCCAGTCCTCAAGCCAGAAATCGTTATTGTGGAACATGCGGTAGACGGAGACGCCGTTGCGCATGGTTTTCGGTTCGGCCTGCCGCTCGATACAGGCGGCGCCGACCGTATGTCCCATGGAAACGAGTTCCTCGGCGAGATGTTCGACCGAGCGTTCGCATCCACCAACGATATGCGGCGGATAAAGGCTGCTAAGATGGAGAATTCTCATGCGGATACGCTCTGTTTTCCTTCATCGAAAATCTATGGCGTCCATCCCGGGCTCGTTCGTCTCCCTTCATTCCAGGAGACCAGTGAGACATCTGCAAAAATAAAAGAGCCGGAGCAGAACTAATGTTTGAAAATATGAATTACCAAAATCTACTTTTCAAAAAGCACGGGAATCGACGCTATTTCAAGTGATTTTTTTCGCGGCGCGGCAAAAGCCATGCGGTGTTGCGAAAAGAACCGGTCTCGTGTTACGGTTTAGCCACTTTAAAGTGCAGGCGATCGGGGGAAATCGGTTGCATTGCAGCTCGTGATTATATTCCAGTTGATAATATCTGTTTTATTTCAAACACATGGATTTCAAGGCAATTGTAGATGCCGAAAACTTCCAGGACATTCTGATCTCGACGTGTTGAGAGACATCATCGCCATTTAAACGGCGACGTCCATGTGATGACGTCTTGCTTATATTTTCTCCGGACATGCCAGGAGGCGCAGATGAATGGAAAAACGCCGATAGCCATGGGCAGCCTGACACGGCGCAACCTGCTTTCAGCCGCGCCGCTTGCATTGGTCGCCGCCTCCGGTTTGCAGGCCATTCCCGCACGGGCGCAGACGGTTGCTTCGGCCGGTACCGAAGTCTTTCTGGACAGCGTAGGGGTGTGCGGCCACTTCACCCGCCCCACGGGCATCTATCCGGAACAGTTCGACCGGATCGTGCCCGAACTCGAAGCACTGGGTGTCCGGCATTTGCGCGATGACGGGCTCATCACCGTAAGAGACAGTCGCGACAGCCCCGTCTTTCGGCGGCTGCGCCGGATCGTGGCGGGGGGCGTTCGCCTCACCATCATCTGTTACGACAATCTCAACCCTTACGTTTCCACGCCGCTCGACAGGCTGGCGGATTTCTACGACTGGTGCGACGCGGGTATCGATATTTTCGAGGGCAGCAATGAGCCTAACCTGACGAAGGACCCGCAAAATGCTCCGCGTATTTCGGCGGAGCATCAGGCGGCGCTGCACGACACCATCCGCTCGGTTCCGCGCCTGAATGCGGTGCCCGTTGCGGCGCCAAGCTATGTCCTGTCGAACAGAGCGCTGGCGCTGGACCTGAAAAATGCCTGCGACTACGGCAATATCCACGCTTATGCCGGGATGGAGCACCCCGAAACCACGGGTCCGGGGGCACTCTCGAAATCCATCGCCGCTTCGGCGCATATAGCGGCCGGCAGGCCGGTGCTCGCCACGGAAATGGGCTACCATACCTCGCTGCAAACCAAGACATTTCATTTCCCCGTCACCGAAGGCATCAAGGCGCGCTATATGCCGCGCATGCTGCTCTGGTGCTTCATCAGCGGTATCCGCCGGTCCTACATCTATGAAATGGTTTCAAGCTTCGCCGCCGATGAGACAAACCCGGAATCCTCCTTCGGCCTCCTGCGCCACGATCTGAGCCGCACCCCGGCTTACGAGGCCGTTCGCGCCCTTCTTTCCCTTTGCAGGGCGGAACGGCAAACCGGACCGGAGGAACGACAGCTCGATTTCCTCACTGCCGATTCCCAAAGGTTGTCGCTTCATCTGGTGAGACCGGACGGTGCTTTGCTCGTGCCTGTCTGGCTTGGAATTTCCGGCTGGCAATGGCCGGCCCGCATCGAAAACCCGCCCGCCGAACGGATTGCGACATTTTCGGTGGCCGGCCAGCATAGTCACGTTGTCGCACACCGTTTCCGCGATGACGGCTCCGTTAGCCAGCAGACAATCACGCAGGAAAGCGGACAATACCGGCTTTCGGTCAGCGACCAGCTTACGGTTCTGGAAGTTTTCTGAATGGTGCGGAGGAAATGCCGCACCGCAAAATTGTGTGTATCGCGTCTGTCCATTGCATGATAGCGTGCTTGAATACTGGACTTCTGGCCACGTAAGAGCGGCCGCAATATAATACCAAATATATCTTTATTTTTATAGATTGACGATGATGAAAAACTTTAAAGAAGCGCCCGCTGCAGGGGCGCAACGTCTTGATGTTCTTCAGGTGATGCGCGCCGTTGCGGCAACCATGATTGTTGCGCTGCACGCGGACGTGAACTGGCAATTCACGCTTTTCCCACTGCATCTGCTGCGGCTGGGCGGCGGTGTCGACCTGTTTTTCGTCATTTCCGGCTTTGTCATCGTTTATGCATCCCGGCCCTATTTCGCCGCAACAGGCGGTCGTTCCGCGTTTCTGCTGCGCCGGTTCCTGCGCATCGTCCCGCTTTACTGGTTTGTGCTGACCCTGCGGCTTGCCATGGCCGCCAGCGTGACCATTATCAGTGCAAAAGCCTTTCCGCCGTTACAGTCGATCCTCACCTCCTACCTGTTTATTCCCTATGACAGCATGGGTTATGGCGACGCCTATCCGTTTCCGCTGATCGATCTCGGCTGGACGCTGAATTACGAGATGTTCTTTTACATCGTTTTCGCAGCGTTCATCTTCCTGCCATTGGAGCGGGCGGTATTCACGACAGCCGGCGTGCTGTTTGCCGCCGTCATGATCGGCTCCGCCTTCGATCTCGGCCTGCCGTTCAGCTTCTGGTTCCAGCCGATCATTCTCGAATTCGTCGCAGGCATGTTCATTGCTGTCCTCTTCCTGCGAGGCGTTCGCTTGCCGCCCCTGCTCGGGCTTGCAACGGCCCTGTGCGGCCTGGCGATCTGGATGCTGACCGATCTGAGCAGGATCGGATTCCAGTGCGATCCCGGCTGTTATTCCTTTTCGCGGCTGCTGGTTTTCGGCGGCGGCGCGATTTTGCTGATGGCGGCGGCGACCTTGACCAGAAACATCTCCCTGCCCCGTTTCGCACGGCCGCTGGCAAAACTCGGCGATTCGTCCTATGCGCTTTACCTGCTGCACCCGTTTATTTTCCGGGGCTTCAAGATTGCGCTCGGCGGCGTCACATTCCCGCCCGAATGGAGCAACCTCGTTTATCTCGTCATCGTCGTCAGCACCGTCGCCATAGCCCACACCTTCCACGTCCTTGTCGAAACGCCGGCCAATATCTGGCTGCGTGACCGGCTGATAACATCGCCAAGGAAAGTCGCCGTGTCATGAACAAACCGGAGAAAGGCAAGGCGGCCGTTAACAATAGCTGAGGGTTTCCGCCGCAGGTTTATTTTAGCGCTTGATCCCTTGCTTCGGCTGTGCGATTTAAAAAGAAATTTTAGATGTTGGGTAACCTTGCCCGGCATTGGATGTATTTAAAGTCGTATTTTAAAAGATTTGGAGAGTTGGATGCCCCGCATTCGTAACGGCTCGATGCTCGTTGGTGCGATGTTTATTGCCAGCATGGGTCTCTTTTCCGCTGTCGCAAACGCACAGAACGTGGAAACCGCACCGCCGGCCGCACCGCAGCAGGCGCCCTCGGTTGAGAGCGCTGCAACAGGCGCACCCGTCAAGGCCGCCGATGAAACCACCGCTGCATTTCTGAGCCGCGTCAACACCACCAATCCGGACACGGTTTCGATTGCCGCAGCGGAACTGTTCAAGCAATCGCCGACGCAGGGGATGATCAGGGATCTGGTCACCATCGCTTCCAGCACGGATGCGGCAACGGCCGACGTAACCGGAAAAGTGACGAGCGGGTTTCCGATCATCGCCGTTTCCACCAGCGCGGCGCAGTTCTCCGAACAGCTGTCCGCCCTCATCCTGAGTGACTCCGGCCAGTTGCCGACCATCGTCGCATTGGCCCAGAAGGTCGGCAACAAGGACTTCTCCGAAGTCGTCGGAGAAGGTCTGGCGCTTGCCCACGCCACCGCGATGAGGAACGGCAATACGATACTCGCAGCCGCCATCCAGTTGCAGACAAAGGGCGCCAACGTGCCCGCCGATCTGCTGATCGCCTTTAGCGAGAATATCGAGGGAACGGCTGCCGGTCCGGCCGCCCCTGCGGCTGCCGCAGCGGCGGCCTCGCCGATCGGTGGCGCCGGTTCCTCGCCGGCAAACGCCAACAGCATCGGCGGCTCGGGAACAGCAGGCGCCGCAGATGGAACCGCTCAGGCGGGTGGCGGCAGTGCACCCGTCGGCGGCGGCGGCAGCAGTGGCGGAACGACAGGCGGCACCGGCACGTCCTTCACCACGATCAATAATTTCTTCTCGACCGGCAGCACCACCACGCCTGTCAGCACAAGTCCCGTTTGAGTTTGGCTTTGTCGCCTTTCCCGTGAGGAAGGCTGCCGCCAGTTCTGTGATGCAACCGTGACTTGGCGGGCGCTGCGCCCGCCGAAAAGAGCGAGGCTGACAGTTGTTACAAAGGCACGATCCCCTGACGATGGCTGACTACGATAAAAGCGGGCTGACGGCCGAATTTATCGATATCGACGCCGTTCTTGCGATGATCCGCCGGCAGTGGCGCATCGTGCTCGCCGCCGTCGCAGTCGCCGGGGCAATCGGCCTCGCTTTTGCCGCAACGGCCGTTCCGATCTATTCGGCGACGGCGACCCTGCTGATCGACCGCAACAACAGCCAGATTGTCGAACAGCTTTCGACGATCGGCGGCGTCATAGAGGATGAAGCTTCCATTCTCAGCCAGGTAGAGGTCCTGCAATCGGAAACCATCGGGCTTGCCGTTGTCGATAGTCTCAACCTCACGGAAAATCAGGAATTCAGGGCAACGCGTGCGTCGCTTCTAAGCTCGATATTCGGCACCGTCCGCTCGCTCGTCAATGTTTCGCAATGGTTCTCGCCAGCGAAGAAAAAAGAGGCGGTGGTTGACGATGGAACCCTGAAGAGATCGCTGTCGGACCAGCTGCTCAACGGCCTCAGCGTCAAGCGCATCGGCCGAACCTACGCGCTAGAACTCACCTATAATTCGACATCGCCCGTTCTCGCGGCGCAGATCGTCAACGCCGTGGCCTCGGCCTATCTGGTGGACAAGCTGAATTCCAAATACGAGGCGACGCGGCGGGCCAGCGACTGGTTGTCCGACCGTATTGCCGAGTTGCGCCAGCGGGCGCTCGAAACCGATCTGGCCGTGCAGAAGTTTCGCGCCGAACATAATCTGATCTCGACCGGCAATGACGGCCTGCTCTCCGATCAGCAGCTGGCGGAATCCAACAGCGCGCTGATTTTGGCGCAGTCGGAAACGGCCAGGGCGCGGGCGCGGGTGCAACGCATCGAACATATTCTCGCCACCGACGATGTCGATGCGGTGGTTACCGATATTCTCGACAGCTCGGTCGCCAACGATCTGCGCAAAAAATATCTCGAAGCCTCCAAGACCGAGGCGGAAATTACCAGCAGGCTCGGCAGCAACCACATTCAGGCGGTGCGTCTGCGCAATGAAATGCAGGAATACCGGCGGTTGATGTTCCAGGAAATCAGCCGCATCGCGCAAAGTTACAAAAGCGATCTGGAAGTCTCCGAAGCAAGGGAAAAATCGCTCGCCGAAAGTGTCGCCAAGGCAACCGACATCAGCAACTCGGCCAGCGAGACACAGGTTCAGCTGCGCGAATTGCAGCGCGAGGCCGAAACCTACAAGAATATGTACCAGACCTTCCTGCAGCGATATCAGGAAGCGATGCAGCAGCAATCCTTCCCCGTGACGGAAGCGCGCGTGATTTCTAAGGCGATGCCGCCCAGAATTCCGAGCAAGCCGAACAAGCCCATCATTTTGGCCCTGTTCATGATCATGGGTGCGGCGGCCGGCGGCGGTATCGCCATGTTCCGTGAATTCCGGGATCGTTTTTTCCGCACCGGGGAACAGGTTCGAGACGTTCTCGGGCTGGAATTCCTCGGCAATACCCCGCTCATCCAGAACAAGGCCATAGTGGAAGATCAGGAAGGCGGCCATCCGGCCCTTACGCGCCCCACCAGCGTTGCGCGCTACGCGGTCGACCATCCGCTCTCCTCCTTCGCCGAAACCCTGCGCAGCACCAGGCTTGCCATCGATCTCGGTATCCCCGCCAAAAGCGGAGCGCGGATTGTCGGTGTCGTCTCGGCCTTGCCGAGCGAAGGGAAATCCACGATCTCCATCAATCTGGCTCAACTGCTCGCCGGTCAGGGTGCGCGGGTCCTGTTGCTGGATGCCGATATTCGCAATCCCGGCGCCACGCGCGCCATGGCGCGTCACGCGAACGAGGGCCTGCTCGAAGTATTGCTGGAGGGCCGCAGCGTGCAGGATGTGCTGCTTCGTGACGAAAAGACACGTCTCGCTTTCCTGCCCACGGTAGTCAAACAGCGTGTCCCTCATTCCTCGGAACTGCTGACCTCGGCGCAAATGCACAAGCTCCTGGCCGAAGCGAGCAATGCTTTCGACTATATCATCGTCGACCTGCCCCCGCTCGGGCCTCTGGTCGATGCCCGCGCCATGGCGGGGCGGATAGACGGTTTCATCTTCGTCACCGAATGGGGCAAAACCGCCCGCAGGGCAGTGCGAAACACGGTGGAGAATGAGGTTCATATCCGCAAGAAGTGCCTCGGCGTCATCCTCAACAAGGTGGACACCGAAAAGCTGAAGCTTTACCGCGCCTATGGTTCGAGCGAATATTATCATTCGCGCTATACACGATATTACCATGACCAGGCGTGACAGCGTGATGCGCCTGCGGAAAATCCTCGCGGTCGTGCCGGTCCTCGTCATTTCCATCTTTGTCCTGTCCGTCGCCGCGCAGGCCTTTTCGCAAAGCCGGCGTTTTTCCGACATTGTCGCATTGGCGCGGATCGCCGACGATAATAATGGCCTTGCGCCTGATCTCCTTGCGGAAACGGTCCCTGAACTCCAGCCCATCGTTACCGAAAAAATCTGCCGTTCGGATATCGTCAAAGCCGGACTAAGGCTCGTTCTGGCCGATCTCGATGCAAATGGTGTCGATCCAGCGTCCGATTCCGGCACGGCGCGTCTCGGTTTTGCCGAGACCTTTATTCGCCATTCGCTCTTTTGTTTTCCCGCAAATGGCGATGTCTGGCTGCGTCTTGCCATGGTTCGTTCGCTGCGCAACGCCTCGCCCATGGAAGTCGCCGTGCTGATGAACTTCTCCCAGCTCTATGGGCCTGCCGATGCCAATCTGATCCGCGGGCGTTTCGCGATGTGGCAGCAATTTCCGAAGAACACCTTGCCCGAGGCTGAGGCGGCCCGCGAGGCGGATACGGCCGTCGTCTGCGGCAGGCAGGGAGAAATCCTGCGATGGACCCTGGCGGAAGTCTGCCCAAAGCCACCGTCGGCAGACAAAAAACGCCCCGCGCCGCTGTCATGATCTGAAACGATGAAACGGCTGAGCCTCGTCCATATTCGCGGCATAGCCACCACAAACAATTCCGACAAAGCCTAAAGATATGTCGCTCACCGAAGCCCGATCAGAACCGCTCTCCTCCTCGCAGCCCCCCCTGGTGGCGGTTCGGGACTATGCCCGGCCGGTCGCAATAATCGCATTCTGGGCAATATTTTTGCTGGCGCTTCTCAACAGGGGCGCAACGGAAATCGAAAGTCGCATCGTCGTCACGGCCGCGATCTATCTCCTGCTGGTGCCAGCAATCCTCCTGTTCGGACCTCCGAAGGCCGGTGCGGGCAAGGTACTCGCGGCAGCCTGCCTTTTGTTGGGAGCGCTCATCGTTCAGGTACTGTTGCAGGCATCCCCCATACCCGGCATCGCGCGCGCCAATCCGGCATGGTCCACCGCCGCCATGTTCATGCAGACTGCGCCAGCCGCCACAATCTCACTGACACCTGCGGATGACCGGCTCGGCCTCATGAGCGCCGCCCTGCCCTTCGGCGCCTTCATGGCTGGCCTCGTACTTTTCGACAGCGACGAGCGTGCGGCGAAGACGCTGCGATGGTTCGCAATCGCCGGTGGCTGGCTCGCGCTGTTTTCCATCGTGCAATTCGTGCTTTTCCCCGAAGCTCTCGGCTTCATCCAAAAGCGTTTCTATCTCGGCAGCCTCACCGGCCTTTTTATCAACCGCAATACCGCCGCGACCTTCTTCGGTCTCATCCTTCTCACGCTCGCCGCATTATTGCACAAAAGCCTCCTCGCTCCGGATTGGGCGAGAGTAAAGGCGCTCGTGGCAAATCGCCTCACCGTGCCGGCGGAGCAGAAACAGCTCATTCGCCGGGCCGCTTTTCTCGGCGTCCTCGCGGGCTTTTGTTTCATCGCGTTGATGTTGACGGGATCGCGTGCCGGCATTGGCTCAAGCCTCGCAGCGTTGATTTTGCTGATCCTGCTGATTGTGTTCAACTCTCCCGCCAGAACCGGCCGCAATGGGGCCTCCAGCCGGCGCAGGCAGCGCGGGACGAGACGTCGCGCTGCGCTGCTGATCGCAATCGCCATCGCCCTCTTCGCGCTTTTCGCCAGCCGGGTGGCGCTTCGCATGGAAACACGTTTGGAAGACGACATGCGCTTCTGCTACATGCCGGGTATCGCGCGCGCCATCGCCGACAATTGGCCGCAGGGGTCGGGCCTTGCAAGCTTTACGGAAATCTATGCGCCCTATCATGTGGCGCGATGCGGGGTGGATGCGGTCGTCACCCATGCCCACAATGTCTACGCCGAGGGATTGCTGACACTCGGTGCGGCCTTCCCGTTTTATCTCGCTTTTTTTACGCTCATCCAACTGGTGATTTTCATTCGCGGGGCACTGAAACGCAGAAATTATCGTTATGCCTCTCATCTCGGCCTTGCCGCGCTGCTGCTCGTCCTGCTGCATTCGACGCTTGATTTTTCGCTGCAAATTCCAGGCTTTGCCATGGCCTATGCCGTTTTCCTCGCCCCGGTCGTTACGCTTTGCCTGAACCCGCCCGGAATGGAACGGGAAGGCCGCAAAAGGCGGAGACAATTTCCAGAAGACGCTGCAATGCCGGCGCCGGGCCATTCAGGCCAGACAGTACAAACGCCACTGCGTCTGCAATAACGGATTTTACGGATGCAAAACAGGTTTCGTGATCTTAAAGGCGCAGGAATTTGAGCATGCGGATATTGCAGATAACCTCGCTGTTTTCTCCGGATCGGGTGGGCGGCGCGGAAATATTCGTAGAAGACCTTGCACGCGGACTTGCGGAAAAGGGGCACACGATCGCAGTGGCCGCGATCTCGCGTGAAGAGCAGGCAGCGGAACAACGCGACGGTTTCACCATTCACCGCCTCGGGCACACCACGCCGTTCTTTATCGGCGACTGGGGGCAACAACCGGAATGGAAACGAAAATACTATAAGATCGCCGTGCAACTGGATCCGCGCCTCGTTCACCGGCTTGCGCGTGTCATTGATGATTTCCGGCCGGACGTGGTCAATACCCATTCGCTATCGGAACTGACGCCGCTGATCTGGCCGATGATCCACAAGCGCGGCGTTCCACTCGTTCATTCGCTGCATGATTTCACCAGCATGTGCACCAATGGCTCCCTGTTTCATGACGGGCATATCTGCGATGGCAGCAGCAAAAAATGCCGTGCCTTTTCCTATCTCCACCGGCGTTGCCAATGCGCGGTCGATGCTGTCGCCGGCGTTGGTCGCGATATCGTCGAACGCCATGTGCGGGCCGGCTTTTTCACCCATGTTCCCGAAAACCGCCGCACGGTGATCTGGAACGCCATCTCACCGTCATGTTCGCCAGAACCGCGCATTGCCCGCGCGCCCGGTGAGCCGCTGGTTTTCGGCTATCTGGGCCGCATCGAAGCGGCGAAAGGGGCCGACTTGCTGATCGAAGCGTTGCGGCTTTTGCCACCGCAGGGCTGGCGCACGGTCATGGCAGGCCGTGCGCCTGATGGCATCGAGGCCTATCAGCAAAAGGCAGCCGGCCTACCGGTCGAATTTCCGGGCTATGTGGAGGCCGATCGTTTCTTCGCCAGCATAGATTGCCTCATCGTGCCGCCCCTATGGCCGGAGGCCTTCGGCCGCACCGTCGCCGAAGCTATTCTGCGCGGTGTACCCGTCATCGGCGCAAATCTTGCGGGTGTTGCCGAACAGATCGGCGCGGACAGGCTGGAACGCCTGTTCGCCCCGGGCAATGCCGCCGAACTGGCCGCGCGCATGGCGGAGGCGATGCGCAATCCCGCCATGCTTGCGGAAACACCTGAAACCCGGGAGCGAATTCGCCACGGCGTTGAGCCCGAAGGGGTCGTCGCGGCCTATGAAAAGCTCTATGCGGATGTGTACACAACCGCATGACCCTGACGACGGCGTCCCTCCTCAGGCTGCGGCTCCTTGCTTGAAAAGCCGCGCATAGCTCTCCGCCGCCTTCTGCCACGAATATAATTTGCGGTTTTCATAACCCGCCTGGCGGAGATTTTCTGCCAGTTCCGGATTGTCCAAAAGTCGCTCAAGCGTATCGACAAGGCTTTGAGCATCTGACGAATCGAAAGTCAGGGCGCCTTCGCCGGCAATCTCCGGTGTTGCCGAACGATTGGAGCAGACGACCGGGCATCCCAGCTGCTGCGCCTCGAGCACCGGCAGGCAGAAGCCTTCATAGGTGGAGGGTACGCAAAGGCAGGCTGCATGACGATAAAGTTCGGCCAGTTGCCGGTCATCTATGCCGGAAAGCCGGATCAGCCGGGCCTTCAATTCCGGATCGTCCAGCACGCCGGCGATTTCCTCCGCCTCGTCGCGGCCCACATGCACGATTTGCAAATCCGGCCATTTTTTACCCAGTATGGCAAAGGCTTTGCCCAGGAGCGCAAAATTCTTATTGGACGTCGCGTTTCCAACCGCCAGTATGTAGCGTCCGGGAACAGGCGGCACCGTGTCGAAAGCCCCGGGATCGACATTCAGCGTGCTGTCGGAATGAATGGTGATGCTCTTGCCGGCAGCGGCAGGATAAAAACGCCCCAGATCCTTCCTTGTCGCTTCGGATACGCAGATGACCTGATCCGAACCGGCCATCATCAGCTTGAAGATGAAATCGGTCGTCAGGGTCGCCCGCCAACCGATCTGTTCGGGAATGGTTTTGAAATAAAGATCATGAACAAGGGTGAGACGCCGTTTGCCGCCGAGGGGACTTCCGAAAGGATCGGCATTTAAAAGCACATCGATGCCGTGCCGGCGGCAGAGCGCGGGCAGCATCGCAGCCTGACGCACCACATCGAAAACCATGACGCGCGGCCGTGGAGTCTCGATGAGCTGCAGCCGGCTGTCGCGCAGGTTTTCAGGCAGTTGCGCCCGCGTCCAGGGGGAGCGCAGAACATAGTCGTCAGCCGTCTGTTCCAGCAGCCGCTCCAGCAGGCTAAAGGTCACGCGGGCCACACCGGAGGCCTTGCCGCCATATTGGCTCGGCATGTTTACGAGAATGCGCATCCTGGCCCTTCCGCCTGCCGGCATTGCCTGTTCCTGTCGATCGCCGGGAGAAACCTCACGCCGCCTCCGTCAGCAGCGCGGAAACGGAGCGGCAGGTTTCCTCCATCGAGAAACGCTGGCTCACATCTTCCCGCCCCTTTTGCGCCAGCCTTTCCGCCAGAGCCGGTTGCGACAGGACACAGCCGATTGCCGCCGCCAGCGCCGATGCATCCCCCGGCGGCACGAGACGGCCGGTTTCGCCGTCACGGATGATTTCGGTAACACCGCCGCCACGCGTGGCGACAACCGGACGCCCGCACATCATGGCCTCCACCACCACCCGGCCGAAGGGCTCGGCAACAATCGAAGTGTGAGCGACCACATCCATCGCCGCCATCAGTTCCGGCACATCCGGGCGGAAACCGAGGAAACGAACGCGACCGTCGAGACCGAGACGGGATGCCTGTTCGCGAATGCGCGCCTCATAGGCCTCCTGCCCGAAAAGCGCACCGCCGACGATGACCGCCTGCACGCCCTCCATCGCCGCAATCGCGTCCAGAAACACATGTTGTCCCTTCCATTCGCTCAGCCGGCCAAAAAGGCCGACAAGCGGTTGCGGACCAAGGCCCAGTTCCGCACGCAGCCGCGCGGCCTTACCGGGCTCGAAAACCCTTGCTTTCGCCGGGTCGAAGCCGTTGTAAACGATGCGAACCTTATCCGCCTCGCCGCCGGCCTCGATGAAAGCCCGGCCCGTCTCTTCGGAATTGACAGCAACCAGCCTGGCGAAAAGGCGCGCAAATGCCAGCGAAGCGCGGCGGTTGGTGGCGCTGAAAGCCGGATCGGTGACGATATCGTGTAAAATCCAGACGAGCGGCCGGCGGCTGAGCTTCGCGGCCAAGGCACAGACAAAAAGCGCCTTTTGCGAGTTGGCGCAGATTACATCATAGTGTCTCGCCTCCCGGCTCAATTGCCAGGCAACCGCCATCACGTCGGCCGCTCCGCGCAAGAGGGCGCCAAAGGACGCATCGCGGCGGATCGACAGCATTTTTTCTCCGGCGGACAGCATGACCGGAGCCCGCCCCGCATCAACGAGATCATCTGCGGCCGCACCACCGCTGAGAAAACAGGCACGCCAGGAGTGTGGGCCCGCCTTGACGAGGTCCGTCAGAAAAAGTTCGGCGCCGCCCTTCTCTCCGGTATGGCTGACGAAAAGAGCGGATGTCATGGTGTCTCTCCTGCCGGATGAGAGGGCCCACGATGCATCTGTCTGTGATTGCGGGCATGACCAGCCGGCCGACGGAAAGAACGAACCTGCCCTGAAGCGACAGGAATATCTTCACCGAAAGCTGCGTGGAAACGCGCGTCGCTAGATAAAAACACCAGCCTAAAAACCTTTATTCGCAACAAAATTCAAATACAACAATAATATTAGAAGAATATTCTATTTTCATACTTCGAGCCAGATCAGAGAAAAATTCCTGACGCTCGTTTTCATGTGCTGTTTTCTGTTTCGCTCCCGGCATTTTTTCCCCGGGCCTCGTGGCGGAACTATCCTGAGGCCAGACCAGGAGAACGAACGATGACACCATCGGAATACAACATATGCATATATACGGCGCGAACGGAAGAGGTGGCCGCATGATCGGCTTAACGCTCGGCATACGTCCCCGAAACATGGGTGACATGGGTTTTTTCCTGACAGCGTTCTCGCCCTTGCGGGCCCGTCTGGCGGCTGGCCAGGATGGCACGATCTTCGTGAACGGCGACAGCACCGCCCATGCCGAAGCCGGACCATTTCAGCAATTTGCGATGATGCTCGGCGATCTGCACGATACGACTGTCGTGTTATACCGCTGGGCGGAATGGGAGACGAGCGCCGCCACCGGGCCAAAAACCTATGCAGCGCCGGTTACGTTGCGCAGCGGCAAAGGAGCGACGCTGACGCTCTATCTTGCGACGCTGCCCGGCGGCATGGCAGGTTACATGCTTGCGGAGCAGCGCGCAGCGGCGCTGAAAATTCCCCGCCCCGATCTCTGCATCATGCATCATGGTCACAATATGCAGACCTTCGAAGCGCCCGGCGGCATTTTGAGCTCCGGACGATCCACCCTGCTCGGACCGCTGGGAATGACCGAATGGCAGTGGCCAAATGCTCCGCAACTCATCACCACGCAGAACCCGTGGCGGGATGGAACGGGTTACGACAAGGTCTATCAGGCAATCCTCGACCTGGCCCGAGCCCATCCGAACCTCACGCTGGTGGATACGCATGCCGTATTTCTGGCGAAGGGCAAGGACGCCGCCCTTTATCGGGACAATGTTCACCCGAACGAGACGGGCTCCCGGCTGGTTGCCCGGACCCTGTTCGATTCCTATCTGGGATCGGCACGCGATAACAGCTTCCAGACACCTTGCTGGCCAAAGCTGCCCGCCGCCAATCTCATCGGCAACGGCGATTTCACCGATTGGACTGGTTCCGTTCCGACGGGCTGGGGCATGACTTCACCAGGTTCCGCCACCAAAGCCACCGAAATCATCTTCTCCCCGTCCTTCGAAAGCAGCCTCGCCCTCTATCCAAATGGCAGCCAGATCGCCGGGCTTACGCGCTACCTCCGCAATGCAGAAGCGATAGCGATGATAGGCAGGACCGTTTCTTTCGCTGTACTTTACAAGAACAACGAGAAGCAGCGTCTGCCCTACATAACTCTGGTTACGAAAAGCGGCGGCTCAATCCGGACAATCGCTTGCTCCGCCCTGCAATTCGGAGGTGCCAACATCGCCGGCAATAGCGGCTGGATGTGGGCGGTCGCCAACGGGATCGCCATAGACCACGATATCAACCCGGCGGGGTATAATTTCTTTCTGCGAATCCTTCCGGCATTCGGCACCAGCGCGCCCACTTCGAATGAACCGGTTCACATTCAGCGCATCATCGCGGTCGAAGGGGATTTGCCGAAAGGCAATCTGATCTCATGACGAAACGATAAAATATCTTGCGCGGCGACGTCATCGAGCCCACTAATAGTCGCCATATTATATTGATTGCACGCGGTAGCGCTGTCCTGTGGACAGTCGAAATCCGCTCATAAAAGATAGAGACCGCGGATGAAAAGAAGAGCAAATCGTGCGGCATCGCGCCAACCTGCTATACCGGGTTTTGTTTTGGCTATGCCGCTTTACCCTTTAAAGACAATCAATATTCCCGGCATCTTTCTCGCGACATTCGTTTTCGCCATTGGTTTCTTCATTCAATGCAATGTAGCGACCAGCAATATTGGCCTGCGTTTCCTCAATATTACCGATATGCTGGTACTGATGACGTTGCCCGTCATCGCGCTGCTTTACATTCGCTGCCTGACGCCTTCGATCATCCTGTTTTATCTTCTGCCGCTAACGGTGCTGTTTGTCCTCACGGCGCTCTTTGCCGATGCGCGTGGCGATGGTGAGTTTTATACGACGGCGATGACCTATTTTTATGCGGTCTATTTTCTGTTCTTTGCCTATATGCTGTTCAAGGAAAACCTGCTCGAACTGTTCTGCTGGGGCATATTTGCGGGCTTCATAGCGGTGACGATCCTGCTTTTCCTGGACATCGTCATCCATGACCAGCTCGCCTCCCTCGGATTGTCCTTCATGTTCGATGAGGCGGGCGTGCTGGAGCTTGCGGCGAAAGGTGAGATAACCCCGCTACTTTTGCGTGTCGAAAAGGCAGGCGGCATCTGGCCCGTCGGCAACACGGCTGGACCGGCCTTCGCGCTGGCCGGAGCAGCAGTGGCCTATGTCGCCGAACGCCACAAGCGCCCCGCGCTGTTTGCCGTGTTTCTGCTCGTATATCTTGCCAGCTTTACCCTCACGCTTAACCGCTCGGGGGTGTTTGCCGTCCTTGCCATCGGACTCTATTTCTACGTCCGGAATTTTTCGGTCAAAATGCTGCTCAGCACCTATTTCGGTTTTGCCTTGTGCGCCCTCGCCATTGCCGCCGTTTTGCCGCTCGGCGCTTTCGACTTTGCGGAACAGGCCTTTTCGAAACGTTTTCTCGAGGACAGCAATAGCAGCAACAACTTGCATGAGCGGTGGGAGACGATCACAGGTGGCTTTCAGGTCATGTTCCAGCATCCTTTGGGCATAGGATTTACCGCGCGATATGAAGAACTTGCGCGGATATCGAGGATCGGCACGCCACATAATGGCTTCATGGCCACCGCCTATGCTTCCGGGTTGGGATTTTGCATCATGAGCGCCTTCGCGCTTTTTTATGCAATTTTCCGGAAACGGAAAATCGGCTTTTTCGCCTATTCGGCAATCGGCGTCATTATCGGCTATCAATTTGAAGAGCTGAATTTCAACCCCGTCTTCATGGCCCATGTGGGACTTGCGCTTGCCTATGCCGCCATTGATCTGGACTTCAGGCTTTTCCTGAAAAACACGATGATGCGGATGCTGGGCACGACAGACAATGCGCGCAACAGGGAAGAAGGAAGCCTCATCGGCAACAGGCCGGGTCTAAGTCCGCCTATGTTCTGACGGGACGCTTCAGGCGACATCGACGATCTCGATCTCCCTCCCGCCCAAACTGACGAGATCGCCCGCCGCTTTTCCCATCAGCACCCTTGCAACCGGGGAGACATAGGACATCGTTCCCGCAGCGGGATCGGCCTCATCTTCGCCGACGATCCGGAACCGTTGCGTTCGCCCGTCATCGCGGCTGAACGTCACCAGGCTGCCGAAAGCGACGACACCATCCGCTGGCGGATCAGGCATCAATTGCGCGGTGCGAACCCGCTCGGAGAAATATCGCAGATCGCGTAGCGGGCTGGCGGAAATGCGTCGTCTTTCATTGATGTCTTCAATGGCATTGGCCACCTCGCAGGCTTCGCGCGCCGCCCGCAACTGCTCTTCCAGCGCCTTCAGCCCGGACTGCGTTACCAGATTGGGATGAGGCGAGATTACCCGATCCGGCAGAACGGTTTCGGCTGCGGTTTCCGCACTGTCTTCCTTGGTAAAGGCTACACTCAATCCTGACACTCCATTCCCGATATGCCCCAATCCTGCCATCGCCCGCAGGGGCACGGCAAGACCGCGCCGCGCCGGTTCAAAAACGGACATGTAACAGGCGGAAGCGGGTCATGACAACGCGCCCGGTTCAACAGCTGAATGCAACCGCAACGGAACATACCCCTCATATTTCGGCCTAACAGGAGGCTTTTTGCCCTGTTAGGGTGTGCAGCAGGAGGAGTGAGACACCAACGCTAACGGACAGGAGACGGTTCATGGCCCGGACAGTAGTGAATGCGCTTGGAGACACACTCTATTACAGCGGCAGTTCCACGGGATTTTTCTCCGCCACGGGTTCCGGCCCGCTGCTCACCGGCACTGCAGGCAATGATTCCATGTGGGGCGACAGTTCCGTCAACGTGACCATGGCGGGCGGCACGGGCGACGATATTTATTATCTCTATTCGAGCATCAATCGCGCCGCCGAAAATGCCGGGGAAGGTATCGACACCATCGATACCTGGATGAGTTACACCCTGCCCGACAATTTCGAGAATTTGCGGGTAACGGGTGACGGGCGTTATGCCTTCGGCAATTCGCTCGACAATATCATCACCGGCGGATCGGGCAGCCAGACGATCGATGGCGGGGCCGGCAACGACGTGCTGATCGGCGGCGGCGGGGCCGACACCTTTGTTTTCACGAGCGGCAACGGCACCGATCTCATCACGGATTTCAGCGCCAATGACACGATCCGGCTCAATGGCTACGGCATCACATCTTTCGATCAGCTTGTCGGCAGCGCCACGCAGCAAGGCAGCGACCTGTGGCTCAATTTTTCGAATGGCGAGGCCATCGTTCTTGCTGGAACGACCATAGACGACCTTCAGGCCGACCAGTTCGAACTCAGCCTCGACCGATCGTCCCTTACCCAGACCTTTGCCGATGAATTCGATACGCTCTCGCTGCGCAGCGGCGATCAGGGCACCTGGGACGCCAAATATTGGTGGGCGCCGGAAAAGGGAAGCTCGCTGACGACGAATGGCGAAGCGCAATGGTATATCAACCCGGCCTATGCCGGCACATCGGAGGTCAACCCCTTCAGCGTCGGAAACGGCGTCCTCACCATTACCGCCGAGGAGACCCCGCAGTCGATTGCCGACGAGGTCGAAGGTTATGATTATACCTCGGGGATGCTGAACACCTATTCCTCCTTCAGCCAGACCTATGGCTATTTCGAAATCCGCGCCGATATGCCGACCGACCGGGGCGCCTGGCCTGCCTTCTGGCTCCTGCCCGAAGACGGCTCCTGGCCGCCTGAACTCGATGTCATCGAAATGCGCGGTCAGAACCCCAATACGCTCATCATGTCCGCCCACTCCAACGCCACCGGTGAACAGACCTCGGTCATCAACAATGTCAGCGTGCCGAGCACCGAAGGGTTTCACACTTACGGCCTGTTGTGGGATGCCGAGCACATAACCTGGTATTTCGACGATGTCGCCGTGGCGCAGACGGATACGCCTGACGATATGCATGACCCCATGTATATGGTCGTAAACCTTGCCGTCGGCGGCACGGCGGGAACACCATCGGACGCTGATTTCAGCGACGGCTCGCAGATGATGATCGATTACATCAGGGCCTATTCGCTCTCCGACTGGGCAGCATGAATTAAACACCGGCAGTCGCATCGAGACTGCCGGTGTTTCAAACATCAACCCGTCGGCTTACGCCTCGTTCAGGCCCATCACTCGGCCGCGAGCTGGGTGCGGGCGCTATTTAGCGAGATCAGATGCCGCGCCGTTTCGAGGCTTGCCGGCTGCTCGGCGCGATAACGGCGGCCGATTTCCATCATCAGCACGGTATCGGGCAGGAAGGAAAGTTCCGAGAAGATGTCCTGCCAGTCGATATCGCCCCAGCCGAGCGGCATGTGCAGATCGCCGATGCCGAGCGCCGTGTTTTCCTGAGGAAAATAGGGCTGATAGAAGCCCTGCGGGCGACCGAAGGAATCGTGCACATGCAGATGGCCGGCAACCGGCGCCATGGCGCGAAGCTCATCGCGGAAATCGAGGCCACGATAGGTGGATTCGAGATAGGCATGGCTGAAGTCGATCAGCGCAACGAGATTGTCGTGACCGACAGCCTTCACGGTCGCTGCCACTTCGGCCGGCGTCTGGCGATACTGGCCGGGTTCGGTGGAGAAGATATTCTCGAGGGCGATGCGCACGCCATAGGGCCGGCAGAACTCCGCCAGTTCGAAAAGCGCTTCCCGCTCGCGGCTGTCGGCATCGGCCCGTTCGGCGATCTGGTCGGCACGCAGGGCACCGCCATGCTGGACGAGGATGCCCGCGCCGATACGGTCGCATAGAACGGCGAGCGCCTTGGCCGCATCGATCTGGTAACGGCATGTCACAGGATCCATGAAATTCGAAGAGACGAGACCATGCACGGTGTAGCGGAAGTCGAACTGCTTTGCGAGCGACACGAAACGGTCGGCGCGCTCCTCGATGATCCGGCCGCCGGCGATCATGTCGAGGCTTGTTGCGGCGATTTCCACGGTATCGCAACCAATTTCGGCAAGCGCGCGCAGATCGTTTTCGAGGGTGGCCAGTTCGCCATCATCCGAGCCGGCGTTGAAGCCGGTACCTATAAGATTGCTCACTTCGTCATCTCCAGGGCTAGAAAGGTCATGGGAGTTCGGGCGCCGCACATGCGACGCCACTTCAAACAGGTCCGGGCGGTCGATATTGACGTCGTCTATCCCGGGCGATGCGATGTCGTAAGAAAGTCCGAGGTCGCCGCCGTTTTGGTAAAAAGCGACCGGGACATGGTGATCCGTTTCCGTTGAAACCGATCACTCAATTAAGTTTCTTCATTTACAGCTTTATGACATTTCCGCAGGCAAACAGCAGGGAGAACGGGCCTTCGCGGCTGGACAGGCGGCAGCATCGTGAAGAAATGCGCGGGAGGCTGTCGGAGGGTCAGGTTGCGGACGCTCGGGTCCGCTCAAACGGCGAAATGGCCGCAAATTGCGGCGATGGTTCTGCGCACCAGCGGGCTGAAACCGGATGTCTTCCGGCGGGAGCTGCTAGCCGAGATTGTGCACCATGAAATAAATCAGCCAGCAATGCGCGATGGCCAATATAGCCCAGGCCCATTTTGCGGCCCTGATATCGGCATCGACAACCCTGTTTCTAATCTCGGTCCTGCCCGACGCCTCTTTTCCGGCTCGATCATCGCCGACGGCGGATGTGGGCAATGTCTGGGAAACGGGCTCGCTGACAACGTAGAGCCTGTCGCTGCGCAGAAGCGGGCGCGGCTCGTCCTCAACGCTCTCCGCATCGGAAAGCGTATCGTCGCCGGAAAGGCAATCCACCGCCACAAGCTGCGATGACATCCCCCTGTTACGCACTTTACCTCTATTGGGCATCATAATGTTCCACACAATAAAAATAAAAATATCCCCGGGTGACTTCCGATAAAGCCGCGCTTTACCGGACATGCCGCAATACGCGCCTCCATGCCTTCCGCCCGTTGACCCAAAGGGCGCCCCCGCAATCAGGCTACCGGAACGCCCGGCAGACCACGCCTGCCCGCATAGGGTTTTGCCTCCCGCTGGATCAGGAAGACGGATTTTTCCACCGGCAGCGGCTCGATCGTCCGGTAGCGCTGAAACCGCCTGGAATATTCGAACCGGATGAGCCTGTCGTCGAACTTCCCCGCCAGAACGCGATAGCCGTTGACGAATTCATTCAGGATTTCCAGTTCTTCTCCCCACACCCAGCCGCCATAGGACGTTCCCTCATTCGAACGCAGCACGATCTCGAAAAAGTGCCCGCCCGCCACCAGCGGCATACGAAAGAGAATATCGAGATTATCCTCGTCCCCGTCGTCGCCCTTTTCCGCCGACAGCCTGGCATGCGCGACCTTCGCATGGACCAGCGCCGAGACCGGATAGAACGGACGGCCCTTGAACCACATGAATTCACTGACCGCATATCCGACATCGTCGGCACGCTGGTAAGGCTCGATACGCGGCTCGAAGGCCATGTAGCTTCCGTTAAACGCTATCACTGTCGAAAATTCCCGATGCCTGCCCGTCGCATGTCCGCTGTTTTCCACCCGTCATTCATGCTTCTGTCTGCGACAATAGGCAGGCCGCGTCACACCAGCGTCAAATGGAACGCTATGATGACTTTCAATTTCCCGGGCACGTTGTTAGATGATGATTCATGAGGGGACGAAAGTGGCTGGGAACGTTGAACTGATACCGATCCGGCTTTTTGGCACCCCGCGCTGTGATGCGGTGCGGGAGGCATTTTTTCCGTCCAAGGGCTTCGCCCTCACCGCCGCCCTCATCCTTGCGCCGAACCAGTCCCTTTCCCGCCAGCATGCCGCATCGCTGCTGTGGGAAAATGTCGAGCAGAAAAGAGCTCTCGGCAATTTGCGGCAGCTCATTCTCCGCCTGCAGAAACTGCCCAATGAGGACGATGCCATCCTTCTGACCGAAGGAAACGACCTGAAGGCCGGCAAGCTGGCGCAGCGCACCGACCTTGCCATCTTCCTTGCCGGCGCAAGGGCGGAAGACCCGATGCGGCGGCTCAATGCGCTGCTCGAATTCGGCGGCGAGTTGCTGGAGGGGCTGGAGGCCGGGCAGGACCATCTTTATCTCTGGCTGCTTTCGGAGCGCCGCCGTCTCAGGGACCTGTTCTTTTCGAGCTACACCCAGCTTCTGGAGGAATTGACGCGGTTCGGCCGCGCCAGCTCGAACGACATCGCCAGACTTGCCGAATGCGCCTGCAAGATCGAACCGGAGCGCGAAGAAACCTACCGCGCCGCCATGGCGGCCTATGCGCGGATCGGAAATATCAGCGCCTGCGAGGGCATGTACCAGCTTCTGATGGAGCAGCTTCGTCAGGAGGGGCGGTCGCCGGAAGCGGAAACCGTGGCGCTGAGGCGGAGAATACAAAGTCTGGCCGCCACGATAACGGCCCCCGCCGAGCCCGAAGAAGGCAGTCGCCGAAAATCGATGGCAAAACCGCGTGTCGCGTTCGTCCGCCCGGCACGGGTCGACGGGCAGCCGGTCTCGCCGGTCATGCACGCCTTCGTCGAGGATGTCGCCAACAGCCTTGTCCGATACCGAACCTTCATCGTCCTTTCGCCGCACAGCACCTTTGCGCTGGCGCATGACCGGGCCGATGACGGCTACGCCATGCTGCGGGCGGATTACCGCATCATTTCGACCGTGTTCGACGAAGCCCGCATGTCGGTTGCGCTGATCGAGGATGCAAGCGGTGAAATCGTCTGGTCACTGGAAGCGGTCCTGACTGAGCGGCATATCCACGCCGCCTTCCGGCTGCTCTCCAAACAGGTGGCGGCGGCGCTTGCCCGCGAAATCGAGCGGCTTCAGGTGGAGCCCGACCGCAACCATAGCGGCGAGGCCTACCGGCAATTGCTGGAAGGCCAGCAGCTTCTGCGCGGCAAGTGCGATCTGCCGCTTCTCAGAAGAGCCCGTTCGATGTTCCGCAAGGCGGTCGATCTCGACCACAGCATGGCGGTTGCCCGCGCCCGCGTGGCACAGAGCCTGCAGCTGGAATGGCTGATGCTGGGCGGCAACGACCCCCATCTCCTGCACCGCGCCAAGGCGGAGGCCGATTCGTCCGTCGAGATCGACCCCGCCCTCGGTGTGGGCCACTGGATGTGCGCGGTGGTGGCGCTCTACCAGCGGGACTTCGATATCTCCGCCGAAAAATTCTTCGAGGCGGAGGCGCTGGCGCCGAATTCGGCCGACCTCCTGCTCCAGCATGCCGATGCGCTCGCTCATTTCGGCGATGCGGAAATCGCCTGGGAAAAGTTTCAGCAGGCCATCGATCTCAATCCGCTGGCGCCGGACATCTACTGGTGGGCCGGCGCCAGCATCGCGTTCAAGCGCGAGGACTACGGCACGGCGGTGGAACTGTGCGGGCGGATGGAAAATGACGAGCCTGCGCTGCGCGTCCTTACCGCAAGCCACGCGCTGCATGGCGATCTGGCCTCCGCCCGGGAATCCGGCAACAGGCTTCAGGAAAACTATCCGGGTATGACGGCGAGGGAGATCAGCAGCCTGTCTCCAGACCGGGACCCGATAGCGAATGAAAAATTCTATCACGCACTTCGATTAGCTGGGATCAAATAGGAGATACTATGTCCTCGCATTTCTTCATTGTCGGAAAAAAGGGTTTCGGCGTTCTCTTCATTCGCACGGCGCCGCTCAGGGTTGCGTCCGTGTCGCATGAGACGATTGCCGCCTATGAAGCCAGCCATCCCGGCGTGGATGGTTATGCCCGCGTGGCGGCCGCCGCAAAGTCCATGCTCGTTCGCCAGAACGGCCAGCCGGAAGCGGAACTGGACCAGGTTCAGATCCAGGGCATCGAAGCCCTCGTCTCCGGCGGCGCCGTGGTTTCCGAAGCCGATTTCGCCTTTATCGGCGAAGTGAACGACGCCGGCTGGGATTTCAACCGCATGGTACAGGCGCCGATCGAAGCGGCCCTGAAGGCTGTCGGTCCGGCCGGCTCCGTCACCGGCGAGCTGTTCGACGCCATCCTTGCCGACGACAGCAACACGGCGCCCTGATCGCGGTCTCGCAGCCTTGACCGGCGCCGATGCTCCCATATCAGCGACAGCGGCTTCAAGGCATGTCGACGCTTCGTTCTTCGATCCCGGACTGCTTCGGCGGTTCGGGGTTACCCGTGTCGGCGACGTAACCGGCCTCGATATTATCGGCATTCCCGTCTGGTTCGCGGCCCGGCCCAATTCGCGCGGGCTGTCGGTCTCGCAGGGCAAGGGGCTTGTCGCGGAACAGGCCCGTCTATCGGCGATCATGGAGGCGATCGAAGGCGCGGTTGCCGAAGAAACCCGCAAACATATCGCCGCCTTCAGCTCCATTCAGGAGATGCGGGACAAGGGAACTCCTCTCATTCCCTTCGAAACCGTCGGCAGGGTCGATTGCGACGCGCTCGATCCACGAAAAGAACGTGCCTGGGTGAAGGGCACATCCATTCGCCGGCAGGGGCAGGTTTTTGCGCCTTACGAACTTGTCGGCATGGATTTCCGGGTGGATTTCCCATGGGACCGGCAGGCCTTCCGCATGAGTTCCCAGGGGCTCGCGGCGGGGTTCGACCATGACCATGCGGTCCTCCATGCCCTGCTCGAACTCATTGAAAACGATGCCTGCTTTCTCGTCGACACTTTCGAGACGCGCGCCATCGCACCGCGACCGATCCTCATTCCGGCGGGTGTCGATCCTTCCTTCGACCGTCTTGTTCAGCATCTGTCGGATATCGGCCTGCCGCCGTCCTTCTTCGACATGACGAATGGGCTTGGCGTGCCGGTGGTGATGGCGAGCCTGCCCCGGTCGCTTCAGGCGCAGGACGGGCCAGCTACCCGCAGCGCCGCGGGGGCTGCCTGCCGGCTTGATATCCATGGCGCAGCGATTGCAGCCTTGCTGGAGGCGATCCAGTCGCGGTTGACCGATATCAGCGGCGCGAGGGACGATCTTTCCCCTCTCCGCTATCAGCGGGATATGGTTGCGGCCGGGTCTTCGGCCTCCGGCGTGCAGCCGATGGAAAGGGTGCCCGCCAATCTCGATTTTATACATGACGCCGCGTCTTCGCCGCCATGGCGTCAGCTTGCGACGCACCTGTTCGCCGGCGGCATCGAGGATATCTATGTCTTTCCGCTGGAAACGGAGGTATCCGGCCTGCATGTGGTGCGGGTTCTGGCAAGCGGCCTTGCCCCGGCCGGCGGCGGCCTGCAACATATCTCGCAGCGCACCCTCGATCACCTGCTGACCGTCGGAGGTCTCGGATGAAGCCGGTGGTTTTTTCAGGCCCGTCCATCCACGGCATCGCAGGCGAACATATATCCGGTCTGGATCTTCGCGGTCCGGCCGCCTGCGGCGATATTTTCGATGCGGTTCGGCAAGGCGTCGGAACAATCGGGCTGATCGACGGACTTTACGGCGATTGCGCCGCCGTCTGGCACAAGGAAATCCTGTTTGCACTGGCGAGCGGCGTCGCCGTTTTCGGCGCCGCCAGCATGGGCGCGCTCCGGGCGGCGGAATGCGCCTCCTTCGGCATGATCGGCATCGGCGAGATTTTCGAGGCCTATCGCGACGGGCAACGTTTTTCCGATGCCGATGTGGCGGTGAGCCATGCACCCGGCGCGCTCGATTACCGCCCGCTGACAATCGCGCTGGTCGATGCCGAGGCGACGCTTGCCGCCTGTCGCGATACGGTCACTCCGAAGGAATATGACGCGCTCACCCGCGCTGCCAACAATCTGCATTTTACCCGCAGGACATGGCGCGCCATCGCCGCGGAAGCGGGCCTCGGCTCGCAGACGGCGAATCTGCTCAGGGCCAATGCGATTTCCGTCAAAAGAAACGATGCGATGAGGCTTCTGGCAATGCTTACGGGCGAAACGTTGCCATCCCCACCGCCGCCATCATGGAAACTTCAGAATACGATGTTTTTCCAGCAATTGGCCGCAAGGCGGGCGGCAGGGGACAAAACGTCTTGAGCGCCATCCGGCCACTGCCTCTGACGCCCGATTGCGGCGGGCTGATCCGCACGATTGCGCTCGCATTGCCCACCTCTTTTTTTGCGGAAAACAGGGCCGCTGACACTGTTTCACCGCTCGTTCCAATCGGAAATCTGCTCTCGGCCCTGCCTGCGGATATCACCGCCGTTATCCTGATCGATCGAGCCAGTCTCGGGTCAGCACGAGACTGGCTCGGCAGCCTGCCAGCCTCCTGCAGCACCGAGCTGATGCCCCTTGCGGGAAACGACAGCGTTTCGCATCCATGGATACAGGACATGTTCCATGTGCGTGCGGTTGATCCCGCGACAGAATTCGTCCTGGTGGCGGAGAAGGCCATAGGCGTCAGCCTGGCCGAATATCTGGGAGCGGCAACCACGCATTCGGATGTCGCCTTGGCAGGGGGCAACCAGCTTGTCGGCCCGGATTTTCGGCTGGTGGGCCAGTCCAGCCTGAATGATGACAGGGGGATCGGAAGGGATGCGGCCATCCCTTCGCAGCGGTGGCGAAAGATTCAGGCTCTCGACGGCAGAAGCATCTTCAGTTTCGGATACCGGCCGGAAGATCTCGGCAAAGTCCCGGCCTCTGCCGATTTTTCAGCAACGGAAACTTGCGGAGCGGAAATTGCCGGCAAAAAAATGCACCAATGCGGCTTCCACGTTGACCAGTTCGTTTCCGTCACCGGTCTGAGAGGCGGCGGCCGGCCGCTATTGCTCGTTGCCGACCCCGTCGCGCATGGCGGATGCAACGCCCGCGCCGCAACCGAGCTGAAACGAAAACTGGACGCCTCGGCACTTTGGCTCGCGCGGCAGGGCTTTGCGGTCGAACGAAATCCCATCCCGCTTTCGCCGACAATCGACACCAATAAATGCCTGCCCAGACTTTACAACAATGTCCTTCTTGAAAATGTCATACGTTCCGGTCAGAAACGGCCATTCGTCTGGATTCCGCATTTCGGCGATACCGAGTCGCTTGAGGAATTCGATGCAATGAACCGAAAAATTTGGGACAGAATCGGCTTTCAGACCATCGGCGTGGCCGGATGGAGCCATCTTTCCAGCCGCAACGGGGCGTTGCGTTGTGCAACAAAAATAATAAATCGCGGCCCGGACACGCGATTATGAACGAAAAATCGTGCAATTTCGTCAATAAAGCGTCATAATACCCGTGGAAATTGTGTTGAATGTATACCTTCAACAATATTAATTGATAATCATCGGATTTAAGAACCTCAACCGGAGGAATTTGTAATGCACGCCAAACTACCCAGCCCGATCGACGTCCATGTCGGCGCACAAATCAGAATGCGCCGCAAGTCGCTCGGCATGAGCCAGAGTGCGCTGGCCGGGCGATTGGGCATCACCTTCCAGCAGGTCCAGAAGTATGAAAAGGGCGCCAATCGTGTCGGCGCGTCCCGTCTGCAGGCCATTGCGTCGATTCTCGGCGTTGAGGTCAGCTCCCTGTTCGCCAATGCCACGCCCGATGGCGACCCGGCCAATCCGGCCCTTGGCACGATCAATGCCATGCAGACCTTCGTGGCTTCGAATGAGGGCTTTTCGCTCAACCAGGCCTTTTCGCGCATCAAGAGCGCCGCCGTGCGCAGAAGCATCGTCGCTCTCGTGACATCGCTCGCCGCCACTGAAGCGGCGGAAAATGCCGCCGCGCCGGCGGACAAAAACGACGATTGACGCAGGTGTGACGCTCGCGTGACGCTCGATGTGGTCGAAAATGAACAACGCAACATTATCGCGTTTTCATACTGTCGACTGTCGAGAGGGAATCATGGCGGCGTCTAACACAGCTATACTTGAACAGGACAATGCAGACGAGATTCTGGCGCTCGGGCGGATGGTTTCCTATCTTTGCCAGCGCTCGAAATCTCTGGAACTGGGCATGTCGACCTATTTCCTGGAGATGGCATTGTTGTCGCTGGCCCAGGACATCAATCAGCAGGGTCTGCCGCCGGTAAGCGCAGAGCTGAATGTCGGCGCCTTTGCACAGGCCGCCGACCTGCATTGAGCGCTTTCGCGACGGCGTAAATCCGCCGGGATTGAGCGTTTCCACACCGATCTCCAGTCGCAAGCCCGGAAACGTTCATCTGCCTGTCCGGCTGGCTCCATCCTCCCGGAGAGGCATTCATATGCCCTCCCCCACATTTTCCCGGCGGAAGCCATGATGGAGGCCCGGTTTTGCCGGGCCTCCATTCATATCAAAGCACCGCGCGGCGGAGCTCGGCAGCGGCAGCGACCATGTTGACCAGGGCCGGCCTGACCTCTTCCCATTTCCGCGTCTTCAGGCCGCAATCCGGATTGATCCAGAGCTGCCGGTCGTCAAGCCGCTCTCGCGCCAGTGCCAGAAGATCGACCATTTCACCAACCGCCGGCACGCGCGGCGAGTGGATGTCGTAAACGCCGGGACCGATCTGGTTCGGGTATTTGTAGGTCCGAAACGCATCCAGCAGTTCCATCTTCGAACGCGAGGTCTCGATGGAGATCACGTCGGCGTCCATTGCAGCAATGGCATCGATGATCTGGTTGAATTCGGAATAGCACATATGGGTGTGAACCTGTGTGCGGTCGCCCACGCCGCTGGAGCAAATGCGGAAGCACTCCACCGCCCAGCCGAGATAATCCTGCCAGTCCCTGTGCCGAAGCGGCAGTCCTTCACGAAGAGCTGCCTCATCGATCTGGATCATCTGCGCACCGGCCGCTTCGAGATCGTTGACTTCGTCACGGATGGCAAGCGCGATCTGGCGGCATGTCAGGCTTCTGGCGATATCGTCGCGGACGAAGGACCAGTTGAGGATCGTCACCGGCCCGGTCAGCATGCCCTTGACGGGTTTGTCGGTGAGCGACTGGGAATATTCCCACCACCGAACCGTCATCGCTTTCGGGCGCGACACATCGCCGAAGATGATGGGTGGACGCACGTAACGCGAACCGTAACTCTGCACCCAGGCATGCTGGGTGAAAGCGAAACCGGAAAGCTGTTCACCGAAATATTGCACCATGTCATTGCGCTCGAACTCGCCATGCACAAGAACGTCGAGACCGATTTCCTCCTGCCAGCGAATGGTCGCTTCGGTTTCCTTCTGCAGGAATTTTTCATATTGCGCATCGGTCAGAGCGCCCTTCGCATGCGCCGATCTGGCCTTGCGCACCTCCGGCGTCTGCGGGAAGGAGCCGATGGTCGTCGTCGGGAAAAGCGGCAGCGCAATGGCCTGCGATTGCACTTTCTGCCGCTCGGCAAACGGGCTCACCCGCTTCCTGTCGGCCTCGCCAATCGTCGCAATACGCTTCTGCACGGCGGCGTCCGTTACCTTCGGCGAGGATGCACGCGCGGCAACGGCCTTAGAGGCAGCCTCCAGTTCCGCCGCGATAGCAGCCGTGCCCTCACCGAGAGCCCTGCCAAGCGTGGCAAGTTCGCCGAGCTTCTGGGTGGCGAAAGAAAGCCAGCTTTTCAGATCGGCATCGAGGCCGGTTTCCAGTTCGAGATCGACCGGGACATGCAGCAGCGAGCAGGACGGCGCAATCTGAAACGCCGCCGCACCGCGTGCCGCGATCACCGTTTCCAATCGGGCAATGATTGCAGCGAGATCAGCGCGCCAGATGTTGCGGCCGTCGATGACGCCCAGCGACAGGACGCGATTTTCCGGCAACGCCTTCAACACCGTCTCCAGTGCATCGGGCGCTCGCACCAGATCGATATGAAGGCCCGCGACCGGAAGCAGTGCGACGGCTTCGAGATTGTCCTCAAGCCCACCGAAATAGGTGGCGAGCAGGATTTTCAGATCCGGCGCGGCCTTCGACAAAGCCCGATAGGCCACAGCCAGCGCGTGACGCTCCCCTTCGGAAAGGTCCAGCACGGCGACCGGCTCGTCGATCTGCACCCAGTCAGCACCGGCCGCGCTCAGGCGACGCAGCAGCTCTTCATAGACGGGCAGCAGTCTCGCCAGCAGATCGAGAGGCTTGAAGGCTGCCTCGCGCGCCTTGGCGAGCTTCAGGAACGTGACCGGGCCGAGAATGACCGGACGCGTGTGAATGCCGAGCGCCTTCGCCTCAAGGAAGTGGTCGACCGGCTTTTGCGAGGTGAGCACGAAATGCTGATCCTCTGAAACCTCCGGCACCATGTAGTGATAGTTGGTGTCGAACCATTTGGTCATTTCCAGCGCCGGAACGCCCTGACCATGATGAGAATGTCCTTCATGCCCATGGCCGCAGCCTGCGTGCCCTTCGCTCTGGCTGCCGCGCGCCATGGCGAAATAGGTGGAGAGGGAAACATCTCCACCCGCCCATCCATAGAGGGATGGAATGGCGCCCACCATCACGGCCGTATCGAGGACATGATCGTAAAGGGAGAAATCGTTGGAAGGGATATGGATAATCCCCTTCTCACGCTGAAGCGCCCAGTTTTCGGCGCGCAGCCGGGCGGCGGTTTCGAGCAGTTCCGTCTCGGAAATCTTGCCGGACCAGAAGCCTTCAAGCGCGAACTTCAGTTCGCGATGGCGTCCGATCCTCGGAAAACCGAGCGATGCGACTGAAATGATTTTGTCTGGCATTGTCATACCCCATTTGGTTGTGGGGGCATGGGTAAAGCGGACGCGTGCAGGCCCGGCCTGTGCCGGACCATTGCAGCAACCACCGGGACACCCCGCCCGTGGACGTTATTTTGTCCTGGCAGGTCTCCTGGCTTACGGGTCGTCGCCTTTGTCCGTCTTCCCGGAGTTTACCCCAGTGACGTGTTGGACAAAGGCTCGCCGCTTACAGTTGCGGGGGCAGCTCCGGTCTTGCCGATCGTCGGCGCACCGGATTCCCTCTTAGCTCCGGGATCGAACAAACAAGCCCGGAGAACCATGACACCCGCATTTCTCACCACGGGCGTCACGATGTCAATAGACATAAAGAAATCTTTATATCTTTATTTCACTAAGTTCAGAGCGCGACCGCACCCGGCCCCGGCACCGCACCGGCCGGCACCTTGCCCAGAATGATCATGCCAAGCACCTCGTCCTTGGTGACATCCTGCGTGCGGGCATGGCCCACCACCTTGCCGTTTTTCATCACGAAGACCCTGTCGGCCAGATCGAAGACATCGTGAATATCGTGGCTGATGAGGAAGATGCCAATGCCCTGCCGTTTCAGCTCCTTGACGAGATCGCCCACCTGCGCCGTTTCCTGCGGCCCGAGTGCTGCCGTCGGCTCGTCCATGATGAGGATGCGGGCATCGAACAGAATGGCGCGGGCGATGGCGACGGACTGCCGCTGGCCGCCGGACAGTGCCTTCACCGGTTCCTTGAACCGCCGGAAATTGGGGTTGAGACGCCCCATCACCTCGCGAGCCGAGGCTTCCATGGCGACATCGTCAAGCGTGCCCCATTTCGTCTTCAGCTCGCGGCCGAGATAAAGATTGGCCGCCGCATCGACATTATCGGCCACGGCCAGTGTCTGGTAGATGGTCTCGATGCCGTATTTCTTGGCATCGCGGGGATTGCGGATATCGGCATCCTCGCCATTGATGAGAATATCGCCACCATCGCGCCGGTAAGCGCCGGAGAGGATCTTGATAAGGGTCGATTTGCCCGCGCCGTTGTGGCCGAGAAGGGCGACCACCTCACCGGGGAAAAGATCGACAGAGGCGTTTTCCACCGCATGGATACCGCCGAAGGAAATGGAAATATTGCGCATTTCCACGAGGGGCGTGACTTGGTCCGTCATAGGAGTTCTCCTCGGTTCTTACTTGGCGCGGGCGCGGTAGATGGTGTCGAGCCAGACGGCGACGACCAGAACCACACCGACGACGATGCGCTGGAAGGGCGTATCGATGCCCACCAGCACCATGCCGGATTGCAGCGACTGCATGACGAGCGCGCCAAGCATCGCGCCCGCTATGGTTCCGACACCGCCGGCAAGCGAGGTGCCGCCGATGACGGCCGCCGCGATGGTGTAAAGCTCGTCCAGCTCGCCCTGGGCGTTGGTGGCCGCGTTGAGGCGGGCGGTCGAGATGGCCGCGGCGATGGCGCACAGAACGCCCATCAGCGTGAAGATTTTTACCGTGACCCAGCGGGTCTTGATGCCGGCGAGTTCCGCCGCTTCCGGATTGCCGCCGATGGCGAAGACATAACGCCCGAAACGCAGCCTTGTGGCGATAAAGGTCATCACCGCACCGACGGCAAGCGCCATCAGCACCGGAATGGCGATGCCGTGCGAAATGAACAGACCGCCCTCAGGCCAGGCGATACCATTGGCATCGGCATAGTTGCGGGCGATGTTGACCGGCCATGGGTAGCTGTTGACCACCGCCACGAAACCGATGACGACAAGGCAGCCGAGCGCGGCCAGAAAATACTCCGCCCAGACGGGCCGCAACGGAAAGCCGAAACGGCGGCGCTGGTGGCGGGAATTCAGGATGGCCGCAATGATGGCGACGCAGGCGATGACGGCGGCGATCCAGCTCCATGTCGCGCCGATCGAGCCGCTGGTGCCGCCGCCCATCAGACGGAAGGTGGAATCCATCGGCGCCACGGTGCGACCGCTGGTGATGAACCAGGTGCCGCCGCGCCAGACGAGCAGACCGCCAAGCGTGACGATGAAGGACGGCACGTTCAGGAAGGCGATGATGGAGCCCTGCAACATGCCGATGGCGCCACCGACGAGAATGCCGACCATAAGCGTGACGATCCATGTCGCCCAATGTTCGAAGCCGAGGATCTGCGGCAGGATTTCCGCCTGCATGACACCCATGATCATGCCGGAAAAACCGAGGATTGACCCGACCGAAAGGTCGATATTGCGGGTGACGATGACGAGCACCATGCCAGTCGCCATGACGGCCACGGACGCGGTCTGCACGGAAAGGTTCCAGAGGTTTCGCGGCGTCAGGAACAGCCCGCCGGACAGGATATGAAATCCGATCCAGATCAGAAGAAGCGCGCCGACCATGCCGAGCAGTCTGGTATCCAGCTCGGTGGCGTTGATAAAGCGCGTTATCGAGCCTGCTTTTTCCGTCTTTTGCGACGTTGTGGAATTGGATTGGGTCATATCGGCCATGAACTGCCGGTGCTCCTTACATCTTGGAGCGCTTTCGCTTTTCCCTGAATCGCGAAAACGCTCCGACGCTTTGTTCTGGCACATTTCCGGACGGAAAACCGGGCTCCACTTTTCCTGGAAATGCTCTGACTCTTTGTTTTGCGCATTTCCGAACGGAAAACCGGGGCCCACTTTTCCTGGAAATGCTCTAAAAGGCGCCGCGCCATGAACCATGGCGCAGCGCCCGAACCGGGACCTATTCGATCAATCGCAGGCTTTGACCGTTTTAGCCTTCACGCCCTGGCAGGCTGTTTCCTTCTTGATCCAGCCGGCGTCGATGACGACGTTCAGATTGTCCTTCGTGATGGCGATAGGCTTGAGGAAGACCGACTGCATCTTCACTTTTTTCGGACCGCCTTCAAAGGTGGAGACACCCTTGATCTCGGTCATCTTCTTGCCGCCGGCCAGTTCCAGCGCGATACCGGCCGCTTCCTTGCCGAGTTCACGGCTGTCCTTCCAGACCGACACCGTCTGCGTGCCGAGCGCAACGCGGTTCAGCGCCGCGAAATCCGCATCCTGACCGGAAACGGGAACCGAACCCGCCATGCCCTGCGCGGCGAGAGCGGCGATTGCACCGCCGGCCGTGCCGTCATTCGAGGCGACGACCGCATCGACCTTGTTGTTATTCTTGGTCAGGAACTGTTCCATGTTCTTCTGGGCATTTTCCGGCTTCCAGCCATCCGTATAGGCTTCGCCGACATTCTTGATCTTGCCGCCGTCAATGGCCGCCTTCAGCACTTCCTGCTGGCCGGCGAACAGGAAGTCCGCATTCGGGTCGGAAGAAGAGCCCTTGATGAAGACGTAATTGCCTTCGGGCTTCACCTTGAAGACTTCGGCAGCCTGCAGACGGCCGACTTCCTTGTTGTCGAAGGTGATGTAGAAGGCGTTCTGGTTTTCGATCAGACGGTCATAACCCACGACCGGAATGCCCTCGGCAACGGCCTTTTCAACGGCCGGGCCAATCGCGTCGCTGTCCTGCGCCAGAATGATCAGCGCGTTGGCGCCCTGCGAGATCAGCGATTCCACGTCGGTCAGCTGCTTTGCGGCGGATGATTGCGCATCGGCGGAGATGTATTTCGCGCCGGCCTTGTCGAGCGCCGCCTTGATGGCTGCCTCATCCGTTTTCCAGCGTTCTTCCTGGAAATTCGACCAGGAAACGCCGACGACGAGATCGGCCGCGATAGCGGCGGTATGCAGGGAAACGAGTACGGCTGTACCCGCCAAAAGCTTGGCAAAAGAATTCATGATGTCCTCCCGGTAAGGGCGAAGCCCCACACCTCCATGCAGGAAAAACGCCCGGAAAAAGCTGCCGGTCCCTGTGGTTTCACAATTTTCTCGACAGTCGAGAAAATTAATGTCAGAGATTCCCCATGCTGTCAACAACGGCTGCGGGCAGCATCCGGGTGCCTTGATCTTCGCTCTGGCATGCGCCATCAGAGTGGATCAGCACGACAGGAAAAAGGCCGTTCAGGGAGCATGCCCCAGCCCATGTCCGCCATTGCAAGTACGGAACTGGTGCGCCAGAAAAACAGCCTGTCGGTGATGGCGGCCCTGCGCCTGCATGGCAGCCTTTCCCATACCGACATGTCGTCTTTCACCGGGCTTGCCTCCGCAACAGTCTCCGCCATCACCACCGAGCTTGAGCGGGCCGGGCTCATTCTGCGGAAAGAGCAGCTCGCCACTGCCGGCCGCGGCCGGCCACGCATTCTCTTCGGCCCGCGCGGCGCTTTCTGCCATGTCGCCATCGTCATCATCTCTTCCGACAGCGTGCAATATTCGCTGGTCGATTATTCCGGCAAGCTGGTGGACCGCTTCACCGAACAGAGGATTGCGGCTGAAAAAGGCACATTCGGCGGCGCGATCCTCGCCGGCCTTGCAAGACTTGCCGATCGCTCGCGCATCGACCGGCACGATATCCTCCAGGTCTCGATCAGCAGCAAGGGGCTGGTGGATGCGGCAGCTGCAACGCTTGTCTGGTCGCCGGTTCTCGGTGACGAAAGGATCGATTTCCAGCGGCTGGTTTCCGGGGACGGCCGCATTCGCGTGACGCTGAATAACGAGACGCTGCTGGCCGCAAAAGCCATCTGGATGCGGGAGCAGGCAAAAGAAAACCCGGCGCCGGAGGCCCTCGTCACCCTGTCGCTCGGCCACAGCATCGGCCTTGGCATCGCCCGCTCGACGGGCGGCGCAATCGATGTCAGCGCTCCCAATTTCGGCCATATGCTGCATCTGGCCGACGGCGCACTGTGCCGTTGCGGCACCAAAGGCTGCATCGAGGCCTATTCCGGGTTTTACGCCATACTGCGCTCTGCTTTCGAAGCCCCGCCGCAGGCGGAACCGGCGAAATTCGTACCGATCGCCGAGGTGGACAAGATCGCCGCCTCGGCCCGCACCGGCGCCCGCATGGCCCGGTTCGCCTTCCGCACCGCCGGACTTGCGCTCGGCAACGGCCTTTCACGCCTCTTCAGCCTGCATGGCCATATGCCGGTCTTCATCACTGGCCCCGGCACGCGCTATTTCGATCTTCTGGAAAGCGGCCTGCGCGACGGTCTGGCGCAATCGCAAGCGGTGCGTTTCGGCGGCATGCCGAAAATCGCCATAGCGCCCAGCGAGCCGGAACTGGTGTTCGAAGGGCATATGGAACACGCCCTTTCAGCCGCCGACGACTATATCCTGAGCGCTGACGGCCCGGAGAGGCCGGCGAAGAGTTCCGGGAGCTGACGGGGCAACCGGCGGATTTTCAGGCCCGCTCCGCCACGGCTTCGGCCTTTTCCTTGCCGCCCATCAGCACAGCCACGAAGTCATCGAGACCGGCGGCCTCGTCCTTGTTCAGGCGCAGGCCCTGTTTCGTGCGCCGCCAGAGAATGTCCTCGGCCGCGCAGGCCCATTCGTGGTCAACCAGCCAGCGCACCTCGCATTCATAAAGCGTGCCGCCGAAATGCCGGCCGAGGCCGGAGACATCGGTGGCGCTGCCCAACAGTTCCGCCGCCTTGGTGCCGTAGTTTCTGACAAGCCGCTCGGCATGGCGTCCGTCAAGGAAGGGATAACGGGAGACGAGCGCCCGCACCTGCGTCTCATATCTCTCAGCGCCGAAATCGCCACCCGGCAGGTGGGAACCCGCCGTCCACGGCTTGCCCTTTTCGCCAATCGCCGCACCGATCTTTTCCAGCGCATGTTCGGCGAGCCGCCGATAGGTGGTGAGCTTGCCGCCGAAAATATTGAGGAGCGGAGCTTTCCCCTCGTCCTCTTCAACCTTCAGCACATAATCGCGTGTCGCCTCCTGCGCTTTGGAAGCACCGTCATCAAAAAGCGGCCGCACGCCGGAATAGGTCCAGACGATATCTTCCGGCCGGACCGGTTCGCTGAAATAGTCGCTGGCCGCGTTGCAGAGATAGGAAATCTCCTCCTCGGAGATGCGAACACTGGCCGGATCACCCTTGTAATCGCGGTCCGTGGTGCCGATCAGCGTGAAATCGCGCTCATAGGGAATGGCGAAGATGATGCGGTTATCCGGGTTCTGGAAGAAATAGGCGCGCGGGTCGGAAAACTTCCTGCGCACGATGATATGGCTGCCCTGCACGAGCCGGACATTGTGCACGTCGTTGCGGCCAAAGACGCCGGAAAGCACCTTGTCCACCCATGGGCCGGCGGCATTCACCAGCATGCGTGCTTTATGTGTCTCCGCACGTCCAGTTTTTTCGTCCAGCGTCTCGATGAGCCACAACCCGCCTTCGCGCCGTGCGGAAACGACCCGTGTGCGGTTCATGATCGTCGCGCCGCGATTGGCCGCGTCGCGCGCGTTGAGGACCACGAAACGGGCATCATCCACCCAGCCGTCGGAATATTCGAAAGCCCTTGCAAAAGCCGGCTTCAGCGGCTTGCCCGCCGGGTCCCTGCGAAGATCGAGCGTGCGGGTCGCCGGCAGAAGCTTGCGGCCGCCGAGATTGTCATAAAGAAACAGGCCGAGCCGCACCATCCAGGCCGGGCGCACGCCGCCTTTCTGAATGGGCAGAACGAAACGCATGGGCCAGATGACATGCGGGGCCATGGCCCAGAGAATTTCCCGCTCCATCAGCGCTTCGCGCACCAGACGAAACTCGTAATGTTCGAGATAGCGCAGGCCACCATGGATGAGCTTGGTGGCGGCGGAAGAGGTGCCGGAAGCGAAATCGCCCTTTTCCGCAAGCGCCACGGAATAGCCCCTGCCCACGGCATCGCGGGCAATGCCGCAGCCATTGATGCCGCCGCCGATGACAAAAAGATCGAAAATGTTTTCGCCGGACATGAAGCCTCCGCGACAATGCAGGGGAGGAACCCCTTATGGAAAGACAATTATATAAAAACGAAAACAAAACGAATGTCAAAAGAAAATAAACGAACCATGCAAACGCAAGTGAAAGCGCCGCCGTGAGCGGTGCTTCACAACGTCAGCCTCTTGGAGCATTTCCGGACGGAAAACCGGTCCACTTTTCCTGGAAATGCTCTAGGAGATTTATGTTTCAGCCGTATGTCTGAGAAACTTGCTCAAGCTCATAGAGCACGCCGCCCATATCCTTCGGATGCAGGAAAAGAACGGGATTGCCATGCGCGCCGATCTTCGGCTCGCCATCACCCAGAATTCGAACGCCTTTTTTGACGAGATCGTCGCGCGCCGCGACAATGTCAGGCACTTCGAAGCAGAGATGGTGCGTGCCGCCGCCCGGATTTCTCTCGAGAAAAGCGGCAATCGGCGAATTTTCGCCGAGCGGATAAAGAAGTTCGATCTTGGTGTTGTCAGCCTGAATGAACACAACCGTCACGCCGTGTTCGGGTAGCGATTTCGGTTCCGAGACATCTGCGCCCAGCGCCCTGTAACGGGCAATGGCGGTATTAAGATCGGGCACCGCGATGGCGACGTGATTCAGTCTTCCGAACATGGCCGTCTTTCCCTCACGCGTTCCGCCGGATGCCTTCCAGCAGGTCGAGAACTTTGTTGGCGGCATCCATGACATTGGTGCCGGGTCCGAAAATCGCCGAGACACCGTGGTCGAGCAGGAACTGATAATCCTGCCGCGGAATGACGCCGCCGACCACGACGATGATGTCTTCCGCGCCCTTCTGTTTCAGCGCCTCGACCAGCTGCGGCGCAAGCGTCTTGTGACCGGCGGCGAGCGACGACATGCCGACCACATGCACCCTGTTCTGAACGGCGAGATCGGCCGCTTCAACGGGTGTCTGAAACAGGGGGCCGGCCAGCACATCGAAACCGATATCGCCAAAGGCGGAGGCAATGACCTTCGCGCCACGATCATGCCCATCCTGCCCGAGCTTGGCGACCATGATGCGCGGCTTGGTGCCGATCCTCTCAGCCACACCGGAAAGCCGGGCGGCGAGCGTGGCAAGTTCCGGCTCGTCCTTATAGGCCTCGCCGTAGATATCGCTCACCACCTCCGGCACGGCGGCATGGTCGCCGAAGGCCGCACGCAGCGCATCGGAAATCTCTCCCACCGTGGCACGGGCGCGGGCGGCGACAACCGCGGCTTCGAGAATATTGCCCTTGCCGCTGCGGGCGACTTGAGAAAGTGCGGCCAAAGCAGCGGTCACGTCCTTGCCATCGCGGCGACGGCGCGTCTCTTCGATGCGGCGGATTTGCGCGGCACGCACGGCGGCGTTGTCGATATCGAGAACATCGATATCCTCTTCATTTTCGAGACGGTAACGGTTGACGCCGACGATGACCTCCTCGCCCTTGTCCACCGCCGCCTGGCGGCGCGTCGCCGCCTCTTCGATCAGCCGTTTCGGCAGGCCTTCCGCCACGGCTTTTGTCATGCCGCCAAGCGCTTCCACCTCCTCGATCAGCGCCCAGGCCTTCTCTGCCAGTTCGTCCGTCAGGCTTTCGACATAATAGGAGCCGGCCAGCGGATCGACGACCTTGGTGACGCCGGTTTCATGCTGGAGGATAAGCTGGGTATTGCGGGCGATGCGGGCGGAAAACTCCGTCGGCAGGGCAATCGCCTCATCGAAGGAATTTGTGTGCAGCGACTGCGTGCCGCCCAGCACGGCGGACATGGCTTCAAAGGCGGTGCGGACGATGTTGTTATAGGGGTCCTGCTCCTGAAGCGAGACTCCGGACGTCTGGCAATGGGTGCGCAGCATCAGCGACGACGCTTTTTGCGGCTTGAACTCCTCCATGATGCGCGACCAGAGCAGGCGCGCGGCGCGCAGCTTGGCAGCCTCCATGAAGAAATTCATGCCGATGGCGAAAAAGAACGACAGGCGGCCGGCGAAGTCATCGACATTCAGCCCCTTGGCCAGCGCCGCCCGCACATATTCGCGGCCATCCGCCAGCGTGAAGGCCAGTTCCTGCACCAGCGTCGCGCCCGCTTCCTGCATGTGATAGCCGGATATGGAGATGGAGTTGAATTTCGGCATCTCCTTCGCCGTATATTCGATGATATCGGCAATGATCCGCATCGAGGGTTCCGGCGGATAGATATAGGTATTTCGGACCATGAACTCCTTGAGGATATCGTTCTGAATGGTGCCGGAAAGGGCGGCGCGGGGCACACCCTGCTCTTCCCCCGCAACGATGAAACTGGCGAGCACCGGAATGACCGCGCCGTTCATGGTCATCGACACCGAGACTTTTTCGAGCGGAATGCCGTCGAACAGGATTTTCATGTCCTCGACGCTGTCGATCGCCACACCCGCCTTACCGACATCGCCCTCTACACGCGGATGATCGCTGTCATAACCGCGGTGGGTGGCGAGATCGAAGGCAACCGAAACACCCTGCTGACCGGCGGCCAGCGCCTTGCGGTAAAAGGCGTTCGAGGCTTCGGCCGTGGAAAAACCGGCATATTGGCGGATGGTCCAGGGCCGCCCGGCATACATGGTGGCACGCGGGCCGCGCGTGAAAGGGGCAAAGCCCGGCAGGCTGTCGAGATGGGAAATCTTTTGCAGATCGTCAACCGTATAGAGCGGCTTGACCTTGATGCCCTCGGGCGTGTGCCAGACGAGCGTTTCCGGTGAACGCTTCAGCTCTTTTTCGGCAAGCTGCAGCCAATCCCGCACCGTTTTTTCACCCGACATGCATCTCTCCCCTTCTGCATTTCATTTTAGCACTGTGGCCGGTGATCGTGACGAAAATCGAACGATCCGCCCGCAGGTCCGACCCCGTAAACCGCTCCGGCCCACATGCGTTCCGGAAAAACGGCAGCGGCCATCACTCGAATTCTAGGATGACTTCATCCACCGCGAGGCTATCGCCCGGTTTTGCCGCCACTCTGGCAACGCGGCCGCGTTTTTCCGCGCGCAGAATGTTTTCCATCTTCATGGCTTCCACCGTCGCCAGCGCCTGCCCGGCCTCCACCTCATCGCCCTCCCCCACGGAAATGCCGGTGATGACGCCCGGCATGGGGCAGAGCAGCAATTTCGATGTATCCGGCGGCAATTTTTCCGGCATCAGCAGCGCCAGTTCCGCCACACGCGGGCTGCGCACATGGGCGCGAATATCCATGCCGCGCCAGCGCAGGCAGATCGCCGCCCCGGCAAGATCGACCTTGGCGGCGATAACCTCCCCCGCTACCGTGAAGAGGCCAAGGCTCTGGCCGGGAAGCCAGCCGGTATCGACGCTAAGCGCTGCCCCGTCTTCAAAACGGACCGCCGTACCATCCGTGCCGGTTTCAACGCTAACCCTGTGGCGGGATGCGCCAAACGACACCACCCAGTCCTGACCGACAATGCGGCGGTGATTGCCGATGGTGCCGGAAATTTCGACCGCGCGGCTCTGCAGCCGCTGATGGATGATGGCGGCGATGGCGGAAAGCTGACGCGCCGTAGCCTCATCCGGTTCCACGCCGGAAAATCCTTCCGGAAACTCTTCCGCGATAAAACCCGTCGTCAGGCGGCCGGCGCGGAAACGCTCATGCTGCATGACGGCCGACAGGAAGGGCAGATTGTGGCCGATGCCCTCCACCTCGAAACGATCCAGCGCCTGCCCCATGGCATCGATGGCGGTTTCACGATCCTTGCCCAGAGCGCACAGCTTGGCGATCATCGGATCGTAATACATCGAGATTTCGCCGCCTTCGAAAACGCCGGTATCGTTGCGGATGACGGTGCCGTTCTCCTGCGCACCTTCCTGCGGCGGGCGATATCGCGTCAGCCGGCCGATGGAGGGCAGGAAGTTGCGATAGGGATCTTCTGCATAAAGCCGGCTTTCGATGGCCCAGCCATTCAGCTTCACATCCGCCTGTCCGAAGGAGAGATTTTCTCCTGACGCTACACGGATCATCTGTTCGACCAGATCGATGCCGGTGATGAGTTCCGTTACCGGATGCTCCACCTGCAGGCGGGTGTTCATTTCCAGAAAGTAGAAATTCCTCTCGCCATCGACGATGAATTCCACCGTGCCGGCCGAGTGGTAACCGACCGCTCTCGCCAGCGCCACGGCCTGCTCGCCCATGGCCTTGCGGGTCGCTTCATCCAGAAAGGGCGACGGCGCTTCCTCGATGACCTTCTGGTTGCGGCGCTGGATCGAGCATTCGCGCTCACCCAGATAAAGTGTGTTGCCGTGCTTGTCGCCCAGCACCTGAATTTCAATATGGCGCGGCTGGGTGACGAATTTTTCGATGAAAATGCGGTCATCGCCAAAGGAGGATTTCGCTTCGTTTTTCGAGGACTGGAAACCCTCGCGCGCCTCGGCATCGTTGAAGGCGATGCGCATGCCCTTGCCGCCGCCGCCGGCCGACGCCTTGATCATGACGGGATAACCGATCTGCGATGCGATCCTCACCGCCTCATCCGCATCCTCGATCAGCCCCATATGGCCGGGAACGGTGGAAACGCCCGCTTTCGCGGCCAGTTTCTTGGAGGTGATCTTGTCGCCCATGGCCTTGATGGCGCCAACAGGCGGACCGATGAAGACGACGCCCGCCTTTTCCAGCGCCTCGGCAAAGGCAGCATTTTCCGACAGGAAGCCGTAACCGGGATGAACAGCATCCGCCCCGGTCTTCGCGATTGCCTCAAGAATCCTGTCGATGACGATATAGGACTGCGATGAGGGGGCCGGGCCGATATGAACGGCCTCATCCGCTTGTCTTACATGCAGCGCATTGGCATCCGCATCCGAATAGACCGCGACAGTGGCGATGCCCATCTTCTTCGCGGTCTTGATGACCCGGCAGGCAATCTCGCCGCGATTGGCGATGAGGATTTTCTTGATCATGCGGTTATTCTCCCCTCGCATCGTCATCATCGTCGCGGAATTTCTTTTCATAGGGCATCATCAGGATCGCCGAGGCAGTGGCGGCCGCGCCGAACAGGGATGCAATGGGCATGACGACCAGCAGCACGGGCACGACCGGATTTGCCGCACGGGCGATGCGCGCGCCCAAACCGCCAATGTCGAGAAAGATCAGAGCTGCACCGACGCAGACACCGATCAGCACACCAACTGCCGCATTGAGCGCCAAGAAACGCAACATCTGCCGATGATCCAGCCGGGCGGCTTCCGGCGTCATCTTTGGCTTCGGATCACGACTGCCGGATGCCCTGCCTGCGTTGCCACCGCGGCGTTGTCCCAGCCAGCGTCGCAGCCATTGCAGGTCCATATGGAGTATGTCGACAATCATGCTCCTCCTCCCCCTCAGGAAAAATGTCGCCGCCCGCCCTCAAATCTCGAAGAAATTCTCGAAGGATTCCGGGAAGTTCTGCCGTGCGACGCGCTCGTCAATCACCAGCATCGCCTGATAGGAAAGTGGATCGAAATTCTTCTCCGCCGGCACGACCTCACGGCCGAAGAGCAGGTTGAGGCGGGCGGCGTCGAGATTGCCGCGCTCGAAAGGCTCGGCACCGAAATGGTGCCAGAGCGAGTGCAGGAAGGCGGCATCGATGCGATGCTCCTTGGTGTCGTTGCGCGCCCGGCGGGGTATCATCTTGATAGGCGTTACCCCTTTGGGGTTGGCGCGGCGGATGGTGAACTGGACGCCCGTGCTCGGCATGCCGGAGGGAAATCCCTTGTGTTTGGTCATTTCGGGCAGGTTCGCCATCTTTTGTCCTTCCAGAACATTTCCAGTAAAAGCTGCCTTGCTTTTACGTCCGGAAATGCGCCAATTCAAATAGTTAGAGCGCTTTTGGCGCTCTAATCTTTCCTTATGCCCTGCCGATCTTATCCTGCGTCTTCGTCTCGAAGTCGGAAGCATCGTGGCGTTCATGCAATTGTTCGGACGGATCGCCCGAGGTCTTGTTGACGATCACACCGCGCTTGACCGCCGGACGTTCGCCGATTTCGAGCGTCCAGCGCATGACGTGTCTGTAACCGTCGGCTTCAAGGAAAGCACCGGCATCGCCATAGGCCTGACCCAGCGCGATCTTGCCGTACCACGGCCAGACAGCCATGTCGGCGATCGTATATTCCGAACCCGCCAGATAGCGGTTTTCAGCCAGATGCCGGTCCAGCACGTCGAGCTGGCGTTTGACTTCCATGGCGTAGCGGTCGATGGCGTATTTGATCTTCACCGGAGCATAGGCATAAAAATGGCCGAAACCGCCGCCGAGGAAGGGGGCGGAGCCCATCTGCCAGAACAGCCAGTTCAGCGCCTGCGTGCGCGCATTGCCCTCTTTCGGCAGGAAGGCGCCGAATTTTTCCGCGAGATAAACGAGAATGGAGCCGCTTTCGAAAACACGCGTCGGCTCAGGCGTCGAGTGATCCATCAGCGCCGGAATCTTGGAATTCGGATTGACGCCGACGAAACCGGAACCGAACTGGTCGCCTTCGCCGATCTTGATCAGCCACGCATCATAGTCTGCGCCCTTGTGGCCGGCGGCCAGCAATTCTTCCAGCATGATGGTGACCTTCTGGCCATTCGGCGTCGCCAGCGAATAAAGCTGCAGCGGGTGCTTGCCGACCGGCAGTTCCTTTTCATGGGTGGGACCGGCAATCGGACGGTTGATATTGGCGAACTGGCCGCCATTGCCCTTGTCCCAGGTCCAGACCTTGGGCACCTCATATCCGGCGGGGAAATTATCTGCGGAGGAATTTTCGGCCATGAAAATGTGTCCTTGTGCGTTTCGGGAGGACATCCGGACATCCGGGCGCCTGAACAAACATATAGTAAGGTGGCCGAAGCATTTTTCCAGTCTCAGAGCGGAATGGTGTCGTGTTTCTTCCAGCGGGTTTCCACGCTCTTGTTACGCAGCGACGCGAAGGCGCGGGCGATGCGGCGGCGTGAGGAATGCGGCATGATGACTTCATCGATAAAACCGCGCTCCGCCGCCACAAAGGGATTGGCGAAACGCTCCTCATATTCCTTCGTGCGCGCGGCGATCTTTTCCGGATCGGAAAGCTCGGAACGATAGAGAATTTCCGCCGCCCCCTTCGCGCCCATCACGGCAATTTCCGCCGTCGGCCAGGCGTAATTCACGTCCGCGCCGATATGTTTGGACGCCATCACGTCATAAGCGCCGCCATAGGCCTTGCGGGTGATCAGCGTCACCATCGGCACCGTCGCCTCCGAATAGGCGAAGAGAAGTTTCGCGCCGTGCTTGATGACGCCGCCATATTCCTGCGCCGTACCCGGCAGAAAGCCCGGCACATCCACCAGCGTCAGCAGCGGAATGTTGAAGGCATCGCAGAAGCGCACGAAACGTGCCGCCTTGCGCGAACTGTCGATATCGAGGCAGCCGGCCAGCACCATCGGCTGGTTGGCCACGACGCCCACCGTCTGGCCTTCGAGACGGATGAAGCCGGTGATGATGTTGCGGGCGAAAGCCTCCTGCAACTCGAAGAAATCGCCTTCATCGGCCAGTGCGTGGATCAGTTCCTTCATGTCGTAGGGCTTGTTGGAACTATCGGGGATCAGCGTATCGAGACGTGCTTCCAGCCGCGCCGGATCATCGTGGAACGGGCGCACCGGCGGCTTTTCGCGATTGTTGAGCGGCAGTAAATCGAACAGCAGCCGCACATGTTCCAGCGTTTCGATGTCGTTTTCATAAGCGCCATCGGCGACGGAGGATTTTTTCGTGTGGGTGGAGGCTCCGCCCAGTTCCTCAGCCGTAACGATCTCGTTGGTCACGGTTTTGACCACATCCGGCCCGGTGACGAACATGTAGGAGGTGTCGCGCACCATAAAAATGAAATCGGTCATGGCCGGCGAATAGACGGCACCGCCCGCACAAGGCCCCATGATGACGGAAATTTGCGGCACGACGCCGGAGGCGATGACATTGCGCTTGAACACATCGGCATAACCGCCGAGCGAGGCCACGCCTTCCTGAATACGCGCGCCGCCGCTGTCGTTGAGGCCGATCACCGGCGCGCCGTTGCGCACCGCCATATCCATGATCTTGCAGATTTTCTGGGCATGGGTTTCCGAGAGCGAACCGCCAAGAACGGTGAAATCCTGGGAAAACACATAGACCTGACGGCCATTGATGGTGCCCCAGCCGGTAACGACACCGTCACCCGCCACCTTCTGCTCCGCCATGCCGAAATCCACCGCCCGGTGGGTGACGTACATGTCGTATTCCTCGAAGGAACCTTCATCCAGGAGCACGTCGATACGCTCGCGCGCCGTCAGCTTGCCCTTGCCATGCTGCGCCTCGATGCGCTTGACGCCGCCGCCGAGCCGCGCCTCAGCGCGCCGCGTTTCCAATTGCTCCAGAATGCCGGGCATGTTTCCTCCATGCGTTGTGCCACGATCAATAGCCCAGAAAACATTCGCCAAGAAGCCTTGATCGTGCGCGTATGCGTGCCATAAATATTTGCAATGTTTAATTTTGCAAAGTTGCAACATGGCGACGGAAAAACTCTTCATCGGCCGCAAGGTTCGCGGCCTTCGCGAAAACGCCCGCGCCACGCAGGCGCAATTCGCCGAACGGCTGGGCATCTCCGCGAGCTACCTGAACCAGATCGAGAATAACCAGCGCCCGGTTTCGGCCAGCGTTCTGGTGACGCTGGTGGAAAAATTCCAGCTCGACATGGCGGAACTGGCGACCGGTGAAAGCGACCGGCTGGTTTCCGCCGTGCGCGAGGCGCTGAAAGACCCGCTGTTCCTGAATTACGAACCGGGGCTTCAGGAGTTGAAGCTGATTGCCCAGAACGCGCCGGGTTTTGCCCATGCGCTGCTGCGCGCCCATCAGGCCTATCGCCAGAACAGCGAGCAGCTGGTGCAGCTGGATGACCGGCTGGGCCGCGGCACAGCGCAGGTGGAAAGAACCCCCTATGAGGAGGTGCGTGACTTCTTCCACTTCGTCGACAATTACGTCGCCGAGATCGATCTTCTGGCCGAGGAGCTGGCGGAAGAACTGGAGATAGAAGGCGGCGAGACCTATGGCATTCTGGCCGCGCATCTGCGCGACCGTTACGGCATCCATATCACCCGAACCGAGGCGGCGGGCGGTCTGATCCGGCACTTCGATCCTGCCGGCAAGACGCTCGCCCTCAGCTCCTACATGGCCGCGCCGACCCGCTGTTTTCAGCTTGCATTGCAGATCGCCCAGCTTCACGCTGGCGCGACGGTGGACAGGGTGCTGGCCGGCGCCGGTTTCCGCAACACGGAAGCGGCCGAAATCTGTCGTATCGGACTGCACAATTATTTCGCCGCAGCGCTCATCCTGCCCTATGGGCAATTTCACCGGGCGGCGCAGGAGCTACGCCACGATCTCGAACTTCTCGCCGTTCGTTTCGGCGCGAGCCTTGAGCAGGTGGCCCACCGGCTGAGCACCTTGCAGCGCCCGGGCATGAAAGGCGTGCCGATCTTTTTCGCCAAGATCGACCGCGCCGGCAACATCACCAAACGCCACAGCGCCACGCGGCTGCAATTTGCCCGTTTCGGCGCGGCCTGTCCGCTGTGGAATATCCATCAAGCCTTCGAAAGCTCCGACAGGATCGTGCGGCAGCTGGCCGAAACGCCTGACGGCGTGCGCTACCTTTCCATCGCCACGCAGATCGAAAAGGCCGGCGCCGGTTTCAACACGGAAAGACCGCGTTATGCCATCGCGCTTGGCTGTGAAATTTCACACGCGCAGAATTTCGTTTATGCCGATACGCTCGATCTCGGCAATGCGGCCTCCTTCAAACCCATCGGCATTTCCTGTCGGGTCTGCGAGAGGGTGGATTGCGTGCAGCGCGCCGTGCCGCCGCTGAAACGCAAGCTGCATTTCGATCATCTTTCGCGCGGAGCCCTGCCCTATAGTATAGCCGATTTTTGACCAAGCTCAGGGCAGCGGCACCATGGCGCGCCGCATGATGTTGGCATAATAGCCCCAGAAAAGCCGCGCGGCCACGGAGCGCCATGGCGACCAGATTGTTGCCCGCTCCGCCAGCCATTTCGCTTCCGGCCTGACCTCCAGGCTTAGCGCATGAGCCACCGCCGATCTCAGCGCCACATCGCCGACCGGAAAAATATCCGGGTGCCCGCCGCAGAACATCAGATAGACCTCCGCCGTCCACGGGCCGATACCGCGAAGCGCCACCAGCTCGGAAAGGGCCACGCGCCCTTCCTTGCGCACCACGCCGTCAAGATCGATCTGCCCTTCCGTGACAGCGCGCGCCAGCCCTTCCAGCGTCGTCGCCTTGGCGCGCGAGAGGCCGAAAGTGGCGCGCAATTCCTCGGGTACGCCGAGATAATTTTCCGCCGTGACCGCGCCGCCGGTGCCGGCAAGGATACGCACCCATATGGCATTGGCGCTGGCGCGCGACACCATTTGCGAGACGACGATATGGGCAAGGCCGGAAAAGCCGGGCTCATGAATGCGCAGTTCCAGCGGACCGGCCTTTTCGATGACGAGGCCGAGAGCCGGATCGAGTTGGGCGAGATGCTCCAGCCCTTCGCTGATGTCATCCATCCCGGTAATGATTTTCATGTCCGTCATTCCATATGCCGCCAGCCGCTGGCGGGGTGCTTTAAAACATGGCAGAAGAAACCATGCCTTCGCCTCTCCGTCAAAAACCGGTTTACCGTTTCGCACCAAGCCCCAATGGCCTGCTGCATCTCGGCCACGCGCTTTCCGCCTTCCTGAACCACGATATGGCGCGGGAAAATGACGGCCGCTTTCTGCTGCGCATCGAGGATATCGACCAGACACGCTGCACCCCGGAGCTGGAACAGGCAATTTATGACGATCTTGGCTGGCTGGGTCTCGACTGGGAAAAACCTGCGCGGCGGCAATCGGAGCATTTCGAAGAGTACCGTGTGGCGCTGGAAAGTCTGATCGAGGCAGGACTTGCTTACCCTGCTTTTCTGAGCCGTGGAGAAACCAGAGCAATCGTTCGTACTTTCGAGGCGGAGGGCGGGATCTGGCCCCGCGATCCCGATGGCGCGCCGCTTTATCCAGCCATCGACCGGGAGAGGCCAAAGGCGGAGCGGGATGCACTGCTCGCCTCCGGCCGTCCGCATGCCTGGCGGCTCGACATGGGAAAAGCAATCCGCGCCGCCGGTAGCTCCCTGTTCTGGCAGGAAAGCGGCGATGGCGAGACGGGGCAGATCGAGGCCCTGCCCGCGTTTTGGGGCGATGTGGTGCTGTCGCGTTCCGACGCGCCTTCGAGCTATCATCTTTCCGTTGTGGTAGACGATGCGCTGCAGGGCATAACCCATGTGGTGCGCGGCATGGATCTCTATCACGCCACCGCCATTCACCGGCTGTTGCAACACCTGCTGGACCTGCCGCAACCGGCCTATCACCATCACCGGCTGATCTTGGGCGCGGACGGGCGCAAGCTCTCGAAAAGCGAAGGCAGCACCGGGCTTTCCGCCCTTCGTTCGGAAGGTGCTGCGCCCTCAGATATCCGCCGGCTTGTCGGGCTCCTCTAGAACCTGCTCGCGACGCGCGCTGTTGCCGCCGATATTGCGGCGGATGATCTGCCGGACCTTGTATTTCATCAGCGCGGCATTCACCTCAGCCCCCAGCATGAAGATGACGCCGACCATATAAAGAAACACCAGCACCACCATCACCGAGGCGAGACCGGCATAGGTGGCGGCATAATTAGCGAAGGTGGAGAGATAATAGGCGAAGATCGCGGCCCCGATGACCCAGAAGATCATGGTCAGGAGAATGCCAGGCCAGACATCCCAGATGCGGCGCTTGCCGGCCGGAAGCCACAGATGCGCCGCCACCAGCCCCGCCGTCAGCACCACGATGGTGCCGTAAAGACCGAGGCTGGAGATGGTGTTCAGCACATCCGTCAGCCACGGGAACCGCTGCTCGGCAAAAGATGTGGCGACCGGCACGGCAACCAGCACGATGCTGATGCCGGCAAAGACCACGACGGCGATCAGCACATAAAGCAGGCTGAGCAGGCGGGTGACATACCACCAGCGCGTTTCGGTGACACGATAGGCACGGTTCAATGAAATGCGCAGCGCCTCCACACCATTGGACGCAAAATAGGCGGCCGCCAGCACCGAAATCGTCAGCAGCCCGCCGCGCGGAATCGTCAGCACCTGCTGCACCTGCGCCGCCAGCGGCCCGGCAATCGCCTCCGGCCAGGTGTCGAAAATCAGATGCACCGCCGTTTCGGAAAACTGGTCGGCCCCCAGAAAACCGGCGAGAGCCGTGCCGAAGATCAGGAACGGAAACAGGGCCAGCAGGATGGACAGCGCCATATGGCTCGCCATCGCCCAGCCGTCATCCTCGGCGAAATGGGAATAGGCATCGAAGGCAACCTTGCCTGCCAGGCGCACTGCGGCAACCATGTCACCTCCATTCATCGGCATTTCATTTGTAACTTCGAGCCGAATATGGGAAATCAGCTTCGCTTTGTACAGCGCGCAAGCTGGTCTTTCGGTTCCAGAAGGGCACGGATTTCGCGCGATAGGATTTTAACGGGCCGGGCAATCGGGCCAGAGCAACAGTCGGTTTCCCGGAGCGGCACATGTCTGAAAAACCCGTCATCATCATCACCGGATGTTCCTCGGGCATCGGCGCCCATTGCGCCGGCGCGCTCCACCGGGACGGCTGGCGGGTTTTCGCCACCGTGCGCCGCATCGCCGACATGGCGGCGCTTGAAAACCAGGGCATCGAGACCCTGATCATGGACTATACCAAGCCGGAAACCATCGCCGCGCTGGTGGACACCGTCGCAGCCCGGACCGGCGGCCGCATCGATGCGCTGTTCAACAACGGCGCCTATGGTCAGCCGGGCGCGGTGGAGGATTTGCCTGTCGAAGCGTTGCGGGCGCAGTTCGAAACCAATGTCTTCGGCTGGCACGATCTGACGCGGCGGGTCATTCCCTTCATGCGCGCCCGGGGTGCGGGGCGCATCGTGCATTGCTCCTCCATCCTCGGTCTCGTTCCCTACCGTTATCGCGGCGCTTACACCGCCTCGAAATTCGCCCTCGAGGGGCTGGGCGTCACGCTGCGCATGGAGCTTCAGGGCAGCGGCATCCATGTCAGCCTGATCGAACCGGGGCCGATCACCTCCAAATTCACCGCGACGGCGCTTGCCCATATCAACGAGCACATCGATCTCGAAAATTCGGCCCATGCGGCGGAATATAAACGCCAGCTGGCGCGCATGGATGGTTCCGGCCCCGTCAACCGCCACAAGCTCGGCCCGGACGCCGTTTATGCCGTGTTGAAACATGCCCTGACCGCCAAAAGGCCGAAACCGCATTATCCCGTTACCGTGCCGGCCAAACAGGGGCTTGTGCTGAAACGGCTCTTGCCTGCCGGACTTTTCTATCGTCTGCTGCGCAGATTCGATTGAGGAGGAGTAATACCGCATGTCCGGCTTCACCACCGTTCTCGCCCTTATCGTCATGGGCCTCGTCGTCATCGTGCTGATACGCGGCCTCTTCAACATGCTGAAGGGGCAGGACGCCAACCGCTCCAACAAGCTGATGCAACTTCGCCTGCTTTTGCAGGCTGTGGCGATTGTGCTGATCATGTTCACCCTCTGGCTCACCGGCGGCGGCCGCTGACATGGTGAGGCTGAACAAGATCTACACCCGTACCGGCGACAAGGGCACCACGGCGCTGGTTTCTGGCACGCGCCGCCTGAAGCACGATCTTCGCGTCGAGGCCTATGGCACGGTGGACGAAACCAATTCGGCCATCGGCGTCGCGCGGCTGCATACGGGCGAGATGGAAAAGCTGGATGCGATGCTCTTCCGTATTCAGAACGATCTTTTCGATCTCGGCGCCGATCTCGCCACGCCGGAAAGCGGCGAACCGCTTTCCTACGAGCCGCTGCGCATCGTCGAAAGCCAGGTCACGCGGCTGGAAAACGAAATCGACGATCTCAATGCCGTCCTTGAACCGCTGACCTCTTTCGTGCTGCCGGGCGGCAGTGCTGCGGCGGCCAGCCTGCATATGGCGCGCACCGTCTGCCGGCGCGCGGAAAGACTGATGGTGGAACTTTCCGTCACTGAGAATGAGATCGTCAGCCCGGCGGCGCTGAAATATGCCAACCGTCTCTCCGACTTCCTGTTCGTCGCCGCCCGTTTCGCAAATGATGCGGGCAAGGCCGATATATTGTGGGTTCCCGGCAAGAACCGCTAAAGCGTTTCAATGACGCAACCAAAGGGCGTTCGATGTTCATACCGCTGCACGATGCGAATTCCCTCAAACATATCCGGCTGCAATATGTCACCATCGGCCTGATCGTGGTCAATGTGCTGGTCTGGCTGTTTACCGGGGTGCTTGCCAGCGATACTGAGGCCAATGCGGCAGCCCTCGGCCTCGGTTTCATTCCGGCGGTGGTGTTCGATTACGCCTATCTGGAACCCGCCCTGCAGGTCGTGCCCGATGACCTGACCGTTGTCACCTATGCTTTCCTGCATCTCGATTTCTGGCATCTGGCCGGCAACATGCTGTTTCTCTGGGTCTTCGGCGACAATGTCGAGGATGCGCTCGGCCATTTGCGTTTCCTGATCTTCTATATCGCCTGCGCCATCGCCGGCGCGCTGTTTCACGGTTTCGTCGCCCCCACCTCGGAGGGACCGCTGATCGGCGCTTCGGGTGCGGTTTCCGGCGTCGTCGCGGCCTATTTCCTGCTGCATCCCAGGGTGCGCGTCTGGGTGCTGGTTCTCATGCGCATTCCGCTTCCTTTGCCCGCCTTCATTCCGCTGGCGCTGTGGATCGGCCAGCAGTTCCTGATGCTGGCGCTCGGGCTCGAGGAAAACGTTTCCTGGGGCGCGCATGTGGGTGGCATCATGGCGGGCACAGTCATGGTGATTTTCATGCGCAGGCGGGGCGTTCCCCTGTTTGACCGCACCATTGTTCCGCCGAGGGCGGCACAGTTCAAGAATCCGTCGCAAACGGCGGGGTTGTCGCAAATCGAACGGGGCTATGACGGGAGCAGATGAGCTCTTGCGAAAGAGATAGAGTATTTACGTGAACGTCAACGTAAGATATGCCTTGCGTGCATGCGATAATGAAGATTGCTCCGTTGTAATTGCGGGAAAAATGCTTATCCATGTCGCCAACCTGTTTTTGGAGGTCCGCGCGGTCAACTGGCCAAAGCGGACAGGAGTTTGAGGAAAGCCGCCGATGAAGATTCTTGTCCCCGTCAAACGAGTCGTCGATTACAACGTGAAGATCCGCGTGAAGTCGGATGGTTCAGGCGTTGAGCTGGCCAATGTTAAGATGTCGATGAACCCGTTCGACGAAATCTCGGTGGAAGAGGCGTTGCGCCTGAAGGAAGCCGGTAAGGCCGAAGAGGTTGTGGTGGTCTCCATCGGCCCGGCCAAGGCGGAAGAAACTCTGCGCACCGCGCTCGCCATGGGTGCGGACCGCGCCATCCTGATCGAGACCGACGAGACGGTCGAGCCGCTGGCCGTCGCCAAGCTTTTGAAGGGCGTGGCGGAAGCCGAACAACCCGGCCTCGTGATCGTCGGCAAACAGGCAATCGACGACGATTCGAACCAGACCGGCCAGATGCTGGCCGCCCTTCTCGGCTGGGGTCAGGGCACCTTCGCCTCCAAGGTCGTACCGTCCGACGGCAAGGTCGCAGTCACCCGTGAAGTCGATGGCGGTCTGCAGACGGTCGAGCTGAAGCTTCCCGCCGTGGTCACCACCGATCTTCGTCTCAACGAGCCGCGTTATGCGTCGCTGCCGAACATCATGAAGGCGAAGAAGAAGCCGCTCGACAAGAAGGCTCCGGCCGATTTCGGCGTCGACGTTTCACCGCGCCTGAAGGTGCTGAAGACCGAAGAGCCGGCAGGCCGCAAGGCCGGCATCAAGGTCGGCTCGGTTGCCGAGCTGGTCGAAAAGCTCAAAGCCGACGGCGTCCTCTAAGGTTTCGGAAAAGGGAGATATTCTCATGGCCATTCTTCTTCTGGCAGAACACGACAACGCAACCCTTTCCGACCTGACGGGCAAAACGCTGACGGCGGCAACCCAGATCGGCGGCGATGTCCATGTGCTGGTCGCCGGTTCCGGTGCAAAGGGTGCAGCTGACGCAGCAGCGAAACTCTCCGGCGTATCCAAGGTGCTGCTCGCCGACGACGCCTCCTATGCCAATGCGCTGGCAGAGCCGCTGGCGGCGCTGATCGTCTCGCTCGCGCCTTCCTATGACGTCATCATCGCCCCGGCGACCGCCTCGGCCAAGAACGTGACGCCGCGCGTTGCGGCCCTTCTCGATGTGGCGCAGGTCTCGGAAATCATCGAGGTCGTCAGCGCTGATACCTTCAAGCGACCCATCTATGCCGGCAACGCCATCCAGACGGTGCAGGCGACCGATGCGAAGAAGGTCATCACCGTGCGTCCGACCGCCTTTGCAGCCGCAGCCGAAGGCGGTTCGGCAGCAGTCGAAACCATCGGCGCGGCCGCAAACCCGGGCCTTTCCAGCTTCGTTTCCGATGCCCTGGCGTCGTCCGACCGTCCGGAACTGACATCCGCCAAGATCATCATCTCGGGTGGCCGCGCGCTCGGTTCGTCGGAGAAGTTCAAGGAAGTCATCCTTCCCGTCGCGGACAAGCTGGGTGCCGCCGTCGGCGCCAGCCGTGCGGCCGTCGATGCCGGTTATGCGCCGAACGACTGGCAGGTGGGCCAGACCGGCAAGGTGGTTGCGCCGCAGCTTTACATCGCCGCAGGCATCTCGGGCGCCATCCAGCATCTGGCCGGCATGAAGGATTCGAAGGTCATCGTCGCCATCAACAAGGACGAGGAAGCGCCGATCTTCCAGGTGGCCGACTACGGCCTCGTCGCAGATCTCTTCGAGGCGCTGCCCGAACTCGAAAAATCGCTGTAATTTAAGCATAAATTGAAGGCGGCGCGTTTTTTAAACGCGCCGCCTTCTCTTTTTCGGCGATATGCGTAACATCGCCGGCAATAACGCAGACAAAATCCCTGAGAGGAGACCAGCCTATGACCGCCCCCTTTAAGAACATCGGTGTCATTGGAGCCGGTCAAATGGGATGCGGCATTGCGCATGTCTCCGCCATCGCCGGCTACAAGGTCCATATCTACGATCTTTCCAAGGAGGGCATCGAGGCCGGTCTTGCCACGATCAACGGCAATCTCGCCCGCCAGGTCACCAACGGCAAGCTTTCCGACGACGCCCGCAAGCAGGCGCTGGCGCTGATCAGCGGTTCGACCGACATCAACGATCTGGCGGCCATGGACCTCGTCATCGAGGCCGCAACGGAAAACGAGGAGATCAAGCGCAAGATTTATGCGCAGGTCTGCCCGATCCTGAAGCCCGAGGCGCTGCTCGCTACCAATACGTCGTCGCTCTCCATCACCCGGCTTGCATCCGCCACCGACCGTCCCGAACAGTTCATGGGCATCCATTTCATGAATCCGGTGCCGGTCATGAAGCTGGTGGAACTGGTGCGCGGCATCGCCACCAATGAAAAGACCTTCGACGCGGCGAAGGATTATGTGCGGACGCTGGAAAAGGCGATCACCGTTGCCGAGGATTTCCCGGCCTTCATCGTCAACCGCATCCTGCTGCCGATGATCAACGAGGCGATCTATACGCTTTATGAAGGCGTCGGCTCGGTGGAAGCCATCGACACCGCCATGCGGCTCGGCGCCAACCACCCGATGGGACCGCTGCAGCTTGCCGATTTCATCGGTCTCGACACCTGTTTGTCGATCATGCAGGTGCTGCATGACGGCCTCTCCGACAGCAAGTATCGCCCCTGCCCGCTGCTGGTCAAATATGTCGAGGCCGGCTGGCTCGGCCGCAAATCCGGCCGCGGATTCTACGACTATCGCGGAGAAACGCCGGTTCCGACGCGCTGATCCCCTTCACCTGAACCCTCAGGCAACGAGCAGGTAAATGATCGCTCCGACGCCGGCGGCGACGACGGATGCAGCCGTGAGCAACCCGCAATAAACGAGCGTTCCGGAAACGGCGGCGACGAATACGCGCCCTACCGCGTTGGCGGCGAGTGCAGCGAGGATCGCGCTCGCCACGATATCCGGCGACAGATTCTGTGCGCTGGTTCGCAACGCACTGAGAACGGCGACGTCGGCATCGAATATGGCCGACAAGGCCGTGAGGGCGATGAAGCCGCCCGTGCCGATCCAGACGAGAAGAACGGCATTCAGCGTTCTCGTCGCGGCAAAGAGGGCGGCGAAAATGGCAAGCGGCACCAGTTCGAACGGGTTCTTTGCGTCGATTTCCTGTCCGGACTGCGTGTCCTGCAGCCTTATCAGGCCAGCGCCGCTCAACCCGAGAACAAGTGCAGCGGCCAGTACTGCCGGTGCGATAAGGGAAAATGTCGTCAGCGAAAGGGCAAGAACGATAACGAGGACCCGGAGCAGCGATACGGCCGCGGCCAGCGCCGCTACACCGGCGAGAGGCCACACGTTTTCACCGCTTTTCGCCTTCTGCCCAAAGCTGGCGGTTACGGCGGTCGATGAAACGAGGGCTCCCGCCAGCCCGGTCACCAGCAGGCCACGGGTTGAGCCGAGGAGGCGCACGGCAATATAACCGCAATAGGAAATCGTGGCGCTGAGCACGGTGAACAGCCATATTTCCCAAGGGTTGAAGCCACCCCACGGATCGATTGTCCGGTTCGGAAGGATCGACAGACCGACGGCGGTCATCACCGCAAGCACCAGCGCGGAGCGCAGTTCGATCCATGTCAGCCGTTTCAGCAGGCGGTGGAGGACTTCCCTGCCAGCGAGCAATGCCGCAAGGGCAGCACCACCAGCCGCCGCCGCCTGATATTGCGCCGTTACCGCAAGCCCGCCGAGGGCAAAGACGCAGAGCGCCGCCACCACGCCAGTGACACTGAAATCATTGTCGTGGCGCGCCTCGCGCAGCTTGAACCATGAAAAACTGAATGCGAAACCCAGAAAACCGGCCGCGAAGGCGAAGGCACCGTTCTGCTCGGCGGCCAATATGCCGAAGACGCCACCCAGCAGACCGGCAATGCCATAGGTCCTGATCCCGGCGGTACGGCTGCCCGCCGGCGCATCGCGTTCCCGCCAGCCGCGCTCAAGACCGACAAGCAGGCCGATGGCGAGGGCAAGACCAAGCCGGGGAATAAGCAACTCCATATCGGCACCCCTTCATGGCGGAAGCGAGGATCATTATACGAGGCGGGCACGGGCTTGTCTGTACATGCCCGTCCGCTGGAAAGGCCCCGCTTTGAAGGCGGTTGCGGGCCCACAGCCCTCAATATCCAGCCGCCGGCATCATTTTCCAGTCGCGGCTGTCACCAGCGCCTTGGCATCCTCGCTGTCCCACGCCGCCGGGCCGTTCATGGCCGCAAGCAGGCAGCCGTTTTCATCCAGCAGCAGGGTTGCCGGCAGGCCGAAAGCGAGACCTTCCTTTTTCAGAACGTTGAAGACGCCCATGGAACTGTCGCGGTAGTGCTTCAGGGCATCGATCTTGTATTCATCCATGAAGGCTTTCGGTTTTTCATCCGCGCCGGTATCGATATTGACGGCCACGACCTCGAAAGCGTTACCGCCCTTTTCCTTTTCAAGCGCGTTCAGCGCCGGCATCTCTTCGCGACAGGGTACGCACCATGTGGCCCAGAGGTTGAGAAGAACCGCCTTGCCCTTGAGATCGGCAAGCGTCATGTCCTGCGCCTGCGGCCCCTTGAAGGAGAGAGGAATGATACGCGGCGTGTCCGTGGCCGACATGGCCGCCACCTGCCCCTTCAGAAACGGCTTCAGCGAGGCGATGCGGTTCGCCGCCCCCTCACATAAACCGGCGTCAGTCACCGCTGCCCCTTGAACCGGGCTCTCAGACCCAATATGCCTGAACCAGACCGCGCCCGCGCCGCTTAAGACACCGGCAACGGCAGCAATTGCAACCAACTTGGCGGAAGGAAGCCTGAACGGCCTTTTTTCTGTCATCGAATACTCCAGGGCACTGCGAACATGGCTGACGGCACAGATCAGAAATCCTCCAACCAGATGTGGGGCGGGCGTTTCGCTTCCGGGCCATCTGCGATCATGGAAGAGATAAATGCCTCCATCGGCTTCGACAAGAAGCTTTACGCCCAGGATATCCGCGGCTCTATGGCGCATGCCGCCATGCTGGCGGAAAAAGGCATTATTTCGCAGGAAGATAAAGACAAGATCACTCACGGCCTGAACACGATCCTGTCAGAGATCAAAGCCGGCAGCTTCGAATTCTCGCGCAAGCTCGAAGACATTCACATGAACATCGAGGCGCGGCTTGCAACGCTGATCGGCCCCGCCGCTGGTCGCCTGCACACCGCCCGCTCGCGCAACGACCAGGTGGCGCTTGATTTCCGCCTGTGGGTCAAGGAAGAACTGCAGAAGACCGAGGGTATGCTGACCGCCCTCATCGCCGCCTTCCTCGATCGCGCCGAAGAAAATGCCGACACGGTGATGCCGGGCTTCACCCATCTGCAAACCGCCCAGCCCGTCACCTTCGGCCATCATTGCATGGCCTATGTGGAAATGTTCGGCCGTGACCGCGCCCGCGTGCGCCACGCCATCGAACATATGGACGAAAGCCCGATCGGCGCGGCTGCCCTTGCCGGCACCGGTTATCCCATCGACCGTCATATGACGGCCAAGGCGCTCGGTTTCCGCGAGCCTACCCGCAATTCCATCGACACCGTCTCCGACCGCGATTTCGCGCTGGAATTCCTGTCGATCGCCTCAATCTGCGCCACGCATCTGTCGCGCCTCGCCGAAGAAATCGTCATCTGGTCGACGCCGCAATTCGGCTTCATCCGCCTGTCGGATGCCTTCTCCACCGGCTCCTCGATCATGCCGCAGAAGAAGAACCCCGACGCCGCCGAACTGGTACGCGCCAAGACCGGCCGCATCAACGGCTCGCTGATCGCCCTCCTGACGGTCATGAAGGGCCTGCCGCTCGCCTATTCCAAGGACATGCAGGAAGACAAGGAACAGGTTTTCGACGCCGCCGAGAGCCTGGAACTGGCGATTGCCGCCATGACCGGCATGATCCGCGACCTTGAAGTGCGCAAGGACCGCATGCGCGCCGCCGCCGGTTCGGGCTATTCCACCGCCACCGATCTTGCCGACTGGCTGGTGCGCGAAGCGGGCCTGCCCTTCCGTGATGCCCACCATGTGACCGGCAATGCCGTGGCGCTGGCGGAAAAGAAGGGCTGCGATCTCGCCGATCTTTCGCTTGAGGAATTGCAGGCCATCCACCCCGGCATCACCAAGGGTGTTTTCGACGTTCTGTCCGTCGAGGCATCGGTCGCCAGCCGCGTGAGCTTCGGCGGCACGGCCCCTTCGGAAGTGAAGAAGCAGATCGCCTGGTGGCGCGGACGCAACTGATAAAATCGCGTTACGCTGCGATCACAAGAAACAGGGTGCACAAGCGCCCTGTTTTTCGTTATCAGAGAGGCACATATTTCCTTTGGACAGGCTCATGCTTTCAAAAACCGCGCGTAAACTCATCGTTCCCATCGGCATGACGCTCGCCGTCAGCCTTGCTCTCAGCGCCTGCGGGCGTAAGGGCGACATCGACCCGCCGAGCACGCCGGTCGAAATGCGCAACAAGCGCAATGCCGACGGAACGGAGACGAAGCCGGCGACAGCGGAACGGCCGTTCATTCTCGACAAGCTTCTCTGACGGATAAAAGCCTGTGAACCATTTTGGCTATATCGACGGCGTGCTGCACGCCGAAAACGTGCCCGTGCCTGAGATCGCCAAGGCGGTCGGTACGCCATTCTACGTCTATTCAACTGCGACGCTGGAGCGCCACTACAAGGTGTTTTCCAGCGCCTTTGCCGATGTGGACGCCATGGTCTGTTACGCCATGAAGGCCAATTCCAACCAGGCCGTTTTGAAGACGCTGGCAAAGCTCGGCGCCGGCATCGACGTCGTCTCGGGCGGCGAATTGCGCCGTGCACTCGCAGCCGGCGTTCCGGCAAGCCGCATCATGTTTTCCGGCGTCGGCAAGACGGTGGCGGAAATGGATTATGCGCTGGAAGCCGGCATCTACTGTTTCAACATCGAATCCGAGCCGGAACTGGAAGTCCTCAACCTGCGCGCCATGAAAGCGGGCAAGCGGGCGCATGTCTCCTTCCGCATCAATCCGGATGTGGATGCGCGCACCCACGCCAAGATTTCCACCGGCAAGAAAGAGAACAAGTTCGGCATTTCCTATGAACGGGCGCGGGCGGTCTATGCCCATGCCGCCACCCTGCCCGGCATCGAAGTCACCGGCATCGACATGCATATCGGCAGCCAGATCACCGAATTGCAGCCTTTCGAGGATGCCTTCCGGCTGCTGCGCGAACTTGTCGAGGCGCTGCGCACCGACGGCCACACGATCAGCCACGTCGATATTGGCGGCGGTCTCGGCATTCCCTATCGCGATGACAATAATCCGCCGCCGCTGCCGGATGCCTATGCCCATATCGTCAAGAACGAGCTGAAGAGCCTCAACTGCAAGATCGTGACCGAGCCGGGCCGCCTGATCGTCGGCAATGCCGGCATTCTGGTGACGGAAGTGATCTATGTGAAGGACGGCGGCGAAAAGACCTTCGTGATCGTCGACGGCGCGATGAACGACCTCATCCGCCCGACGCTTTATGAGGCCTATCACGGCATCCGCCCTGTGGTGCAGCCGGCAGAGAATACGCCGCGCATCAAGGCCGATATCGTCGGCCCGGTTTGCGAGACCGGCGATTATCTGGCGCTGGACCGGGAGATGGCCGCACCACAGCCGGGCGATCTGATCGCCGTCAGTTCCGCAGGTGCTTATGGCGCGGTGCAGGCCGGCACCTACAACTCGCGCCTGCTGGTGCCGGAAGTGCTGGTGAAGGATGACCAGTTCCACGTCATCCGTCCGCGCGGCACCTATGAAGAGCTGATCGCGCTCGATTCCGTGCCCGCCTGGCTCGATTGATCTCGCTTGCAGCACCGGTTCGCCGATCACAATCAAGCGAAGCTGCCTAAAAAATGGGGGTGAGGGCCTGGGCGCCCTCGTCTTCGCCACAAAGAATGTTATCCTTGCTCCCGTGATATAAACAGCGCGCCGTTCCGGGAATGGCGTTCGACGTGGCCAGAACCGGGAGAACGGATTGATGACCACAGCCGGAGAGGACAGGACAGGCAGAAAGCGCCCGACCGGCGCATTCGCGCAGCGGCCGGACCTTGCCCGCCGGGTTGCCGCCAAGCGCTTCTTCGCGAAAATCGTCCTGCTTTCGGAAAAAATTGCGCCGAAAACGCTCTGGCCGCTCTCCATCGCCGCCGTGTTTCTGGCGCTTGGCTGGTTCGGCCTCTACCGGCAGATGCCGGATTTCCTGCGGCTCGGCGTTGTCTTCGTGCTCGTCTTCTCCTTCATCGCCACTCTCCTGCCAATCCTGCGGCTAAAATGGCCGACGGACCACGATGCATCCCGCCTGCTTGAAGACCGCAACGGTCTCGCACACCAGCCGGTTGGCGTGCAGGAGGACGAACCGGCCTTCGATACGCCCTTTTCCCGAACGCTGTGGAAAGAACACCAGATCCGCATGGCGGAGCGCATCGCCGCACTGAATGCCGGCCTGCCGAAACCCGATATCGCCCGTTATGACCGCCTGGCGTTGCGCGCCGTTCCCGCCCTTCTTCTGGCAGCCGCCTTCGGTTTTTCCTATTCCAACGGCGCGGGCACGATTGCCGATGCCTTCCGCAGCCAGCCGGCCGTCGGTCCGCTCAATCCCGATATCCGTCTCGATGCCTGGGTCACGCCGCCATCCTATACCGGCCGCGCACCGATTTTCCTGACCGGACGCGATGCAACCAACCGCGATACGGTTTCCGTGCCGCAATCCTCCAGGCTGACGATCCGCATGACCGGCGGCGATGGCGGCGAGGAGGTGACGTTCGAACCGGAAATGGCAGGCGCGCTGCAAAAGCTTTCGCCGGAAGCGGCGCGTGCCGATAGCGCAAGCGGCGATATCGCCGTTCAAGCGCCGGTTGGTTCGGCGGATCAGCCCGTCGCGCCGCGCACCTTCGCCATGGATGTTACCGAAAGCGGCATGATTACCGCGAATGGCGAACAATGGGTGTTCAACGTCATCCCCGACCAGCCGCCCAGCATCGCCTTCGACAACATGCCGCGACGCGCCGTCAATGGCGCGCTGGAAATAGGCTTTACCGCCAAGGACGATTATGGGCTGAAGGAAGCCCATGCCATCATCGAGCCGATTGGCGTTGCGGAAGGTGCGACCGCGCTTTATCCGCCACCGGAATTCAAGCTCGATCTGCCGCGGCAGAACAATCGCGAGATCAAGGGCCTGACCAGCCGCAACCTGACCGAACATCCGATGGCGGGAAAACGCGTGCGCATCACGCTTGTGGCGACTGACGGCGCTGGCCAGACCGGCCGCAGCCCCGCGCATGAAATGGTGCTGCCAGGCCGCAATTTCTCCGAACCGCTCGCAGCCTCCATTGCCGAGCAGCGGCAGATATTCTCGCTCGATACGCGCCAGATGCCGAAGGCGATTGCCTATAACGAGGCGGTGGGCCTGCGCCCGGAAGAGACCATTCCCAACACGACGCATTATCTCCTGCTGCAATCGGCGCAGACCCGCATGCGCCTCGCCTATAATGAGGAAATGCTGAAGGACACGGCCGATTACCTCTGGGAGATCGCGCTCGGCATCGAGGACGGCGATCTTTCGCAGGCCGAAAGACGCCTGCGCGATGCACAGACTGCGCTTTCCGACGCGCTTCAGCGCAATGCGTCCGACGAGGAAATCGCCAAGCTGATGCAGGAACTGCGCGAGGCCATGCAGCAGTTCATGAGCGAGCTTGCGCAGCGCATGCAGAATGCGCCGCAGGCCAACATGAACAGCCAAGCACAGAACGTATTGCGCCAGCGCGATCTGGAAAACATGATGAACCAGATCGAGAACCTCGCCCGTTCCGGCAATCGCGACGCGGCGCAGGAAATGCTCTCGCAGCTGCAGCGCATGATGAACAATCTGCAGGCGGGCCGCCCGCAGCGTCAGGGCCAGCAGGGACAGCAGCAAAGCAGCAAGATGCGCCAGCAGATCGACAAGCTGGGCGAAATCCTGCAGCAGCAACAAAAGCTCATGGACGAGACCTTCAAGCTGGATCAGGCGCTGCGCGACCGCATGCAGCGCGGCGACCCGCAGCAGGGCGGCGAAAACGAAGACCAGCAGATGGGCGAAAACGGCCAGCCGCCGCAAGAGGGGCAGCAGGGTCAACAGGGCGAAAATGGCCAGCAGGGCGGGCAGCCGAGCGACCAGATGACCGCCGAACAATTGCGCGAGGCGCTGAAAAACCTGCGGGCGCAGCAGGATGCGCTCGGCAAGCAGCTCGGCGAATTGCAACAGGGCCTTCGCGATCTCGGCATGGAACCGGGCGAAAACTTCGGCAAGGCGCAGCAGGAAATGCAAGGCGCCGGCGAGGCGCTGGGCAAGGGCCAGGGCGAGCAGGCTGTCGAAGGTCAGGGCAATGCGCTGAATGCGCTGCGCCAGGGCGCGCAGGACATGATGGGCCAGATCATGCAGGCCATGCGCCAGCAGGGCCAACAGCCGGGACAGGGTCAGGAAGGCATGGCGGGCCAGGGCGGTCAGAACGGCCGTGATCCGCTTGGCCGTCCGCGCAGCACCACCGGGCCGGATTTCGGCGATCAGGTGAAGGTGCCGGATGAAATCGACGTGCAGCGCGCCCGCGAAATCCTCGAGGCGATCCGCGAAAAGCTCGGCAACAATCCGCCCGGTGAAATCGAGCGGCGGTATCTGGAGCGGTTGCTGGATATACAGTGAGGGTTCGCACAGGTAATGGTGCGCCTCGTTACATCCTGTTTCAGAAGCTAAAGTTTCCGTCATGCCGGACTTGATCCGGCATCCAACAGACGCGCGTCTGCGCGGCGGAAAGAGTTCTTTCAGACCAAGGACTTGGGCTGGCTGGATTCCGGCTCAAGGCCGGAATGACGGAGGTAGGGAACTGCGCTGAGCCAGGGGGCTGACCAACAAAAAAGCGGCCCGACGGCCGCCCTTTAAATCTCTGCGCCCTTACCACTCAGGCCGCAAGCGCCCGCGCCACAGCCTTGCGGATATCCGGAAGCGCAAAGGGTTTGGAAACCACATCAACGATCTTCTCCGCAAGATCGTCAGCCCGTTCGCGCTGTTCGGCATAACCCGTCATCAGCAAAATGCGCATCGCCGGGAAGCGTTCGGCGGCGCGGTGCGCCAGCTCGATGCCATCCATGACCGGCATGCGGATATCCGAGAGAAGAAGATCGAAACTGGTTTCCTGAAGCTTTTCCAGCCCCTGCTCGCCATCCGCCGCCTCATGGGTCTCGTGACCGTCGAGACGCAGCGCGCGAGCGACGAAAGCCCGCAATGCATCCTCGTCTTCGGTAATCAGAATCTTCGCCATTACTCATTGCTCCTGGGCATCATTTCCAGCCGTGAGCAACATCGCAGGCTCCTCTTTTCAAGAGGTAAACACCCAGCCCTTCGCTGGGTGAATGGTTAACGAGGCGTCTCCGCGCTGTGCCGTTCCGGCACGGCAAAAGTGCTCAGGCGTCGCCGGTCACGACGCCGACAAAGGGCAGCTCGCGGAAGGCATAAGCGACATCCATGCCGTAACCCACGACGAAATAATCCGGACATTCGAAACCGACATAATCGGCCTCCAGATCTTCCTTGCGCTTGACCTTCTTGTCCAGCAGCACGGCGATGGTGACGTTGCGGGCGCCACGCTCGTAGAGCAGTTCCTTGGCGAAACGCAGCGTGCGGCCGGATTCGAGAATATCATCGATCAAGAGGACATCGCGGTCCTTCACGTCGCTGTCGATATCCTTGACGATCCTGACGCCTTGGGAAACCGTGCCGGCGCCATAGCTCGACAGCGTGATGAACTCGACTTCAGGGGCAAGACCGCTATCATGCAGCGCGCGGATAAGATCGGCTGCGAAAATGAACGATCCCTTGAGCACGGCAATGACCAGCAAATCCTTGGTCGGGCCGCTGGCGATGTGCTTGGCCATATCGCGATTGCGCTCGGCGATCTGCTCGGCGCTATAAAGCGGCTCGATATTTTTTCCACGGACGACGGGCATTCTTTCTCCTGTGCTGCGCCTTGTCGATTTTACCTTTCAGTAAAAATACGAAGACCACGCGTTAGCACAGTCAGCGTTCGGACGCACCCGCCTCAACGAAGGAAAGCTTGATCTCAGGCGTTTTTCCACCGGGATGGCGCAACTTTGCAGAAAAACCGTGGCTGAAACCGGGCTGCATCTCTTTCACCGGCGGTTCGATGACCATGCTGGCCACCAGCTGTCCCTTGGCGGCGAAGAGATCGGCGCGGAGAGCCGGCACCTCTTCAAGATTGCCGCCATTGTTTTCGACGATGCCATTGATGAGCAGAGTATCCATGCCGTCCGCCTCCATCGGGGTCACGGTGACATGGGAAATGGCGAGCGGGTTCACCGAAGCGGCAACAGCCGGCTTTTCCGGCACGACCACCGAAAGACCGCCCGAGCAGACGAAGACGAAAATCGCGAGCCCCGCCACCAGCGCCGAATAGGCATCAGCCGAAAGACGGGACAATCTGCGGTCCAGCCAGCCGATGAATGCGAGGCCGAGCACACCGATGGTGACGGGTGGTTTTGCCGCCTGCCGGCGCGCAGCACCACGATTGTCGTTTCCGGGTTGCCGCGCACGGTTTTCCTTGATGGTGACAAATTCCGCGTCTACCACATCACGGTCGGGATTTGCCGCCCGCGCCGTGCGGCGCACCGGCGTTTCCGGCATCAAGAGGTCGAAATCGAATGCCGCTTGCCGGCGAGATGAACGGAACATAGCCATAGAATTCCTTGGGTGAGGTTTTCCGGCCCGCAAAACTGGGCATTGCAACGAATCCTGCCAAGTTTTAAATTTAATTGGTTAATGCTTCGCAAAAACGGCTCGCACAGGCTGCCGGATCCGGGTTAAACCCCGACATCCGAACCCCACGCGCCAGCGGCTTGCGAACCACCACGAAACGAAGAGACTGGAAGTCCGTTGATCCATTTCGAAAATGTCGGGTTGCGTTACGGCATGGGACCCGAGATCCTGAGGGACATGACCTTCGATATCCCCAAAGGTTCGTTCCAGTTTCTGACCGGCCCGTCGGGTGCCGGCAAGACGACGCTGCTCCGCCTGCTTTTGATGTCGCTGCAGCCGACGCGCGGCAATATCCGCATGTTCAACCGCGATGTATCGCGTATTCCGCGCAGCGAGTTGCCTATGCTGCGCCGCCGCGTTGGTATCGTGTTTCAGGATTTCCGGCTGCTCGATCACCTGACGACCTATGAAAACGTCGCCCTGCCGCTGCGCGTGCGCGGCAAGGAAGAGAGCGCCTATCGCAACGATGTGATCGAGCTTCTGAAGTGGGTGGGGCTCGGCGAGCGCATCAATGTGCTGCCGGCCATTCTTTCCGGCGGGGAAAAGCAGCGCGCCGCCATTGCCCGCGCGCTGATGGACCAACCCGAAATCCTGCTTGCCGACGAGCCGACCGGCAACGTCGATCCGCCGATGGCCAAGCGCCTTCTCAACCTTTTTCTGGAACTCAACCGGCTGGGCACGGCCGTCGTCATCGCCACCCATGATTTCGGCCTGATGGACCAGATCGATGCGCGCCGGATGATCCTGACCGAAGGGCGGCTCGACATCTATGAATGAGATCAACCGCAAACAATTGAAGCCGGAAGCGGCGCAGCCGAAGCGCCCGCCCATGCGCATCCGCCCGATGGCGCCCATTCTGCCGCCCTCCAATATTCAGGGCAATGCGCTGATGGTGGTCATCGCCATCATGGCCTTTCTCGCCTGCCTGACACTCGGCGCCGTCTCCATGGTGCGCGCCACCGCCGCCACCTGGCAGAGCCAGATTTCCCGTGAGATCACCATCCAGATCAAGCCCGAGGACGGGCTGGACATGGATGCGGCGCTCTCCAAGGCGCGCAACCTGGCGCTCACCTTCGTCGGCACGCGGGATGGCACCATCCTCGACGATGCGGCGACATCGCGCCTGCTGGAGCCGTGGCTCGGCAGCGGTCTCGATCTTTCCGAATTGCCGGTGCCGCGTCTCGTCGTCATCACCATCGATGAAAACAATCCGCCCGATTTCCAGGCGATGCGGGACATGCTGAAGGCCGAGATTCCGCAGGCATTTCTGGACGACCACCGCACCTGGGTCGACAGGCTGGTCTCCATGGCCAGAACCACTGTCATGATCGGCGTCGGCGTTCTTATCCTCGTCTTCACCGCCATGGTGCTGACGGTGGTGTTTGCGACGCGCGGCGCGCTTTCCGGCAACCGGCATATCGTCGAGGTTCTGCATTTCGTCGGCGCGGAAAGCAGCTTCGTGGCGCGCGAATTCCAGAAACACTTCCTGAAAATCAGCCTCAAGGGGGCGGCGGCGGGCAGCGCACTGGCCGCGGCGGTTTTCCTCGTCGCCGGTTTCTGGCAATCGAGCACGGTCGCCACCCCGCAGAGCGATCAGGCGAGCGCGCTTTTCGGCTCATTTTCGGTCGGTCTCGGCGGCTATTTCGGCATTGCCATGACGATGATCATCATCGCGCTTTTGACCACCATTACGGCGCGTGTGACCGTCATCCGCACCATCGACGATATCGACCGCGTCCGCTCCGATCCATCGAAAAGCGACGGCCTTGCATCGTGAGAACACCCCCGGAATCCTGCGATAAAACTGAAACCGTCACAAGCCGGATGTAACCTGCAGACGGTGGACAAAAATGCCTGTTCCTTGCCTTAATCGGCGAGTATTCAGGAGGAATGTTTGTGAGTCGGATGGACCAGGATCAGACGACAGCGCGACCGGCCAGAAAGGGCCTGTTGTCGCGGCGCGGTCCTCTGCGCCGTTTTATTCGCGGCCTCATCCTGCTTTGCGTCATTGTGCTCGGCGCATTTTCCGGCGGTTTCCTTTGGTTTGCCGATTCCGTCGCCTCCATGCGTCCGCCGGAGGGAGCGAGAGGCGATGCCATCATCGTGCTTACTGGCGGTTATCAGCGTATCGAACAGGCGGTCGGCCTGCTGAGAGACGGCGTGGGCAAGCGGCTTCTGATTTCCGGCGTCAACCCCGCCACCACCCGCGCACAAATCCGCAAGATGACGCAGGGGTCATCGGATATGTTTTCCTGCTGCGTGGATATGGGCTACAAGGCGATAGACACGATTGGCAACGCCAGTGAGGCGGCAAGCTGGATACGCGACCACAATTACTCCTCCATCGTCGTCGTCACCAATAATTATCATATGCATCGCAGCCTGCATGAATTGCGCAGCGCCAGCCCGCAGACGCAATTCATCGCCTATCCCGTCATCAGCGCCGATCTCGCCCGCACAAACTGGTTCGTGGAGCCGGATGTGGTGAGAACCATGCTTTACGAATATCTGAAGTTCGTGGCGGCGGCGGGACGCGACCTCACCGGCTTCGGCAAGGGCGACGGTCTGCGCAAGGCCGCCGCAGATCATTCCCGGATAAAGACGACAAGCGCTTCTTCCTGACCGGCGAGAACGCGCTTGCTGCGGCCCCTTGTTTTCGTGTAGGCGTCTGGCATCGGCATCCGGCATCGAGGCCTGTCCAAGGCTTCGGAACGGCTGCGCTCCGGGAAGGCTGTTGATGCTCAAGCTGCGCTCTTTTCTTTTCAATACGCTGTTTTATCTCAACCTGATTGTCCGCATGATCGTGCTGACGCCGATCTATTTCATCCTGCCGCGCAAGATCGCCTTCGAAATTCCCAAGAACTGGGCGCGCTCCAATCACTGGCTGATGAAAACCATCGTCGGCACCACCTTCGAGATCGAGGGGCTGGAAAACATTCCCGAGACCGGCTGCATCTTCGCGCCTAAGCATCAATCCTTCTGGGATACCTATGCGCTGCTCCCCAATCTGCCAGACCCCGTTTACATTCTAAAACGGGAGTTGATGTGGATTCCGCTGTTCGGCTGGTACGTGATGAAACAGCGTATGATCCCGGTCAACCGCGCCGCACGCGGCAAGGTGATGCTGAAGGTGATGGAGCGGGCGAAAGAGGAAATGGCCGCCGGTCGCGAGCTCATCATCTATCCCGAAGGCACGCGCCGCCCGCCGGGCGCCGAGCCCGAATATCGTTATGGCATCGCAAGGCTTTACCGCGATCTGCAGGTTCCGGTCATTCCCGTCGCCATGCATCCCGGCCTCTTCTGGCCGCGCCGTTCCACCATGCGTTATCCCGGCCATTTCAAGGTGCGTATCCTGCCGGCCATCGAGCCGGGGCTGGACCCCGACGTGTTCTTCAAGCGCCTGATCGACGTGACGGAAAAGGCGAGCGACGAGTTGCTGCTGGAAACCGTGCGCAACAACCCGCATTTGCCGCTGCCGCCGACCGCCGTGAAGCGGATCGCCGAACTTCAGGGCAAGGAAACCATGGCCGGCTGAGCGGCGAGCGTACCGACATTTTTCGCGATGCTCTCCAGCAGGGAGTCGCGAATGCCCATTTCCTGCAGATGCTGCACGGTGTTGAAGACATAATCCGTATTCGGCCCGGACCGGCCCGATGCGGCTGCGACGATGGTCGCCGATTCGGCAACGCCGAGACCGCCGATATATTGCTCATGCGCGGGATCGGCCACATAGGTCACCGCGCTGCTGCGTCTGCCATCGGAAAGCGCGATGGAGACCAGCCGCTCCTTATAGACATTCGTCACCAGTTCGCGCTCGCGCAGATAGATCATGACCGGCTCGCGGTCCTGTCCGCGCACGCGGAAAGCGACGCCAAGGCAGGAGCCGCCGCGCTCCAGGCCGAGAACGAGACCGGGCTTTTCTTCGGTGCCTCTATAAAAGTTGGAACTGATACAAAGCGAGCGCCGATAACCGTGCAGCCGCGCCTGCTGCCGCTCTTCAAAGGCGAAGCCGGGGTTCCACATCAACGAACCGTAGCCAAAGACCCAAAAATCGTCCATATCCCAAGCCAAATCGAAATTGTCTGAAGTCTGTTCATCGGAGATCAATATGGCAGCGTCAAGCCAATCCGGCACCGCCAAAAAATTCCTCTGGCTCGCCATCGCCATCCTCGTGGTCATCGGACTTTATACCGCCGGGTGGTTTTACGCCGCCGACAGGCTGAGGCAGACGGTTCTGAACGTCATTGCCCCCTCACAGGCCCGCAGCGTCAGCGGCGAATGCGGCGATATCGCCTTCAAGGGTTATCCCTTCCGCATCGGCCTCTTCTGCTCCAAAGTGACGGTGGATGACAAGGAGAACGGCGTTTCCGCCTCCTTCGGCGAACTTCGCTCGGCGGCGCAGGTCTACAATCCCGGCCACATCGTCTGGGAACTCGATTCGCCCGCGGAAATCCGTTCCGCCCACGGTCTGACGATTTCGGCTGCCTGGCAGAACATGCAGTCCAGCATCGTCACCAAGCTGAAGGGCATCGACCGCAGCTCGCTCGTCATCGACGGGCTGAAAGCGCAGGCGGTTTCTTCGGTCACCGGCCAGACCATCGATTTCGATGCGGTCAAAACGGAAATGCATCTGCGCCAGAACGGTGCCGATCTCGACGGGGCCATCACGCTCACCGACTCCGCGACCGTCATCAAGGACTGGCCGCAGCTTCTGCCGCGCCTCAACGCCATTGCCGATGTCACCCTTGCCGGCAAGGCGGGCATGGTGGATGGCAGCGACAGATCGGGCCTTTATGGCGCGAGCGGCGAGCTTCGCCGGCTGGTGGCCGATATTGGCGAAGGCCGAACCATGCGCATCAGCGGCCCCTTCTCCTTCGACAATGAGGGCTATCTCTCCGGCCAGTTCAAGCTGGAAATCGAAAAGCTCGGTGCATGGTCGGACAATGCCAAGCAGGTCTTCCCGCAGCTGCAGTCCACCATCGATACGGCCCGCAAACTGCTCGGCGCGCTCGCTGGCGGCGGTGACCGCGCATCCGTCGATCTCGTTGTGGATCGTGGCCGCGCCACGGTCAGCGGCTTTATTCCGCTTGGGAAAATTCCGCCGATCTGAGTGGCGATCAGGTCCTGGATCGTAAAAGAGTCTACTCACGGCGCAGACGCGCCGTGGCTGGATGCCGGATCTAGTCCGGCATGACGGAGAGAGCAAATCGCGCGTTGCCTTGCAGGCCTACTTCTTCTGGTCCAGCGCGTGACGGCCGAAGTCCGGTGCGTCGACATCCTGGCCCGCCTGCACGATAGAGCGGCGGATGGCGCGAGTGCGGGAAAACAGCTCGAACAGCTTGTCGCCCTCCCCCCAGCGGATCGCCCTTTGCAGCGAGGCGAGGTCTTCGGAAAAACGCGCCAGCATCTCGAGGATCGCATCCTTGTTATGCAGGCAGACATCGCGCCACATGGTGGGATCGGAGGCGGCGAGACGGGTGAAATCGCGGAAACCGGAGGCGGAATATTTGATGACTTCCGATTCGGTCACCGTCTCCAGATCATCCGCCGTGCCGACGATATTGTAAGCGATGATGTGCGGCAGATGCGACACGATCGCCAGAACCTTGTCGTGATGTTCGGCATCCATCTCATCCACGCGCGAACCGAGCGCCCGCCAGAAATCCTTCAGCCTTTCCAGAGCCTCGGCATCCGTGCCCGGCAGCGGTGTGAAGATGCACCAGCGGTCGCGGAAGAGACCGGCAAAACCGGCATCCGGGCCGGATTTTTCCGTACCCGCCAGCGGATGGCCGGGAATGAAATGTACATTGTCAGGCATATGCGGCGCCATCTGCGTGATGACCGCGGCCTTGGTGGAGCCGACATCGGTCACGATGGCGTCCGGCTTCAGATGCGGGGCGATCTGCTGCGCCACGCTTTCCGACGCTCCGACCGGCACCGAGACGATGACGAGATCGGCATCCTTTACCGCGCCTGCCGCCGAAACGGTGTAATCCGTGCCAAGCGCCAGTTCTTCCGCCCGTTTCAGCGTGTCTTCGCTGCGGGTGGAAATGGTCACATGGCGGGCAAGCCCCAGCTCCCTGACATCGCGGGCAATCGAGGAGCCGATCAGGCCGATGCCGATCAGCGCGATGCGTTCAAACATGATCTCAGCCATCACGCCTGCCCCATGAACTCGGTAAGGGCCGCGATGACGCCGAGATTGGCCTCTTCCGAACCGACGGTCATTCTCAGCGCATTCGGGAAACCGTAGCCACGTACCGCACGCAGAATGTAACCGCGGCGGCTCAGGAACTCGTCCGCATCCGCCGCGCGCCTGCCGTCCTGATCCGGGAAATGGATGAGGATGAAGTTGGTGACCGAAGGCGTGACGGTGAGGCCAAGGCCGGTAAAGGTCGTGACCAGCTTTTCCATCCACAGCGCGTTATGCGCCACGGCCTTCTCTACGAAGGCCTGATCGCGGATTGCCGCAGCACCCGCCGCGATAGCCGGCGCGCTCATATTGAACGGACCGCGCACACGGTTCAGTGCATCGATAACAGCGGCAGGGCCATACATCCAGCCGACGCGCAGGGCGGCGAGGCCGTATACCTTGGAGAAGGTGCGGGTCATCACCACGTTGCGGTTGCCTGAGACCAGTTCGAGACCGGCCTCGTAGTCGTTCTTGCGGACATACTCGGCATAGGCCGCATCCAGCACCAGCACGACATGTTTCGGCAGGCCGGCCTGCAGGCGGCGGATTTCCGCCACGGGAACATAGGTGCCGGTGGGATTGCCCGGATTGGCGACGAAAACCATCTTCGTCTTCGGCGTCACGGCGGCGAGGATCGCATCCACATCCACCGCACAATCCTTTTCCTTCACCGTCACCGGGGTGGCACCCGCGCCCATGATCTGGATCTTGTAAACGAGGAAACCGTGTTCGGTGATGATCGCCTCATCGCCCGCGCCCAGATAGACGTGGCAAAGCAGGCCGAGAAGCTCGTCCGAACCGTTGCCGCACATGATGTTCGCGATGTTGAGACCGTGCACGTCGGCAATCGCCTGACGCAGCGCGATGGCCTGACCGTCCGGATAGATTTCCAGATGGCTGGCAGCTGCGCCGAAAGCCTCTATCGCCTTCGGGCTCGGCCCAAGCGGCGTTTCATTGGAGGAGAGCTTATAAACCTTCGCAACGCCGTCCACATGTTCCTTGCCCGGAACATAAGCGGCGATATCCAGAATACCCGGACGCGGAACAGGTTGGCTAAGCTCTGCACTCATTTGATCGACCTTTGGAAAAGCGCCGGAGAACCCGGCAAAAGCAATGCCGGAGGCATTAGACCGGAATGGTCGCTTTGTCGAGGGTCAGCGCGGCTTTCCTTGGCTTGCGGCAGTGCGGGTGGTGGGCACCCCCTGCGGAGCCAGCACTGGCACAAAAACGCGACGCGAGGCGCGCTGGGTGACGGGCAATCCCTGATAGAGACGCTTCTGGGCTTCCACCACGATGACGCCGGAAAAAAGCGGCCACAGCCGGCGGCCGGTATGTTCGAGATAGCGGCGGAATTTCAGTATCGGCCGGCTGGTGGTGGGCGGAAAGAACAGCGCCTCGGCGGTAGCGCCCGGCGTAAAATTCGTTTCGCGCAAAAGCGCCGTCAGCTGTCCGCGTGAATAGGGCCTTCCGGAACCGAAGGGCGTATGTTCCATGCGCGCCCAGACGCCGCGCCGGTTCGGCACCACGATCACCAGACGGCCGCCGGGCGCCAGCACCCGCCACAGTTCCTTCAGGCTTTCACGCGGATTTTCGGCAAATTCCAGCGCGTGCACCATCAAGACCCGGTCTATCGACGCATCGGGCAGCGGCAGTTCCTCGTCGAACACCAGCGCGGTGGAAGACAGCTCGCCCGCCGGCCAGTTCACCGCCCCCTGCCCCGCCGGCATGAAGGCGAATGTGCGCTCCGTATCGCGGCGAAACCGCTCCAGAAACGGCACAGCGTAACCAAGGCCGACCAGCCGCTCTTCCGGCAAAGGCGGCCACAGCGTCGAAAGCGCCATGGTGATCGCCTGCTCGGCCGAGCGGCCAAGCGGAGAATGATAGAATTCGCGCAGATCGACGATATCGGTATTCATGGGCGAGAATGTAGCATCAGGCGGTTGGACTTCAAGGCGTCTGCCCTTACATAGAAGGTCAGGCGGGCGAATGCGCCGGTTTGGGCCGGCAAATGGAGAGGATAAGATGAAACCTTTGGAAATAGACGTCTTTCTTTGCCGCAGCGACAATTTCGGGGTTCTTCTGCACGATCCCGAAAGCGGCGCGACGGCCACCATAGACGCACCGGAAGAAGGACCTATCCTGCAGGCGCTCGACGGCCACGGCTGGAAGCTCACGCATATCTTCACCACCCACCACCATCAGGACCATGTGGAGGCCAATCTGGCCCTGAAAGACAAGTTCCGCTGCGAAATTCACGGCCCCTATGACGAAGCGGTTGCGATCCCCGGTCTCGACCGTTCGCAGGCCGATGGCGACGAGTTCGAATTCGCCGGCCGCCGCGTACAGATCATCGCCACGCCCGGCCATACGGCGGGACATATCTGTTATTATCTGCCCGATGACGGGCTGCTGTTTGCCGCCGATACGCTGTTTGCCATGGGCTGCGGCCGCCTGTTCGAACGTCCGGCGGCGGATATGTGGCATTCCTTCCAGAAACTCATGGCGCTGCCGGATGAGACCAAGGTTTATTTCGGCCATGAATATACACTGACGAATGCCCGTTTCGCCCTCACCGTCGATCCGGAGAATGCTGTGCTGAGCGAGCGCGCGGCCCACATCGAGAAGGCGCGGCAGGCGAATGAATTCACCATTCCCACCACGATCGGGCTCGAAAAACAGACCAATCCCTATATGCGGGTGGCCGACGCCGGTATTCGCAAATATCTTGGCCTTGAAAGCGCCACCGATGCCGATGTTTTCGCGGAAATCCGCACACGCAAGGACAATTTCTGATGGGAACGGATATGTCGGCACAGGCGATCATTCGCGAACTGGGGCTGGAGCCGCATCCCGAGGGCGGTTTTTACCACCAGACATTCCGCGACAAGGCAGGCGGTGAGCGCGGCCATTCGACAGCGATCTATTATCTCCTGGAAAAGGGCGACCGCTCGCACTGGCACCGGGTCACCGATGCGGTGGAGGTCTGGCACTATTATGCCGGCGCGCCGATCGCGTTGCATCTTTCGCAGGACGGCCGGGAAGTGCAGACCTTCACGCTCGGCCCCGCCATTCTTGAAGGCGAGCGCCCGCAGGTCATCGTTCCCGCCAATTGCTGGCAATCGGCCGAGAGCCTCGGCGACTTCACGCTCGTCGGCTGCACCGTCTCTCCGGGCTTTGCCTTTTCGAGCTTCGTTATGGCAGAGCCCGGCTGGTCGCCGGGTGATGCTCCGTAATTGCCTCAGCCACCATATTTCGTGGCGGTGATGTAAACCTGCCCCACCCGGGTCGGAATGATGGCATAAACAGGCGCATAGACATCCATGTTGTTCGACTTGGCGAACCAGATCTCCATGGAGATGGATTTCAGATATTCGATATCCTTGCGCCCCTGCCTGTAACCCGACTTCGGCACATACCGCGCCTTGCAGACGATGGCGTCGCCATTAAAACCATTGGTCTTGAACGGCTTGGTGCCGCTGGAGCTCAAAACCAGATCGAGTCGCGATTCGCCGTCATAGATCGGCAGGCGAGTCGGGCAGATGCGGCCGCCCGCGGGAATGATGAGGCCGGAAATCGGATCGAGAACCGAGCGCAGGTCGCGGTCCTTCACGTCCACCCAGTTGTCCGGCCGGGCTTTCGGCTCAGGCTTCACCGTCGTCGATGTGACGTTGCCGTTGCGATAGACAACGTCATAGGTGCGCACCCGCTTGCCGTCCTTATAGACCAGCGAATATTCGTTGGCCTGCAGCCGGTGGCCGCGCTTGGCGCCGGAAACGGTCGTCTTGCCGGAAATATCCTTGAGGATGCTGGCAAGGCCGGCGGCGCTGAAGGAGCCGGAGATCGAATAATTCGGCCCGTCCATGCGAGTCGAGAAACTCGCCCTGGCAATCGGCAAAATGCCGAGATTGATGCTGTACTCGCTTGTGTGGCGCGCTTCGGCGGCGAGCGAGGGGGAGACGCCCGTTAACGCTATTGTCGCGGCCACGAAAATGCTTTTTCCTCTGGCAATCATTTCGATATCACCTTAAAAGAGGCGCGGAAGCGGCCTTATCGGGCGATCATATACGCTGACTTGTGGCAATAAAAAAGCGGATGCCGGTTGAAAACGCCGGAATTTCCTTTCATTTGATCGCGAGCGGCTTGACTGTTAAGTCTCGTCTGACTATAGAACCGCAACTTTCCAATCATGGCCAGTTGGATTGCCACCCCGGTTTTGCCGGTGGCGAGCCAGTGGTGAAACAGACGAAACGAAATAGGTGTACCCATGTCCCGTGTATGCGAATTGACCGGCAAGGGCGTCCAGACGGGCAACAACGTCAGCCACGCCAACAACAAGACCAAGCGCCGGTTCCTTCCGAACCTCTGCCAGGTCACGTTGATCTCCGATGCTCTCGGCCAGCGTTTCCGCCTGCGTGTTTCCGCAGCCGCTCTGCGCTCCGTTGAACACCGTGGCGGCCTCGATGCCTTCCTTCTGAAGTCCGGCGAAAACGAACTGAGCATGCGCGCTCGTCTCCTGCGCCGCCAGATCGCCAAGAAGACGGCCGAAGCTGCTTAATAGCGGTTTCGACATTATCTGAATTCAGAAGGCTTGAATGGCTTTGCCGCTCAAGCCTTTTGTTTGTTCCAGATTTTAGTTGCATCGGGTTTTGCGAAAACCGTTTGAGATGTTTTCCTCCGATGCTTGGCTCCAACTGGTGGCATCACCCAGGATAAAAAAATGCCCTATCTGCGCTTTACGCTTATCTATGTCCTGCTGATGACACTGGTGGTTGTCGCATCCAATATTCTGGTGCAATACCCGCTTTCCGGCTCGCTGTTCGGCGTCAATCTCGGCGACCTTCTGACCTGGGGCGCCTTCACCTATCCAATCGCCTTCCTCGTCACGGACCTGACCAACCGCCAGTTCGGCCCCTCCATCGCGCGCCGCGTCGTGCTTGCCGGCTTCGTCGTCGGGGTCACGCTGTCTTTCTGGACATCCATTCCGCGCATCGCAGTCGCTTCCGGCACCGCCTATCTGATTGGCCAGCTGCTGGACATTTCCGTTTTCAACCGCCTGCGCCGCCAGCGCTGGTGGCATGCGCCGCTCGCCGGCTCCATGCTGGGATCGGTGCTGGATACGGCCCTGTTCTTCTCCATCGCCTTTGCCGCAAGCTTCTCCTTCGTCGGCCCCAACGATGCCTTCGCCATCGAAAACGCTCCCATCCTCGGTGTCTTCGCCGTGGAAGCGCCCCGTTGGATTTCCTGGGCGCTGGGTGATCTTTCGGTGAAGGTTCTCGTCGGCCTCGTCATGCTCCTGCCCTACGGCGCGCTGATGAACACGCTGAAGCCGATGCCGGACGCCGTAAAAACGGGCCGCGTTTAACACCGGGCAAGCGCGGATCAAATCGCGCTTGCAAGCCAGCCGTCAGCATTGCAGTCTGTCGTCCGTGGCACAGCGCGGAGGCAGTCGACATGCAGATCAAGGACGTTATAGACATCGTGGAGGCCGCCAGCGCCACGCTTTCAGGGTCAACCTTCAACGACGTCAATCTATCCGGCACGGTCTTCGACAATGTCAATCTTTCCGGGGCGAGCTTCAACAATATCAATTTGTCAGGCGCGTCGTTCACGGATAACAACATGTCCGGCTGGTCGATCGATGACGTCAATTTTTCCGGTCTGAAACTGAGCAACTCAAACCTGTCCGGTGCGCAGATAACGTCATGCCGGATGACCGGCATGAAGATCGACGGCATTCCCGTCGAGGACCTGATGGCAGCCTATAAGGCGGCACAGCAGCAGGCCTGATTTTACTCCACCAGTTTGAATTCCAGCATCAGGTTGCGCTGGAGGAACGAGTGATTGTCATCGGAAACGATGATGAGGCGTGTGGAGCCGTCCGGCCCCTTCACCACATCCATGCCTTCCATATTGTCGATCTGGTAGGCCATGCCGGCTTCCATGAGGATTTCGCCATCCACCACCGCGCCAGGCCGGATATCGGCGCCACGGATGCGACGGATGCGCATGCCGACGCCTTCGGCGAAATTGAAGCGGCGCTCAAGAAGCAGCAGGTCGCCATTGGGCAGGAACGCACCGTCCGTCACGTCGAATGACGGATGATGCGTAACGGCGAATGTGCCCTTGCGCGGACCTTCCAATATGGCGGCGAGAAGATTGCCGTCCGTATCGATGCTTTTTTCAGCCACGACGACCAGAGCCCCGGCGAGCGGCGAATCGGCCGGCGACACCGCGAGAGCCTCCAGGCCGCCATTATGGCGCAACTCGTTGCTGGGGATGAGATATGGCAGGCGGTCGAACGGCTTTGCGGTGGCGAAGCCCGGATCGGGATAGATATCGATCCTGTGGCGCTGCTCGTAACTGACGAGAACCCTGCCGTCGCGCAGCGCAAGCCCTTCCGCATCCATCTCCATCTTGCGCGACGGTTCGCGCCCGCTCATGTCCAGCATGGGGGTGATGCGGGCATCGGCAAGCCCGGACAAAGCACCGCGAGCGTCACGCAAGACCCTGCCCGTCAGCCAATGACCGGTATCCAGCACCGCAACGAGGTCCTCCCCATTGGGGCGGAAACGGATGGAGGATATCGCCCCGAACAGCTTTTCCGGCGCGCTCATCACCATGCCGCCGATAAATTCCAGCTTGCCGAAACGTTTTTCGCTGGTGCCGACCTCGAAAGAGGAAAGCAGACGCACGCTCACCGGCACATCGATGGTGGATGCGCCGATGGAAACCGGACATAGCGATGCGGCCGCCAGAATGGCGGCCATCGCAAGCGTCTTGCAGGCGGAAGAAGCCCGGCCCCGCTTATCCCGCACGGCGAACCCTGCGGGACGAACCGGAAGCGCCGCTCGTATCCTCGAAGAGCGCCGCGAGCTGCTCGGTCATTGCGCCGGCCAGTTCGTCCGCATCCACAATGGTCACGGCGCGGCGATAATAACGCGTCACATCGTGGCCGATACCGATTGCCAGCAGTTCCACTGGCGAGCGCGTTTCGATCTGCTCGATGACGGCGCGCAGATGCCGCTCCAGATAATTGCCCGGATTGACCGACAGGGTCGAATCGTCCACCGGCGCACCATCCGAAATCATCATCATGATCTTGCGCTGCTCGGGGCGGCCGATCAGGCGGTTATGCGCCCACATCAGCGCTTCGCCGTCGATATTTTCCTTCAGCAGGCCCTCGCGCATCATCAGGCCGAGATTACGCCGCGCGCGCCGCCACGGAGCGTCCGCCGACTTGTAGATGATATGGCGCAGATCGTTGAGACGACCCGGCGACGCCGGCTTGCCATTGGCGAGCCACTGTTCGCGCGATTGCCCACCCTTCCACGCCTTGGTGGTGAAGCCCAGAATCTCCACCTTCACGCCCGAGCGCTCCAGCGTGCGCGCCAGAATATCGGCGCAGGTGGCAGCCACGGTAATGGGACGGCCGCGCATCGAACCGGAATTGTCGATGACCAGCGAAACCACGGTATCGCGGAACTTGGTGTCGCGTTCCTTTTTGAAGGAAAGCGGCTGCATCGGGTCAATAATGAGCCTGACGAGGCGGGCCGGATCGAGATAGCCCTCTTCCAGATCGAAATCCCAGGAACGGTTCTGCTGTGCCATCAGGCGGCGCTGCAAGCGGTTCGCCAGACGCCCGACGGCGCCCTGAAGGTGAGCGAGCTGCTTGTCGAGGAAGGCGCGCAGACGGTCGAGTTCCGCCTCGTCGCACAGTTCCTCGGCGTGGATTTCCTCGTCGAATTCCTGCGTGAAAATGCGGTAATCGACCTTCTCGTTGAAATCGTCGAAGGGGCTGTTGGGACGGCGGGTTTCGCCGGGCGTTTCGGAATCCTCGTCGAGATCGTCGGACATTTCCTCGTCCGACATCTCGGCGCCGTCCATCTCGCCTTCTTCCATTTCCTCCTGCGAGGCCTCGTTTTCATCGGCGGGCGTCGCGTCCGAGCCGGCCTCCTCCTCGACCTGCTCTTCTTCGGTCTCGTTGGTGCGCGGCTGGTCCTCGTTGGATTCCGCTTCCTGGCTCTCGGGCTCGTTATCCTCGTCGCCGAAATCCTCCGCCATCTGCATGGAGGTCAGCATCTTGCGCACCAGTCGCGAAAACGCCTTCTGGTCGGTGATGACGCTGGAGAGATCCTTGAGGTCGCCGGCCGCCTTGTCCTCGATGAAATCGCGCCACAGATCGACAACCTTGCCGGCGCTTTCCGGCGGCTTCTCCCCGGTCAGCTTCTCGCGCACCAGAAGCGCCACGGCTTCAGCAAGCGGCGCATCGTCCTTGTTGTTGATGCCGGCGAAGTTGGCCTTGGCGTATTTTTCCGTGTTCATGGCATGGATGTTGGAGGCCATGCCCGGCATGCGCAGCGCGCCGATGGATTCCACCCGCGCCTGTTCCACCGCATCGAAGATCAGCCGCGCTTCAGCGCCCTGCGGCGACATCACCGCATGGGTGTCGGCATCATGGCAGGCAAGGCGCAGCGCCATGGAATCGCCAAGGCCGCGGGTGATGGCGATTTCCTGCGCGGTCGGTTTCTTGGAGATTTCCGGCAGGCGCATGCGCTCACCGGCAAGACCCGGCCGCTCATTGGCGAAGACGACTTCGACTTCGGCATCGCCGGCGACGGATCGCACGCATCCGGCAATCGCCTGACGCAACGGCTCCGTATCGACCGCCGTACCCGGTTTTGCTCTGGAATTGTCGCCGCGCCCTGCCATTGTCTTTCCTGTCATTTGTCGGCGCCTGCGGCACGCGATCAGAAGATCGCGCGCCCCACCGGCGTCTTCAAGTCATCGGTGATCTTCTCCGGACAAGCCGGGGACGATCAGGCGCTGAGAACGATGTTCGCGGCGCTTTCCTTCAGCTCGACGCCGAAAGCCCGCTGATATTGCTCGGCCACCAGCGTGCGCTCCAGCTCGTCACACTTGTTGAGGAAGGTTACGCGGAAGGCAAAGGCGAGATCGCCGAAGATTTCCGCATTTTCCGCCCAGGTGATGACGGTACGCGGGCTCATGACCGTGGAAAGATCGCCATTGATGAAAGCCGAACGGGTGAGATCGGCCACGCGCACCATCTTGGAGACGGTTTCGCGGCCCTTCGGATTGTCGAAGCTCTTCACCTTGGCGGCGATGATGTTCACTTCCTGCTCATGCGGCAGGTAGTTCAGCGTGGTGACGATGGACCAGCGGTCCATCTGCGCCTGGTTGATCTGCTGCGTGCCGTGGTAAAGGCCGGTCGTATCGCCAAGGCCGATGGTGTTGGCGGTCGCGAAAATGCGGAAGGCCGGGTGAGGACGGATGACGCGGCTCTGGTCGAGCAGGGTCAGGCGGCCGGAGGATTCCAGCACGCGCTGGATGACGAACATCACGTCCGGGCGACCGGCGTCATATTCGTCGAAGACGAGCGCGACATTGTGCTGGTAGGCCCAGGGCAGAATGCCGTCCTTGAATTCGGTAACCTGCTTGCCGTCTTTCAGAACGATGGCGTCCTTGCCGACGAGGTCGATACGGCTGACATGGCTGTCGAGGTTGACGCGCACGCAGGGCCAGTTGAGGCGGGCGGCCACCTGCTCGATATGGGTAGATTTACCCGTGCCGTGGAAACCGGAGACCATGACACGTCGGTTGTGAGCAAAACCGGCAAGGATCGCAAGCGTCGTGTCGCGATCGAAAAGATAGTCGGGATCGAGGTCAGGCACATAGGCGTCGCCCTGGGAATAGGCGGGAACCCGCAGATCCGTATCAATGCCGAAAACCTCCCGCACGGACACCGTCGTGTCGGGCAGGTTGGAAATATCAAGGTCGATTTTGCTCATCACGTCTCCAAGGCGGGCGGCAGCCACCCGGCCACATCATCAATCAGGCGGTAAACACATAAGTTGGCTTAGCAGAAACCTGACTGCTTTAACAATTGATATGCTTGAACAACAGCCCGAAAACGCTCTTCCGAACCACGATCGCCACCATTAGCATCAGGATGGTGCTTTTTGACAAGCTCCTTGTAGCGCCTTTTTATGTCTTCCTGCTTTGCGGTGGAAGAAAGACCGAGCGTATCGAAGGCTTTTGCCTCCAGCGTCTTCAATTTTCGGTCCTGCTGCATGCGGGTGCCGCCTGCCCTTGCGCCGCCCGCAAAACCGCCGGCGAAGCCGAAAGGATCGCGGATACGGGCGTTCCCGCTCGCCGTGCCGGAACGCAGCGTGGAGTGCAGCGGGCTGTCGCGGGCCGTCTTGTTGACGCCCACCGTCCAGGTGGGGCGATGGCCGGTGATCGCTTCCTTCTGGTAACGGGCGATCTCGCTGTCGGACAGGCCGGAAAAATAATTATAGCCCTTGTTGTATTCCTTCACGTGCTCAAAACAGAACAGGAAGAATTGCCCCTCGGCGTTGCGGCCGACGGGTGCCCGGTGAATACCCGGCTTGTCGCATCCGTCCCACTGGCAGGTCGGGGCCTGAACCTCAGGTTCCCTCTCCCTTTTCCGGCGCGTGCGAATGCGATCGAAATATTTCGAATCCAGTTTCATGATGCCCTGATTATGGGGTGCGAAAAGCCGCACAACAAGAATTGACAAAGCGGAATGTTACAGGCTTTTAGGGAGCCCCCTTCAAAGACCGGCAAACAGAATTGGAGCCCTTCGAATGTCTCTGCGAGAGCGCATAGAAACCAAGCTCAGGGAAAGCTTTTCACCGGAGCGACTTAGGGTCGTCGATGAAAGCCAGATGCATGCGGGTCACCAGCCGGATATGACCGGCACGGGCGAGACGCATATGCGTGTTCAGATAGTGTCGGAAAGCTTTTCCGGCAAGTCCCGCGTCGAGCGCCACCGGGCGATCAACGCGCTTTTGAAGCCGGAACTCGATGCCGGCCTGCATGCGCTGGCGATAGAGGCGGCAGCGCCGGGGGAAGCGGTGCGGTTCTAGGCACGGCTTCCTTTGTCTCGCGGCCTTAACCCGGATGCTTTTCCGACAGGAAGGACTGCACCTCGGACGCTGCAACATCATCGGCCACGAAGGATTGACCGATGCCGTGGGTGAGGATGAAGGTGAGCTTGCCGCCCTTGACCTTCTTGTCCTGCGCAATTGCCGTCATCAGCGTTTCGACTGGCGGCAACTCGCCGGGAATATCCTTCATCGTAGTCGGCAGGCCGACGGCCTTCAGATGCGCCTCGACGCGGGCGGCATCGTCCGGGCTTGCGAGGTTGAGACGGGCGGAGAACTGGTGGGCCAGCACCATGCCGATGGCGACGCCTTCGCCATGCACCAGCCGCTTGCTGTCGTAATTGGTCGCCGCCTCCAGCGCATGGCCGAATGTATGACCGAGGTTCAGAAGGGCGCGCACGCCGTTTTCCTTCTCGTCGGCCACCACCACATCGGCTTTCGCCTGGCAGCTCGTCGCAATCGCCTGGATGCGCGCGGGGCCGCCGGTGCGAATTTCATCCCAGTTCTTTTCCAGCCAGAAGAAGAAATCCGGCTTGTCGATCAGCCCGTATTTCACCACTTCGGCATAACCGGCGCGGAATTCACGCGGGCTCAGCGTATCGAGCACCGCCGTATCCGCCAGCACCAGATCGGGCTGGTGGAACACGCCGACGAGGTTCTTGCCATGGCGGCTGTTGATGCCGGTCTTGCCGCCGACGGAGGAATCGACCTGCGCCAGAAGCGAGGTCGGTATCTGCACGAAGCGCACGCCACGGCGCACGATGCCCGCTGCGAAACCGGCGAGATCGCCGATCACCCCGCCGCCGAGCGCGATCACCGCATCGTTGCGCTCCACTCGTGCTGCCAGAACCGCATCGCACACGGTGACCAGATGCTCGAAGCTCTTGGTCTTTTCGCCGGCCGGCAGGGTCAGCGAGACGGCCTCGATGCCATCCGTCTGCAGGCCGTCCATCAGCCCTTCGAGGTAGAGCGGCGCGACATGTTCATCGGTGATGATGGCCGCGCGCCGGCCCTTCAGCCGCGCCGAAATCTCGCCGCCCGCCCGGCCGATCAGGCCCGGCCCGATCAGAATGTCATAGGCGCGCTCGCCGAGCGGCACATGGACGAGACGTTCATCGGCGTGGATTTCGGAAGGCGTCATGGGGATCAGTCTTTCTGTTCGATGCCGGCTATGGCGGCCAGCACTTCTGTCACGATGATTTCCTTGCGGACATCGCGGGATTCGATGGTCAGATCCGCTTCCGCATAGATCGGATAGCGCTTCTCCATCAGGGCCGCCAGCGTGGCCTTGGGGTTTTCGGTCTTGAGAAGCGGGCGGTGGTCACGCTTGTTGACCCTCTCCCACAACACCTCGAGATCGGCTTTCAGCCACAATGAAATGCCGCCGCGCGTGATGTGCCGGCGGGTATTGTCGTTGATGAAGGCGCCGCCGCCGGTGGAGATGACCTTGGGGCCGCCGCGCAGCAGCCGCTTGATGACCCGCGTTTCCAGCGCCCGGAATTCTTCCTCACCATAGGTGGCGAAAAGTTCGGATATCGTCATGCGCGAAACGCGTTCGATTTCGACATCCGTATCGATGAACGGCACCTTAAGCTGCTGGGCGACCATGCGGCCCACCGCCGACTTTCCAGCCCCCATCAGCCCGACGAAGACGATGTTGCGCCGTCCGAGCTTTGCCCGCGCTTGCTCCCCGAGTGTGGCCGGGACGGATAAATTCGTTTCATTCATAGATTTGAAAGCCCGTTTGGCATGGATATCTGCAAATGTTTACGAAGCGTCAAGCCAAATTGCTGACTGAATTGCGGTGAATCACAATCATCGCCGCATGCGGCATGGAGCGGAGCGGGCATTTTGATCTTGTCGCCGCTTTCGCCGCACCGCATATACGTTTCGACCGCCACCTTCACGGAGCCGCCATGCCCACCCTCTTCCGCTTCACGATGATACTGGCGACCATCGCGGGGCTGATCTATGGCGGCATGGTGCTGCTCGTCATGGTCGTCAAACCGCGCGACCGCGAAGTGACGGTGCGCATTCCTTCCGAGCGACTGAACCCGCCGTCGACCGAACCGGCAAGGCGCACCCCATGAGCGGACCGGCAGGAGGGCGCGACGGCGCGCGGCTGGAAAGTTTTCTGGAAATGATGAGCGCCGAACGCGGGGCAGCCGCCAACACGCTGTCTTCCTATGAGCGCGATCTTTCCGATCTGCGCGAATTTCTCGGTCAGCGCGGCCAGTCCCTGACGCAGGCGCAGACGCCTGACCTTTCCGCCTATCTGACCCATCTTTCCACGCAGGGTTTTGCCGCAACCTCACAGGCGCGACGTCTTTCCACCATGCGGCAATTCTATCGTTTTCTCTATTCGGAAGGGCTGCGCGGCGACGACCCGACCGGCATCATCGATGCGCCGAGGAAAGGTCTCGCCTTACCGAAAACGATGAGCGTCGCCGATGTGAACAGGCTGCTTAGCCTCGCGGCGCAGGAAGCCGCCACATCCGGTCCCGGCCAGCTTGCCCGCATCCGCATGCATCTGCTGCTCGAACTTCTTTATGCCACCGGCATGCGTGTCAGTGAGCTTGTCTCGCTGCCGGTCAAGGTGCTGCGTCAGGAAGGACGCTTCCTGATGATACGCGGCAAGGGCAACAAGGACCGCATGGTTCTTCTTTCCCGCGCCGCCATCGAGGCGATGGAAAAATACGAGGCTGCCAGAAAGGCGCTCGCATCGGAAAAAAGCAAGGTGGCCGCTTCGCAGAAAAAACCGGAGACACCGGAAAGCCCGTGGTTGTTTCCTTCGAGCAGCAAGGAAGGCCACCTGCCCCGCCAGGTTTTTGCCCGCGACCTCAAGGACATCGCCATCCGTGCGGGCCTGACCCCGTCTGCGATATCACCGCATGTGCTGCGCCACGCCTTTGCCAGCCACCTTCTGCAGAACGGCGCGGATTTGCGCGCGGTACAGGAACTGCTCGGCCATTCCGACATTTCCACGACACAAATCTATACACATGTGCTGGAAGAACGCTTGCAAGAGCTGGTACAAACACATCACCCCCTTGCCAAACAGGGCAAAAACCTTGATTAGAGCGACCGGAACCGCCGGATAATCCGGTCAAACCTTGCGCAAAACGATCGGAAACGGATCTCATGCACAATTATCTCGACTTCGAAAAACCTATCTCGGACCTTGAGGGCAAGATCATCGAGCTGAAGAAGCTTGCCGATGAAGACGAGAGCATAGACACCTCGGAGGAGATCAACCGTCTGGAATCGCGCGTCAACGACGCGATGCAGGACATCTATTCCAAGCTCAACGCCTGGCAGAAAACGCAGGTCGCGCGCCATCCGCAGCGTCCGCATTTCGTCGATTACGCCAAGGCGCTGTTTACCGATTTCACGCCGCTGGCCGGCGACCGCAAGTTTGCCGAAGACGCCGCCATTCAGGCAGGCCTCGGCCGCTTCAACGGTCAGCCCGTCGCCATCATCGGCCAGGAAAAGGGCAACGACACCAAAAGCCGCCTGAAGCATAATTTCGGCAGCCCTCGGCCGGAAGGTTATCGCAAGGCGATCCGCGTGCTGGAACTGGCCGACCGTTTCTCGCTGCCGGTGATCACCCTCATCGATACGGCAGGCGCCTATCCCGGCGTCGGCGCGGAAGAGCGCGGCCAGGCCGAAGCCATCGCCCGCTCGACGGAAATGTGCCTCAACGTGAAGGTGCCGATCGTCTCCGTCGTCATCGGCGAAGGCGGCTCAGGCGGCGCAATCGCGATCGCCACCGGCAACCGCGTCTATATGCTCGAACATGCGATCTATTCGGTGATCTCGCCGGAAGGCGCCGCCTCCATTCTCTGGCGCGATTCGACCCGCGCCAAGGAAGCCGCAACCAACATGAAGATCACCTCGGAAGATCTGAAGGCGCTCGGCGTCATCGACGGAATCATTCCCGAGCCGATCGGCGGGGCGCATCGCGCTCCGGAGACCGTGATCAACGCGACGGGCGATGTGATCGCCAAGGCTCTGGCCGATCTTTCCCAGCGTTCCGGCACACAGCTGCGCGCCGAACGCCGCCAGAAATTCCTGGATATCGGCCGGAACCTCTAGAGCATTTCCAGTAAAAGTGCGCAGCGGTTTTACGTCCGGAAAATGCGTCAAAAGAAGGAGTCAGATTGTTTTGGCGGTTCGAAGAAAAGCCGAAACAATCTGGCTCCGGCCTTATTTTCCTTGAATATCGCCCCAACTCGGCCATAGTCCGGTCACATCAACAGATGTATCGGCGGCCGTGGGGGCGGATCCGATTTGAGTTAAGAAGATGTAAACGGTTAATACCGTATTTAAAATACACACGGGACGGTGTAGAACTGCCGCCGCTTCGTGCCATCGTCTTTCGGATCAGATCATGCGTTTGACACATTTTGCACTTCTTGCCTGCACCGCGCTCGTTCTTGCCGGCTGTAACGATACGCTCGAAACCGTTGAACGCGACGTTTCCCACGTCAAGAACAAGGTCGATTACCCGCTGTCTCCGTCCATTCTGGCCGAGATCGACAAAAGGGGCATGGACCGCACTTCGCCGATCATGATCCGCATCTTCAAGGAAGAAGGTGCCTTGGAAATCTGGAAAGCCAGGCGCGACAACCGTTTCGAGAAGATCGCCGGCTACGAGATTTGCGCATGGTCCGGCAAACTCGGCCCGAAGGTGAAGGAAGGCGACCGGCAGGCGCCGGAAGGTTTCTACAACCTGACACCGGCGCATCTCAATCCGAACTCGAAATATTATCTCGCCATCAATACCGGCTTCCCGAACCGTTACGATGCCGCCAATGGCCGCAACGGCACCAATCTGATGATCCATGGCGCCTGCTCGTCCTCCGGCTGTTATTCGATGACGGATGCGCAGATTCTTGAAATCTACGGTTTTGCCCGTGACGCCTTCAAGGGCGGCCAGAAGACCGTGCAGTTGCAGGCCTTCCCCTTCCGCATGACGGCGGAAAACATGGCCCGCCATCGCCAGAGCGAACATCTCGAATTCTGGAAGATGCTGAAGGTCGGGTACGACAATTTCGAAGTGACCAAGCGCCCGCCGGAAGTGAATGTCTGCGAGAAGAAATATGTCTTCAACCAGCAGACGGAAGGCGGCAGCTTCAACGCGTCTGCCCAATGCCCGGCCATGAGCACACCGCCGGCGCTCGTCAGCGCGCTTTCGAGCTACGAGAAGACCTACGATCTCGCCTATGAAAAGGCGATGAAGAAATATGACGGCATGGCCTGGTACGACCCGAGCGAAGCCGAGCGCAAGGCGCTGGTCGCCGAAAAGCGCAAGGGCCGCGAGCCCGCCTATGCCCCGACCGGCTCGGCGCTGAAGGCCGGCAAGCTGATGAAGGAAACGGAATATGCCGCGCTGATGGAGAAGAAGGCGCAGCAGGTGACGTCTTCCTCTCCAGCCACGACCGCAACCGCCTCTTCCCTGCGCGGCCCGCGTCCTTCGGCTGTCCAGCCCGCCACGGCACCGCAATCGAACCCGGCCCCCGCGGCACCGACGATGGTTGCCTCGGCTACCCCCGCAGCAGCCGGCCAGACCGGAGCTGCCGCCCAGAGCATCCCGGTTCCGGCCATGAACCCGCTTGCCTATTCCGCAGCGCCTGCTCCGGAAGCGCCGGAAAAGAAGCCGTTCTGGAAGTTCTGGGCCAAGGAATGAGCGACACGGCCGAGATCGTCTATGATTTGAGGGGGCTTAAATGCCCCCTTCCGGTTTTGAGAAGCCGCAAGAAACTCGCAACCCTGAAGGCGGGAGATGTTCTGACCGTCGAGACGACCGATCCGCTGGCGGTGATCGATATTACCCATATGTGCAATGAGGATGGGCATAGGCTGGTGGAAACCACTGCGCTGGATAAGGGGCATCGGTTTCGCATTGTGAAAGGCGGGTAACCGGCGTTCAACGCTGACGCTCCGGGCTTACCCCCCCTCTGCCCTGCCGGGCATCTCCCCCTCAAGGGGGGAGATCAGTTGTGGCGACCGCTCGCTTTCTCACAAGCTCTGCACTTCGGGCTACTGCATCGATAAGATGTTCGAAGCAAGCCGCTTGTCGATCTCCCCCCTTGAGGGGGAGATGTCCGGCAGGACAGAGGGGGGTGAACCACACCCGCCGACCTAGACCATCACGACACGCCCTAAAACCGCAACCCCGAAACCGCCAGCGGATTATCCGTCATCGCCTGCCTGTCCGGCCGGTCGATGCCCGGTGCGCTTGTAAAGGCCGCGAACAGGTCCTGCACGAAAGCCTCCGGCAAATCCTTCGTAATCAGCACCATGCGCGTACGCTGATCGGCCGGGTCCGGCCAGGCTGCAAGGCGCTCCGGCGTGTGGAAAATATTCTGCACCCCATGCAGCACCAGCGGCCGGGCCGGATTGTCCGACAGCTTGACGATGGCCTTCATGCGCAGGAGCTTTTCACCATGTGCCGAGCGCAGCAGATCTACGAACATGTCGATCGCCATCGGGCTGACCGGCTGATCGTGAATGATCGAGAAGGAACGGATAGACGCATCGTGCCGGTTCACATCGTGATGATGGTGGTCGTCGTCGTGATCGCCATGATGGTGGTGGTGGCCATGGTCGTGATCGTGATGATCGTGCGCCGCCTCTTCGCCCAGCCAGCGGCCGACATCGGCGTTCTTGCTGCCGGCATCGTAAAGGCCGTTGTCGAGAAGCCCCGCAGCGCTCCACTCGGTTTTGTCGCCATCCTCGATGGCCGCACGCGGATTGAGCGCTTGTAGACGGGCTGTCAGCGTGGAAATCGTGGCGGCATCGGCAAGCGCGCGCTTGGTCATCACCAGACGGTCAGCCACGGCGGCCTGTTTCACCGCCTCCTGATGATTGTCGAGCGTGGAAAGGCCGTTCACGGCATCCACCACCGTAATCATGCCGTTCAGCACGAAATTCTGCGCGATGACCGGGTTGCCCATGACCGACTGCATGACGGGGGCGGGATCGGCAAGGCCCGTGGTCTCGATCACCACCCGTTTTACCGGCTTCAGCTTGCCTGTCTGGATGCCGTCCATCAGTTCCGCCAGCGTATCCACCAGCTCGCCGCGCACCGTGCAGCAGAGGCAGCCCTCCGCCAGCTCGATGATGCCCTCACCCGCGCTTTCGACGAGCATGTGATCGATGCTGACATCGCCGAATTCATTGATGATGATCGCCGCATCGCTCATCGCCGGATCCTTGAGGAGCCGGTTGAGCAATGTCGATTTTCCGGCGCCGAGAAATCCGGTGATGATGGAAACCGGGATGCGATCGCGAGACATGACTTGCCTGTGTGTTGATGGCCGCTCCGGCAGGTCACTGGACGATACGAAACCCGGAGCCGCATGGAGCTAAAAGAAATCGCCCGCGCCTGGAAGCCGCGAGCGACACTGTAATATCATAACATCGTCGACCTGCGAATACACAAACCGCATTGCAACCGCGAGGCTCCCCCTCGAGATTGTCACCGATCATCAGAATGTCGGGCGCGGAATCGGGATCGGCACGTTCGCCAGTTCGCCCTTGCCGGCTCCCTTGGCGGCATTCACCGCCACCGTCTCACTGCCCGGAATGAGACCGGCGAAGGAATATTCCGGCGGGCGGGTCATTTCCTGCACATAAGGCGAATGGATGACCATGCGGCCAGCCTCGTCGCGGCTTTCGCTGCGCACCTTGGCGGCCTTCGGGTTGCAGATTTCGGCGCTGACATCGTTCACATCGCCGGTATCGCCATAGGGCGCCAGCGAGGCGAGCGAGACGCCTTGCCCCGAGGGCGCCGTCAGCCCCATCTGCAACAGATCGGCCGACTGATCGGTGCGTCCGGCAAGGCTGTCAGCACCCAGCACGACCGTGATGACAGAGCGGCCATTGCGCACGGCCGACGACACCTGGTTGAAGCCGGAGGCACAGATGAAGCCGGTCTTCATGCCATCCGCGCCATCGAAACGGCCGACCAGCATGTTAAAGTTAGCGTAGTTCTTCTTGCCGGTGCTGACGCCTTCCAGCGAGAAATAATGGGCATATTCCGGAAACTCGCGCTTGATGATCAGCGCCAGCAGCGCCAGATCCCGGGCGGTCGTATATTGTCCCTTGCCGGGCAGGCCATTGGCGTTGATGTAACGGGTGGAACTCATGCCCAGCCGCTGCGCCTGCGCATTCATCTGCGCCACGAAATTGTCGCTGGTGCCGCCGATGGTCTCGGCAATCGCCACGGCGATGTCATTGGCGGATTTGATGAGCAGCAGCTTCAAAGCGCTATCCATCGTCAGCTTCTGGCCGGGCTTGAAATACATTTTCGAGGCCGGCTGGTCGGCGGCCTTCTTGCTCATCACCACTTCCGTCTGCGGGCTGATCTTTCCGGCCTTCATCTGCGAAAAGGCGATATAGGCGGTCATCAGCTTGGTGAGCGAAGCGGGATACCACTTGCGGAAGGCTTCCTGATGGGAAATCACCTTGCCGGTTTTGACATCGACCACCATTTTCGGATTGGCATTGGCCACGGGCGCTGCGGCAACGAGGCCTGCGGTCATGATGGCAACGGCTGCGGAGAGCCGTCTGGCGGCGTTTGGCGATTTAAAAGTCTGTGGCAAGGCTTGTCCTCGAATTCCCGTCTTCGGTCGGGGAATGGCAATATTCACCATATATGTCCTAGCAATGGCAAAGTACATTGATTACGTCAATTATGCGGCGCACTATCCACCACGGAGGATAGGATTTTACGACACGCCGCACCGATGAACCCAGGAATGAACGAATGCCGATTTTGAACAGAGCCGCCGAACTCCAGCAGGAAGTCAGCGAATGGCGGCGTCACCTGCATGAAAATCCCGAGATTTTGTATGATGTCGACAACACTGCGGCCTTCGTTGCGGAGAAGCTGAAATCTTTCGGCGTTGACGAAATCGTGACCGGTCTCGGCCGCACGGGTGTGGTCGGCATCATCAAGGGCAATCTTCCGGGCAATCGCACCATCGGCTTTCGCGCGGATATGGACGCTCTCCCCATTCTGGAGGAAACCGGCAAGCCCTGGGCATCGAAAACAGCGGGCGCCATGCATGCCTGCGGCCATGACGGCCACACCGCCATGCTGCTCGGCGCAGCGAAATATCTCACCGAGACCCGCAACTTCGCCGGCTCCATCGCCGTCATCTTCCAGCCGGCGGAAGAAGGGGGTGCCGGCGCGCTCGCCATGGTCGAAGACGGCCTGATGGAGCGTTTCGGCATTAACGAGGTCTATGGCATGCACAACATGCCGGGAATTCCGCTCGGCGCCTTCGCCATTCGCAAGGGCGGCATCATGGCGGCACCGGACAAATTCTCCATCACCGTCAAGGGCCGTGGCGGCCATGCGGCACAGCCGCACCGCACCGTCGATCCCATCACCATCGGCGCGCAGATCGTCGGCAATCTGCAGATGATCGCCTCACGCAATGCCGACCCCATCCGCTCGGTGGTCGTCTCCGTCACCCGCTTTCAGGCCGGTTCCAGCCACAACATCATCCCCAACGAGGCATTGATCGCCGGCACGGTGCGCAGCCTCGATGAAACGGTGCGCGATCTGGCGCAGGATCGCATCAAGCAGATGGCGGAAGGTATTGCCCTTGCCAACGGCGCGGAAGCGGAAGTCGTCTATGAGCGTTATTGCCCGGTGACCTTCAACCACGCCGCCGAGACCGACCACGCCATCCGTGTGGCGCGCGATGTGGCAGGCGAACCGAATGTCGACCCCGACGTCGATCCTTCCATGGCGGGAGAGGATTTCTCTTTCATGCTGAAGGAAAGACCGGGCTGCTTCATCTTCATCGGCAACGGCGATTCGGCCGGGCTTCACAATCCGGGCTATGATTTCAACGACGAGGCCATCGCTTACGGCATTTCCTATTGGGTGAAACTGGCCGAACAGCGCCTGACGAGCTGATTGCCGGCCAACGCGAAGAAAGCCGAGGAAGAGATCGACCGCGATGAAGAACGCGGTTGATCCGCAGGCATCGTCAGGTTAAAGAGCAATTCAGTGTCCACGTAGCTCAGCAGGATAGAGCACAGGATTCCTAAGACAAATTGGGGGTTGCGCCCGGAAACGACGCAATCGATCTGCTCAAAGTCGGGGAAAGCTTCGCTGGTCTTCCAGCATGCCAATCCCGAGCCAAGCTCCGGAGAAATCCGGTGAAGGTGTAGAGACTGGATGGGCAGCACCTAAAGGCCGCAAGGTCCATGGTGAAGGGACAGTCCAGACCACGAACGTCTTGCCGGCAAACGGCGGGACGGCGGCGAAAGCCGAAGCGGTATGAATCCTGGGGTCGGAGGTTCGAATCCTCTCGTGGACGCCATTTTCCTGTTTTATTTGCTATCGAAAATGCAAGGCGCGTTTATGCGGATCAGGATGATATGACATCAACTGTCAGCGGAGCCACCGAGACCGCATCCACGCCATTCGCTTTCAGGAAGTCGGTAACCAGGCCTTCGGCTTTGGCGCTTTCCACAAACGCGGTCAGATAGCTCTCCGCCACCGGGCCATGCGTCCGTGCCACTCCCATCGCCTGCTCGATCACCATGAAGCGGCCGGCCAGAAGCCGCAGTCCACCGAACCGGTCCGCGTCCTGCTGAAGTTGCTGACGAACACCCGCTGCGACGTCGGCTGACGTTTCCAGGAAATGCTGGACGACGGTGGGGGACGTCGCGGCGCGCTCGATCGTGGCGTGTCGAAGTTCTCGTGTAAGATACAGGTCGTAGGCGCTGCCCTTGCCCACAACCACCCTACGGCCCGCAACATCAATATCTTTCATTTCGGAGACCGGCGAGCCGTCTCGGACAAGATAACAGCCTTCGATCAGCACGTAGGGGGCAGTGAACGCAATCAGCTGCGCGCGTGTGGGATCGCGAGCGAAAAAGCCGATATCGGCACGGCCTTCCTCAACGGCGGTGACTGCCTCACCCGCTGACTCCAGAACGACAAGTTCGAGCGCTACGTCCAGACGCTCGGCCAGTGTCCGGGCGAGATCGACGGAAACGCCTGCGACGCCTCCCGGCACGTCTTTCCGGCTTGCGAGAATCGGATTCCCGACGTTTATCGTCGTCCGCAACGTTCCCGAGGGAGCAATTGCGCGTCGCACTTTGGCGATGTCGATGTCTGTCATTTCGCGTCTCCGATCACGCGTCCCGCCCGGATGCCTTCCGACCCGGCCTGTTCAGCAATTGCTTGAGGATGAGCGGCAGCACGCCGCCTGCCCGAAGAATGCCGACCTCCGCGCTGGTTTCGATTGCCGCCGCGGCATCCAGGGTCGTCGAAGTGCCATCGGCCTTCCGTATTGTTACGGTCACATCGCAACGTGGTGTCATGGTCTGTGGATCGGCGTCGATCACGATGACATCATCGGCCGAGATGCCGAGGTCAGCGGGCTTGACGCCTTGGGGTAACCGTAGGGGTAGCACGCCCATGCCGATCAGGTTCCAGCGATGAATGCGCTCAAAGCTGGCTGCGAGCACGGCGCGGACACCGAGAAGCGCCACGCCCTTGGCTGCCCAGTCACGAGAAGAACCCATTCCATAACGCTCGCCTGCCATCACAACCACGGACCTGCCCTCGGTTTGGTATCGTTGCGCCGCGTCCCAGAGTGACAGGACATCACCCGATCCGGCGTGGATGGTGGAACCGGGGGGAATGTCGTGGCCGAGAAGATTGCGCACCGTTTTGTTGGTGAACAGGCCACGAATCATCACTTCCCAGTTGCCGCGCCGCGACGAGAAGACGTTGAGGTCGAAGGGATTCTCTCCGCGTTCGATCAGATGGCGGCCGGCATCGCCCTTTGCGGGGATCGCGCCGGCCGGTGAAATATGGTCGGTCGTGATGTCATCGCCAACAACGAGGATCGGATGCGCCTCATAGGTTCCAAGCTTGGTGCCCTTGCCGAAACTCGCAAATGGCGGACGGCGGATGTAGGTGGATGTCTCGTCCCAGGGAAACAGCGTCGTCGTTGGAGCCGGAAGCTCCTTCCACGCCTTGCTCGCTTCGGCGGCATCGTAGGCGGGCGCGAAGTCCTCTATCTTCGATGCGGCAGCCAGGGCTTCGTCGATCTCCGCAGCACTCGGCCACAGCATGGAGAGGGTCACCGGCGTGCCGTCCTGCGAAACCCCGATCGGATCGTTCATGATATCGAGTTCGACGGTCCCGGCGAGCGCGAAGGCCACGACCATTGGTGGCGAGGCGAGGAACCCGGCCTCAAGCTGGGGATGGATGCGCCCGGGGAAGTTTCGGTTTCCCGAAAGCACGGCGACCGGAAGGATGCCACGTTTGGCCATCGCATCCGCGACCGGCTCGGTCAGCGGGCCGGAATTGCCGATACATGTCGTACAGCCGTAACCCACGATACCGAAGCCGACGGATTCGAGATCGGACAAAAGCCCTGCCCGCACGAGATAACGCTCCGCCGTCGGCGAGCCGGGAGCGGTGGACGTCTTGACCCAGTGCGGAGGGCGAAGTCCGTAGGCCTTCGCCTTGCGGGCCAGAAGTCCGGCAGCGATCAACAGGCGCGGATCGGACGTATTGGTACAGCTTGTAATGGCCGCTATCGCGACCGAACCGTCGTTCGGTTCGCCCTCGACGGAAGGCGCGCCGCCGTTCTTTTTCATTCCCGCGATTGCGCTACGGGTTTCGCTGACTGCAATCCGGTCCTGCGGGCGACGGGGGCCTGCGAGGCTGGGTTCGACGCTGGACAGGTCAAGATCGAGGGTGGACGTGTAGCGCGGACTGGCGTTCGGATCGAACCAGATGCCGACCCGTTTCGCATAGGCCTCAACGAAAGCAGCGTGTACCGACCTGCGCCCGGTGGTGAGAAGGTAATCGATCGACTGGCGGTCGATCGGGAAATAGCCGCTATTCGCCCCGAACTCGGGCGTCATGTTAGCAACGACCGCACGGTCGCCCGCCGTGAGGTTCGAGACGCCCGGGCCGTAGAACTCGACGAATTTGTCCTGCAAGTCGATCTGGCGGAGCAGATGGGTAACGACAAGCGCCAGATCGGTCGCAAGAACGCCCTCCCTCAGCGCGCCCGTCAGCCGGACGCCGACAACATCGGGAACGCGGAGGGCGACAGGCATGCCGAAGAAAACGCTTTCCGCCTCCAGCCCGCCGACACCCCAGGCCAGCACGCCAATGCCATTGATCATTGGCGTATGACTGTCCGTCCCGATCAGCGTGTCCGGCATGGCCCACAGCCTGCCGTCGCGCTGCACCGACGTCGCGACCGTCGCAAGCCGTTCGAGATTGAGCGTATGCATGATCCCGGTTCCCGGCGGATGCGCCCGGAAGTCGGCAAGGCTGTTTGTCGCCCATTTCATGAAACTATAGCGCTCGGCATTGCGCTCGTACTCTCGCTCCATGTTGCGTGCGAGTGCCGCCGAAGTCCCGAAAGCATCGACGGCGACCGAGTGATCGGTGGAGACATCGACGGGAACGACGGGGTTGAGCAGGGCCGGATCGCCGCCTGCCTCGGCGAGCGCCGAGCGCATGCCAGCGATATCCACGAGCGCGGGCCCGCATGTCGTGTCGTGCATCAGCACCCGGTTCGGCAGAAAGGGAATTTCGACATCGCTCTGGCCCGTTTCGAGCCAGGCGAGCATAGCGTCCTTGGCACTAAAGGCGTCGTCACCTGCCGTACGGAGAACGTTCTCCAGCAGGATGCGATGGATATAAGGCATGCGCACCAGACAATCGCCAGCCTCGGCCGGAAGATCGATGATGTCGTGGCTGACGCCGTTGATGTCGAATGTGGTGCGCATGCTGTTTTTCCATTCAGGCTTTGCGGGAGGACGTGCGGCCGGCGTGGAACTGTCCGGTCGGACTGTCATCGGCGTCGGGAGCCGGGAAGCGCATGAACCATGTCATGAAGAACGAGATCACGAGAAGCACCGCCAGAAACAAAAGGCCGCCGAGCGGGCTGCCTGTCGCCGTTTTAGCCCAACCCATCGCGTAGGGTCCGACGAATCCACCGAGGTTGCCGATCGAGTTGATCGCCGCAATCGACACCGCCGCCGTCGAACGTGACAGGAAGAGGCCCGGCAACGACCAGAACGGCGATTTGAACGCATAGATGCCTGCGAGAGCCACCGAGATCAGGCCAATCGCGACATAGGGATCGTGTGTCAGGCCTGTAGCGGCCAGCGCGAATCCGCCGATCAGGAGCGGTACGGCACTGTGCTTTTGTCGTTCGCCCATGCGGTCGGAACTCCTGGACCACAGGACCATCGCGATCGTGGCGATCGCATAAGGAATCATGGCGACGAGGCCGATCTGGGTGTGCGTTAGCGACTTGCCGAAGCTCTGGATGATCTGGGGCATCCAGAGACCAATCCCGAGATTGCCGACCTGATAGATGAAATAGATCGCTGACAGGAAAAGCACTTTCGGGTTGGAGATCGCCGCCCACAGCCCAAGATGCTGGACGTTCTTGCGTTTGTTATGGTCTTGGGCAAGCTCGCCGACCAGCCAGTTGCGCTCGTCCTCGGTCAGCCACTTCGCCTTCTCCGGGCGATCTGTCATGTAAAAGTAGTTGAAGACGCCGGCCAGGATCGCGGGCAACCCTTCGAGCACCAGCATCCAGCGCCAGCCCGCATGTCCGAACCAGTTCACGTTGTCCATGATCCAGGTGCTGAGCGGCGCGCCGAGCAGATAGGAAGCCGGGATGGCGGCGGTGAAGAAAGCCACCGTCGTTGCCTGTTCCTTGGCGCGGAACCAGTAGGTGAGATAGATGATGATACCGGGGAAGAAGCCTGCTTCCGCGACGCCGAGGAGGAAGCGGAGTGTATAGAGCTGCCAGGCCTCCTGAACGAAGCCCGTCAGGACCGCAACCGCACCCCAGGTGAGCAGAATACGCGAAATCCAGATGCGCGAACCGTATTTCTGGAGCGCGACGTTGCTCGGAACCTCGAACAGGAAATAGCCGATGAAGAAGATTCCCCCCGCAAAGCCGAAAGCTTCGGCGGAAAGGGCAAGGTCTTTGTTCATCTCGAGGGCCGCGTATCCGAGATTGGCGCGATCCAGATAGGAAATGACATAGAGGATGAAACAGTAGGGCACGATTCTCCAGAAGACTTTACGCGTGGTCGTCTTCTCGAGCGTGCTCGTATCGGTGAGCGTCATGGCTCCCTCCCAAAGGTATTTATGTCGCTTGCCTCCCAAGGCACGGCCCTTGTTTACATATTATAATTATAAAATGCAATTGAGATTTTTGAAGGACCGGTTTATCACAAGTGCTGGGCCATACGGAGGAGACCTGAGAAATGGAAAATCGCGGCGACCTGGTCGTTTATGTCGGCGCGCGAACAACGCGGCAACGCAACGCGCGCGGCAACGGCCTCAATGTGTACCGTCTTCGCAACGGCATGCAGTGGGAACACCTTCAGCTCCTCGAGATGGAAAACCCGTCCTTCCTGGCATTCGATCGAACCGGCCAGTTCCTGCACACCGTCCACGGCGACTCGGATCGGGTGACGTCATTCGCGATCGAACGGTCGACGGGCAAGCTGAAGCCACTGGGAACGCAATCGACACGGGGACGTAATCCGGTCGATCTCTCCTTTGACCCGACGAACCGATACCTCGTCATCGCAAATCACGTTACGTCGTCCATCGTCCTTCTTCCGCGCCTTGAGAACGGAGCCCTGGGCGAGGTCTGTGACCTTGCCGCAGTTACCGGGGAAATCGGCCCGCATCGCGTCGAGCAGGCCATGCCCAAGCCTCATCAGGTGAAATTCGATCCGAGTGGCCGGTGGATCGCGGTGCCGGACAAGGGTGCCGACACCGTCCTCATCTACAAGATCGACGCGGTGAGCGGAACCTTGCGGAAAGCGAGCGCCTGCGCCACGCGGGAGGCCTCGGGTCCCAGACACATCGCGTTCCACTCCAATGGCCGCCTCGCCTATGTTGTCAACGAGCTCGACTCAACTGTCACCGCGTACCGTTTCGATCCCGACAACGGACGCCTCTCGCCCTTCCAGATACTCTCGACCCTTCCCGACACCTTCACCGGAAACAGCCGCGCTGCCGAAATCGCGGTATCGGGCGACGGACGGTTCGTCTATGCCAGCAATCGCGGCAGCGACACCATCGTGGTCTTCGAACTGGACCGCTCCGGCCACATGCGTCTTGCCGGACATTGGGCGACCGGCGGAAAGACACCGAGATTTTTCACAATCCTTCCAAACGGCGTCCTCCTCGCGGCAAACGAGGATTCGGACACCGTGACCGCGTTCGACATAGACGCAATGACCGGTCGCCTGTCTGCGAGGGATGAGGTGCTCTCGGTCGGGAGCCCTGTCTGCATCGTCTTCAAGGCGCTGGACTGATGGACGTCAGACCTTCGGAGTCTTGATGCGGCTCGCGCCCATGATGTGGGTGAATAGAAACGCCGCAGCCTCGTTTCGTCGCCCGTCCTCGACGAGATCGAGGATATGGAGATGTTCCGCCGTCTGCTTCGGCAGGCGGCTGCGGTCGATGGTGATGTGATATTCGATGAGGCGGCGAAGCCTGTTGATCCGCTTGATGGAGTCGAGGAAGAACTCGTTGCGGGAGCATGCGACGAGCATCTCATGGAATTCGTTGTTGGCCTTGAAGATATCGGCACGCGACCAGGTCTCGAAACCGCCGTCGCGCAAGGCGGTCTGGACCTCGCGGGCGCGCTTCAAGCCCTCGACGTCGGGCTCGAACGTCGGCAACAGCATCGCCTGCTGCTCGATCACGGCCCGGAACGCATATCCATCCTCGTAACTCTGTCTGGACGTCAGAGCCTGACGGAACGCCCACCCATTCCCCGGCAGTCGCTCGATCCAGCCTTCGTCAGCGATGCGGTGCAGAACTTTCAGGAGACGGGTTCTGGGGACATCGTAGAAGCGCATCAACTCGTTTTCGCTGACGCGCTCTTCAAGCTTGCCCGACAGACGGTCCTCGGCCATACGGAAGTAGATTGCCTCGTCGCCCGCCGCGTCGTCGTTGGCGGTTTCAAGCGCGATATTTTCAGCGTCGACGGCAAGGAAGTAGCCCCTGTTTGGTTCGGCCCGGACGATACCATCTCCTTCGAGTTTCTGGAGAGCGCTCAGGATCGGCGCACGCGAAACCCGGAACGTATCAGCCAGCAGCTGCAATGGCAGGTGCTGGCCCTGTTGCATGCGGTTCGTCTGCACATACTCGATGATGTTGCTGCTGATCTGTGGTACCAGGCTTTTCCTAGCCATCCGCCGCCCTGTCCTGTTCGTCGCATGTTCGCGATGTCCTCTTACGGAACATCGCGTCATGTTACCATAGCGCGATGGGTCGCCGTCACCAATCAATCCTCGTCCTGCTGGAAACGTGACAGTCCGCGGAAGATGAAGGGTGCGACAAGAGCAACGACCGCGATCCCGATCATGATGGCCGAACTCGGATGTTGTAAGAAGACAATCGGATCGCCGAGGCTCATCTGAAGCGAGCGACGCAATGCACTGTCGGCAAGAGGGCCAAGGATAAGGCCAACGACGGCAGGGGCGATCGGATAGTCGAAACGCCGCATGAGGAATCCGACGACACCGAATCCGGTCAGCAGGAGCAGTTCGACAACGGATGGATTCGCCGCAATCGTTCCCATGGACGCGAAGACCAGAATCCCGGCGTAAAGCCATGGAAGCGGGATTTTCAGCAGTCTGACCCAGAGGCCAACCAGCGGTAAATTAAGCACCAGCAGCATCACGTTGGCGATGAACAGGCTCGCAACGAGGCCCCAGACGAGATCGGCGTGCTGAGCGAAAAGGAGCGGTCCTGGTTGAATGTTATATTGCTGGAATCCCGCAAGCATCACTGCTGCCGTCGCGGACGTAGGCAGGCCAAGCGTGAGCAACGGCACGAGCGTTCCTGCCGCGGAGGCATTGTTCGCCGCTTCGGGACCCGCAACGCCCTCAATCGCGCCTTCGCCGAATTCCTCGGGTTTGCGGGATAGCTTCCTTTCGATGTTGTAGCTGAGGAATGTCGGGATTTCTGCGCCGCCTGCCGGCAGCGCGCCGATGGGGAAACCGATGAAGGTTCCGCGCAGCCAGGGCTTCCACGACCGGCTCCAGTCCTCCTTCGTCATCCAGATCGATCCCTTCACCGGGATCGGTTTTTCCGGCTTGTAGAGATGCCGGGAAGCCACGATCAGGGCTTCGCCTATGGCGAACAAACCGACCGCGAGCGTCGTCACCTCAACCCCGTCGAGAAGTTCAGGAACGCCGAAGGTCAGACGTGCCTGGCCCGTAAGCTGGTCGATGCCCATAAGACCGAGCCAGAGGCCAAACGCCAAGCTCGTCAGACCACGTAGCGGCGACGATCCGAACGTCGCCGAAACAGTGACGAACGCAATCAGCATGAGACCGAAATAGTCCCACGGGCCAAACTTGACCGCGACTTTAACGAGGACGGGCGCAAGGAATGCGAGGCCGACCGTTGCGATCAGGGCCGCGACGAAGGATCCGATTGCAGCCGTGGCGAGCGCCGGACCGCCCCTTCCCCTGCGCGCCATCTGATTGCCTTCGAGCGCGGTCACCACTGACGCGCTTTCCCCGGGCGTATTCAGAAGGATCGCGGTCGTCGAACCACCGTACATCCCGCCATAATAGATGCCCGCAAACATAATGATGGAGCCGCCGGGATCGAGTTTGAAAGTGACGGGAAGCAGAAGCGCAACCGTCAGCGCCGGGCCGATACCGGGAAGCACGCCGACCGCCGTGCCTATGATGACCCCGATTGCCGCGTAGATGAGGTTCGCGGGATCGATGGCAATGGCGAAGCCCTGGAAAAGATAGATGAGGGTGTCCATGGCGACCTCAGAACAGCCGCTCAAGCGGGCCCATGGGCAACGCGAGCGTCAGAAGCTTGTTGAAAAGAAGGAAGATGACGATGCCGAGGATCGCCCCAAGACAAATATCGGTGACGAACGCCTTGCGGCCGAAGGCGCGCGCCGTGAAGGCGAAAAGCAGCGTCGATCCCAGAATGAACCCGCCCCCTGCCCAGATGGACGCGATCAGTCCCGACAGGGCAAGACCGATCCAACCGACGGCCTTCCAGTCGACTTCCTCGTTCTCGACATCATTGGGCTTGAACGCGCTGATCAAATGGCCGGCCGCCAGAATTGCAAACAGGATCGCAACGAAATATGAAGCCGCGGTGGCGCTCATTCCGTATGTGGCCCGTACGACCATTCGGCTTGCGTCCCAGTAGGTCACGGCGGCGATAGCGAAAAGCACGATGGCGATGACCGCCGCGGGGCGGTTGTGGATAAAAGCTGATTTGCTGGTCATTGTTTCCTCGTCGCCGGGATGCCGCAGACGGGGCATCCCGGTCTTGGGAGAAATCAGTCGGCGAGGCCGATGGACTTCAGAATGCCGTGCACTCGCTCGGTTTCCGAGCCGATGAACGTCTTGAATTCGTCTGATGACGCGTAATAGTCGGTCCAGCCGCGCGTCTTGAGAACGGCCTGCCACTGTTCGGATTTCACCGTCTTCTCTACGGCAGTCTCGATAGCCTCAAGGTCAGCGCCCTCGACGCCGGGACCGGCGAAAACTCCGCGCCAGTTGACGAGTTCGATATCAAGACCCTGCGCTTTCAGCGGCTTGGCCTCGATTCCTTCGATAGGCTCAGGATAGGAGATAGCCAGAGCGCGGAGATCGCCGGATTTGATCTGGCCTTCCCATTCACCGTAACCGGAAACGCCTGCCGTCGCCTGCCCGCCAAGCATGGCCGCCAGAGATTCACCGCCACCGGAATAGGCAACGTAGTTGATCTTCGCAGGATCTTCGCCAGCGGCTTTCGTGACCAGCGCAGCAAGGATGTGGTCCGCGCCCCCGGCGGACCCACCGACCCAGATGGCCTTGGCAACGTCAGTCTTGATGGCCTTGAGCAGGTCATCCATGGTTTGGATCGGGGAGTCCTTGGGAACGACGATGACGAGCGGATCGCCTGTCAAGCGGGCGACCGGCGTGACCTGCGTAAGATCCACGGGCGACTTGTTCGATATGCTGGCGCCGACAAGGGTAATGCCCGCGACGAGGAGCTGCTTGGGACTGCCCTTTGCCGACCCCACGAACTGCGCCAGCCCGACGGTGCCGCCGGCACCCGGAACGTTGACGACCTGCACGCTCTTTGCGGCGCCCGTGGCCATCATGACTTCCTGGAGTGAGCGGGATGCCGAGTCCCACCCGCCACCGGCGCCGGCCGGAGCGGTGATGGTGAACTCGAGGCCATCAGCCATTGTGGCACTCGCCCCCGACATCGCGGCAGTGGCGGCGACCGTTGCAGCCACGAGAAATTTTCTGAGATGAAGCATTGCGACGATCCTCCTTATCGCGTGAACCCACCTCCATGGGTATGACGTGGAGAAACTGCATTATATAATTATAAAAGTAAATGGGTATTGCGTGCTTCTTTGTGAAGCGATCGATCGCAGCCGACTGGGTCCGCGCGAAAGGTCAGTCACGGCTCATTTCCTTGCCCGCTTGTTTCGATGCTTGCTTATCTGGCGCCCGCGTGACGCTTCTGAGCCTACTGCGCCTGCGGAAGGCTGCTTGCAACGATGCTGGCGTCAAGCGCTTCATAACCTGCAAGGTCGATCAGATCGTAGAGTTCGGCGCGGGTCTGCATCCTGTGGATGGCATCCGTCACGGCTCCCTGGCGGGCAAGCTCGGCATAAAGTTCCTGCTGCGCCTTGTTGGCGACCCGGAGCGACGAGACTGGCCAGATAACCATTCGGTAGCCGAGCGCCTGCAGCGCTTCGGCCGTCATGGGGGGAGAGCGACCGAATTCCGTCATATTGGCCAGAAGAGGAACGCCGTCCATAGCGGCTGCGAACTCGGCGAACATGGCTTCGGTCGTCAGAGCCTCAGGAAAGATGGCGTCCGCTCCGGCCTTCACATATAGACGAGCGCGGTCGATCGCCCGTTCCATTCCTTCATCGGCCACTGCGTCCGTCCGTGCGACGATCACGAGAGACCGCCGGGCCCGGGCCGCCGCCGCAATCTTTGCGGCCATGTCCGCAGGGGTGGCGAGCTTCTTGTCATTCAGATGACCGCATTTCTTCGGCAGCACCTGATCTTCGATCTGGATGGCCGCCGCGCCGACCTCTTCGAGACGATGCACCGTGTTCATGACATTCAGGACCTCACCAAAGCCCGTATCGCCGTCGACCAGCAGCGGAAGACCCGAAGCCCTGACGATCTGGCGTGTGAAGAACAGCACGTCCTCCAGCGTAAGGATGCCAAGATCGGGGAGCCCCATGGAGGCGCTCATCGCCGCTCCAGACAGATACAGCGCCTTGAAGCCCGCCTTTTTTGCCTGGAGAGCCGCAAGGCCATTGTGCGCGCCTGGCATTCTGACGATGTCAGGCGCGCGCAGAAGGAGACGCAACCTTTCGCCTGCCGATGTTCGATCCTGATCCGTGGGCACGAGATAATTCATTCTGATCAATCCATCTGCAGAGATGTTTTCTGCCGCCACTTCGCGAGCCTCGGCAAAAGCAGCGGAACGAGAAGAACAGCGACGGCCATCCCCCACAGGGTGACGGAAATCGGGCTCGACCAGAGGATGGCGACGTCTCCGGCAGAAAGAGACAGGGCCCGCCGCAGGCTTTGCTCCAGTATCTTGCCGAGCACGAGACCGAGGATGAGCGGCGCCATCGGCACACCGAGACGGCGCAGAACATACCCACCAACCCCGAGGGCCACCATCAGCACAAGGTCAAAAGTCGTGGACTTGCCCGAATAGACACCAATCGCGCTGACGACGACGATGAACGGCACGAGTACCCAGGCCGGAACCGAAAGCATCCTGGCAAAAACACCGACGAGCGGAATGTTGATCGCCAGAAGGATGAAGTTGCCGATGAAGAGCGAAGCGATAAGGCCCCAGACCAGGTCAGGTTGCGAACGGAAAAGCGCCGGGCCCGGTGTCAGGTTATAAAGCGTCAGAACGCCAAGCATGATCGCCGTCGTACCGGAACTGGGGATGCCAAGCGTGAGCATGGGAATGAAATTGGAATTGGAAGCGCTGTTGTTGGCTGCCTCAACGGATGCAAGGCCGCGCATGTCACCCTGACCGAAACGGCTGCCCTCGGGATCGTTCTTTTCAACCACGCGCTTTTCTGTCGTATAGGCAAGTGCGGAAGCGACCGTACCTCCGGCACCCGGCAAAATGCCCACAAAGAACCCGATCAGCGATCCGCGAAGCGCAGCCATATTGGTGAAACGCATCTCGGCCCGATTGAAGAGCGAGCGACCCAATTGCTCGATACGAACGGTCATGCCCCCGTGCATGGTGTCGAGCATGATCAGCAACTCACTGATCGCGAACAGACCAATGACGACAGTGGCGAACTGGACACCATCGACCAGATTTGGCGAGCCGAAGGTGTAGCGATAGACCCCGGAGTTGGCATCGATGCCGATCGTGGAGATCGCGAGGCCCAGCCCAATCGCAAGCATCGCCTTCACCGGCTGATCGGTAAGAAGGCCCGTCAGGCAGGCGAAAGCGAATACCATGAGGGCGACATATTCGACCGGTCCGAATGCCAGTGCCCATGTCGCAAGAATTGGAGCGGCAACCACGATGCCCAAAGTCGCGATTGCCGAGCCGACAAAGGAAGTCCAGGCCGAGAGGGAGAGCGCGATCCCGGCTTTCCCCTGGCGCGCAAGCGGATACCCCTCCAGAGCAGTCATCACCGCCGAAGCTTCGCCGGGCACGTTCAACAGGATGGCGCTGATCCGGCCTCCATATTCGGAGCCGATATAGATCGCCGCCATCAGGATCAACGACCCCTCCGGAGGCAATCCGAGGGCAAATACCACCGGCACAAGCATGGCGACAGCGTTGATTGGACCCAAGCCGGGAAGAACGCCAACCATCGTCCCGACGACGGCGCCAAGGGCGGCAAGAAGGAGGTTGGCAGGCGAAAGAGCAACCCCAAATCCATGCATGAGATAGTTGAAAGTATCCATCAGACGATGCCTCCGAATGGACCAGCAGGAAGAACAACCTCCAGAAGCTGGTCGAAGAGCAAATACGACGAAACGGCCAGCACAACGCCGGTCAGCGCGCCCTGCCACCATTTGGCTCCGAAGATCATCGCAATCGGGATCATGAAGATCGTGGTCGCAATCACGAAACCAAGCGATTGGAAGAGAAGGGCATATCCGGCAAGACAGCCAGACAGGGCGGCGATGGCAGCGATGGGTCCCACCGGTTCGGCGGCGGATTTACCCGGCTTAAGAAGCAGGATGACACCGCACAGCCCGATCATCGTTGCCGCGATGATCGGAAACGCGCGGGGTCCAACCGGTTCATAAGCAAAGGGTGCCTGCAACCCGTATCCGAACATGAGCATGATCGCTGCGACCGCAATTGCGGTCGCTCCCAGAAGACGGTCGGTCATCATTGGTCAGGCCCTTATTTGGTCGTCGCGAGGCCGAAGTCGGCGGCAAGCTTCTTGTAGGCAGCCACCTGCTTCTCAACGAAAGTCTTCGTTGCTTCGCCCGTCATCGGAAGAGGAAACAGGTTGCGCTTCTGAAGCTCGGCGGCGTAATCAGGAGACTGCATGGCCTTGGCGAAGGCATCGGCCCACCACCGGTAGTCCGCCTCGGTGACTTCAGGGCCGACATAGAAGCCGCGCACGATCGGCCACTTGATGTCGAATCCCTGCTCGATGGCAGTGGGTACCGGCGAAAGCTTGCCGGGAAGGCGCTGCTCCGAGAAGATTGCGAGCAACTTCAGCGGCGCGCCGCCATCGATTGCCGCCTGGCTGTCGCCGACGTCGTTCATGCAGATATGGACATGTCCACCCTGAAGGGCGGTCGCACAGTCTCCGCCGCCCTCGAAAGCAACAAAACGCATGGCTTTGTAATCGATACCTGCCGCGCGAGCGGCCATCGCGGCTTTCATCCAGTCCTGGCTGCCGATCGTGCCGCCGGCTCCAATGATGACGGACTTCGGATCCTTCTTGATCGCTGCCATCAGGTCTGTCAGGGACTTGTACTCGCTGCTTTCCTGGACGACGACCGCACCGTAATCGGTACCGACGCTTGCAACCCAGCGGACGTCTTTTTCGGAATATGCGCCAAATTTGCCCTGGGCGAGATTCAGAAGCGATCCGGCGGAAAAGGCCACAATGACATTCGGCTCCGCACGGCGCTGTCCGACGATGGCGTTATAGGCAACCGCGCCGATACCGCCAGGCATATAGGAAACGCGTATGGGGGACTTCACCGCACCCGATTGCTGAAGCGTCGCCTGCGCAAGCTTGCAGGTAATGTCAAAGCCGCCGCCGGGCTGGGCAGGAGCGATGCATTCGGGATTCTTGGGGTCGGCATGAGCAATCGTCGAAGAAATCGAAAATGCTGTAAAGGAAAGGGCGGCGCCGAGAGCGGCGCGAAATGCGAACGTCATTGATGTTCCTCCAGAAAGTAACGCAGACCTCCTATCTGCGAAGCACCCCGTATATCGCTCTCAAGCTTTCAACTGGCTTTCAGTCGCCAGAGGCAGGCGAATGGAAACCACAAGGCCAGTCCGGTCCTTTCTATTCCAGACCTGCAGCGAACCACCGCTGGCGCGGGCGACAGTCAGCGCAATGGCCAGCCCCAGCCCGCTGCCGCTTGCTGCCCGATGCCCGCTGCGGAAGCGTGTTCCCGCATGGACCAGTTCATCCTCCTCCATGCCCGGACCTTCGTCCATGATGTCCACAACAACCCATCCATCGTCGCGCAGGAGCTTCACCGTCACCAGGCTGCCCTCGGGCGAATATTTGACCGCATTGTCGAGAACGTTCATCATCGCTTCCTGAAGAAGCCCCTCATTGGCGCGGATGACCAGTCCATCGTCGTGGGCGTCTATCGCGCAGTCCATGCGACGGCCGCGGATTCGGGGCCACAGCATCCTGACGCTCTCGGCTACCGTCTCGGCAACGTTCAGGCAAACCTGCGGATATGTTTCCGTACCCTGGGAGGTCCGGGCCTTGGCGAGCGCGAGAAGCTGGTTCGTCGTTCGGATCGAACGATCCAGGACGTCCTTCGACGACTTCAACGTCATGCGGATTTCGTCGGGGTTTGCCTGGTGCAGCGCGTAGTCGATCTGGGTTCGCAGGATCGTCATCGGGGTCCTGAGCTGGTGCGAGGCATCATCCAGGAACCGCCGTTGCTGTTCCGCCTGCTCGACATTCCTCTCCATCAGCCGATTCATCGCCTCCACAGCCGGGCGAACCTCCTTTGGTAGATCGGCGATCTCGAGCGGCCTTAGATCGTCGGGTTCGCGGGCATCGATCGCCTCCCGCAGCCTGTTGAGCGGTTTCAGCGCCATGAAGACGCCGATGCCGATAAGCATTCCCAGAACCACCACGACGAGAACGTCACGAAGGATGGCGCGGAAGATCAACTCGTTCTGGAACATGGTGCGCGACAGTTTCGTCTCCGCAACCTGAATGGTGATCTGCGTCCCGTCCGGCTTAACGGGATCGAGCGGCCGACTGAGTGCTCCGACGCGTATTGCCTCGCCGAAATAGTCGCCGTCATGGAAGCGAAGCTCCCCCGGCAGGAGGTTCGGGGTCTCTGGCAGGAGGACATCGCCGATCTGGACGAGGCCGTCGCTCGTGGACACGTTGAAATAGACCTTCCCCTGCGCCGTCAGCTGGAAGAACTCGAAGAGATTGTAAGGAAGCTCGACCCCGATACCCCCGCTTTCCGTGGAAATGTTTGCATCGATCGCCCTGACTGCCCCCGCAAGCGATCGATCATAGGCGCTATCGGCCATTTCCTGAACGGTCGTCGCACTGAACCAAAGCGTGGACGCCATTGCCAGAATGATTGCCGGCACAATCCAGAGACCGAGCGTGAGGGCGAGCGGACGTCCGGGCTTGCCGGACCTTCCAGCGCTGCTCATGCCGCGCCCGCTTCGAGCACGTATCCCAGTCCGCGCACTGTTCTGATCTGAACCGAGTTCGAGAGCTTCTTCCGCAGTCGATGCGCGATGACCTCGATTGCCTCCAGTTGGATATCGGCATCATAGGAAAACATCCGGTCGACAATCTTCTGCTTCGACATGGGTTCCCCCGCATGCTGCACGAGGATACGAAGGAGCGAGTGCTCACGAGGCGTCAGGTCAAGCGGATCGCCACACAGGGTGAAACGCTGCTCGGCCGAATAATAGGTAAGGTCACCGCAGGAAAAGGTGCCCACATTGCGCCCATGGGCTCGGCGCACCAGCGCGACCAGCCGTGCCTCCAGTTCCTCGATTGCGAACGGCTTGGCCAGAAAATCATCCGCGCCTTCGTGAAGCGTGCCTATTCGTTCGCTGAGGGTATCTCGAGCGGTCAGGATGAGAGCCGGAGTATTGTCGCCGCGTACTCTCATAGCGGAGAGAACGGCGCGTCCGCCCATCTTCGGCAGCCCCAGGTCCAGAATGACGGCGTCGAACTCCTCCTGCCGAAGCCGCTGGTCGGCAGCCGTTCCGTCATCTGCCCAATCGATCATGAACTCGTAGCGCTGCTTCAGCGCCTTTATCAGCCACTGTGCCAGCTCCGCATCGTCTTCGACCAGCAGTAGTTTCAAATGTAAACCTCCGCTTACATGGCATCATGACCAGCTTCGGCGCAAGATGAACCAAATCATCGTCTGCCTGAAACCGTGACCGATCATCGTTTCTCGCTGATATACAGATAACGATCTACGACAATTTCGCTTTCCCCAAGCCGTTTCTGATAAATTTCCTTTCTGTCATGCACCCGTTCCGCAACCCTTTGTGAAGGGATGTTTTCGGGCGTGGTGATGCTGACCACTCTGGGCAAACCAAGGTTGTGAAAGGCATAGTCGCGGCAGGCGATGGCCGCTTCGGTTGCCAGACCCTTGCCCCAGAAACCGCGCCAGAGATGATACCCTATCTCCGGTTCACGGCCCGCAGGGGTCCTCTGCAGCGTAATTCCACAATCGCCGATCACCTCTTCCGAGACCGGATCGACGACAGCCCAAAGACCGAAGCCATACCGGCTATAACTATCGAAAGCCAGTTCCTGAAACCAGGCGAGGGTTTGCGCAGGTGACTTGGTGCTGGGATAAAACTGCATGCAGTCCGGGTCAGCGTAAATCCGGCTCAATGCGGCCAGATCGGCACTCTCGACTTTCCGCAGATGTAATCGTCTGGTCCTTATAATGATCGACACGCGAACCCCCTCCAGCGCCGTGCCACACCCTGCCCCTATCCCTTTATCAAAGCAACACGCCCCTCCTTCCGCCTTTCTGGGTTCGGTGGGGGGCCTGGCAGAGAAATTCACACGACCTTCCGGACCGGCATGGCCTCTCCGGAAGGTCGATTTCCGGTATAATCCCTTGGCTGCAAGCCTATACCGCCACCGGGGTAATCCAGCGCGGATCGGTGCTCTCGGCGCTGTCTACCACCGCCTCCACGAAGGCCACACCCTTCAGACCGTCATAGGCGAGCGGGATATTGCGGCCGATGGCTGCCGGTTCGCGCCCAGCCTTACGGGCGCGGATGGCTTCCGCGAAACCGGCATAGAGGTTGGCGAAGGCCTCCAGATATCCCTCCGGGTGGCCGGGCGGAGTGCGGGTACGGACCCTTGCGTCTTCGGAAAGATCGTCCGCGCCGCGCTTGATGGTCTGCACACGCCCGTTAAGCGGCGTATAGACGAGTTCGTTCGGCTGTTCCTGAAACCATTGCAACGAACCGGTCGCGCCGAAAACCCGCAGACGCACGCCGTTGGAATTGCCGAGCGCCACCTGCGACGACCACAGGAGCCCCCGCGCGCCGCCCTCATAACGCATCATCACATGGGCATTGTCATCCAGCGCCCGCCCCGCCACGAAGGTAGCGAGATCGGCGGTGAGGGACTGCAATTTCAGCCCGGTCACGAAACCGGCCAGATGATAGGCATGGGTGCCGATATCGCCGATGGAGCCGCCGCGGCCGTTCTTCTTCGGGTCGGTGCGCCATGCCGCCTGGGCATTGCCCTGCTGTTCGATGGCCGTCGCCATCCATTCCAGCGGATATTCCACCTGCACGGTGCGAACCTCGCCGATCTCACCCGCCGCGACGCGCGCACGCGCTTCATGCACCATCGGGTAGCCGGAATAGGTGTAGGTCACCCCAACGAAGCGGCCGCTTTCCCGCGACAGTTTTTCCAGCGCAATGGCGTCTTCCAGCGTCGCGGTCAGCGGTTTTTCGCAGATCACGTCGAAACCTGCCTCGATCAGCGCCTTCGCGATCGGGTAGTGGGTGAAATTCGGTGTGCAGATTGCAACCGCATCGACACGATCCTCGCGGGCAGCCTCGCCGGCGATCAGCTCCTGATAGCTGCCATAGCTGCGGGCCGGGTCGAGCCCTTCATTGATCGCAAAGGCGCGGCCCCTTTCGGGATCGACATCGAAGGCCCCGGCCACAAGCACCCATTTGCCGTCAAGGCGTGCGGCAGGACGGTGGATATTGCCGATATAAGCACCCTGGCCGCCGCCGATCATGCCCAGACGAAGTGGTCTTTCGATAGTCATTATTCCTCCAGCCCCAGCATGGCGCGGTTGGCATTGCGGTTCGCGCCGGATTTGACGAAATCGTCAAAGGCACGGTCCGAAACGCGGATGATGTGGTCAGTGATGAAACGCGCACCTTCCGACGCCCCGTCTTCGGGGTTCTTGACGAAACATTCCCACTCCAGCACCGCCCAGCCATCAAAACCGTAGGTCGTCAGCTTGGTGAAGATCGCCCCGAAATCGACCTGCCCGTCGCCGGGGCTGCGGAAGCGGCCGGCCCTTTTGGACCAGGGCTGATAACCGCCATAGGCGCCCGATTTTCCGTCTGGACGAAACTCGGCATCCTTGACGTGGAAGGTTTTTATCCGCTCGTGGTAATGGTCGATGAAGGCGAGATAATCCATTCCCTGCAGAACCAGATGCGAAGGATCATACATCAGGTTCGCCCGGGGATGTTCCTTGACCTTGTCGAGAAACATCTCCCAGCTGTGGCCGTCATGCAGGTCTTCGCTGGGATGGATTTCATAGCAGACGTCCACGCCATGGGCGTCGAAGTCGTCGAGGATCGGCGTCCAGCGACGGGCAAGCTCGTCAAAGCCTTCCTCCACCAGCCCTTCCGGCCATTGCGGATAAGGATAAAGATAGGGCCATAAAAGCGCCCCGGGGAAGGTCACATGGCGGTCGATGCCGAGGCGCTTTGAGGCGCGGGCGGCAAAGCGCAGTTGTTCCTCGGCCCATGCCCGACGCTTTGCGGGATTGCCGCGCACATGTTCCGGTGCAAAACTGTCCATGATCGCGTCATGGGCGGGATGCACCGCCACAAGCTGCCCGGTAATGTGGGAGGCAAGTTCGGTGATCTCCAGCCCGTGCTCGCCGAGCATGCCCTTCAGATCATCACAATAGGCATCGCTTTCCGCCGCCTGTTTCATGTCGATCAGACGCGTATCCCAGGTGGGAATCTGCACGCCCTTAAAGCCTTTGGCCGAGGCCCACGCCGCCAGCGAGGCAAGCGAATTGTAGGGCGCCTCATCGGCCGCGAACTGCGCCAGAAAGACACCCGGCCCCTTGATGGTCCGCATCATCTTATTCCTCCAGCTTTTTCGCCGGCACCGGCGCGTCGTCGTAACCGCCATAGACCGACTGATCGAAGGGGATAACCGCGCCCGTCATCATGCCGCTGTCGTCGGAGGACATCCAAAGGATGGCACGGGCCACTTCGAGCGGATCGAGGATGCGCCCGAACGGCTTGGCCGCCGCCGCGCGGTCGATGAAACCGGGATCGCCGGTCTCGGAAAGGACAAGCTTGCGCTCGTGATCGGAATTCATCCAGCCGATATCGAGCTGGTTCACATGGATTCGATGACGCATCAGCGAAAAGCCGGCATGGCGGGTGACGGTGGCAAGCGCGCCCTTGGACGCCGCATAGGGCGCAAGGAAAGGCTGGCCTGTCAGACCCGACATCGATCCGACATTAACGACACGGCCCTCGATACCCTCGCGGATCATCACCTTTGTCGCATCCTGAATGAGAAAGAATGGCGCACGCGTATTGACCGCAAACATCCGGTCGAAAAGCTCGGGCGTTGTGTTGAGCATATTGCCGCGATCCGTCAGGCCCGCCGCGTTAACGAGGATATCGACCCGACCGAAGCGTTTGTCCGTCGCCGGAATGATACTGCGGACATCATCGATATCGCCGAGATCGGCCGCCACCATCTCAACCGGCACGCCGGATTTCTGCGTGATGGCATCCGCGACCGCCTGTCCCTTTTCCACACCGCGCCCGACAATGACGATCCCCGCCGCGCCCGCCTGCGCAAACACCTGCGCAACCGCTGCGCCCAGCCCTTGCGTTCCGCCGGTAACAACGGCGATCTTTCCTTCAATACGGTTCATTTCACGACCTCATATCCAGCGGCGTCCATCACGCGCAGCAATTCCCTATGCCCCTTTCGGGCCATGTCCAGTGGCGGGTTCCTGATCGGGTCCTGCTCCGCCTCGACCACGAACCAGCCCTCGTAACCTTTCGACGCCAATGCCTTGACGATCGCCCCGAAATCCAGACTGCCATCACCCGGCACGGTAAAGGCGCCCTCGATGACGGCATCGAGGAAACTCTCCCGGCTTCTGTCCAGCGCATCGACAACCTCACGCCGGATATCCTTGGTGTGGACATGGGTAATGCGTGCATGGTGGTTTTCGATGACACGCATGACATCGCCGCCCGCAAAGGCCATGTGCCCGGCATCAAACAGCAGGGGCACGGAGGAGTGCTTCATGAAGAGATCAAGTTCCGGCTCGGTCTCCACCACGGCCGCCATATGGTGATGGTAGGAAATCGGCATGCCCTTCGCCGCGCACCAGTCGGCAAAGTCGGACATCTTGCGGCAATAGGCCGCCATGCCGGCCTCGTCGAGCCGGGGCTTCGTGGCAAGCGGAGCGGAGCGCACGCCCTGAATGGAGCGCGCCGTTTCACCATAAACGATGCAGGGCGCGCCGGCGGCGATGAAGAATTCCATCTGCTGCGCGATGCGGTCCTTCTCCACCTCGATGTCACCATCCAGCAGCAGGCCGGAAAACCAGCCGCCGCATACCGATATGCCGTAGCGGTCGAGGATCGGCCCAAGCTCCGCCATATCCATCGGAAACCGACGCCCGGTCTCCATTCCGGTAAAGCCGGCTTCGCTTGCCTGCCTCAGGCATTCCTGAAGGCTCACATCATCGGAAAGCTCGGCAAGATCGTCATTCCACCAGGCGATCGGCGCGATACCAAGTCTTGCTTTCATCTCAGACCCCCACTCGCTGCGCCTTGCGGATGTTTTCCTGCGCGGCGCGGGCGGCACGCACGGTCTCGAAACTGGAGACGGAGGGAACACCGACATCCCAGTCGGCATCGCCCGGCACCCATTTCCAGGCATCGGAAACGATGGAGATGACAGTCACGCCATCATTGCCCTGCGCCCAGGTCACCGCGTCTTCAAGATCGGCAAGGCTTTCGGCCCTGCGTGCATGGGCGCCCATGGCTTCCGCATGCTTGACGAAATCGACATGCAGCGGATTTTCCCTGTCCCTGACGCGGCAATCTGCCAGCAGATTGTTGAAACCGGGAACGCCCTTGGCCTGTTGCAGACGGTTGATGACGGCATAGCCGCCATTATCGCAGACCACCACGATCATCCGGTGCCCGGTGAGCGCGGCCGAATAAATATCCGAGTTCATCATCATATAGGTACCGTCCCCCAGCATGACGATTGGAACGCCGCCGGCACCGCCCGGCCCTTCCTGCGCCATGGAGCAGCCCCAGCCGGCAGCGATCTCATAACCCATGCAGGAAAACCCGAATTCGCAATCGAACGTATTCGGGTTCTTGACCCGCCAGCCCTTGGTCACCTCACCCGGCGTTCCGCCCGCCGCCGCAATCAGCGTATCTTCGGGCCGCGCAACCCGGTTCAGCACGCCAACCACCTGCGCATAGGAAGGAACCGGCGCATTGGTGATGCGCTGGTGTTCGTCGAGCAGATTATCCCATTCGGCAAACAGCGTTTTGGCCCGCTGCATATGGGTGGCATCGGCCTTATAGGCGCCGAGCGCGTGGTCCAGATCGTCGATCGTCTCAAGCGCATCGCCAACCACGGAAAACGCCCGGTGTTTCACCGCATCGAAGCGGGCGGCGTTGACGGAAATGAACTGCGCATCGCGGGAGAAAGCCGTCCAGGAACCCGTGGTGAAATCCTGAAGTCGGGTACCGATCGCCAGCACGACATCCGCATCCTTGGCCAGCGCATTCGCCGAAGTTGATCCGACGATGCCGATCGGCCCGGCATGGACCGGGTGGTGATGGGTGAGCGCGCCCTTGCCGGCGATGGTTTCGACCACGGGAATGCCGCGCTTTGCAGCGAAATCGGCAAGGCGCTCTTCCGCCAGCGAATAACGCACGCCGCCGCCGGAAATGATGAGCGGACGTTTCGCCTGCGCCAGCAGCCGGGCGGCAGTCGCCACGGCGTCACGGTCAGGACGCGGCCGAGGAATTTTCCAGATCTTCGGTTCAAAGAAGACTGCCGGATAATCGAAAGCGATTTCCTGCGTATCCTGCGCAAGACCGATGAAAGCCGGGCCGCAATCGGCCGGATCAAGCATGGTGGCGACCGCCTGCGGCAGCGATTGCAGCAATTGTTCCGGCAGCACGATCCTGTCCCAGTAACGCACCACGGATTTGAACGCGTCATTAACGGTCAGTGTCGGATCGCCGAAATGCTCGACCTGCTGCAGAACCGGGTCCGGCAGGCGGCTTGCGAAGGTGTCGCCCGCAATGAGGAGAACGGGCAGCCGGTTGGCCATGGCGACGCCGGCGGCGGTCACCATGTTCAACGCCCCCGGCCCGATCGAAGTCGCAGCGACCATGATCTGCCTGCGCCGCTTTGCCTTGGCAAAGCCGATTGCGGCAAGCGCCATGGATTGTTCGTTCTGCCCACGCCAGGTCGGCAACTGGTCCTGCACCGTCTCCAGAGCTTCGGAAAGGCATGTGACATTGCCGTGCCCGAAAATGGCGAACACGCCCGCGAACAGGGGAACGCGCTCTCCGTCGATCTCGGTAAACTGGTTGCACAGGTAACGTACTAGCGCCTGGGCCATGGTCAGGCGTAAAGTCTTCGCGGTCATCTCGCCTCCTCCTGCGGATGGTTGTTGATATGTTTTTGGAATACATATTGACAAATTCTGTACTTTGCAATGATTATTGCCAAATACCTCGGGAGGAAAATTTCAATGCTGAGAATTGCAGTGCTTGGCGTCGGCCGTATCGGCCGCATGCATGCGGAAAACATCGTCGCTCATCCACGCGCGACATTGGCTGGTGTCTTTGATGTATACGAGCCCTCGGCGAAAGAAATTGCCGAAAAGCTTGATGTGACACGTTTTGAATCGGCCGAGGCGGTTTTTGCCTCGCCTGAGGTCGACGCCGTGTTGATCGCCACCTCAACGCCCACCCATGCGGATCTGCTGGAAAAGGCGGTTGCCGCCGGAAAACCGGTGCTTTGCGAAAAGCCCATCGATCTCTCCCTCGACCGCGTCAACGCCTGTGCAACGAAAATTGCCGGCAGCGGCGTGCCGATCATGCTGGGCTTCGTCCGGCGTTTTGACAGCGGACACCGCGCCGTGCGTGAGGCCGTCGAAAACGGAACGATAGGCGATCTGCATCAGGTCGTCATCACCTCGCGCGACCCTGGCATGGCGCCCGCCGCCTATATCGAAATGTCGGGCGGCATTTTCCGCGACATGACGATCCATGATTTCGACATGGCCCGCTTCATTCTGGGTGAAGAGATCGCCCAAGTCTCCGCCACCGGTTCGCGGCTGGTCGACCCGGCGCTGATGGAAAAATGCGACGACTACGACACCGTAACCGTGGTGCTGAAAACCGCTTCGGGCAAACAATGCACGATCAGCAATTCGCGCCGCGCGGTTTATGGCTACGATCAGCGGGTGGAAGCCTTCGGAAGTGCCGGCATGGCGATTTCCGAAAACCGGACGCTCAATCACCTGCGCCTCCACACCGAAACCGGCACCGACCGGGCAGCACCGCTGATGAACTTCTTCATCGACCGTTATGCCGATGCCTTCGCAGCGGAAATCAGCGCCTTCGTCGATGCGGTGGAACAGGGCAAGGCACCGGAAGTCGGCTTCGAAGACGGCCGGCTGGCATTGCTTCTGGCCGAAGCGGCGATCCGCTCTGTCGCCGAGGGGCGCACCGTCAACACAAGCGAGATCGGGTAAACCATGTACGCGAATTTTGGACTTTTCATCAATGGCCGCTGGCTTGCCGGTGCCGCAACGGGAGAGGTCGCCTCTCCGGTCACCGGCGCTGTGCTCGGCGAGGTGATGCTTGCCAGCGCCGATCAAACCCGCGATGCGATCGACGCGGCGGCCGCGGCCCTTCCGAAACTGCGCGCCATGGGCGGCTTCGCACGTGCCGAAGCGCTGCACCGGGCAGCCGACGAAATGTTGCGCCGTGCCGATGAGGGCGCGAAGATGATCTCGCTGGAGACCGGCAAACCGATTGCCCAGGCGGGTCGCGAATGGACGCTTTCCTGCGACCAGTTCCGCTGGTTCGCCGAAGAAGCACGCCGCATCTATGGCCGCATCGTCGACAGCCGGGTGCCCGGCGGTCGATTTGAGGTGACACGCGAAGCAGTCGGCATCGTCGGCGCTTTCACCGCCTGGAATTTTCCGGCCGCCCTTCCGGCCCGCAAGCTTGCCCCCGCGCTCGCCGCCGGATGCCCCGTCGTGCTGCGCCCCTCATCCCAGACGCCCGGTGTCGCCATGGTCATGGTCGACTGCCTGAGGGCCGCCGGCTTTCCCGATGGCGCCGTCAATCTGGTTGTCGGTTCGACCGCCGATACCTATGGCCCGATCATGGCGGACAAGCGGGTGCGCAAGGTGTCGCTGACCGGCTCCACCCGCGTCGGCCAGCAAATGATCCGTGACGCCGCTGAGACCGTGAAGAAGGTCTCTATGGAACTGGGCGGCAATGCGCCCCTCATCATTTATGACGATGCGGATCTCGACAACGCGCTCGACCTTGCCGTGCCCACCAAATTCGCCAATTGCGGCCAGGTCTGTGTCACGCCGGATCGCATCTTCGTCCACGAGAGCCTGCACGACGCCTTTGTCGATGGTTTCGTGGCCCGGGCAGTGAAGATCAGGCTTGGCGACGGGCTTGATGCCGATACAGGAATGGGGCCGCTCATCAATGCCGGTCGCCGTGAGGACATCGAGGCGGTGGTCGCCGACGCCGTGCGCGCCGGCGCGAAAATCGCCCATGGCGGCAAACGCCCGTCGCAGCTGAACCACGGTTTCTTTTTCGAGCCCACCGTACTGACCGGCGTGACGGACACGATGAAGGTTTTTGCCGAAGAAAATTTCGGTCCCATTGCCGCAATCACCCGCTTCAGCACCGAGGACGAGGTTCTGGAGCGGGCCAACGCCTCCGACATGGGCCTTTCCGCCTATGCCTTCACCCGTTCTCCGGACAGGGCACGGCGAACGGTAGCGGCACTGAAATCCGGCATGGTCGGCATCAACAGCTTCGCGCTCGCTGCATCCGAAGCGCCTTTCGGCGGCACCAACCATTCCGGCATGGGGCGTGAGGGTGGTATCGAGGGGATAAGCGATTATCTCGAAACCAAACTCGCCCAGATCGTCTTTTGAAGACGAATATTCTTGCAGGAGAAAATCATGCGGAAAAACAAGTTGAAGGAAATCTGGGCCGAGGGGCGCCCGGTGCTGCATGGCTGGCTGTCGATTGCCAGCCCGTTCAGCGCCGAAATCATGGCGGCGCAGGATTATGACGCCATCTCCATCGACATCCAGCACGGCGCGGTCGACTACAAGGACGTGCTCGGCATGTTCCAGGCAATGCGCGCTTCGGACAAGGTGCTGATGGCGCGGGTGCCCTGGCTCGATCCGGCGTGGATATCCAAGGTTCTGGATGCCGGGGCTTATGGCATCATCTGCCCGATGATCAACAACCGGGCGCAGGCCGAGCAATTCGTTCGTTACATGCGCTACCCGCCGCTCGGGGAGCGCAGCTTCGGCCCCACTCGCGCCGTTTACGCCGCAGGCGGCAATTATGCCGCGGAAGCCAATGACGAAATCCTCGCATTTGCAATGATCGAAACGGCAGAAGCGATGGACAATCTCGAGGAGATCGCTTCCACCCCCGGCCTCGACGGGATTTATGTCGGCCCCGCCGACCTGAGTTTCTCGCTTTCGAAAGGGCAACTGACACCTGCCTTTGACCGCGAGGAGCCCGAGGTCATCGACGCCATCAAACGCATCCTCGATGCCTGCCACCGCAACGGCATCAAGGCCGCCCTCCATTGCGGCACAGCGGATTACGCGGCACGCGCGGTGGAATGGGGTTTCGACATGACCACCGTATCAGGCGATTCCCGCCTGCTGGCTGCTGCTGCGACGGAATCGACCGCGACCTGGCGCAGGCTGGTGGAAAAGACCGCCAAAAAAACCGATGGCAAAGGGGGGTATTGAATGCCGAACCTTCTCGTGGCCGGGAAACTTCATCCTTCCGGCGAGGCCATGCTACGTGACCTGCCGGCCCTCGGCTTCTCCGTCCGCTATATCGAAGACGTTTCCGAAGCCTCCTACGCTCCCTTCATCGAAGAAGCGGATGCCATCGTCATTCGCACGCAGCCGCTTTCGGCAGCCACCATTGCCAGGGCCGGACGGCTGAAAGTGGTGTCCCGCCATGGGGTGGGTTACGATAGCGTCGATCTTGCCGAACTCAACCGCCGCAACATCGCGCTCACCATCGTCGGCGACGTCAATTCCGTCTCCGTCGCCGAACATGCGATGATGCTGCTGCTGGCGGCGGCAAAGCGAGCCATACTCGCCGACCGCGCGGTTCGCGAACCGGGGCAGTGGAGCTGGCGCAACAGGCTGGAGCAGCAGGAAATATCCGGCAAGAACCTTCTCATCCTCGGTTATGGCCGGATCGGGCGGCATCTCGCCAGAATGGCTTCGGGTTTCGGCATGCATATCCGCGCCTACGACCCCTACCTGCTACAATCGGGATGGCCCGAAGGGCCAACAAGACCCGTATCGCTGGAAGAGGGCCTGCCCTGGGCCGACTATATTTCCGTGCATATTCCCAAGGGAGCAAGCCCGGCAATCGGGGCCGCCGAAATCGCACTGATGAAACCCGGCGTCGTCCTGTCAAACACGGCCCGTGGCGGTGTCGTTTGTGAAAAGGCGCTCAGCGAAGCACTCGCCTCGGGTCATGTCGGCGCGGCCGGGCTTGATGTCTTCGACGACGAGCCGCCGGAAAGCTCCTCCCCGCTGCTATCGCAGTTCAACACCGTCCTGTCGCCGCATATTGCCGGGCTTACGACGGAATGCGGGGAGAGGATGGCCATCGCGTCCATCCAGAACGCCGTCAATTATCTGAAAGGGACGATCGATCCCGGCCTCATCGTCAATCCGGAATTTGCCCATGTCTGAAAAACCCGGTCTACGCGTCGGCCTCATCGGCACCGGCTTCATGGGCAAAGCCCATGTCTTCGGTTTCGCCTCTGCCCAGAAGGTCTTCGACCTCCCCTACCGGATCGAACTGCACACCGTTGCCGACATCACCGAAGATGCGGCTGCACGGGCAGCTGCGGATTTCGGCTTTGCCCATTCCACGGCGGACTGGCGCAGCATCATCACCGATCCGGATATCGACCTCGTCGACATCACCGCGCCGAACGCCCTGCATAAGGAAATGGCGCTTGCCGCCATTGCCGCCGGCAAACATGTCTATTGCGAAAAGCCGCTGGCGCCGCTTGCTGCGGATGCCGGCGAGATGGCCGCTGCTGCGGCTGCGCGTGGCGTCAAAACACAAGTGGGCTTCAACTATCTCTGCAATCCCATGCTGCGGCTGGCGCGGGAAATGGTGGCGGCAGGCGAACTCGGCAAGATACGCGGTTATCGTGGTCTGCATGCAGAAGATTATATGGCCGACGCCTCCGGCGCCTTCACCTTCCGCCACGACCCGGCCGGCGGCGGTGCACTTGCGGATATCGGCTCTCACGCACTTGCCACAGCCGAATTCCTGCTCGGCCCGATAACCGAAGTGATGGGGGATTGCGTGACGCTGATTGCCGAGCGGCCGGATGGCAAGGGCGGCACACGCAAGGTGGAAGTGGACGATGTGGGGCGCGCCTTCCTGCGTTTTGCCAATGGTGCGCAGGGCTCGGTCGAAGGCAACTGGATCGCCACCGGCCGCAAGATGCAGCATGATTTCGAGATCTACGGCGACAAGGGTGCGCTTTATTTCACACAGGAGCGGTTCAACGAGCTACATTTCTATTCCGCCGCCGATCCAGCCGGCCGCCGTGGCTTCCGCAAAATAGAGGCCTCTCCTGACCACGCGCCCTATGGCCGCTTTTGCGTCGCGCCCGGCCATCAACTCGGCTTCAACGACCTGAAAGCCATCGAAATCGAAGGTTATCTCCGGGCGATCGCGGGACAGGCACCAGAGCCTTTCGGCTTCGCCGCCGGCCTGCGCATCCAGCGCCTGGTCGAGACGATCCAGCGCTCGTCATCCACACGGCAATGGCTGGATGTCGCTCCCTGAAATCCCGGATTAAGCGGCGGGCTGCGGACCTTCATGCCTCTTGGAAAACCGCAATAAATATTGCAAGATCATGTCATGAAGCAACAACCGCAGCCCGTCGACCCTCCGAAAGATTACGAAGAACTGATCCGCCTCATCCATGATCGTCATGATCAGATGAGCAAGACCTATCAGCGGATTTCCGTTTATCTGACGCAGAACCCCAATGAAGTCGCCGTGCATTCGGTCAATACCATTGCCGAACGGCACAACATCCACGCTTCCAGTTTTGTGCGGTTCGCGCAGTCGCTGGGCTACAAGGGTTTCAAGGAACTCCAGGCGCTGTTCCAGAAACGGCTGGCGACGGCGGCTCCGGGTTTCGAGGCGCGCGTGCGCGCGCTCGACGATGAATTGCAAAGCCGCGAGGACCGTTCGGAATACGGTTTCCTTCACGATCTGGTCGTCAGGGATATCGCCTCCCTTCAGGACCTGCTCGAACGCATCAGCGCCGAACAGCTCGGCACCGCCGCCGATCTGATCGAGGCCGCCGGTACAGTCTATCTTGTCGGCCAGCTGCGCTCCGCACCGGTGGCGGAGCTGCTGCGTTACATCCTCACCATGCTCGGCAAGCAATGTATCCTTCTCGATCCCGGCGGCGGGCTCGCCACCCATATGGCGCGGACGATGAAGACCGGTGACGTGCTGATCGCGGTGTCGTTCCGATTTTACGCGACGGAAGTGGTGAATATCGTCGAGGAGGCGGAAAAGATCGGTGTGCCGACCGTGGCGATTTCCGACAGTACCCTGTCGCCGCTGGCAAAATCGGCAAAGGTCCTGTTTTCGGTCCCCGAGCATGATTACAGCTTTTCCCGGTCTCTGGCCGCGCCGATGTGCCTTGCGCAGGCTCTGGCCGTCGCCGTTGCCGCGCGGGTTCAGAAGAACGAAACAGCGCCGCGAATTCCGACGGTGACCGGCCTCTAGGCACTCACACTCAAAGCCCCGTCACGCCGTCCCAGATCAGCTTCACCGCCACCAGCGCCACGGACACATAGGTCAGCGGATAAAAGATCGAGGCGCGCATATGGCGCACCGTCCAGGCGCCAAGCCATGTGGAGACGATAGCCAACGGCACCATCAGGGCGGCGCGGCCGAGATTCTGCGCGCCGAAACCGCCGAGAGCCGCATAGGGCACGAGTTTCAGCACATTGGTGATGGCGAAGAACATCACATTGGTGCCGGTGAAAACCTTCGGATCCATGCGAAGCGGCAGCAGATAGACCTGCAGCGGCGGCGAACCCGCATGGGCGACGAAACTGGTGTAACCCGCAAGCAGGCTCCAGAACCGTCCCGCCATCGGCCGCTCCTTCGCAACCGTCACCAGGACGCCCCTTGAAAGCACGACGCGCAGCACGAACACGGCCGAGACAAGGCCGACAATCAGGCGCACCACGGCATCCGAGGTGATCTCGGCGGTCATCCATCCAAGCCCGATGCCGAGAACGGCTGCCGGCAGAAGCTGGCGCATGATCCGCCAGTCGACCCATTTGCGCCAGGCGGCCACGCCGACCATGTCCATGACCACCAGAATGGGCAGCAGGATGGCGGCCGCCGTGACCGGCGACATCACCAGCGCCATCAGCGGCACGCCAAGCAGGCTCATGCCGCCGAGCCCGCCCTTAGAAAGCCCGACCAGCACGACGGCAAGCACGGTGACGCCCAGTTCCAGAGGAGAGTTGAAAAGGTTCAAGTGCATCTCCCCGGCATTGCCGCCGGCACCCCTGCCGGGGCACCGCGCGCATGAATATCAGCCCTTCCTGAGCCGGGCTTTTTGACGGTAGACATCAGCGACGACCGCGCTGACGATGATCAGTCCCTTGACGATTTCCTGATAGTAAGCATCCACACGCAGAAATGTGAAGCCCGACATCATCAGACCGAGGATCACCGTGCCGATAACGGTGCCGAAAATGCGTCCCCGCCCGCCGGAAAGGGATGTGCCGCCGATGACCGCCGCAGCGATGGCGTCGAGTTCATACATCATGCCCATGCCGGCCTGCGCCGTTTCCGCACGGGCAGCGGTGACGATGCCGGCGAGGCCCGCTAGCAGGCCGGCAATGGCATAGACCTTGACCAGATGCAGCTGGACATTGATGCCGGACACCCGGGCCGCCTGCATGTTCGCGCCGATCGCATAGGTGAACTTGCCATAACGCGTATAACGCAGGGCAATGTGGAAGGTGACGGCGACAAGCAGGAAGATGACGACAGGCCATGCGCCCGAGCCGATCGACGCGAAGCTCTCCGTCGGGAAGGAGATCGGCTGCCCCTTCGTATACCACTTGGCGATGCCGCGTGCGGTCACCATCATGCCGAGTGTGGCGATGAAGGGCGGTATTCCCGTCACCGCGATGAGCATGCCGTTGACGATGCCGGCGATCAGGCCGAGACCGAGGCCGACGGCCAGTGGCACCACCACGGGCATATCGGTGAGCGCCGGATAGATCGCCCGGGCGAAATCACTGCTTTGCGCAAAACTCATGGCGATCATGGCCGTCATCGCCACCACCGAGCCGGAACTGAGGTCAATGCCGCCGGTGATGATGACCTGGGTTACCCCGACGGCGATGATGCCGACGACGGAGACCTGCAGGATCATGATCGTCAGGCGCTGCGGACTGCCGAGAAAGCTCTGCCCCTGCACGAACCAGCCGAGCAACTCAAACACAAGGGCGACGCCGATCAGCACGGTCAGAATATTCAGTTCCTGCGGGAGCTTCCGCCTTTTCCGTTCGACCGGTTCGGTCTGTACGCTATCCATGATTTTCCTCCCCGGCATTACCGCCGTCGCAGCCTCAGCGGGCCGCCAGTTCCATGATTTTGACTTGGTTCGCTTCGGCGCGATCGAGAATCCCGGTCATATGCCCCTCATGCATCACGACAATCCGGTCGGACATGCCGAGAACCTCCGGCAGTTCCGACGAGATCATGATGACGGCGACACCTTCCTTCGCCAGACTGGAAATCAGGCGATGGATTTCCGCCTTGGCGCCGACATCGATGCCGCGCGTCGGTTCGTCGAGAATGAGGATTGCCGGTTTCGTCAGAAGCCAGCGGGCGATCAGCACCTTCTGCTGGTTGCCGCCGGACAGGTTTTCGATCCGCTCGTCGAGATCGGGCGTCTTGATGCGCAGCGCCTTCTTCATGTCGTTGCACAGCACCGTCAAACCGCGCTCATCAACATAACCCATCGCGGCATGGCCATTCTGGAGGGCCGCGATCTGCATGTTTTCGAGGATCGAGAGCGGCAGAAAACAGCCGGTTGCCTTGCGGTCTTCCGTCAGCAGCGCCATGCCCCTGCGCATCGCATCCGCCGGCGAGTGGATCGTGACCGGGGCGCCGTTGATGCGGATGGTCCCTTCGCTCGCCGGCACCACACCGAAAATCGCTTCGGCGACGTTGGAACGACCGGATCCCACCAGCCCCGCCACGCCGAGTATTTCGCCACGATGCAGATCGAAGGAAATACCGCGGAAAACGCCGGACAAGCCGAGATCGCGGACCTCGAGAACCACGTCGCCGATCGATGCCTCCTGCTTGGGAAACATATTGGTGATCTCGCGTCCGACCATCATTTTTATGATGTCGTCGCGCGTGACATCGGCGCTCGCATGGGTTCCGACATATCGCCCGTCGCGGAACACCGAAAACTCGTCGGCGATCTCGAACAGCTCGTTCATCTTGTGGGTGATGTAGACGATGCCGATATTGCGTGACCGCAGATCGCGGATGATATCGAAAAGATGCGCGACCTCGGACTCCGTAAGCGCCGATGTCGGCTCATCCATGATGAGCACGCTGGACTGGTAACTGACGGCCTTGGCGATTTCGACCATCTGCCGCTGCGCCACCGTCAGCGTGCTGACCTCCGCCGCCGGATCGATATTGATCTTCAGCTGCTCGAACAGCGCCTTTGTCTCAGCAAACATTTGCGCATGATCTATGAGGCCAAGACGGTTTTTCGGTTCGCGGCGGATCCAGATATTTTCCGCCACCGTCATCCAGTCCATCAGGGCCAGTTCCTGATGGATCATGGCGATGCCGCGCTCCAGCGCATCGCGCGGACTTTTCAGGCGAACCTCTTCCCCCCGCAGCCGAACGGTGCCGGCATCGGGGCTGTAAATTCCGGCGATGATCTTCATGAGCGTCGACTTGCCGGCGCCGTTTTCGCCCATCAGCGCATGCACGGAACCGGGACGCAGCCGGAACTGGACGTCATCCAGTGCAACGACGCCCGGAAACTCCTTCCGCACCCCCTCGATTTCGAGAAGATAAGGTCCAATAGTCTGCTTGAAGCGTTCGATCGCCTCTAAGGTGGTCGTGGAAATCATATCTCACCCGTCCTTCATCCGGCCATCGGCCGGGCCATGATTTGCCGTGCCGGCGACCGGGGGAACCGCCCGGCCGCCGGCTGCAAATCAGTTGCTGGACTTGTATTGAGCGACATTGGCGGGGGTGACGAGTTCGAAGGGCACATCCACCTTCTGCTCGAATTTTTCGCCGCGCGCGATTTTCAGTACGGTCTCGAGAGACCCTTCGCCCTGGCCCTTGGCGGACTGATAGACCGTGACGTCGAGGTCACCCGCTTCCATGGCCGCCAGCGCATCCTGCGTCGCATCGACACCGGCAACGACGACGTCTTTCATGCTGATGCCGGAGGATTTGAGCGCCTGGATTGCGCCGAGCGCCATTTCGTCATTGTTTCCGAGCACGATGCTGGGCTTCATTCCGGATGTGATCCAGTTCGCCATCAAATCCATGGCCGGAGTGCGCATCCAGTTCGCGGTCTGTGCGTCCAGCACCTTGATGCCCTTGCAGGCATCGCTTTTGAGGACGCGTTCCGCAGCGGCAGTACGGCCGCGCTGGCCCGTGGTGCCGAGCTGGCCCATCAGAATGACGGCCTCGCCCTTGCCGCCGGCAAGCTTGCAAACCTCGGTCGCCTGCAATTCACCGGCCTGTTCCTCATTGGAGCCGACCCATGCCTGCTTTTCCGGGAATTTTTCCATATTGGCCGGAAGCATGTTCACGAAGACGAGCGGAATGCCCGCCTGATCGGCGATCTTCGACATGGCCTTGCCGGAATCCGCATCCACCAGCATGGTGATGATGCCATCAACCCCGGCCGCCACGAAGTTTTCGATCTGCGACTGCTGCCGGGCGATATCGCCCTGCGCATCTTCCATCTGGACTTCAACGCCGAGGTCCTTGGCGTGGCGCTGGATATTGTGACGCAATACGGTGAGATAATTATCGTCGAACAGCGACATCGCCACGCCAATTTTTTCGGCATGGGCGGCACTTGCCATCAGGGCGCAGAATGCGGTTGTGATTGCGATTTTTTTGATCACGAGATTTTCTCCTCCTCTTTTTCCCGCACGTGACGAATGTGTGCGACCACCCAAACCGACGCTTCCCGGCCATCTCCAGGGCATGACTTCGCCTTGACGGATGCAGCAGCACAATCCGCCTCAAGCGAGGTCATGTCCTTTCGATCAGCCGAAACGGCAGCACCGTTTGCGCGCAGCTTCAATGCTGCGCCCGTCTCTCCCATGCGGCCGGCATTTTCCGGCTGCAGTTTCAACATAACGGGATGGAACGGAATTCGCAACAAAAATTGCAGAATTTTTATACGGCAATAAAATTTCCAGAATTTCACTCGCGGACCCAAGGCCATGAGGGGCGCCAGTACCAGGTGCCCACGGCTTCGCGGGGCGCAACCGTGGGACTACGTTCCTTTTGAACAAGATCAGATGAAAGCGGGCACCGTCTGGCCGCAGAAATTCACTCGACGAAAACCCGCACGCTCGAGGCGCGACCATCGGCATCGATCACCGTGAGTGTGGAAAATCCCTGGCCTTCCGGCCGCCATTCGCTGTTGCGGCGATGGGACGCGTTCGGCAAGGGCAAACCATTGGCGAGCCAGCGGAAAGGTGCGCGCCCGCCCTGCAGCTTCAGTACCAACGGCGAGATGCCCGACTGGCCGGAAAGCTCCACGCGCGCGCCTTCCGGCGGGTAAACGATGCGCGGGGCGCTCTCACGTCTTGAAGCAGAAAGCAGGCCGCTGGCCGTCGTGGTGAAACGCCGCTGGTTGGCGGGGAGGTCATTGACCGCGACCCGCGCGACGCCGGAAGGCGCGGCAGGCATCGGCGTGATCGCCACGCCGGATTTTTCGAAAGCCTCGAACAGGATCGGGGCGGCCGTCGCATAACCGGCAATGCCCGGCACCGCGCCATTGTCGGCCCGACCGACCCAGACGCCGACCACATGCCGCCCGTCATACCCCACCGACCAGGCATCGCGATAGCCATAGCTGGTGCCGGTCTTGTAGGCGATGCCGCGCTGTTTCATGCCGAGCGGCGGCAGCACGCCGGAGAGGATGTCGGAGACATTCCAGATCGCGGCATCGGAGAACAAACGGTCGCCCTCCAGCCGTTCCGGGTCCGAGCGGACGCCGTCTCCAAGCCGCACGGGATCGCCGCCGGCCAGCCCCGCATAGAGCTGCACCAGATCGACCAGCGAAATACCCGCGCCGCCAAGGGCTATGGCAAGCCCGGGCGCTTCATTGGCGGGAAGCACGAGTTTGACGCCCACCCGCCGGAACCGCACCATCAGCGCCGAGGGGCTGACGGCATCGAGCAGCTTGACGGCAGGCACGTTGAGCGACAGTTGCAGCGCCTGCCGGATGCTGACATCGCCTTGATAATGCATGTCGAAATTGCGCGGCCTGTAACCGGAAAAGTCGGCCGGGCGATCCTCGATGATGGTTTCCTGCCCGACAAGACCGTCTTCGAAGGCAAGGCCGTAGATAAACGGCTTGAGGGTGGAGCCCGGCGAGCGAACGGCCCGGCTCATCTCCACAAAACCGCGTCTTGCCGTATCGAGATAATCCGCCGAACCCACTTCCGCCAGAATATCGCCGCTCTGCGCATCGGCCATGACGATGGCGACGGAGACCCTGTCGCCAAGCTTTTCTGCCGCATGGCGGGCAACACCCTCCAGCTCCCGCTGGATCGGCAGCTTCAGCGTGGAGCGTACTTCGGCGGTATTCGGGAATTTCATCCGTGCGGCGACGGCCATATGCGGCGCATAGGCCGGCAGGTCCCGCCGGTTGGCGGGCACATTCGCAAGCGCCGACCGTTCCGCCTCCCCCTCACCCACCACGCGTTCGACGGCAAGCCGTTGCAGCACACGCTCCCGCGCCTGCGTCGCCGCCTCCGGAAAACGATCCGGACGTCGCTTTTCCGGCAATTGCGGCAGCGCCACCAAAAGGGCTGCTTCCGCCGTATCGAGCCGGCCCGGTTCCTTGCCGAACCAGGCGAGGCTTGCGGCGCGAATGCCTTCAAGATTGCCGCCATAGGGCGCGATATTCAGATAGAGATCGAGGATCTCCGCTTTGCTCAGCCGTCTCTCGATCTGAAGCGCGCGCGCGGCCTGCAGGAATTTCGCCGAAAACGACCGGTCGGCGCGCGGCTCGATCAACCGCGCCACCTGCATGGAAAGCGTCGATGCGCCGGAAACGATCCGGCCGTTGCTGGCCAATTGCCAGGCGGAGCGCAAAAGCGCCCAGGGATCGACCCCGTGATGCTCATAAAAACGCTGGTCTTCATAGGCCACCAGCATGCGCAGGAACTGTGGGTCGACTTCGGCGGCCGTAGTTTTCAGCCGCCAGCGGCCATCGGGTGTCGCAAAAGCGCGCAAAAGCTTGCCGTCACGATCCAGAACCTCGAAGGATCGTTGCTGCGCAGCGTCCAGCGGCGGCGGATAGGCCTTGTCCAGCGCATCAAGACCAAAGGCCGCGCCGCCCATAAGCAGCGCGGCCGTCATGATGCCGACAATGATCGCCCTCTTCCGCCTCATGGGTTTGCCGAGCGCACCTCCATGCGGCCGGTTGCCGTGCGGGCGGCAAATTGCGGCCGGTACATATCCTCAACCGAAGCTGCCGGATGATCGTAGGTGCCGGGGGTGACGGCACGGACCACATAGGCCAGCGCAATTTCCGAACTGTCGCCGGCGGAGCGGTCGAAGGCCGCCACGAAACGGTCGTAGCGGAATTCCGTATGCGCCGCTTCCGTTTCCGGCAGCCAGTCGAAATTCGAAAGCGCTGCCGAATTGACGAGGCTCGGATTGTCGATTTCGAAACCGGAGGGCAACAGGTCTGTTACCAGAATGCGCGACTGCCAGTTATTTCGCGGCACCACATTCAGCACCACGACATAACGCTCGTTCTGGATCACCTCGCTCGGGTTCACCTCCTCACCATCCATGGAATAATAGGTGCGGGTAATGGCGAAGCCTTCGCCGCCCGCCGCAAGCGGCTGCGCCGGCGGCGCCACCGTGGTGACGACGGCCGTGACCGGATCGGCCGAGGCATTGGCGATCTTCAAGGGTGCGGCCAGCAATTCATCGCCGCTCATCCGCTTGCCGAAGCCGCCGGTCTGCAGATCGCCGTTCACATCGAGACGGATATCCTTGTCCTCGCCTTTCACGGCGCGGGCGGCAAGCAGCATCCATGCCTGTTCCTGGGTGCTGGTATAGGGCTTCTTTTCCCATTCCTTGGCCACCGCACCGGCAAGCTGCGGCACGACGGCCGGAACCGGCCGGCTTTCCGCCGCAAGCGCCAGCGTCGCCGCGCCGTCACGCAGGGCGGAGCCATAATCCGCGCGCGAGAAGCTGACATTGGTGGTGCGGTTTGCCATGTCGAGCGAAGCGCCGAATACGGCCTTCGAACGGGCCTGATCGCCATAAAGCGAAAGGGCGGCGGCAACCTGCGCCTTGGCGAGCGGCGTCGGGAAATCGGCCAGCGCCGTATCCGCGTAATAACGCAGATCGTTGATCGCCGCCTTGCGGTTGCGCGCCAGCACATAGAGCGAATAGGCGATCTCGTTGCCGCGATCCTTGACGTTGCTGTCATAGGAAAGACCGTTTTGCAGGTTGTTCAGCGCCTGCACCATGGCGGCTTCGGGAACATCGTAATTCTGCTCGCGGGCGCGGGTCAGGAAGTCGCTGATATAGGCATCGAGCCACAGATCGCCGTAACCCGGCGACCAGAGGCCGAAGCTGCCGGAACTCGACTGGAAGGACAGCACACGGTAGATCGCCTCCTGCACCCGCCGGCGGGTGTCGGGGTCTTCTGCAAGGCCGCTATCCTTCGTCAGTTCCGAAACGTAAAGCAGCGGCAAAGCGCGGCTCGTCGTCTGCTCGGCGCAGCCGTAGGGATATTTGTCCAGCATCATCACCAGCGCCGGAATATCGAAAGCCGGCGAGCGCGTGACGTTGACGGCGACGGACGAGCCGAGAAGCATGCTGTCGGCCAGAAGATCGCCGTTGATCGTCAGGCTGCTATTGGGCGCGATCTTGATTTCGCGCCGCGTCGTCACCGGCAGAACGGCCGGACGCACCGGCACGTTCAGAACCTGCTCCAGTGAAAGACCGGCGGCATTGGAAACCTTGATGGTGATCGCGCCATTGCCGGGCTGTTCACCCGTCAGCGGCACCGTCAGCGAAGACTTGCCGCCTTTCTGAAGCGCGAGAGTTTGCGTCATCTCACCCTGATCGACCGTCAATGCCGTATTGCTGGTCACATCCAGCCGGTAATCGCCGGCCTCGCCATCCGTATTGGCGATGTCGAGCCGCAATTGCGAGATATCGCCGGGGGCGAGGAATTTCGGCGCGCTGGCCGTGACGACGACAGGATCACGAATGATGGCGTCGGAGACGGCATGTCCCACGCCTGTCTTCGTCCAGGCCACCGCCATGATGCGGGCCGTGCCGTTGAACTGCGGGATATCGAAGCTGACCGTCGCCTTGCCGTCTGCGTCGAGTTCGACCGGACCGGCAAAGAAGGCCACGAGCTTTTCCGTGGGCGGGCTGCCCTGAAGTGCTGCCTGCCCGCCATCACCGCCGGTGCGCAGCCGGCCGGTGGCGCCGAGCGAACCGTCGATCAGGCGGCCATAGAGGTCGCGGATTTCCAGCCCCAGCCGGCGCTGGCCGAAATACCATTCATCCGGCTTTGGCGGCTCATAGCGGGTAAGGTTCAATATGCCGACATCGACGGCCGCAACGATGGCATAGGCCTTTTCGCCCACGCCAGCGCCCGCAACGGTGATCGGAATTTCAAGCGGCTGGCGCGGCAGCGTTTTCTGCGGCGCGCCGAGCGTGACGGCAAGTTTGCGCTCGGCCGGATCGACGGCAAGCCATTTGATGCCGATGGCGCGCATCGGCATACGGCTTTCCTGCGCATCGCCGGGACGGAACAGCGTGGCTGTTACATAAGCGCCCGCACCCCATTCCTCGGTGACGGGAATGTCGATCTCGCCGCCATCCTCGCCGATCTCGGCATTCTGCACGGCAATCAGCTTTTCCGAACCGGAAGTCACCATCAACTCGCCGGCAAAACGCGAGGAAACCTTGAGTTTGGCCGTATCGCCGATCTTGTAGCTCTGTTTGTCGAGAGCGATTTCCAGCGCATCCGGCGTTTCCGTCGAGCTTGCCTCGACATAAAAACCGGCATCGAACTCAACGCTGGAAACAGGCGCGCCATTGCCGGCGCCCTCCACTTCCAGCCGGTAGCGGCCCCAGGTGACAGGCACGGAAATCTCGCCGCCATTGGCATCGACCGAAAGCGTGCCTGCTTCCTGCTGCTTGGTATATTCCACCGGCTCGTAACGCCAGGAATTGCCCTGACGATACCATTGATAGTTCCGCTCGACCTTGATGAGCTTCCAGTTGAGGCCGCTCATCGCCTGTTTGGCACCTTCGGCACTGACACCGATGATGTGGAAACGGCCAACGGAGTTCTGGGCGAGATCGCCGGAAAATTGCGGTTTGATGCCGATGACCGGCGCTTCAGCCTTGATGGGCAGCGTCAGGGAGCGCTCTACGGCGCGGCCGCCGGCCTCGCGCATGCGCACGGTGATGTTGGCGGAAAGAAGCTGCGTGGTGGACGGCAGGTCGGTCAGATCGACATTGAAGCTCGCCTTACCCTCTTCATCCAGCGCCGGCAGATCGGCAAGCGCGGTGCGGTTTTCCTCTTCGCTCTCCTCATCGGCCAGACCGAAGAAATAACCTTCGAAATCGGCGCTGGTGCGCGTCGGTTTGATGGCAACCTCGCCTTCCAGCGTCAGGCCGGCAGCGGGCGCGCCATAGAGATAACGGCCATCGACATCGATTGTCGTTTCCGCGCCGGGGTCGATCTGCTTTGCCTTGCTGGAAAGATCGAACTCGGTGCGGTCAGGCACGAAATCATCGACGAGGAAGCTCTTTTCGCTGATCGCAGGCGTTTTCGGATCGGTATGGATGCGCAATGTCCAGGTGCCGCGCATCGCATTTGCCTGCAACGGCAGATCGACCGCATGGCCGCCCAGCGCCTTGCCGTCGCTGACGAAACGCCGGTCCTCGACACCATCCGGGCGCGAGAAGATGAAAGTGAGCGGCAGATCCTCGATTGCCTTGCCGTCGACATCGCGGGCAAGGGCTGCGGCATGCACGGTCTCGCCGGCGCGGTAGATACCGCGTTCCGTCCAGCTGAACACGTCGATGGCGCCGGGGGCTGCACGGCCCGTCACGCCGCGATCCGAAAGATCGAAGCCGGCGCGGGTCATGTCCAGGAAGACGTAATCCTTGTCGCCGTTGCGCGCCGTCAGGATCGCAGGCGCCTGCGCCGCCGTGCCGCGCATCAGGCCAGCCGAGAACACCGCGCGGCCGTCCGCATCAGTCTTCGCGGTGCCCAGCACCTCGTTATTCTTGGCGAGCAGCTGCAAATCCACATCTGCCAGCGGCTTGGCGCTGCCAAGTGCACGGACAAAGACATTCAGACCATCCGTTCCGGCATAGGTGGTGATGCCGGTATCGGAAACCAGGAACCATTGCGTGGCGCGAGAATCCCAGGTTTCCGGCGCGGTGCCCGGCGGCACGGCGGTCAGCACATAGATGCCGGGCTTGCGCTCCGGCAGGGCCTCATCCACCGGGAAGCTCGTCACCACATCCTTGTTGAGATCGGGCTGGATATCGATCGAGCCCTGCCAGACAAGCTCGCCAATTTCGTTTTCGATACGGTCGGCATTGTAGCCGTCCATCTGCGTCAGAAACTGCGAGTTTGAAAGAAGCGAGGTGATGTTGCGGTCGCCGACGCGATAAAGCTTCAGGTCGGCCTTGTCGGCATTGACAGAGACGATTGGAATACCGCGGCGCGCCGTGCCCGGCAGCACGAAATTCTCGCCGGTGAAGCGCACGCTGGCGGCGCGGTCACGCACATAGATATCGAGATCGACCTGCTTTTCCAGAGGCTCTTCCACCGAAGACGGCAGGCCGGCGCGAAACGCGATCTTGTAACGCTGGCCATGGGTCAGGCCTTCCACGCAAATCTCGCTGCCCTTCGCCTCGATGGCCTTGGGCGCTGCCCCATCCAGCGTGATGAACGAGGAATAGTCTACGCCGTTCTTTACCAGCGGCTCGGAAAACTGCACGCAGGCGCGCGGGCTGACGCTATCCGTATCCACGGTATTGTTGATGACGCGGAAACCCTGACGCGTGCGCAGATCGGCATAGGCCGCCCTGGTCTGTGCATTGTCGGTAAGCGCGAGGCTTTCCTTATAGGCATTGAGTGCCGCGCGATAATTCTGCGTTCTTTCGAAGGCCTTCGCCAGCCGGTTCAGGGCCTCGGTCCGGGCGCTGACCGTGCGGCTCAGCTGGTAAGCGTTGATGGCGGCGGAAGCGGCCTGTCCCGCTATCGAATAATTATCGGTGACCTGCGCGGCCTTTTCCGACAATTCCGCCCAGAGCGCACCATCGTCAGGTGTGATCGCAAGGGCCTGTTTATAGGTCGTGACCGCATCGGGAATATTGCCTGCGGCTGCCTGCTGCCGCGCCGTCTCCACGAGGGCTTCCAGACCCTGTTCGCCCTCATCGCCATTTGCCGCAAGGCCGGATTTCAGCCGGCGCGCTTCCTGCTGCAGGCTGTCGGTCACGAAGGACAGGCGCTGCGGCGCGCCGATATCGGCTTCCGCGGCCACTTCCACGATCTTGCCGGCAACCGCGCCGGGGAAGGCGTTCAGCTGGTTGAAATCCGATTTGAGGAAGCACCATTTCACCTTGGGATTGTAGGTAAAGGCCTTGCAGGCGGTATCGCCGACGCAAATCTCGCCGCATTGCTCCAGCGAGACATTCTGCTCCGTTCTGAGATCGAAGCCGAAATAATCGCCATTTTGGGTCGTAACAACCTTGCGGGAGGGTTCCGCCGCCATGGCCGGCGGAAAAAACAGGGCGGTTGAGACCGCAACCAGCGAAATCCGGACGAGCGCGCGCAACGACATCAGTTTTCTCCCCGCAACAGACATGTCGGGCGGGACTCTGGTCAAATCCACGCATGGTTGTCAACGCATCTTCGTCAATTCGCGACACGCAATATGTAAAGGCGGGCAAGCGGGAAGGTCAGTCTTCTATTTTGCGCGCTTCCGAAATCAGCATGATCGGCACGCCATCGCGGATCGGATAAGCGAGCCTCGCGCTTTCGGAGATGAGTTCATTGCGGGCGCGGTCATAGGCAAGGCGCCCTTTCGTCAAAGGGCAAACCAGCAGCTCCAGCAGCTTGGGATCGACATTGCTCATCCTGTCGTCCATGGCGGCGATCCTATTGCAGCACGTTGCCGCCCTCGCCCGATCCCTGGGCAAGAACGATCTCGGTGATGGCGATCAATGTTTCGGCCCGCGTCTTCAGGTCCGGCGCTTCCAGAAGCGCCTGTTTTTCAGCCGGTCCGAAGGGAGACATCATGGAAAGCGAATTGACGAGAACGCGATTGCCCGCCCTTTCCACGCTTTCCCAATCGGCTTCCAGCTGGTTGGCATCCAGAAACGAACGGAATACCCGGAGCAGGTTTTCGCGGTCCACCGCATCCTCGTCATATTCGCCGGAAAGATCGGCGATGAAGGGCGCATGCCGGAAGCTGCGGTAGGGTTTGCCCGCCTCCACCTCTTCCAGCAGGCGGAAGCGGCACACGCCGGTGAGCGAGATGATATAACGGCCATCGCCGGTTTCGGAAAAGGACGTGATGCGGCCGAGGCAGCCGACCGCGCTCAGCGGACCGCCCTCAAGCCCCGCCTCGATGACATGCAGGGCGGGCTGCACCATGCCGATGATGCGATGGCCGGCCAATGCCCAGTCGATCATGGCGAGATATCGAGGCTCGAAAATATTGAGTGGAAGATGGCCTTCCGGTAGAAGCAGCGCGCCTGGCAATGGAAAGACCGGCACGGTTTCCGGCAGATCGTCGTTCTTCACATATCTCGCATTTCCGACATGCATGGGAATCAAGCCCCCTGTTCACTGCTGCCCGGCCGGCGGATCAACCGCCGCGGCCGGGATATGCCCGCATTACGAAAACAGTATCGCCGAAAGCTTCCTGCGGCCGGCAACGGTTGCCGGGTCCTTGAAGCCCCAGGCCTCGAAAAACTCCAGAAGCTGGCGGCGCGCGCCATCATCGTCGAAGGTCCGGTCCTTGCGCATGACGTAAAGCAGATGGTCCGCGGCCTCGTCGCGCCGCCCTTGAGCATTCAGCACCTTGGCAAGCTTCACCCGAGCCTCGTGACGATCGGGATCGAGCGCCAGCTCGCGCTCCAGCGCGACCGGGTCGCCGATCTTGCGGGCTTCCTCATATTGCGCGATCTTTTTCGAAACGAGCTGAATGCCCGCATCTTCGTTGAGTTCCGCAGGCAGCGAAGAGAGCAGTTCGCTTGCCCGCTCATATTGACCGGCGGCGATCATGCATTCGGCGATACCGGCAATCGCGGCCGGATTTTCCGGATCGGCCTGCATGACGGCGCCGAAAAGCTGCGCCGCACCGTTGAAATCGCCATCCGCCAGAAGCTGCTTCGCCTCCGTCAGAACAGCCTCGATCTCGGCCTTGGGATCGCCCGCATCAGGCCCGGCGATCTTCTCGATGAACTGCTTGATCTGGCTTTCCGGCACGGCACCCATGAAGCCATCCACCGGCCGGCCGTCGGCAAAGGCGACGATTGCCGGAATGGACTGGATACCGAGCTGGCCGGGGATCGACGGGTGGTCGTCGATATTCAGCTTCACGAGCTTCACGCGGCCATTCGCCTCGTTGATGACCTTCTCGAGCACCGGCGTCAGCTGCTTGCACGGGCCGCACCAGGGCGCCCAGAAATCCACCAGAACCGGCTGGCGACGCGATTCCTCAAGAACGTCCCTGGAGAAACCCGCCGTCGTGGTGTCCTTGATGTGGCCGGAGGCCGCGCCGTTCAGTTCGCCATTATGATGGGCGCTTGCGGTCATCTGCCCGCTATAGGAACCGCCGTAAGGATTATTTTCGCCGCTCATGCCGGTCTCCCGTAACCTCTGTCATATGTCTTATTTGAAGCAAAGATCGTATCTCACTCGCTGACTTTCAAGACAAGCGGCGCATGTCCGGTTGCCTCGAGAAAGCGAATGAGATCCGTGGACGCGATCGTTGTCGTCTGGTCGTTGGAAAGCGGATGGCCATTGACCAGCTCGTTTTCCAGAAGCCCGCTGTCGAGCACGAAGGTGACCTGCCTGTCGGTGTCGTTGATGGCTCCGAACACCGTTACCGAGCCCGGCACGACGCCCAGATATTCAAGCATCTTTTCCGGTCTGCCAAAGGACACGCGGCTTGCCGCACCGATGGTCTTGTGAACGCTTTTCAGATCGACGACCGCATTTTCGTCAACGGTCAGAACGAAATACTGATCCTTCTTGTCCTTTACAAAGAGGTTCTTTGTATGGCCGCCGGGAATGAGGTCGCGCAGCGACTGGGATTCGGCGACGGTAAACACCGGTTCGTGCTGCTTCGTGGTGTGGGAAATGCCGAGTCCGTCGAGAAACTCGAACAGCTCCGATGCCGTCTTCTGGGAATTTTCCGCCATATCCTGCCGCCTGCCTCTACCGATTCCACTATGCTTGTTTCCTGATTAAGCGGGCAACCGACGCTTGGCAACGCAGGAAAAAACAGCGGGATGAAAAATTCTCAATCATTTCCGCCGCTTGTCGCATTTCTCAAAGAAATTTTCGCGTTTTTGTCATTTCCCTGTTGCATTCCAAAATCGATTGAGCGATATAGCGCCCGTCGCCGCTTGGCGGCCCACGGTTCAGCGAACTACCCCGGACCGGTGGATTTGAGCGGGTGTAGCTCAGGGGTAGAGCACAACCTTGCCAAGGTTGGGGTCGAGGGTTCAAATCCCTTCGCCCGCTCCAAATTTCCCTAAAGATAGAATATTTATCAAAGTATCCCTGTTCGCGCGCGTCGCATCGTTCCGTGTCGTGGGGCTTGAAACTCGGCCTGCCCAGCCCCCTGTCGGCAAAGCGTGACGGAAATTATTCCGCAAGCGGAACTTATGCGGAAGATGTCCGTTTCAGACCCGAGGCTCCTAACCTCAGTTCCCCTCTGATTGCCCGCCATGAGCGGGCATTTTTTTGCCGGTGCCCCTGGAACAGCTTATGTGCACAGCACGTTCTCCTGCGTTGTTCAACGCGGGGAAGAGCCATGTCCGCACATCCTGGAAGAATTCTCTTGATTGCCGCATTCGCCACCTTGTCAATATCAGGCACATCCTTTGCCGCAGATATGACGGTTTATCGTGAGGAACGGGTTTTGCCGCACAAAACACATCCTCAACCGCAGCGGATCGAAAATACCTATTCCAATCTCGCAGAAATGCGCTGCACCGAAAATATCGTGTCCTATCGCTCCCCTTACGAGCGGCACACGGAACAGGTCACGCTCTGCCATCCTCCACTAAACTGGCGAACAGGGCCATCAACAGCAACAATATGGTCGCCTTGATCTTGCCATAATTCATTCAATGTGCTTTTGTGCAGCCGCCCTTGTGGGAGGGGGTAGAGGTCGAGACCCGCTGGCTGCATTTTGGCAGTAAGCGGGTTTCCCTTTTTTTAGGCATAACTTACCGGCAAGCACCATCGGATCAATCGTTTCTCCGGCTCGGAAAAGCAACGAAACACGGGCGCAGAATGGTGCGATCTGGATTTTTCATATGAAGAAAAGTGGTAGCGGGAGAGGGACTTGAACCCCCGACACGCGGATTATGATTCCGCTGCTCTAACCACCTGAGCTACCCCGCCACAGGGGAAACGTGACAGTCATGTGACCGGCCGTTCCATCAGGATGAGCGGCTTATAAGGTGCCGCTCCCCAAAGTGTCAAGCGCAAGATGCGCAAAAAATTCGCTTTCCGCATCGCTGCAAAAAGCGAATGGTTTCAGGCGGCAACCGGCTTTTCCAGAAGCGCCTTCAGCGACGCCTCGGCTTCCGCCGAGCGTTCCGACCGTTCGATGAAACCGCCGCCGTAAACGCGGGCGTCGGCACCCGGCGCGGAATAAAGCACGCAGGCCTGACCGGGAGCGACACCGGCCTCCCCGGTCATCAGGTCCACATAAATACCGTTTTCATCCGCATGCAGCACCGCTTCCGTCGGCGGGCGGGTGGAGCGCACCTTGGCGAAACAGGCAAAGCCCTGCCCGGCATCGCTCGCCAACTCGCCGTCGCCCAGCCAGTTCATATCACGCAGATAGACCCGGCGGGTTTCCAGCGCCTCGCGCGGGCCAACGATGACCCGGCGGCCCCGTGCATCGAGATGCACGACATAAAGCGGCTCCCCCGTAGCGACACCAATGCCGCGGCGCTGGCCGATCGTGTAATGCACGATGCCATCGTGGCGGCCGAGCACGCGCCCGTCGAGATGGACGATATCGCCCGCCAATGCCGCATTCGGCTTCAGCTTGTTGATGATATCGGTATATTTGCCCTGCGGCACGAAACAGATGTCCTGGCTGTCAGCCTTCTTGGCCACGACAAGCCCCATATCTTCCGCCAGAGCGCGCGTCTCGGCCTTGGAGAGGCCGCCGAGCGGAAAGCGCAGATAGTCGATCTGTTCCTGCGTCGTTGCGAACAGGAACCAGCTCTGGTCGCGGTCGCTGTCGATCGGCCGATAAAGCGCACGCCGCCCCGGCTGACCGGAAACGGGATTGGGACGCGAGCGGATGTAATGGCCGGTCGCCAGCGCATCGGCGCCGAGTTCCTGCGCCGTAGCGAGCAGATCGGCGAATTTTACCGTCTGGTTGCAGGCCACGCAGGGGATCGGCGTTTCACCCATCGCATAGGCTTCGGCAAAGGGGTTGATGACGGTTTCGCGGAACCGCGCTTCGTAATCCAGCACATAGTGGGGAATTCCGAGCGTTTCGCAGACCCGGCGCGCATCGTCTATATCCTGCCCCGCGCAACAGGAGCCCGCGCGGTGCACGGCAGCACCGTGGTCATAGAGCTGGAGGGTAATGCCGAGGACATCATAACCCTCGCGCTTGAGGATACCGGCCACCACCGAAGAATCGACGCCACCGGACATGGCGACAACGATCCGGGTATCTTCCGGCCTCTTGTCAAAATCGAGCGTATTCACGTTTTTTCCCATCGTCAGTCATAACGGGGGTAAAGGCCCCGCCGCCTGTCGGTCATCCGCCGCGAGAAACCTGGCCATCAATCGGGCCGTCCTGTCTCGTCATCCTGCGGATTTAAGGGCTGCATATAGAAAGGAATGGCCGCGCACGCAAGTACGGGGCGGAAAACCGCCCCGCAAAGCCGTCAGATTCGGGCTGGGACCGCCCTCAGGCGCCGGCCGTCTTCTGGCCGCTGCTGCCGAACCACCTGTCGCGCTCCCGCCACAGGGCTGGCAGAGCCAGCAATCCGATAGCCGTGAAGGCGATCAGCGTCTTGTTGAGCTGCGACAGCTCCGCCGTGCGGCCATCCAGATAATAGACTCCATAAACGATCACCACGTGCCAGACATAGACCTGCAGCGAATGGCGGCCGAGCAATTGCAGGAACTTCAGCGACAGCACCCAGATGACGCCCTCAGCGATGGAGCGCACGAGCGGACGGTGGTGTTTCGGACCTGCGATCACCAGCCAGGTAAGGCCGACGCCGACGGCGAGAAAGTTGATGAGATAGACCGGGCCGAAATCGGCGCGGATTTCCATGGTGGAAAATTTGCCCATCATGAATTCCGGCATCAGGCCCCAGGCGGTGGCGATGCGTAGCGGCATGAAGAATAGGCAGATGACGAGTGCCGCCTTCGGCAGCCACGTATGCTCAGGCGAGAAGATCGCCTTCCACGGAATGCGGTTCTGCGCCGTCATCGCGCCCATCACCAGCGCCGAATAGAATACGAGCTGCCAGCCGAGCAGGTTGAAGCTGACGCGAATGCCCTGCTGGTCCGCACCCTTCACGAGTTCGTTGAGCGGGGTCGTCACGATCTGCTGCAGGCCAAGCTGGCCGGCCATCCAGACCAGCAGGGAGCCGGCCATGACATAGGCCCACTTGCCGTCGAGGCAGAGCTTCACCAGCACCGGCGCAAAGATCATGTAGACGATATATTGCGGCAGAATATCCATGAAGGTCGGCTGGAACAGGAATGTCGCAATCGCCGCCAGTCGCAGCGGATCGTCGAACGACGTCATGCCAAGCCAGTTGTACCAGATGTAAGGCGCATGCGGGATGACCATGCGGAAGAACAGCACGGCGATGACGAGACCCATCGCGTAACGATAGAGTTCCAGCGCCCGGTTCCAGATCATCTGCTTGCCGGCGTCATAGCCGTATTTCATCATCTTGCGCGCATAGACCATGCCGATCAGCAGGCCGGACAGGAACACGAAGCCCTGGGCGTCCTCGACAAAGGCAAACTGCCGGTGATTGATTTCCACCAGCCAGAAGCCGCCGGCAAACACCAGATGGTTGATCAGCATGAAGACGAGGAAGTAACCACGCATCCCGTCGATCAGGTCAAAGCGTTTCATCTCGATAGCTCTCCGTTCTCGCAGGGCCTGCATTGCCCAGCCACCCAGCCCGGCTTGGGAGGGGCCGGGGATTGGATTGTCAACGCTGTTTTGCGCCTGAGGTTCCCTTTCCAAAGCGGTTTAGAACCGGCGCGAAAAGTCACATTGACGTGTATGCGTTCTGGTTAGGATGCAGGGACTGAATGCCGGATGAATAAAAAAGGGCAATTCCGTGAAGCGGATGAGCCATGCGCGGGCAACATGCCGCAACAGGCAGGGCTCAAAGCCTTGCATAGCAGGGCGAAGCGGAATTCACCGCCGATAAGCGGGGGAGATATCACCCGTTAGATTTATCAGTCGTTTTTTGCCTGCATCTTGCTGTCCCTTTGGCTAAGCGAGCGTCGGCGTGACCATGCTTTCCGGGAGCGAGACGAGCAAAGGCCCGGCGGTCACCAAACCGCCGGGCCTTATTTGTTAAACACGCTTCGATTCGTCAGGCAGCGGCCTGAATGGCGGCCACCTGCCAGTTGTCGTTTCCGGGGCGGCGAACGAAGGTCCACATTTCCACCGCTTCAGAAGGCTGGTGTTCGTCACCTTCGATCACCTTGCCGGAGGTGCGGTCGCGCATCACGTCGATGGCGGAGTAACGCATCGCCACCGTTGCATAATCCTGGCCCTCTTCGTGCCATGCTTCGGCGACGTCGCCCTGTAGCAGCGTCACATCGCGGACGTCGTTTTTTACGCCGCTCGTGGCGTTGTCGCTCAGTTCTTCTGCGAGGTAAGACATGGCTTCCGGCGTCGTCAGCTTGCGCAATGTGCCATAATCCTCGGCGGCATAGGCGGCCTGAACGTCTTCCAGCATTTTCTGGAAAGTTTCGAGATCGCCCTGGGTAATGCCGATTTCATCGCCTTCCGACATGGCATTGGCATGAGGCGCGGGGGCATGAGGCGCAGGCTTTGCCGTTGCGGCAGCGGCGGCTGCACCGCCCGCAGTGCCGGCCGGCGCGCCGATCTTCGGAATCTTGAACGAGGAAGCGGCAGAACCCGCCTGCGAAGCGCCATTATAGGAAGAACCGGAATGATCCGTGCGCTGAGACCCGCCGGCCGAGCCATAAGCGGGCTGGCCCTGACGGCGCGAGGCGAAAAAACGCATGGCGAGCATTACCAGAAGACCGATCAACGCCACCTGCAACAGCATGCCGAAGAAACCGGCCATGCCGCCAAAACCGCCACCCAGCAGCATGCCGAACAGACCGCCCATCAAGAGGCCGCCCATCAAACCACCCATCATGCCGCCGAACAGGCCGCGGCTCTGCTGCGGCGCCTGCGCGCCCGGACGGGCCGGCTGAGCAGCGTTCGGCGCTGCCTGATTGGTGTTGGGCGTCATGCTGCGGTTGATCGGCGCGGTCTGGCCGGGCGCGGTGCTGGTCGAAGGCGGAGCGGAATAGGTCCGCGTGCCGCGGCTGCCGAAACCGCCGCTGGCGCGACGCGCTTCTGCCATATCAACCGCCACGAAAGACACCGCGATACCAAGCGCGGCGACTGCGAACAAACCCTTGAAGCGCCGAAAGGCAGCAAACATCGTTATCTCCTGTTGGCCGCCCTCCCATGAGCGGCATGTCAGCAGGCGATATAGCAACTCATGATCATCATTTTTAGAGCACTTGGCTTAAATTTTTTGTGATATGCAACCAATGCGATAGTCGCCCGTATTTTGCGACGAAACAGACACTGGAAAAACGAAAAACCCGGCACAGGGTCTCCCCTGCGCCGGGCCTTATTGTCCCCTTGGGAGGAACGATAAGATCAGTCGACGTTAAACGTCAGCGGCTTCACCTGGCGGATCGCCGGGTTGGCGCGCAGCTTGTCGAGCACGGCTTCGGAAACCGGGCCGTCGACATAAAGCAGCGCGATGGCGTCGCCACCTTCCTTTTCACGGCCGAGCTGGAAGTTGGCGATGTTGACGCCAGCCTCGCCGAGCGTGGTGCCCATGAAGCCGATCATGCCGGGAACGTCGGTGTTGGTGATGTAGATCATGTGCGATCCGACATCGGCATCCATGTTGATGTTCTTGATCTGGATGAAGCGCGGCTTGCCATCCGAGAACACCGTGCCGGCAACCGAGCGGATCTGGTTTTCCGTCTTGACCGTCAGCTTGATGTAGCCGTCGTAAACGCCGGTCTTGTCGCGCTTGACCTCGGAGAGGATGATGCCCTTTTCCTTGATCATGACCGGGGCCGAAACCATGTTTACATCCGCAACCTGGCTGCGGATCAGGCCGGCCAGCAGGGCGCTGGTCAATGCCTTGGTGTTCATGCTGGCGGTTGCGCCATCATAGAGGATTTCGATTTCCTTGGTGGCGCTTTCCTGCACCTGGCCGACGAAGGAGCCGAGAACATCCGCCAGACGGATGAAAGGCTTCAGGCGCGGTGCTTCCTCAGCCGTGATCGACGGCATGTTGATGGCGTTGGAAACCGCACCCTTGACCAGATAATCCGACATCTGCTCGGCAACCTGAAGGGCGACGTTTTCCTGCGCTTCCGTGGTCGACGCACCGAGATGCGGCGTGCAGACGACATTCGGCAGGCCGAAAAGCGGGCTCTCGGTGGCGGGCTCGACTTCGAACACGTCGAAACCGGCACCGGCGACATGGCCGGACTTGATGGCTTCGGCAAGGGCCGCTTCATCCACCAGACCGCCACGGGCGCAGTTGACGATACGAACGCCCTTCTTGGTCTTGGCAAGATTTTCAGCATTGAGGATGCCGCGCGTCTTGTCGGTCATCGGCACGTGCAGGGTGATGAAGTCGGCCTGCGCCAGAAGCTCGTCCAGCTCAACCTTGGTCACGCCCATTTCCTGCGCGCGCTCCGGCGACAGGAAGGGGTCGTAGGCCAGAACATGCATCTTCAAGCCCAGGGCCCGCGAGCAGACGATGCCGCCGATATTGCCGGCACCGATGACGCCGAGCGTCTTGCCGGTGATTTCGACACCCATGAATTTCGACTTTTCCCACTTGCCGGCCTGCGTGGAGCTGTCTGCGGCCGGAAGCTGGCGGGCGACGGCGAACATCAGCGCAATCGCATGTTCGGCTGTGGTGATGGAGTTGCCGAAGGGCGTGTTCATGACGATGATGCCGCGGCGCGAGGCGGCCGGGATATCGACATTGTCCACACCGATGCCGGCGCGGCCAATGACCTTGAGGTTGGTCGCCGCCTCGATCAGCTTTTCGGTCGCCTTGGTGGCGGAGCGGATGGCGAGACCATCGTAGTTACCGATGATTTCAGCAAGCTTGTCCTTGTCCTTGCCGAGCTTCGGCTGGAAATCGACTTCGACGCCACGATCGCGGAAGATCTGGACGGCGGTTTCCGACAGTTCGTCGGATACGAGTACGCGAGGTGCCATGGTTCACGGGCTCCTTGAAAGCGGTGCAGTTTTGAAAGCGGGGAATATGCGGCCCCGCATCAGCGCAGGGCCGGTATCAAAATCAGGCGGCAGCCTTGGAAAGTGCTGCCTTCTGCGTCTGGTAGGCCCAGGCAAGCCAGGGCATGACGGCTTCCATATCCGCCGTCTCGATGGTCGCGCCGGCCCAGATGCGCAGGCCGGACGGGGCGTCGCGGTAAGCGCCGATATCGAGGGCGACATTTTCCTTTTCGAGCAGGGAGACAACGCCCTTGGCGAAATCAGCCTGTGCGGCGGCATCCAGCGCCTGCACCTCGGGATCGACGATCTTCAGGCAGACGGAGGTGTTGGAGCGGGTTTCCGGCTTGACGGCCAGGTTGGCGATCCAGTCGTTCTTTTCGATGAAGTCGTAAATGACCTTGGCATTGGCATCGGCACGACCGATCAGCGCCTTGAGGCCACCGAGATTCTTCGCCCATAGCAGCGCGTCGATGTAATCTTCAACGCAGAGCATGGACGGCGTGTTGATGGTTTCGCCGGTGAAGATGCCTTCGATCAGCTTGCCGCCGGAGACCATGCGGAAGATTTTCGGCAGAGGCCATGCCGGCGCGTAGCTCAAGAGACGCTCGACAGCGCGTGGCGAAAGGATGATGACGCCATGGCCGCCCTCACCGCCCAGCACCTTCTGCCAGGAGAAGGTGACGACGTCGAGTTTCGTAAAATCCATGTCCTGTGCGAAGGCCGCCGAAGTGGCGTCGCAAATGGTCAGACCCTTGCGGTCAGCCGGGATGAAATCGGCATTGGGGACGCGAACGCCAGAGGTGGTGCCGTTCCAGGTGAAAACCACGTCGCGGTCGAAATCGACCTCGGCAAGGTTCGGCAGCAGGCCGTAATCGGCCTCGAATTTGCGGACGTCCTTCAGCTTCAGCTGCTTGACGACGTCAGTGACCCAGCCGGCGCCAAAGCTTTCCCAGGCGAGCATATCGACGCCGCGTTCACCGAGCAGCGACCAGAGCGCCATTTCAACGGCGCCGGTGTCGGATGCGGGAACGATACCGATGCGATAATCGGCAGGAACGTTCAGAACTTCACGGGTGAGATCGATGGCCTGCTTCAGCTTGGCTTTGCCAACCTTGGCGCGATGCGAGCGACCGAGCGGCGCATCGGAAAGAGCATCTAGCGACCAACCGGGACGCTTCGAGCAGGGACCAGAGGAAAAATGCGTATTGCCCGGACGGACGTCCGGCTTCACGATATCTGTCATTTAACTACCCTTTCAGATAGGCGCCTCTCGTTAGGGAGAGGTGTCCTGACGCCGTTGCTATTCCTCTCGCCGGTCCCAGTCAAGCGGAATATGTCGCTACGCAGAAGAATTTTGGTCCATATGCGTCATGCCCCGTGTCAGATGCCGGTAAAACAAAACCGCCCGCACCCGGAGGATGCGGACGGTCTGAAACTACCAGCGGGGCGTGACGTTTATTTATAAACGGCAGGCTGCAGCGGAATATCGGCGGGCGGCATGTATTGCGCGGTATCGCAGCCGTTGAAGACATAACGGCCGCCGACGCGCACTTCATGCGAATAAAGGCCCTTGTCACGACCCGGACCGCCGCCATTCTCATAAGCGAACATATCGCCCTTGTTGATATGGCGGAAACGATAGCCGATATCGGCCTTCAGGTTACAGGTGACATCGATGGATGCGCCGGCCATCAGAGCGTAGGCGAAGCGCCACTTGCCCTTGCCGCCATGTTCCGTGGTCGGGTCGCAGCCCAGGCCATTGACGCTGCAGGATGTGTTGCGCAGCTTGTCCCACTTGACGTAGGAACCGCCGATACCGCCACCGACATAAGGGGTGACACGGCCATAGGTGCCCAGATCGACGTAGGCATTCGCCATCAGAGTATAGGCGCGAACCGAGCTAAGGTCCTCTGAGACGCAGCGACCGGGAACGGAACCGCAGAAGCCGCTCGTGGAGCCGCGAAAATCCGACTTACCCATATAGTCGAAGGTCACGTCACTGCGGAAATAATTGTTGAACTGATAACCGACACCGGCGCCGATGACATAGCTGTCCTTGATAGTCGCGGTATCGAAATCCGCGAGGTAGCCGCCGGGGCCGCCCTGGTAATAATGGGCGCCGCGCAGCTTGTTGAAGGAATAACCGACGTCGCCGCGCAGATACCAGCCGCTTGCCTGGGTGATCTCGACTTCGGGGGCCTCGACATAGGCCGGTGCGGGCTCGGCTTGATAAAGATCGGCAGCGATGGCGCTGGTACCGGTCAGCAGGACGGCCAGAAATCCGGCCAGGACGTTTTTCATGACTTCCACTCCAGAAGAGGCACGTGCGGTTTCGGCAGCAGATGCCAGTGAACTGTTCAGTCATGGAGATTGACGTAAAATGGTTAAGTCCCGATTAACCACGATCATTCACTATATTTATTAGGAAATATTCAAAGAAAAAGCCGGCTGCAGAGCCGGCTTTTTCAGGCGTTACTGTCGTGGAAGCTCACGCCGCCGAGCGGGCATTGGCGATGACGCCGACGAGATCGTTGACGATCTGCTCCACCTTCGCGCTGTCGTCGCCTTCCGCCATGACGCGGATCAGCGGTTCCGTGCCCGAGGGGCGGATGACGAGGCGGCCATTATTGGCCAATGCGCTTTCCGCATCCGCAATCGCCTGCTGCACGACAGGGTTTTCCAGCGGCTTGCCGCCGGAAATACGGACATTCTTCAAAAGCTGCGGCACCGGCTCGAACTTGCGGCAGACTTCGCTGACCGTGAGGCCGGAGCGCTTGACCTTGGCGAGAACCTGCAAGGCCGCAACAAGGCCATCGCCCGTCGTGCCATAATCCGACAGCACGATATGGCCGGACTGCTCGCCGCCAACGTTGAAATTGTGGTTACGCATATGCTCAACGACATAGCGGTCGCCCACCTTGGTACGGGCAAGGGTGAGGCCCTTGTCGCCCAGGAAACGTTCAAGACCGAGATTCGACATGACGGTCGCCACGATACCGCCGCCGCGCAGCGTGTTGTCGGCAGCCCAGCTATCGGCGATGACGGCCATCAGCTGGTCGCCATCAACGATCTCGCCGCGCTCGTCAACGATGATGACGCGGTCCGCATCGCCATCGAGCGCGATGCCGATATCGGCCCGTACTTCATGCACCTTCTTCTGCAGCGCTTCCGGGTGGGTGGAGCCGCATTCCAGATTGATGTTGATGCCGTTCGGCTCATTGCCGATGGTGACGACTTCCGCGCCGAGTTCCCAGAGCGCAGCAGGCGCCACCTTGTAAGCCGCGCCATTGGCGCAGTCGATGGCGATCCGCAGTCCGCTCAGCGTCACATCGCGCGGCAGGGTGCGCTTGACGAATTCGATATAACGATAGATGTCGCCATCCACGCGCTTGGCGCGGCCGATCTCGCTCGGCTTGGCCAGCTGCGCATAGATATCCTTGTCGAGAAGGTCCTCGATCTCCAGTTCCAGCTCGTCGGAAAGCTTGTAACCATCCGGTCCGAAAAGCTTGATGCCGTTATCGGAGAAGGGATTGTGCGAGGCTGAGATCATCACACCGATATCGGCGCGCAGGGAGCGGGTCAGCATGGCGACGGCGGGCGTCGGAATGGGGCCGAGCAGGAAGACATCGAGACCGGCGGCGGTGAAGCCGGCGACCAGTGCGTTCTCCAGCATATAACCGGAAAGGCGCGTATCCTTGCCGATGACCACGCGATGGCGATGATGGCCACGGCGGAAGATCGTCCCGACCGCAATGCCCACACGCATCGCCAGATCAGGCGTCATGGGAAATACGTTCGATTGTCCGCGGATACCATCGGTTCCGAAATAACGGCGTGCCATTTGAACTCCAAATCTTTTCCAGCATTCCGGCAAAGGTGAAAACAGCCGGAAGCGTTTTTGGCTAGATGCCACAAACCACGATAAACAGCACGTAAATTAGCGCAAAAATGGCTTATATCTTGTTACCAAAATGAAAAGGCCACCCGGAAACCCGGATGGCCTTTTACAATTCTTAGCTTGCGCGAACGATCAATGCGGCTGCGGCTCCATGCCGCCTTCGGCCTCGCCGTCGCCCTTTGCTTCGCCGTCACCCTTTACTTCACTGGGGCCGTCCTTCTTGGTGCCTGCCTTCGGCACTGCCGAACCACGGCTGCCCGGAGAATCGTCACCCAGGTCGCGGGCGGGCTTCTCGCCCTTCAGCAGGGCCTTGATCTCGTCGCCCGTCAGGGTTTCGTATTCGAGAAGACCTTCGGCAATCGCAACGAAACCATCGTGGTTTTCCGTCAGGATACGGCGCGCCTCGCCATAAGCCTCGTCGATCAGGCGGCGAACTTCCGTGTCGATGGTCTGGGCCGTCGCCTCGGAGACGTTCTTCGACTGCGAGACGGAATGGCCGAGGAAGACTTCCTGCTGGTTTTCACCATAGGACACCTGGCCGAGAGCATCGGAGAAGCCCCATTGCGTGACCATGGCACGGGCAAGCTTGGTGGCCTGCTCGATATCCGAAGAGGCGCCGGAGGTGATGTTTTCCTTGCCGAAGGTCAGTTCCTCGGCAACGCGGCCACCCATCATGATGACGAGACGCGACACCATCCACTTGTAGCTCATGGAGTAGCGGTCGCCTTCCGGCAGCTGCATGACCATGCCGAGCGCGCGGCCGCGCGGGATGATCGTCGCCTTGTGCAACGGATCGGCCACGGCAACCTTCAGCGCGGTGATGGCGTGTCCGGCTTCGTGATAGGCGGTCAGCTTCTTTTCGGCCTCGGTCATGGCGGAGGAGCGGCGTTCCGCACCCATCATGATCTTGTCCTTGGCGTCTTCGAATTCCTGCATGGTGACGACGCGCTTGTTGCGGCGGGCAGCCATCAGGGCGGCTTCGTTGACGAGGTTCATCAGGTCCGCACCTGAGAAACCGGGGGTACCACGGGCCAGAACCTTAAGGTCGACATTCGGCGCCAGCGGCACGTTGCGGATATGCACCTTGAGGATACGCTCGCGGCCAACGATGTCCGGGTTCGGCACGACGACCTGACGGTCGAAACGGCCGGGGCGCAGAAGTGCGGGGTCGAGAACGTCGGGGCGGTTGGTGGCGGCGATGAGGATGATGCCTTCATTCGCCTCGAAACCGTCCATCTCGACCAGCAGCTGGTTCAGCGTCTGCTCGCGCTCGTCGTTACCGCCGCCAAGACCGGCGCCGCGATGGCGGCCGACGGCGTCGATTTCATCGATGAAGATGATGCAGGGCGCATTCTTCTTGGCCTGCTCGAACATGTCACGCACACGGCTTGCGCCGACGCCTACGAACATTTCCACGAAGTCCGAACCGGAAATGGTGAAGAACGGCACATTGGCCTCGCCGGCGACGGAACGCGCCAGAAGCGTCTTACCCGTACCGGGCGGGCCGACGAGCAGCACGCCGCGCGGAATTTTGCCGCCGAGGCGCTGGAACTTCTGCGGATCGCGCAGGAATTCGACGATTTCCTCGAGGTCCTGCTTGGCTTCGTCCACGCCGGCAACATCGTCAAACGTCACGCGGCCATGGGCTTCCGTCAAAAGCTTGGCCTTGGATTTGCCAAAGCCCATCGCACCACGCGAGCCGCCCTGCATCTGCCGCATGAAGAACAGCCAGACGCCGAGAATGAGGAACATCGGCAGAAGCGTGCCGAGATAGCTCAGGAAACCGGAGGAACCGTCGCTTTCAGGACGCGCCACGATGGTGACGTTCTTGCTCTGCAAGCGCTCCATCAGGCTGTCGTCGATGACGGGGGAATAGGTCTGAAAGGCCGTGCCGTTTTCGGTATAGGTTCCGAGAACCCGGTTACCGGTGACGGTCACGTCGCGAACTCGCCCGGAATCCACGTCGCGAAGAAACTGGGAATACGGAATTTCCCGCGAACCCGTTTGCGTCGGCGACGTCTGGAACATGCTGAACAACGCGATCAGCAAGAGGGCAATCACGGCCCACAAGGCGAAATTTCTGAAATTTGGGTTCATCGAACTCCCCGAACTCACACGGGCATATCTGCTGCCCGCTCTTACGTGCCCCTAACATAAGGACGACATCTGCCGTTGCCAAGGCAAAGCGCATTATCTGATGCGTTTTGGTGTAAAAACTATTCCAAGGCAATTCACGAAAAAGAGGCCGGATTTAAACCGGGGGCTGTGGATATGCCGTCCGCCCGAATAAATTGGCGATTGCATTCGCCAACTCAAGGTCGAAACGCGACAGGAACAGATCGAAAGGTGCGAGCCTCGGCGTGATGGTGACGGCCTCCGCCCTCGAACCCGGCTCATCGGCCGCTGCGGCAATTTGCGGCAGCCCCGCCATCGCCTGTTTCGCCACCCCGGCCGGTGCTGACGGAAAAAGCGCGGCCGCTTCCGCAGCATCGCTCGCCCTGCGCGCTTTGACGTGCACTGGAAAAGCCGATCCGTTCTTCACGAGGAAACGATCGTCCCACAGTCTCTGTTCATGTGCGCCAATATCAAGCTCCGGCAGATTTCGCTGCTCACGGAACATATAAAGCCCGTCCCGCCGGCGATCGAGCAGGACGCGACCGACCGTCAGTCGCCCGTTTTCAGCCGCTTTAAGAAACCGCAGAACGCGTTCCATGCTGCTTGCAGCTGGAAAATATGCCCTTCCGCCAAGGGTGGCGATCAGCGCCGCCAGCCCATGCCGGAACTCGGGAAGATCGGGATTGACGCCATCGCCCGCCAATCTGGCGAGCGCAGCATGGAAAACCTGTGTGTGACCACGCAGGAAAGCGGCCGTTGTTTCGGAAAGCGCCTGTCTTTTGAGAGAGGTTTCCGCATCGATCCGAACGGGAGAGACGGGAAGCGCCTGCCGTACTCGCACCCTCTCATATCGGGTGTTTTCATTGCTTGGATCCTCAAACCAGCCGCGCGAGCGGGCGGACACATAGTCACGGATCGCCTGCCTCTCACACGTCAGGAACGGCCGCATGATCCAGTGGCGGCCATCGTATAAGACCGCATCCGCCATGCCGGAGAGACCGAGATTGTCAGAGCCGCCGCTGCGGGCGGCGCGCATCGCCACGGTTTCGCGCTGGTCGCCGATTGTATGTCCCGTCACGACAAGATCGGCGCCGGTCTCGCGGGCGACATCGGCAATCAGGCGGTAGCGGGCAAGTCGGGAGGCTTCGGAAAGGCCGGAGGCCGGTTTGGCGCCATCCCATCGGCGGGTGAAATGGGGGATGTCGAGTTCGGCGCAGAGCGCCGCCACCTTGCGCGCCTCATCGGCGGATTCCGCTCTCAGCGCATGGTCTACGGTGACGGCGGAAAGGCGCAAGCCATCCCGATCCGTATCCGCCATTGCCTCATGCAAGGCCAGCAACAGACCGGTGGAATCACTGCCTCCGGAGATTGCGACGAGGATATGGGCGGGTGTGTGGAGATTTTTGACAAAAGACCTTGCCGCCGCAAGCGGCGCAACAGTCTTTTCGTTCAGAATGCGGGCATCAACCGGCATGGAAATACCCGCGATAGCAGGAAAAAATCAGCAGCTCAGCCGTTTCTGTTCGCTGGCAACCTTGCTCAGCACGGTCTTGGAAGCATTGGGATAACGCTTCGGCACCTCGCGCAGCGTGGCGCAGGCGGTTTCGGTATTGTCGAGAGCGGCAAGCGACATGCCGAGCTTCATCAGCATTTCCGGCGCCTTCGGAGATTTGCCATAGGCCTGATGGCCGTTCAGGAAGGTCTTTGCGGCCTCATTGAACTTGCCCTGGGAATATTGCGCTTCGCCCAGCCAGAAGCTCGCATCCGCGGCCTTCGTGCCCTTGGGATAACCCTGCAGATATTGCTGGAACCCCTGTTCCGCCAGCTTGTAATCACCGGAAAGAACATGGCCGTAAGCGGCCTGATAAATATCGCCCTCGCTGGTCAGCGCCGCAGTATTGACCGGATCGGTCTTGCGGGTGCCGTTACCGGTGGTGACGCCCGGAAGGCTGGCGGAGGAATTATTAGCGCCCTGATTCAACGTGCCGCCAACCGGCATTCCCTTGGAATCGAGCTCGATGGAGCCGAGCGTCGTCTCTCCCGGTGCGCCTGTCGGGGCGGTGGAGGGAGCAGACGGAGAAACGGAAGCGCCACCCTCGGGTGGCGTTTCGATGATCGTTGCAACGTCGTCGGTCGGCGGTGAGGCCGGATTGACCGGACTGGCTTCCGCCTTCTTTTTCGGCGCAGCGGTCGGGCTTGCACCCTTGCCGCCAGCATTGCCGCTCTCCAGTTCCTGGAAGCGGAACTCATTGTCTTCCTGCGCCTTGCGGATCGTTTCCTGCATCTGCAGAAGCTGGAAGCTCATTTCTTCGATACGGCCGTTGAGCTGCCGGATCTGTTCTTCAAGCTGCTGAACCCGATAGGCTTCATTGGCCTGAACCCGGACGACCGGGGGCTGCTGCTGAGAGTTGATCGTGCCGAAGCTACCCCCCGCACCGAACAGCGGACCCGAAACGGCGATGCCGCTCAAGCCGGTGCAGGCTGCAAGCCCCAGCATTCCCGCCACGACAAGTTTCTTCATCTCATTCGTCCTGCCTTAACTGATTTGCACCGGAATGGCGCAAGCCGGATTTTTTCCATATCAACCGAAAAAGCAACTTAACTTCGGCCAAACTATGAAAAAAACAAAAGGCGGCCCAAAGACCGCCTTTCATTCAAGATCACAATAACGTCAGGCAATCACATGCCCGCGCCACCGAGAACCGTCACGGCGCGGCGGTTCTGCGACCAGCAGGAGATGTCGTCGCAAACGGCGACCGGCTTTTCCTTGCCGTAGGAGATCGTCTTCATGCGGTTTGCAGGAACACCCTGGGAAGCCAGGAAGTCGCGGGTTGCAGCCGCACGACGGGCGCCGAGCGCCAGGTTGTATTCACGCGTGCCGCGTTCGTCGGCATGGCCTTCAACGGTGATGGCGTAGTTCGGATAACGGGCGAGCCACTGAGCCTGGCGCTGCAGGGTCTGCTGGGCGTCGGCGCGGATCGAGGTGGAGTCGGTGTCGAAGAAGATACGGTCGCCGACGTTTACCGTGAAGTCCTGCTGGGAGCCCGGCGTTGCGGAGCCCGCGCCACCAAGGCCAAGTTCACCGGCGCTGTTCGGCATGTTCTTCTTGTTCGCGCAGCCTGCGAGGGCAAGCGCGAGCGTCATGGCGATGACAGCCGGGTTACGGGCCAGTTTCTGCATGGGGCTGAGTGCCGAAATGTGTGTACGGCTCATCGCCGGTCTCTCCTTAGGATTTCAATAACGTTGCCGGACACTAACTGATCGCGGTTAATAGCCGGCAAACGCTTATGGTTAACAGAAAGGAAATGTCCCATTTTTTTGCTCCCTCACAACAGTTTGCGGCAAGAAAGAGGCGCACTTCCCCATGGCATCAAGTAAAACATGACGGCGCCGGTTCATGCCGGCGCCGTCATGGCAGTCATATCAGTCCAGAAGCGGCGACCATGCCGGATCCGAAGCGAAAGTCGGCGTCTTGATGAGCTGTTCGTTGTAGCCCGTCAGGTCGATCGAATAGAGCTGCGGACCGCCTGCACCGGCGTTCTGACGGAAGAACATCAGCACGCGGCCGTTCGGCGCCCAGGTCGGGCCTTCATTGTGGAAACCGCTGGTCAGGATGCGCTCGCCCGAACCGTCGGTCTTCATCACGCCGATCGAGAACTTGCCGCCCGACTGCTTGGTAAAGGCGATCAGATCGCCGCGCGGCGACCAGACCGGCGTGGAATAGGAACCATCGCCGAAGGAAACGCGCTGCTGGCCGGAACCATCGGCATTCATGACGTAAATCTGCTGGCGGCCGCCACGGTCGCTTTCGAAGGCGACGCGCTGCCCATCCGGCGAATAGGACGGCGCCGTATCGATCGCCGACGTGTTCGTCAGCCGCGTCGTGGTGCGAGAGCGCAGGTCCATCGTGTAGATATTGGCGTTGCCATCCTGCTGCAGGCTCATGATGACCTTCTGGCCATCCGGCGAGAAGCGCGGCGAGAAGGTCATGCCGGGGAAATTACCGACAACTTCGCGCTGTCCGGTTTCCAGCTGCAGCAGATAAACGCGCGGCTGCTGGCCTTCGAAGGACATGTAGGTCACTTCCTGACGGTTCGGCGAGAAACGCGGCGTCAGGACGATGTCGTTCGAGTTGGTGAGGTTACGGACGTTGAAGCCATCCTGGTCCATGATCGAGAGCTGGCGCTTGCGGGCCGTCTTCGGGCCGCTTTCAGAGACGAAAACGACGCGGGTGTCGAAGTAGCCCTTTTCACCGGTGATGCGCTCATAGATGGCGTCGGCGATGATGTGGGCGACGCGGCGCCAGTTTTCAGGCTGGGTAAAGAACTGCTGGCCAGTCATCTGCTGGTTGGCGAACGTATCCCACAGGCGGAATTCGGCGCGCAGGCGGCCATCGCTTTCACGCGTGACACGGCCGGTCACGAGCGCCTGTGCGTTGATGACCTTCCAGTCCTCGAAACGCGGCTGCTGATCCGGATTGCTGATCTTTTCGATAAAGGCGTTCTTGTTGACCGGCGCAAAAAGGCCGGAACGCTGCAGGTCGGCGGCAATAACCGCGGAAACCTGCGCGCCGATGCCGTCGCTCGACATGAAGTCGGTGATGGCGATGGGCAGCGGCTCGACATTGCCCTTGTTGATGTTGATTTCCACCCGCGCAAAAGCCGGTGCGGAGAAAACCGACATGAGGGCCGCGACAGCGAGCACCAGCCGGATCGGCGAAAATATCTTCATGTTGCCAGGCCTTTCAGCATTCATAGCAATTCACTGGGATCGAAGTTCACGACAACTTCGTTCCATGCGTCATATTTGTCGGCAGGAAGGTTGGTGAACGGAGCAGAACGCATGATGGCGCGATAGGCTCCGCCGGAAAGAGCACGGCGCGTCCCTTCGGAACCGCCGGTCGCCTCGATCTCGGGCCGACCGATGATGGTTCCATCACGGTCGAGCTTCATGGTGACCCGGACGCGAACGTCCGAGGCATCCGCCATGCCGGGAATGATCTGCCAGTTCTTCTGGATCGCGCCACGCAGCGCATCCATTTCCGTCTGGCTGAGCGTCGAACCGCCCGTCGTCTTCTTGCCGCCAAGCGAAGCCTGCTGGGTGGAGCGCTTGGCGCCGCCGCCCGAAGGCGCCTGCTTGTTCAAAAGCGCGGCGATATCGTCAGCGTTAAAATCGCTTTCCTTCGAGGAGGCCGATTTCGCAGTCTCCTGCTTCTTCTCGCCGGGCTTCTTGTCGGAAGGCTTGTCGGTGGACTTCGCCTGATCGGGCTTGGTCTCGGCCGGTTTTTCCGCGGGCTTCTGCTCGGCAGGCTTGGTCTCGGCCTGCTTCGGCTCTTCCGGCTTCGGCGGCTCGGGACGGGAATTCGGACGCGGCACGTTCTGCGGCACGGGGATTTCGGCCGGTTCCTGCTGCGCGGGCGGCGGCTCCTCGGCCTTGGTTTCCTGCTGCGGCGGCTCCGTCTTCGGCTGCGGCGCGATCTCGGGCTTGGTCTGCGGCAAGGCAGCCATTTCCTGCGGCTTCGGAGCCGAGGTTTCTTCCTTGACGATTTCCTTTACCTCGTTCGCCTTGGTGTCGACGACGGGTTGCGGCTTTTCCTGCTTCGGCGGGGCAGCAGCGCTGATATTGTCGTTAGGCTTGGTGGTCGGCGTCGGCGGCGCGTCAAGATCGACCGTGTTGTTGCCGACATTCTGGGCGTTCTCGACGATATCCGGACGCGTGGTCGGAACGGGGGCCGACTTCTCTGCTTTCGGCGCGTTCTTGTCGCCCTGCTGGATCTGGCTCAGCTCCTCGATGGGCACCAGTTCCACCGGCAGGGCCTCGGCCTGCGAAACGTCAAGCGGCTCCGGCGAGCCCAGGGAAACGAGGGCGAAAGCCAGAAGCGACGCATGCACGATCGCGGATGTGGTAAGGCTGCCCTTCATCGTTTTACGTCAATTGTCCTGTTTCTGCTGGGTCACAAGGCCGATATTCTTGAAGCCCGCCGCCTGGATGCGCGCCATCACATCGGCAACGACGCCGTAAGCGGCAACGGAATCCGCGCGCACGAAGATGCGCTCGTTATAACCTGTCGTGGCGATTGCCTGCAGCTTGTCGGCCACTTCGGCCGCCTGGATTTCCGTTTCCTGCAAATGGATCTGGCCATTGGCATTGACGGAAATGGTGATCGGCTGCGTGTCCGAGTTCAGCGCATTGGCGGATGTCTGCGGCAGATCGATCGGCACGCCGACCGTCATCATCGGCGCTGCCACCATGAAGATGATGAGCAGCACGAGCATGACGTCGACCAGCGGCGTCACGTTGATCTCGCTGATCGCGCCGCCCCTGCGTCGTCCGCCGCGCCCCCGGCGTCCACCGGAACCGCCGCCGCTGCCACCTGCTGACATACCCATATCATCTACTCCATTTTGCCTTGCGGCAAATTACTGCACAGCATGCGGCCGCTTACTGGGCGGCCTGCCGCGTCTGAAGTTTTTCATCGATCTGGCGCGACAGGATCGCGGAGAACTCGTCGGCGAAACCTTCCATGCGGGCGGAAAGCTTGTGCGCGTCGGCCGTGAACTTGTTGTAGGCGATAACCGCGGGAATAGCCGCGACAAGGCCGATGGCCGTCGCCAGAAGCGCTTCGGCGATACCCGGCGCCACGACCGCAAGGTTGGTCGACTTCGAACCGGCAATCGCCTGGAACGAGGTCATGATACCCACAACCGTACCGAAGAGACCGATGAAGGGACCGGCCGAACCGATGGTGGCGAGCGAACCGAGGCGCGCCTCGTACTGTTCGCTTTCACGCGCCATGGTCACGTCCATCGCCCGGTCGATGCGCATCTGCAGACCAATGGGCGAACGTGCGCCGCGCTCGAAGGATTTCTTCCATTCGCGCATGGCGGAAACGAAAATCGCCGCAAGACCGCCATTCTGGCGTTCCGCCAGCGTACGATAAAGCTCTTCGAGCGACTGACCCGACCAGAAGACCTGTTCGAACTGGTCGAACTGGCGCCTTGCCTTGCCGAAGCTCACATATTTGTCAAAGACGATCGCCCACGTCCAGACCGAGGCGGCGATAAGTCCGATCATCACGAGCTTCACGATGAGGCCCGCCTGCATAAACAGTGCCCAGAGACTTACATCGTGCGTCGCCGCTGCCAAACCTGCCTGTTCCATAAATATCCAATCCCCGAATCCAAACGCCCGGTACGGGACCGGGCGATTCAAACGCGTGTTAACGCTCGAAGTCCTGCGGCAACAGCCGCCAACCCCTTAGCCATACCCCGATACTTGCCAGTAAGCCTTACTTGCCAATAAATTTGGTGAAAGGAAGGCGTGCGCCGCACAAATGCCAGTTGCTAAAGTAAGACACCATTATGGTTAAAGGAGTGTTACAGCCGGGCCACGCGGGATGGATTTACTGGATGCGGTCGCCAATTACTTCAGGAATTTTTCCGCCACGGTCTCCGGAAGACGCCTCGGGCGACCATTGGCATTGATGACGGCGATGATGACCTTGGCGGCGACCAGCAGCGTTTCGCCACGCCGGATTTCCTGACTGAGCACCATTTTCGCGCCACCGGCCTTCTCGGTGATGGTGGTGATCGTCAAGACGTCATCCATCCGCGCCGGGCTTTTGAAATCGATCTCCATGCGATGAACGACGAAGACCAGACCTTCTTCGTCAGCGGTCAGAAGCGCGCTCTGTTCGCAGCCGAGGCAACGCAGATAATCGGTGCGTCCGCGCTCGAGAAAATGCAGATAGCGGGCGTGATAAACGAGGCCGGAGAAATCCGTATCCTCGTAGTAGACACGCTGCGTCAGGCGGTGGCCATGTTCGATAAGCTCACCCGAAAGCGAAACCACAAGCTCGCTCATACTATCTCCTTATTTCGACTGCATCAGGACGTCCTTCGCGGACGATAAGATGCTCATGCCGTTGCGGCAGCGCCTCAATACGCTCCGCGATGAAACGGGGCCTCAGATCGCTCTTCAGAAGTGCTGAAGGCTGCGCGGGCAGCCAGCGGAACTCCACCTCGACGCCATCCAGCACCCGATGCACGATATCGCTTTCATGGAACGGCAGAGGCTGGTGAAGCGAAACGAGATAATAAAATCCCAGCTCATGCGCCGCAAAATCGTCATAGGCGAAAAAACTCTCGGCCGACCAGAGGAGACGCTCGACCGAGCAATCCCGGTCAAGCTCCTCGCCGATCTCGCGGATGATGGTTTCCTGCGAGCTTTCGCCGATTTCGGCACGCCCACCGGGCAAGGCCCAGTAGCTGTCCTTCGCGCCGCGCTGGACGAGAACATGACCGTTCTGAAAGATCAGCGCCGCCACGCGCATGCTGAAAAGCTGCGGTTTCCGGTCCAGCCGGATCATGTGGCGTTCGGGGGCAGAGGTCATTTATCGTCCAGATCGCCGTCATGCCAGACGAGGTGTCTCGTGGCCTTCGGCAGGTGCTCTATTTCGTCGGCGATGAAATAGGGCGGAATATCAAGCTCCGTCAATGCCTGACGGGTTGCGGCGACCCAGCGGAACTCCAGTTCGTTGTCGCCGTCCTGAACGCGGTGAATGATATCGGTCGGATGAAAGGCCAGCGTCTCCGGCAGGTCCATCAGGTAATAGAAGCCGAGTTCGTGCCAGTCCTTGCCCTCGTAGTGGAAGAAATTTTCGACTGCCCAGAGAAGCCGCCCGATCTTCGCCTCGACGCCAAGCTCTTCCACCATTTCGCGCGCCAGCGTTTCTTCGGAGCGCTCGCCCATTTCGGCGCGACCGCCCGGAAAGGTCCAGAATTTTTCATGCGACGCTCGGTGTACCAGCACGTGGCCATCGCGAAACGCCAGTCCCGCCACCCGCATCTGGAAAATGCGCTTCGGCTTGAACTTCATGCGGATGCGGGTGTCCTGCTTGGTATCGTGTGTCATGGCGCTGACCTGTGGGCTGGAAACATCAAATCGGTTTCCGTCCACCCTAACGCATCCATCTCTTCTTTTCTTGCCTTTGCGTCATCTCCCACAATGAATTCATCCAGTTGCGGCGGCTTGACCACGGTGCCGGACAACATGGCATGCGCCTGCCCCCGATGATGCGTCTGGTGCTGGAAGAGATGGGACAGGATATCGTCGCAGCGATCTTGCTGGATGCGCGTGCCGCGGTGAATATTGACGTTAGCCGCAAGGCCGTCTTCATCGAGACTGTCGACAAATGCGATCAGCACCTCGTCCAATTCCGTCTGGGCGACACGCAGATCCGCCATGGTGGCGAAAGGCTCATCTTCGGCAAAGGCCGCAAGACCGAGCGTGCCGCCCTGCAGGGCATCGATATAAAACCGGTCGACGGTGTAGATGTGATTCAGCGTCGCCCTGAGCGTCGGAAAGAAACTGACTCGGGAAGCCACAAACGCTTCCTGCGAAAGCTGAAGACAGGCCCGATGCAGCCGAAAATTGGCCAGCCGGTTGTTGCGCGCGAGTTTGCGGAAGACCCGCAGCGGATCGTAAGACATGAAGGCTCCTCCATTGCCGCCGAAGGACGGCATCGTTCAATCGACGCGCTCAAGCTCCGATCTGCTTTTCAGAACCCTGGCGCCGTCTTCCTGCTCGATCAGATAGGCAGGCTCCTGCCTGCTCGCTTTCCGCTTTATTCTGGAGCCGGCGATGGTGCGTTCGACATCATCCGTGAAAGTCTCGACGATTTTACCTTCACCCGTGCCATCGCCCCAGTTCCACCGAACCTTCGTGCCCTTGCGATACACCGGCATAATCATCTCCGTGCCAAAGACGATCAAATGCCGGCACACCGGGCTTGTTCCCTCAATCCTCCTCCAGCGTCAGCCGGAACTGCGCCGCCTCGATATCCTTTGGCGGCTGCATTCCCAGATGTTTCCAGGCCGTGCCGGTCAGAATGCGGCCGCGCGGCGTGCGCTGGATGAAGCCCTGCTGGATCATATAGGGTTCGATAATATCCTCGATGGCATCGCGCGGCTCCGAAAGGCCGGCGGCGATGGTTTCGATGCCAACCGGGCCTCCGCCGAAATTGACCGCGATCATGGTGAGATACCGCATGTCGAGCTGGTCGAGGCCCATTTTGTCGACCAGCAGCCGGGTCAAAGCCTCATCGGCGATCTCGCGGGTAACGGCTTCCGCCCGCGCCACCTCGGCGAAATCGCGCACCCGGCGCAATAGCCGGCCGGCGATGCGCGGCGTACCGCGCGCGCGCCTTGCCACCTCGCGCGCCCCCTCGTCGGTCATGTTCAGCCCCATCAGCCGCGCGCCGCGCCGTACGATCAGTTCCAGTTCGTCGACAGTGTAGAAAGCCAGCCGGACGGGAATGCCGAAACGGTCGCGCAGCGGCGTCGTCAAAAGCCCCAGACGGGTCGTCGCAGCGACAAGGGTGAATTTGGAAAGATCAATCTTCACCGAGCGCGCCGCCGGTCCTTCGCCGATGATGAGGTCGAGCTGGAAATCCTCCATTGCCGGATAGAGTATTTCCTCCACCGCCGGGTTGAGACGGTGGATTTCATCGATGAAGAGTACGTCGCGCTCCTCGAGATTGGTCAGAAGCGCTGCAAGATCGCCCGCCTTGGCGATGACGGGGCCGGAGGTGGATTTGAAGTTGACGCCAAGCTCCTTGGCCATGATCTGCGCCAGCGTGGTCTTGCCGAGACCGGGCGGGCCGACGAACAACACGTGATCCAGCGCTTCGCCACGGTTCTTGGCCGCCTCGATAAATACCTTGAGATTGGCGCGGGCCTCCGCCTGGCCGGTAAAATCGTCCAGCGATTGCGGACGCAGGGTGGTGTCGATGTCCTCACCGCGCTTGTCCGCCGAAATCAGTCTGTCCGCATCGCTCATTCAGGGCATTCCATTGTTCTAAACGAATTCATGAGGTGGTCTTCGCCGCTATATCATGACTGTCACGCCAAGGCGCTTCACGAAATTCAACATCGCGCCCGAACACCATGTGTACCGCGCCCGGCCTACCGCGAAAGCTCTTTCAGCCCGAGCCGGATCAGCTTGGCGCTGTCGCCGCCCTCCCCGCCGTTCTTCAGCGCGGCGGCAACCGCATTGGCGGCCTGGTCGCGCGAGTAGCCGAGATTGGTGAGCGCGGAAACGGCATCCGCCACCGGCGCGGATGCGACACCTTCGCCAAGCTCCTGCTTGAGGCCGATCGAGGCGGAGGCCTCTCCTGCGAAGGCCGGTGCCTTGTTGCGAAGCTCGGTCACGAGGCGCACCGCCACCTTCGGCCCGACGCCCGGCGCGCGCGAGATCATCGTTTTGTCCTGTAGCGCGATGGCATTCGCCAGTTCGGAGGGCGACAGCGTGGAAAGAACGGCCAAGGCCACTTTCGAGCCCACGCCCTGCACGCTCTGCAAAAGGTTGAACCATTCCCGCTCGAGCGCCGAGAGAAAGCCGAAGAGCTTCAGCTGGTCTTCACGCACATAGGTTTCGATGAACAGCACCACCGCCTCCCCGACGGAGCCGATTTTCGACAGCGTGCGCGCCGAACAATAGGCGACGTAACAGACGCCGTGCACATCCACCAGCACATAGTCCGCGCCGATTTCCTCGATGCTGCCCTTCAATTTTCCGATCATGATGCCGCCCGCTGCAATGAGACTTTAAATATTCAACCGGCCGCCAGCAGTCGCCGCATCCTGTCACCGCCGCGATTATGGGCGTGGCAGATTGCGATGGCGAGCGCGTCCGCCGCATCGTTACCCTTGAATTCGGCCTTCGGCATCAGGATTTTCAGCATCATGTGAATTTGCTGCTTTTCGCCGTGCCCAACACCGATCACGGCCTTCTTGACCGCGTTCGGCGCATATTCGAAGACCGGCAATCCTGCACGTGCCGGAACCAGCATGGCGATGCCACGTGCCTGACCGAGTTTCAGGGTCGCAACCGCATCTTTGTTCACGAAAGTCTGCTCCACCGCCGCTTCATCGGGCTGATGGCTGTGCACGATATCCGCCAGCCCATCATGCAGCTGGCAGAGCCGGAAGGCCAGATCCATATCGCCGTCCGACGTCACCGTGCCGGAGGCGACAAACCGCAGGCTGTTGCCCAGGGTGTCAATCACCCCCCAGCCGGTGCGCCTTAATCCGGGGTCAATGCCGATGATTCGAATCGTCTTTTGCATGAGGCACCTTATCTTTCCGGCTGCGACCCTGCCAGCGATAAGTGAACAAAACGACAACATTCATCAAATTTGCGGTGCAGCATTTACCTCTGCTTAAACCGCGTACCGCATTGTTCCCCCCACAAAATAAAAAAAGGGGAGCTGCGGACATGATGATCCGCAGCATATCTGAGCCATATCAGCCATCCGGTGGCGCCACATGCATGGCGCGGGAACTGATACGGCATTGGGGGCTGCATCAGCCATGCTGAACCGTTTTCATTCCATATCCACCAAAGTGCTGGCGATTTTCCTGGCGCTGATGGCGATCTCGACCGGGGCTCTGACACTTCTCGGTTATCAGAGCAGCAGCGGCGTTCTCGAAGAACAGGCGTCGAAATCCATGGAGAGCATTCTCGTCTTTCGCGGCGACATGCTCCGGGAGCGTCTTGAGCAACTGAAAACGCAGGCGGATTCCATCGCCAAGATCGAATCCCTGCAAATGGCTGTCGTTTCCATGCGCAGCGGCTGGGCGACCGTGCAGAAAAACTCCGGTGACGCGAAGGCGGAACTGCAGCGCGTCTTCGTCAAGGAAAACCCCTTCGGCGAAAAGGAAAAGCTGATCAAGCCGGAAAGCCCGAGCGGCTTTTATTACTCCACCCATGAAAAAACCCAGACGGATATTGGCGGTTATCTGCAGGGAACGCCGTTCAGCGACGTTCTCTTCATCGATCCCGCAGGCACGGTCTACTACTCTTACCTGAAAGGATCGGCTTTCGGGGAAACCGTCGCAGGCGGCGCCTGGGCGGAAAGCGGCCTCGGCGCGGCTTTCGCGCGTGGTGCCGCGAATGCCGAAAAGGCCGTAAACGACGTGGCGCAGACCAGCTTCTCCGGCCTGCGCATCGATGCCGCCACGAAAGAAGCCGGCATTTATTTCGGCGTTCCAGTCGTCAAGTTCGGCGCTTTCAAGGGCGTCGTCCTCTTCCGGGTCAAGGAAGAGGTCTTCAGCCAGATCCTCACGAAGGGTGTGACGGCCGGCAGTTCCGAACAGTCGGCAATCGTTTCCGCCGATGGCAAGGTTATCGGCGTGGAGGGCAACAGGCTGGTCGGCCTCGATCCAGCAATCTATGGCTTCCATGGACAAGCGCTGAATACGACGGGCATGACGATTGCCAAGATCGACCGCGCCGATGGCGAGGCCAATGCCTATGCCCGCCCCTTCTCCTTTGCCGGGGAAAAATATCTCGCGGTGGAAAGCATGCTGCGCAGCGAATTGAATGCGGGCTCGGTTTCGATTGCCGGCACGCTTGCCGTGATCGGCCTTTGCGTTCTGGCGGCCATGTGCGCGGCGACGGCCTTCTTTGCGCGACGCCTGTTCGCACCGCTGGAAAAGCTTGCAGGATTGACAGGCGAAGTGGCCGCAGGCCGTCTCGATGCGGAGATCGGCAATCAGGACCGAAAGGACGAGATCGGCCGCATGGCGCAGGCGCTCGGCAGTTTCCGCGAAAAGCTCATCCTGCAGCGTGACATGGAAGAAACCGCATCGCGCACGCGGGAGGAAGCCGAAACGGCCCGCCGCGCGCATCTTGCGGAACGGGAGGCCGAGGCCGGCACCCTGCAGATGGTCGTGCATTCCCTGGATGAAGGTCTGGACCGGCTGGCGAACGGCAACCTCGCCTATCGTATCGAAACCGTCTTCCCCGACGATCTCGAAAGCCTGCGTCATAACTTCAACACGGCGCTTTCCCGGCTCAGCGAAACCATGCAGGCCATCGGCGGCAACTCCGCCGCAGTTCGTGGCGGTTCCGAGGAAATGCGGGTGGGCGCCGACCAGCTCGCCGAACGCACCGAGCGGCAGGCAGCTTCCATCACCGAAACGGCAAGCGCCATCAAGGCGATCACGGAGGCCGTCCGCGACCAGATCGAACGCGCCGAACAGGCAACGCGGATCGCCCGGGACGCCAGCGCGGAGGCCACGGCATCCAGCCGCGTCATGGAGCAGACCATCGCCGCCATGGAGGCGATCCAGACCTCGTCGCGCCAGATCAACCAGATCATCGGCGTCATCGATGAAATCGCCTTCCAGACCAACCTTCTCGCCCTCAATGCCGGCGTGGAGGCGGCCCGTGCGGGCGAAGCCGGCAAGGGCTTTGCGGTCGTGGCGCAGGAGGTGCGCGAACTGGCGCAGCGTTCGGCAGCGGCCGCAAAGGAGATCACCAGCCTGCTGAAGCGCTCCACCGACGAGGTTTCCGCCGGCGTAGCGCTGGTGGAAAAAGCAGGCACGTCGCTTTCCGGCATCGGCAAGCACGTGCAGACCATCAGCGCGCGCATCGAGGAGATCATGGACTCCACCCGCGAGGAAGCGCACACGCTCTCGGAAATCAACAGCACCGTCGCAGGCCTCGACACCATGACCCAGCAGAATGCCGCCATGGTGGAAGAAACGACGGCCGCCATTCACAATCTCGCCTCCGAAGCGGGTGAAATGGATGGCAGGCTTGGACAATTCACGCTGGCTTCCGACCGGGATGCGGCAGGTCATCGCGACGCCCGACAAATTCGGCGGGCAGGCTGAAAAAGCAAAGGGGCCTCTTCGGAGGCCCCAATTTTTTTGAACCATCCTTCAATTCTGCGCGACTTCACTGGTAAATCGGGACACGCGTCTTACATCCGCAGCAAAGATTTAAATTTCGCAGGAGCGTCGGATGATCCCCTTTTCCATTCTCGACCTTTCGCCCATCGGCGAAGGCGAGAGCGTCAGCGAGGCGCTTGAAAATTCCCGCCGAATGGCGATCAAGGCCGAAGAACACGGCTATAACCGCATCTGGCTGGCGGAGCACCACGGCATGCCGGGCATTGCCAGTGCTGCAACATCGCTGGTCATCGCCCATGTGGGCGCGGCCACGAAACATATCCGCGTCGGCTCCGGCGGCATCATGTTGCCCAACCACTCCCCACTCGTCATCGCCGAGCAGTTCGGCACGCTTGCGGCGCTGCTTCCCGGCCGTGTCGATCTCGGTCTCGGCCGTGCGCCCGGAACCGACATGCGCACGGCACGGGCGCTGCGCCGCAATCTCGATGCCGGCGCGGAAAACTTCCCGCATGATATTGTCGAACTCCAGCGTTACCTCGGCCCGCCGCAGCAGGATCAGGCTATTCTCGCTGTGCCGGGCATGAATTCCAACGTGCCGATCTGGCTGCTCGGCTCCAGCACCTATAGCGCGCATCTCGCCGCAGCCCTCGGCCTGCCCTATTCCTTCGCCTCGCATTTCGCGCCTGACATGCTGATGGAAGCGATCCATATCTATCGCGAGCGCTTCCAGCCCTCAGAAGTGCTGGATAAGCCCTATGTGATGGTGGGTGTGATGGGCGTCGGCGCCGATACGGACGAAGAGGCGCAGCATCTCTTCACCTCGTCGCAGCAGCAATTCGTCAACCTGCGCCGCAACGTGCGCACGCAGTTTCCGAAGCCGGTGCACAGCATGGACGATTACTGGAACGAGATGGAGCGTTTCTCTGTCGAACACACACTGCGTTTCGCAGCCGTGGGCTCGCCTGAGACGATCCAGCGCCATCTCGACGGTTTCCTGGCGGAAACGCAGGCGGATGAGCTGATCGTTTCCATGCCGATCCATGACATCGAAAAACGGCTGCGATCCGTGGAGATTTTTGCCGACGTGCGGACCTCCATAAGGAAGGCCGCCTAAACAAAAAGCCCCGGAGCGGATCGCTACCGGGGTTTTTTTGAAACATGAGACGTCAGGCGGAAAGCTTGGCGAGAATTTCTTCGGACACTTCGAAGTTGGAATAGACGTTCTGTACGTCGTCATCGTCTTCGAGATTGTCGATGAGCTTCATCAGCGACTGTGCCTTTTCTTCATCCACCGGCACCGTGTTCTGCGGCTTCCAGATGGCCTTGACGCTTTCGGCTTCGCCCAGCACGCCTTCCAGCGCCTTGGAAACCTCGTTCATCGCTTCGAAACCGCAGATGATGGTGTGACCGTCTTCGGAAGATTCGACGTCGTCGGCGCCGGCCTCGATGGCGGCTTCCATGACCTTGTCGGCATCGCCGACTTCAGCCTTGTAGGAGATTTCGCCGACGCGGTCGAAGGAGAAGGAGACCGAGCCGGTTTCGCCGAGAGCGCCGCCAGCCTTGGTGAAGATGGAGCGAACGTTGGAGGCGGTGCGGTTGCGGTTGTCGGTCAGGGCCTCGACGATGACGGCGACGCCGCCCGGGCCGTAACCCTCGTAGCGGACTTCGTCATAGTTTTCGCCATCCGCACCGGAGGCCTTCTTGATCGCGCGCTCGATATTGTCCTTCGGCATGGACTGGGCCTTGGCGTTCTGGATTGCCAGACGCAGGCGCGGGTTCATGTTCGGGTCGGGCATGCCCGTCTTTGCCGCAACGGTGATTTCGCGCGCAAGCTTGGAAAACATTTTGGACCGCACGGAGTCCTGCTTGCCCTTGCGGTGCATGATGTTCTTGAACTGTGAATGACCAGCCATGGAAAACCTGATTGTCGTAATTTGGAGATTGCGGGCCTTATAAGTGCGATAGCCGCGCCATTCAACCCCGCAAGCGCTTTCTCTTGCCGCAACAACGGAAGGAACTGATTTATCCGCTCTTCGTTCTGATCATGAACGCGGCGGAACAGGGCATTTTTCCTCCGTCGCAGCATGACACCCGAAGGAGAAAACATATGGTCAGCCTGACTGAAGCACGAGAAGCACCGGCCCGCCAGCTCTGGGACGAGATCAATTCCGTCCATGCCGGCATGCTCGGTCTCGAAGGACTGCACAACCACATGCAGCCCATGGCGCCTCATGCTGACCCCAAGACCAACACCATCTGGTTTTTCTCCAAAAAAGACACCGATCTGGTGAAATCGCTGAAATCCGGCTCCCGGGCGCATTTCTGCGTGGTGGGCAAGGACCATGACTACCACGCCTGCCTTTCAGGCATCCTCGAAGCCCGCGACGACAAAGCCAAGATCGACGAATATTGGAACTCGGTCACTGCCGCATGGTACGAACATGGCAAAAGCGACCCGCAACTGACCATGCTGGCGTTGCATGTCGACGATGCCGATATCTGGGCTTCGACGGATAGCACGCTGAAATTCGGCTGGGAAATCGCCAAGGCGAACATGTCGGATGACAAGACGCCTGACGTCGGCGTCCGCCAGCACCTCACCTTTGCCTGAGAAACCACTCCCCCGGTCTTCCCCGCCCGTCGCCATTTTACATGCCTTTTGGCACCAGTATCTGCGGCTGGCGGGGAAGGTTTCTCATCGAAACCCGGATCACCGGATCGGCCGCATAGGCAATTCGGAAACTTTCGCCGAACATCGTCAGAAACTGCTCCAGTGGCGGGCCGGTGCGGTGCATCGGCAGGATCAGCGCGGAGCGCAGGCGCTTGACCACCCGGCTCATGCTGTCTGCCCCCATGGTCAGCCCGCCATCCACCGGCACCATCAACACATCCAGACGGCCGATCTCGGCATAATGCGTATCCGTCAACTCATGATGCAGATGCCCGAGATGGCCGATGCACAGCCCGGCAACCTCGAAGATGAAGATGGAATTGCCGTTCTCCTGAAAGGACTCGTAATCGCCCCAGCGGTTGCGGATGTCGGTTGCGACATTGCGGATATAGACATCGCCCACCAGAACCTTGTGCTCGGCCTTTTCTCCCAGCGTATCGCTCCAGCCATGCAGCACATATTGAATGGCCGGGTCCGGGCTGAGCGTGAAATGCGTCGAATGCGCCCGGTTCATCGTCACCACCGTCGGCGTGACGGGCGGACGATAGACGCCGTTATAATCGGTGGCGATCGTCACACCGCCGGGGCTTTCGATCAGATAGGTGGAATGGCCGATGAAGCTGATCTTCACCTCTTCCTTTGCCGTTGCCTGCGCCAGCTGAACACCCGGCGGATTGAAGCTCGCGAACATGACGCCCGGAATGTTGCTGGCGATCGCCTGGCACTGGCTGACGGGAGGACGGCTCGCCGTCTGGGAGAAGGCCGCTCCCGAACAGGCGATCAGCCCCGTTATTGCAAGCATTAGCACGCGCAGCATCATGCCACTCCCCTGAACTTGCGAAGCTGAGAGGATGGGGCAGGTTTTGGCGAGCGTCCAGTTACAAGAGCAACGGAAGGCTCACCCTCTCGTCATTGTGAACGCTTCGGGGAAGATTAAACCCAGAAGGACGGCAGGGTTTCCGAAAGCCGCGGCCCGATGCGCAGCGGCGCAATCTTTTCCGCCAGTCCGGTTCGGTCGGAAATCTCCACGCCGACACCGCAGATCGTCGCAGGTCCGCTGGCTGCCTCGAAACGGCCCTTCGGCATTTTGGAAATGAAGCGGTTGATCGGCTCTTCCTTCTCCATGCCAAGCGAACTGTCATAATCGCCGCACATGCCGGCATCCGACATATAAGCGGTTCCGCCATTTAATATCTGGGCATCGGCGGTCGGAACATGGGTGTGGGTACCGACAACGAAACTAGCGCGCCCATCGACGAAATGGCCGAAACACTGTTTTTCGCTGGTCGCTTCCGCGTGGAAATCGAAAATAATGGCGTCGGCCTGTTCCTTCAGCGGGCAGGCGGCAAGAATGTTTTCCGCCGACTTGAAGGGATCGTCCAGTTCCGGATGCATGAAGACCCGGCCCATGATGTTGGCAACCAGTATGCGCGCGCCGTTGCGGGCATAAAAAATGCCCGAGCCTTTGCCCGGCGTACCATCCGGATAATTGGCGGGCCGCAGGAACTGGTCGTGGCGCTCACAGAAGGAAACCGCTTCCTTCTGGTCCCAGACGTGGTTGCCGGTCGTCACCACATCGGCGCCGGCATTGATGGTCTCGAGATAGATATCCTCGGTGATACCGAAACCGCCGGCAGCGTTTTCACCGTTGACGATGACGAAATCCAGCTTCAGATCGGAAATCAGCCCCGGCAACCGCTCCCAGACAGCCGTGCGTCCGGTCTTGCCAACCATATCTCCGAGAAAAAGAAGCCTCATTCACCCGCCCCGATCTTGCGCATGTTTCTATATTTCGTCCCCTCTAGTGCATTTCCAGGAAAAGTGGAACCCGGTTTTCCGTCCGGAAATACGACGAAACAAAGAGTTAGAGGGTCTTCGCCATTCAAGGAAAAGTGGAGACCCTCTAACCGGAAATCCATCTTTTAAAAAGTGCTAAAGCGCCTTTTGCCCACTATCGGAGATCGACAGTGGGGCGGAAAACCAGCGTAGGCCGCTTTCAGTCAGAATGGCGTGAAGCGACACATCATGCGGCTCCGCCGGTACGGATAGCACTTCCTGACAATCGAAGGCGACGCCGATGAGCACGGGCTGACGACCCCTGGCGTGCAATCGCGCAATGGCGCGGTCATAATGGCCCGCGCCATAACCGACCCGCTGTCCCTGCCCATCGAAGACGGAGAGAGGCACGAGCAGAATATCCGGATCGAGAACTTCCGCATCCTCACCCGGGCCGGTCGTGCCGAAGCCGGTCTTCACCAGCGGCGTATCCGTTTCAAAGGCGCGGAAGACAATGGTTTCACGATCCAGCACAACGGGCAGGACAAGACGCCCGCCCCTCGTCCGCAACGCTTCCATCAGCGGCCGGGTATCGGCCTCGGAGCGGATCGGCATGAAGCCGGAAATTACGGTGCCCGGTGCAAAGGGGATGCTGGAGGCGCCATGGGCCGTTATGGACTGGCTCTTCTGCTGGCGCTCCGCCAGTGTCAGCGCATCGCGCGCGGCGAGCCTTTCGCCGCGCAGCCTTGCTTTTTCGGCAACGTCACCGGGCATCAGGCGGCCCGGCTCACGAGAACCTTGTCGATACGGTGGCCGTCGAGATCGATGACCTCGAAACGCCAGCCATTGCGAGTGACATGTTCGCCCAGTTCCGGCAGGCGGCGGAACTCGTCCAGAACCAGACCGGCAACGGTTTCGAACTCGGCATCCTCGTCGATCTGGAAACCCATGCGATAAGCGAACTCATCGGCGGGCATCCAGCCGGCGACGAGGAACGAACCGTCCTCGCGCTCGACCATGGCCGGCTCCTCGTCATCATCTTCCTGGAAGGCGCCGGTGATGGCTTCCAGCACGTCGCCGGAACTGATGATACCTTCGAAATGGCCGTATTCGTCATAGACCAGCACCATATGCACGGTGGAACGGCGCAGCGACTGGATGACGTCCACCGCACTCGTCAGATCCGATACGACCGGAACCTCCCGCAGAAGCTCGCGAATGTTGAGTTCCTTGCCGGAAGCCAGCGCATCGAAAGCGTCCTTGGCGAAAAGCACGCCGAGAATTTCATCCGACGCGCCGTTGCGCACCGGCAGGCGCGAACGCTGCGTCTGGCGAAGCTGCTCACGAATTTCTTCCGCGCTGTCTTCGATATCGACCACTTCCACATCGCGACGCGGTGTCATCAGGCCGCGCGCATTGCGGTCGGCGAGGCGCATGACGCTGGTGATCATCGCCGATTCCTCGGTCTCGATCACACCGGCGCTGTGAGCTTCGGCCAGAACCGTGCGGATTTCATCGTCGGTGACCGAAGCGTTGGATTCACCGCTATGGCCTAAAAGCGCCAGAACGGCCTTGCCCGACCGGTCGAGCAGCCACACCAGCGGCGCGCCGACCTTGGACAGCAGCATCATGGTGGGGGCGACGCGGGCGGCGACCTTTTCGGGATCGCGCAGCGCAATCTGCTTGGGCACCAGTTCGCCGACGATCAGCGACAGATAGGTGATGGCGACGACCACCGAGCCGACGCCGAGCGCATCGGCGGCACGGTCGGGAACGCCCTGCTCCAGAAGCCACGCCGTGAAGCGCGCGCCGAGCGTGGCGCCGGAAAAAGCGCCGGAAAGGACGCCGACCAGCGTGATGCCGATCTGCACCGTGGAAAGAAAGCGTCCGGGATTTTCGGAAAGGCTGAGCGCCATTGTGGCGCCCTTGCTGCCTTGTGTGGCAAGCACCTTGAGCCTCGCCGGTCTGGAGGAGACAACGGCAAGCTCGGACATGGCAAGCACACCGTTCAATACGGTGAGCAGGACCACGATCATAATTTCAGTAAACAAGTTTAGCTCTTTGGGCTGTTGAACGGCACGTCGCGGTTTTGACCGCAGCGCCCTTTTTTAAAGGGCATGACAGACATACCAATTCGGATAATAGGGAATTGTTCCGCCATTGCAATGACGGCAATATAAAAAAGCCGTGTCCGGCAGTTATGAAAAATGACTGTCGAATATATCAAGGGTACAGGGAAGCCCCGGGGGTTGATCCGAAACTTCAAGCGCGATCCACGGCGACCGATGGAGATTTACGATCCTGGGCGCCTACAAAAGTAGGTGGGCACCGTGTGTCCAGCCCCACGGGACTGGCCAGGGACAGCTCCCTTTGGATCGAGTATGGCCCCAGGGATTGTGGTTCCTGTCGGGAAGCGCAGAACGCATAGAAGATATAGGACGGATCGAAGAAAACCGCCAGAGGGCACCGCGCGAAATTTTGCCGCCTCAGAACCCTTCACGCGGTCAATGCGCGGCGGGCTTCGGCCGCGCCAGGAGTTTTTCGGTAATCCCGTTCAGGCGGTCGGCCAGATCGCCGATGGCAAGCGCCACCATCTCGTCCGATTTCGCCCGGTGCTCGGCCATGCCGTCGCGGTTGCGGGAAAGGGATGCGACCTCCCCTTCCAGCTTCTCTATCTTGCGATTGAGTTCGGAAAGCTCGTCCATCACCATGATGCCCGCCATGACGGTCAGGCGAAGATCGCCGATTTCACCGAACTGGCTCTTGAGGTGCCCGACATACCGGTCGAACCTCGTTGCGAGATCGGTAAGATGGTCTTCCTGCCCCGCCTCGCATGCCATGCGATAGGCCTTGCCGTCGATCATAACTGTGACTTGCGCCATGAGCCCGCTCCTATCGATCCAGCACCGCGCGGATCGTCTCCATCGCCGTCACCAGCCGGCGGGAAACCTCGCGATTGACTTCTTCAAGACGATTGGCGCGAAACTCGGCCTGATCCAGCTCATGCGCGAGCCTTGCGCGGTCGACATGGACACGCTTGACCTCATTATCGATCTCGCCCGTCTCCCTTTGCCGCTCGATACGCATATCGATGGCATTTTCGAGATTTGTGATGGCAGCATTCAGCTCCGTCAGCGCAGATTGTACGGTCTTGTCAGCCGACATCGTTTTTTCCAACTCGCACGCCACCGGCCGAATCGTCCGGTTTCAGGCCTTTTCAACAATCACGAGGTTATTACCCGATTTACCATCCCGTCAATCAAACCAGTGCATTGAGACGTTTTGCTCTGTGGATGAACGAAGAGGCGGCAGCGCCCATCGCACGGATTTTGTCAGGATGCCCAATTTTCTAAACGATTTTTTCTCCCTCAGCGAACCGCAAACGCCCGTGGATTTATTGACTTGCCGGCCTCACCTGCTATGGATCAACCCGCTTTTTGGATAGTTGCGTAAAACTATCTCCTTTCACCCGGAAACAGACGGAAAAGCCATGATTTCTCGCGACAAACACAACCGGATGGCAAATGCGATCCGATTTCTTGCCATGGATGCAGTGGAGAAGGCCAATTCCGGCCATCCCGGTCTGCCGATGGGCGCCGCCGATGTCGCCACCGTTCTCTTCACCCGTTACCTGAAATTCGATCCCAAGGCTCCGCTCTGGGCGGATCGTGACCGCTTCGTGCTGTCGGCAGGTCATGGCTCGATGCTTCTTTACTCGCTGCTCTATCTGACGGGCTACGAGGACATGACGATCGACGAGATCAAGCGTTTCCGTCAGTTCGGTTCCAAGACCGCCGGCCACCCCGAATATGGCCATGCGACCGGCATCGAAACCACCACCGGCCCGCTCGGCCAGGGCATCGCCAACGCCGTCGGCATGGCGATCGCCGAACGCAAGCTGGAAGAGGAATTCGGCTCCGACCTGCAGAGCCACTTCACCTATGTCCTGTGCGGCGACGGCTGCCTCATGGAAGGCATCAGCCACGAAGCCATCGCGCTTGCCGGCCACCTGAAGCTCAACAAGCTCGTTCTGTTCTGGGATGACAACAACATCACCATCGACGGCGAAGTCGGCCTTTCCGACAGCACCGACCAGATCGCCCGCTTCCAGGCCGTTCACTGGAACACCATCCGCGTCGATGGCCACGATCCGGACGCGATTGCCGCCGCCATCGAAGCCGCGCAAAAATCCGACCGCCCGACCTTCATCGCCTGCAAGACCGTCATCGGCTTCGGCGCACCCAACAAGCAGGGCACCCACAAGGTTCACGGCAACCCGCTCGGCGCCGAAGAAATCGCCGCCACCCGCAAGCACCTGAACTGGGAAGCGGAAGCCTTCGTCGTTCCGGAAGACGTGCTGGATGCATGGCGTCTTGCCGGCCTGCGCTCCACCAAGACCCGCCAGGACTGGGAAGCCCGCCTTGAAGCTGCTGAAGCCGGCAAGAAAGCCGAATTCAAGCGCCGCTTCGCCGGCGACCTGCCCGGCAACTTCAACAGCGCCATCGATGCCTTCAAGAAGAAGATCATCGAGAACAACCCGACGGTCGCCACCCGCAAGGCCTCGGAAGATTCGCTCGAAGTCATCAACGGCGTCCTGCCGGAGATGGTCGGCGGTTCGGCTGACCTGACGCCGTCCAACAACACCAAGACCAGCCAGATGAAGTCCATCACGCCGACGGATTTCTCCGGCCGTTACCTGCATTACGGCATCCGCGAGCACGGCATGGCGGCGGCGATGAACGGCATCGCGCTCCATGGCGGTCTCATCCCCTATGCCGGCGGCTTCCTGATCTTCTCGGATTATTGCCGTCCGTCGATCCGACTTGCCGCACTCATGGGCATCCGTGTCGTCCACGTTCTGACGCATGATTCCATCGGCGTCGGCGAAGACGGCCCGACCCACCAGCCGGTGGAGCAGATCGCAGCCCTGCGCGCCATTCCGAACCTCCTCGTCTTCCGCCCGGCGGATGAAACCGAGACGGCGGAATGCTGGCAGCTGGCTCTCGAGCAGAAGCATCGTCCTTCCGCGCTGGCCCTTACCCGCCAGAACCTTGCGCCCTCGCGCAAGGAATATGAAGAGAAGAACCTGTCTGCTTACGGCGCTTACGAACTCGTCTCCGCCAGCGACGCCAAGGTTTCGATCTTCGCATCCGGTTCTGAAGTCGAAGTGGCGCTGAAGGCCGCCGCAACGTTGAAGGACAACGGCGTTTCCGTCCGTGTCGTTTCCGTTCCCTGCTTCGAGCTTTTCAAGGAACAGCCGGAAACCTATCGCAACGCCATCATCGGCAAGGCTCCGGTCAGAATAGCGGTCGAAGCCGCCATCCGCCAGGGCTGGGATTATTTCATCGGTAACGATGGCGCTTTCGTCGGCATGCACTCCTTCGGAGCATCTGCCCCGGCGAAGGATCTCTTCAAGCACTTCGGCATCACGGCGGAAGCCGTCGTCGCCGCAGTCGAGGCAAAACTTGCGTGAGGGCTTCCCAGGCCCTCACCATTCAGCAAAGACCACGCCCATTCTTGTTCGGGAGACTGTAAATGACTGTAAAAGTTGCCATTAACGGCTTCGGCCGCATCGGCCGCAACGTCCTGCGCGCCATCGTCGAATCCGGCCGCACCGATATCGAAGTCGTTGCCATCAACGACCTCGGCCCGGTGGAGACCAACGCACACCTGCTGCGCTACGATTCGATCCATGGCAAATTCCCGGCCGATGTGAAGGTCGAAGGCGACACGATCATCGTTGGCGGCGGCAAGCCGATCAAGGTAACGGCCGTTCGCGATCCGGCAACGCTGCCGCACAAGGAACTCGGCGTCGACATCGCGCTGGAATGCACGGGCATCTTCACCGCCCGCGACAAGGCTGCCGCTCACCTGACGGCCGGCGCAAAGCGCGTCATCGTTTCGGCTCCGGCTGACGGCGCTGATCTCACCGTCGTTTTCGGCGTCAATGACGACCAGCTGACCAAGGACCATCTGGTCATTTCCAACGCGTCCTGCACCACCAACTGCCTCGTGCCGGTCGTGAAGGTTCTCGATGACGTCGTTGGCATCGACCATGGCTTCATGACCACGATCCACTCCTACACGGGCGACCAGCCGACGCTGGACACCATGCACAAGGATCTGTACCGCGCCCGCGCCGCAGCCCTTTCCATGATCCCGACCTCGACGGGCGCCGCCAAGGCCGTTGGCCTCGTTCTGCCGCACCTCAAAGGCAAGCTGGACGGCACGTCGATCCGCGTTCCGACCCCGAATGTTTCGGTCGTCGACTTCAAGTTCCTCGCCAAGCGCGACACGACGGTTGAGGAAATCAACGAAGCCATCAAGTCTGCCGCCAATGGCAAGCTCAAGGGCATTCTCGGCTATACCGACGAGCCGCTGGTTTCCCGCGACTTCAACCACGACAGCCATTCCTCGATTTTCGCGATCGACCAGACCAAGGTCATGGAAGGCAAGTTCGTACGCATCCTGTCCTGGTACGACAACGAGTGGGGCTTCTCCAACCGCATGTCGGACACGGCCGTCGCCTTCGCGAAGACCATCTAAGCGGAATTACGCCAATCAAAAAGCCGGCAGGAGCAATCCTGCCGGCTTTTTATTTATAAAAAATGCCGACGGGAACGAGGAAACCCGTCGGCGTCGATCCGGAAGCAAGGCGGGGCGCTTCGGATCGAAAACATCGCTGGGGGCAAGGGGGACTAGCCCACTGCCAGCCTGCCGGCCCAACCGTCACCTTCTGTTGTTGATGATGATTGGATCGCGCGAGCCGGCATTGCTCCAGATCGTGTCGAAAGTCTGCTGTCTCAACTCACTTTGCTGCATGGAAAGCTTCATCATGCAGTCGGCAGCCTCTCGCGAGCCTTCGGGATAACCGAACGACCGGCAGCGCTCGCGTTGCGCGGCCATGTTTTCAGCTGTCTGTTCCGTGCTGGAGCAGCCAGAAACAATCGCGCCCGCCGCCAATACTATAATAAGTCCAGTAATATTTATCCGTTTCATCCGATCGCTCCGGTAATGTTGAAAAGCAATTCGGACGAAAGAACTAACGCAGCTGCATTGTCTCTATGTTACGTTGAAACGCTGAAAAAGGAATTGTTTCTGCGGGAGTATCTGCCGCTCTCCTTGCCATCCATTTTTTCGCCCGCGAGCCGAAAAAATTCCCATTTCCTGCCTTTGTCTGGTCCACTTTGGGACGGACAAGAAACACAGGGATAACGGTCGTGCGCAATGCACTTCGGCCCTGCCGTATCATTCGATACACCCCGCCTTGCGTCGCCTTTCAACGCCACCCGAAACAGCGCTGACAGACCGCAACCCGTGGCGCATTGACTGCAGACGCGCAGAGCATTCATTGCGCCACGGACTGCGGTCCATCAACGCGGTTTGAATGAGGCGGTGGACGTGGAATCATTTTATCTTCTGTTGCTGGTCGCAACCGTTCTCGTTCTCGTCGCCGCCTTTTCCAGCCTCATCGCCTTCCGCTTCGGCGCGCCACTCCTCCTGCTTTTCCTGATGATCGGCCTTGTGGCTGGTGTGGATGGCCTCGGCATCGAATTCACCAACAATCCGCTGGCCTATATGCTCGGCTCGCTGGTGCTTGCCGTTATCCTCTTCGATTCCGGCTTCGGCACATCCATCCAGTCCTTCCGACTTTCGGCGGCACCCGCCGTCGCTCTCGCTACAGTCGGCGTCATCCTCACATCCGTCTTTTTTGCAGGCGCGGCGGCTCTGCTACTCGGGCTTTCCTGGCTGGAAGGCCTGCTGCTCGGCGCCATCGTCGCCTCCACGGATGCGGCAGCCGTGTTCTTCCTGCTGCGCATCGGCGGCATCCATATCCGCGATCAGGTGCGTTCGACGCTGGAAGTCGAATCCGGCACCAACGATCCGATGGCGATCTTCCTCACCATTGCCCTGGTCGAAATCATCGCCAAGGGCCAGGGGCTGGCCGGCATCGATAGCGGCTTTCTGCTGCTTTTCATCGAGCAGATGGGCCTTGGCGTGATTTTCGGCCTGCTCGGCGGCGTCATGATCGCCACCGTCGTCAACCGGTTCGCCGCCGACCGTGGGCTTGCGCCGATCTTCGTGCTGGCGCTGGCGCTGCTGGTCTTCTCCTTCACCGGCACAATTGGCGGCAGCGGTTTTCTGGCGGTCTATGTGGCTGGCATCGTCGCCGGCAACCGCCGGATTTTCGCCAAGGAAACCATCCGCCGTTTCCATGAGGGGCTGACCTGGCTTGCCCAGATCATCATGTTCCTCATGCTCGGTCTTCTGGCCACCCCGTCGCAATTTCCGGCGATCGCCATTCCGGCCGTGCTGCTCGCGCTTTTCCTGATCTTCGTCGCCCGCCCGCTTGCGGTCTGGCTGAGCCTGATGCCCTTCAACTATACCCAGCAGGAAACCTCCTTCGTCGCCTGGGTGGGCCTGCGCGGCGCGGTTTCCATCCTGCTCGCCATCATGCCCATTCTCGGCGGACTTGACGATGCGCAGGTCTATTTCAACGCCGCCTTCATCATCGTGCTGGTGTCGCTCCTCGTGCAGGGCTGGACCATCAAGCCGGTGGCAACAAGGCTCGGGCTGATCGTGCCGCCGCGCATGGGCGAGGTGGACAAGCTGGAGGTGGACCTTCCCGGCACCGCCAATCACGAACTGATCTCCTACCGGGTCGCCAAGGGTAGCGCCATCATGCAGGGCGAGCGTATTCCGCGCTGGGCCATGCCTTCGCTGGTGGTGCGCGACGGCAAATCGATCCGCTATCAATATGCCGGGCGGCTGCGGGAGAACGATCTCGTCTACCTCTTCATCGCGCCCGGCTATTCCCGCCTTATCGACCGGCTGTTTGCGAGCGCCCTGCCGGTTGCCGATGACGACGCCGATTTCTTCGGCACCTTCGCAATCTCCCCCGCCCGCCCGGCGAAGGAGCTGGACGCAGCCTATGGTCCCGGCCTGCTTTCGCCCGCCGAACAGGCGATGAGCGTCGCGGAACTCATCGAAGCGCGCCTTGCCGGAAAGGCCGATTATGCCGACCGCGTGCGCCTAGGCTCCATCGTGCTGATCGTTCGCACACTGGACGAACACGAGGCGATAACCGGTGTGGGCATCTCCCTCGAACCGGTGGAACCGGCTACCAGCCTGCCGATCTTCATCAGCTTTTCGGAAATCCTCAACCGTGTGCGCAACCATCTGGCAGAGAAGCGCCAGCCGCGCCCCGCCAGAGTTGAAGAATGCGCCCCCGCCGCTCCGAATACAGTGAGAGAAAATGAGGCCTGACCCGCTTGCGTCGTCAATCAGGCATAGTATGGTCCGTGCCGAACTCGCAACAAATCAGGATCGACCTATGCCCGCTTTCAAGACCCTCGACGACCTCAACGACATTGCCGGAAAGCGCGTTCTCGTCCGCGTTGATCTCAACGTGCCGGTCGCAGATGGCAAGGTGACGGACGCAACCCGTATCGAACGCGTTGCGCCAACCATTCTGGAACTGTCCTCCAAGGGCGCGAAAGTCATTCTGCTTGCCCATTTCGGCCGTCCGAAGGGCGAACCGGTGACCGATATGTCGCTTTCCCAGATCGTGCCTGCCGTCGAGGAAGTGCTCGATCATGCCGTTTCCTTCGCGACCGACTGCATCGGCGCACCCGCGGCGGATGCCGTCGCTAAACTGAACGATGGCGATATCCTGCTTCTGGAAAACACCCGTTTCCACAAGGGCGAAGAAAAGAACGATCCGGCCTTCGTCGAAGCTCTGGCAGCCAATGGCGATATCTATGTGAACGATGCCTTCTCCGCCGCCCACCGCGCCCACGCTTCCACCGAAGGCCTTGCACGCCACCTGCCCGCCTATGCCGGCCGCACCATGCAGGCCGAGCTTGAGGCCCTGGAAAAAGGCCTCGGCCAGCCAGTCCGTCCGGTCGTCGCCATCGTCGGCGGCGCCAAGGTTTCGAGCAAGATCGATCTGCTGATGAACCTCGTCAAAAAGGTCGACGCCCTCGTCATCGGCGGCGGCATGGCCAACACCTTCCTCGCCGCCCGCGGCGCGCAGGTCGGAAAATCGCTTTGCGAGCATGATCTCGCCGAGACCGCAAAGCAGATCATGATCGAGGCTGCGACATCCGGCTGCGCCATCGTGCTGCCGGAGGACGGCGTCGTCGCCCGCGAATTCAAGGCCGGTGCCGCCAATGAAATCGTCGACATCAACGCCATTCCCACGGATGCCATGGTTCTCGATGTCGGTCCAAAATCGGTTGAAAGCATCAAGGCCTGGATTTCCCGCGCCGAAACGCTGGTCTGGAACGGCCCGCTCGGCGCCTTCGAAATCGAGCCCTTCGACGCGGCGACCGTGGCTGCCGCAAAACACGCGGCGGAATGCACCAAGGCCGGCAAGCTCGTCTCCGTCGCCGGCGGCGGCGATACCGTTGCCGCCCTCAACCACGCCGGCGTTTCCGAGGATTTCTCCTATGTTTCGACGGCCGGCGGCGCCTTCCTCGAATGGATGGAAGGCAAGGAACTGCCGGGCGTTGCCATCCTGACCGCCGCCAAGTAAACTCACCTTACTTGCCTGACACAAGGCCGGACAAGCCATGCTTGTCCGGCCTTGCTTTTTGGTAAGCGGCACCGGGAGGAAAAGTTTCAAACGATTGAAATCATTTCAATCGTTTCAATGAGTTAGCGTGCCATTTCCCTGCCCTGGAACTTCTGTTATCGGAAATTTATTGTGCCTTGGGAGAATAGCAAATGACCGAACGTCTCGAAGACATCGCAATCAAAATGGTCGCCGACGGCAAGGGCCTCCTCGCCGCCGACGAATCCACGGGAACGATCAAAAAGCGTTTCGACAGCATCAATCTGGAATCCACCGAGACCGCCCGCCGCGATTATCGCGAGATGCTGTTCCGTTCCGACGACGCCATGAAGAAATACATCTCCGGCGTCATCCTTTATGAAGAAACCCTGTTCCAGAAGGCCGCCGACGGCACGCCTTTCGTGGATATCATCAAGGCGGCCGGCAGCCTGCCGGGCATCAAGGTGGATATCGGCGCCAAGCCGATGGCTTTCCACCCGCATGAATTCATCACCGAAGGCCTCGACGGTCTTTACGAGCGTCTGCGCAAGTACCATGAGGCCGGTGCCCGTTTCGCCAAGTGGCGTGGCGTCATCACCATCGGTGAGCAGCGCCCGAGCTGGGGTTCGATCAAGGCAAACTCCCAGTCGCTCGCCCGTTACGCCGCCCTCTGCCAGCAGGCGGATATCGTGCCGATCGTGGAACCCGAAGTGCTGATGGACGGCGAGCCGGGCACGCATGACATCGACCGCTGTGCGGAAGTCACGCAATGGGTTCTCCAGACCGTCTTCGCGGACCTGTTCGACGCCCGCGTGAACCTTGAGGGCATGATCCTCAAGCCGAACATGATCATCGACGGCAAGAAGGCCCGCAAGGCTTCCGTCGAGGAAGTGGCGGAAAAGACCGTGAAGGTTCTGAAGGCGACCGTGCCTTCCGCCGTTCCGGGCATCGCCTTCCTTTCCGGCGGCCAGTCCTCCGAAGAGGCAACGGCGCATCTCTCCGCCATGAATGCCGGCTACGACCTGCCCTGGTCTCTGACCTATTCCTACGGCCGCGCGCTTCAGGATACGGCCCTCAAGACATGGGGCGGCAAGCAGGAAAATGTCGCCGCCGGCCAGCGCGCCTTCACGCACCGCGCCGCGATGAACAGCCTCGCCGCCAAGGGCAACTGGAAGCAGGAACTCGAAAAGGCAGCCTGAGGCTGACAGAGAATCAGATAAACAGCAGCCGCCCCAACGGGCGGCTGCTGCGTTTGATAAAGCAAGATCATCCATATTCCGTCACCCGGACCAATCGTCTTTCATTTTACCTGACTGATAATTCTCAACCGTTTTGATAGTGCATCGCTACCAGCGTGGAAGCATATCCACCATGGACAGCCTTATCCGCTCAAGTCATGCGACCTGGCGACTTTATGGCCGTCATTGCCGCAATAGACAGCGGATGCCCTCCCCGGCTTTATCCAGCGCATAACGCCAGACCATCCGGATCGCCCGGCATCACAAGCGCTTTCATCTCGACGGGCTCTCGAAAAGCCCCAAGAATTGCTGCGCGCTCGTTACATCACAGATAAATTTCAATAAATTATAGTATGATCCACTATGTGGACCTATAAACATGCGATGAAAACCACGCAATACTGCATTTATACAGTTGATTTCGGCACTTTTCCTGTGTATCCCGAATGCATAGTTTTTTAACGGTCCATATTGTGGAGGCAATATACCGCTAGTTTCAGGCTTTTGGAGGGGTCTGGCCGGTCTGGCAATGACAGATATATCCTGATGCGTCAGTCATGATATTGGCCTGGACGCGGATAATCCTCTTTGTCTGCCGCAGTCCGTTGCGAAGGTTGTTCTGTGGGAGAGGAGGCCCCGATGACCATGACCGCAAACGCGAATGACGACGTATTTGTACTCGACGGAGAGCTGTTGCATACGGGGCCCGTAACAGGCTCGTGGTTCATGCGACCCGTCGAGGCCGTGGCGGCGGTGCTGCTGGCGGTGATGATCGGCCTGCTTCTGCTGGGCGTGACATCGCGTTATGCCCTGCATTTGCCAATCGTCTGGATCGATGAAACGGCGTCGTTGAGCTTCCTTTGGTTTGCCATGCTGGGTGCGGCAATTGCCATCGACCGCAGCGAACACCTGCGACTGACGCTGTTTCTCAACATGTTTCCGCAGCGCATTCTGGGCTATGTCAACTCGCTCGCGCTCGTGCTGGTGGCGACATTTCTTGCGGCGATTATCAAGCCGGCGATAGAATATGCCATTGAGGAATGGGTCGTCACCTCGGCGGCGCTGAATATTCCGATGTCCTTCCGCGCCGCGGCATTGCCGGTCGGCGCCTGTCTGATGCTGCTGCTGGTCCTCAACAATCTCTTCCGCAGGGAAAATCTGCGGGACATCATCGCAGCCGTTGTCACCGTCGCGGTCGCCTCCGGCCTGCTCTATCTGGCATCGCCGACGCTCGAAACTTTCGGCAATTTCAATCTGGCGATCTTCCTCGGCCTGTTCGTGGCGGTATTTCTGGTGCTGGGCGTACCGATCGCCTTCTGTTTTGGCCTTGGAACCCTAGCCTACCTGACCTTTACCACCTGGGTTCCGACCATCGTGATGATCGGGCGCATTGACGAGGGCATGTCGGGCATCATTCTGCTCTCGGTTCCGGTTTTCGTGCTGCTGGGCTGTGTGCTCGATGCCACCGGCATGGGCAAGGCGATTGTCGAACTGCTATCCTCGATGTTCGGCCATATTCGCGCCGGCATGTCCTATGTGCTGCTGGGCTCGCTGTTTCTGGTCTCGGGCATTTCCGGCTCCAAGGTTTCAGATATGGCGACGGTTGCACCGGCGCTGTTTCCGGAAATGAAGCGCCGTGGCCACAAGCCCAAGGAAATGATTGCGTTGCTCGCCACCGGCGCCGCCATGGCCGATACGGTTCCGCCCTCCATCGTGCTGATCGTTCTCGGTTCGGCGGCGGGTGTGTCGATTGCCGGCCTGTTCACTTCCGGCTTCATGATCGCCATGGTGCTGCTTCTGGTGCTGGCCGTTCTGGCCCGATGGAAGGCGCGGCATGAAAACATGGAAGGCGCAAAACGCACCCCGTGGCCGCTGGTCGGCAAGGCGGCCCTGGTTGCCGCACCGGCGCTGGTTCTGCCTTTCCTCATCCGCAGCCTCGTCGGCGGCGGCGTGGCGACGGCCACCGAGGTTTCCACCATTGCCGTGCTCTATGCGATGATTATCGGTGCGGTACTCTATGGCGGCATCAGCCTCAAAAAACTCTATTCCATGCTGGTGGAGACGGCAGCCCTTTCCGGGGCGATCCTGCTGATCCTCGGCTGCGCCTCGGCCATGGCGTGGGGGTTGACCCAGAGCGGCTTTGCCTTCCAGCTGACCGCGATGATCACCGATCTGCCGGGCGGATGGATGACCTATATGGTCGTGTCGATCCTGATTTTCATGATCCTCGGCTGCGTGCTGGAAGGCCTGCCGGCAATCGTATTGCTCGCACCGATCATGTTCCCCATCGCCCGCACGCTTGGCATCAACGACATCCATTATTCGATGGTGGTGGTTGTCGCCATGAATATCGGCCTGATGGCGCCGCCCATCGGCATCGGTTTCTATATCGCCTGCAAGATAGGCAATGTTTCGCCCGATGAGGCCATGGGCGCCATCTGGCCCTATCTCGCAGCCATGGTCATCGGTCTGCTGCTGATTGCGGCAATTCCGGGCTTCTCGACAATTCTGCTCTGAGACCGTGGCGGGTCCACCCGCCACGCCGATGAATGACACATGCTTTTATTTTGGGAGGAGAAAGCAATGAATATCAACAGACGTACCGTGTTGGCCGGCGCCGGTTCTGCCGTTCTTGCCACCGCTTTTGTGTCGCGCGCCCGCGCTGCGCAATTCAATTATAAATACGCCAACAACCTGCCTGCAGCGCACCCCATGAACATCCGCGCCAAGGAAGCGGCCGACCGTATCGCCAAGGAAACCGACGGCCAGGTGATGATCAATATCTTCCCCAGCAGCCAGTTGGGCGCTGATACGGATGTGCTGAGCCAGGTACGCTCGGGCGGCGTTGAATTCTTTACGCTTTCGCCACTGATCCTGTCGACGCTGGTGCCGAATGCATCCATCAGCGGCATCGGCTTCGCCTTCCCGAACTACGATTCGGTTTGGGCGGCCATGGATGGCGATCTCGGCAAATATGTCCGCGGCGAAATCGCCAAGCAGAACCTCGTTGCCATGGACACCATCTGGGATAACGGCTTCCGCCAGATCACCAGCGCGTCCAAGCCCATCGCCACGCCGGCCGATCTCGAAAGCTTCAAGATCCGCGTGCCGGTAAGCCCGCTCTGGACCTCGATGTTCAAGGCCTTCAAGTCGGCCCCTGCCTCGATCAATTTCGCTGAAGTCTACACCGCCTTGCAGACCGGCGTTGTCGATGGCCAGGAAAACCCGCTGGCGATCATTTCCACCGCCAAGCTGTTCGAAGTGCAGAAATTCTGCTCGGTCACCAACCACATGTGGGACGGCTTCTGGTTCCTGGCGAACAAGCGCGCCTGGGAGCGCCTGCCGGATGACCTGCGCGCCATCGTTGCCAAAAACCTCAATCAGGCAGGCAAGGACGAGCGGGCCGATGTGGCGAAACTCAATGCCTCGGTGAAGGAAGACCTGATTGCCAAGGGCATGACCTTCAACGACACCGACGCCTCACTCTTCCGTGCAACCCTCAAGGAAGCCGGCTTCTATTCCGAATGGAAGGGCAAATATGGCGATGAAGCCTGGGCCATTCTCGAAAAGGCCGTTGGCGCCAGCCTGACCTGATCGGTCTGCTGAATAGCTGGCCCCGCGTCAGGCGGGGCCGACCCGACTATTTCTGACGATTGTAATGGAGACTGTTTTGACAGGTCGCCTGACGGGAAAACGCGCCATTGTTTTTGGTGCAGGATCATCTGGTCCGGGTTTCGGCAATGGCAAGGCTGCGGCCGTGCAATTTGCCCGCGAAGGCGCGCGCGTGGCCTGTGTCGACCTCTCCGCCGACGCGGCAGAGGAAACCGCGCAGATTATTCGCGCCGAAGGTTTCGAGGCGATTGCGGTTGCGGCCGATGTCACGGAACTCTATTCCGTATCAGCCACGGTTGCGCGGACCTGCGAGGTCTTCGGCGGCATCGATATTCTGCACAACAATGTCGGCGTGACCCATATGGGCGGCCCGGTCGAGCTGGATGAGGAACGCTTTCGCGCCTCGGTCGATCTCAATATCGGCTCCGTTTATCGCACCGCAAAGGCAGTGTTGCCGGTGATGCTGGCGCAGGGCGGCGGGGCCATCGTCAACATCTCCTCGCTCGCCTCCATTCGCTGGACCGGCTATCCCTATTTTGCCTATTACGCCATGAAAGCCGCCGTAAACCAGGCAACCGTGGCGCTGGCCATGCAATATGCCCGCCAGGGCATTCGCGCCAATTGCGTTCTGCCCGGAATGATCGACACGCCGCTGATCTACAAACAGATCAGCAATCAATATGCCTCCGTCGAGGATATGGTGGCGGCGCGCAATGCCGCGGTCCCGGTCGGCCGCATGGGCGATGCCTTCGATATCGCCCGCGCGGCAGTCTTTCTGGCATCCGATGAAGCCAAGTTCATCACCGGCATCTGCCTGCCGGTCGATGGCGGGCAAAGCTGTGCGGTGGGAGCGTTTTCCTGATATGGCCACGATGATCCCGACAGAAAGCGACCTGACAGGCGCGCGCGCGGTAGACCGGGCGCTGGGACTTCTATCAATGGTGGGGCGTCATGCCGAACGCGGTGTGGCGCTTTCGGTCATCGTCACCGAAAGCGGGCTGAACAAGCCCACGGCCCGCCGCCTGCTGCTGGCGCTGATCCGCGCCGGCCTGGTGGAGCAGGATGAGGAAACGCGGCGTTATTATCTGGGCGAGGAAGCCTATGTGCTGGGTAGTCTGTCATCGCGCCGTTTCGGCTTGCTGCAGATGGCCCAGGACAGTCTGACGCGCATTTCCCGCCGGACAGAGGATTCGAGCTTCCTTTCCGTGCGCCGCGATACATTTGCATTGTGCCTCTATCGCGAAGAAGGCACCTGGCCGGTGCGCACCCACGCGCTTCAGGCCGGTTTCGAGCACCCGCTGGGCATTGGCGCGGGATCGCTCGCCATGCTGGCGGCGCTGCCCGATGCCGAGGTCGAAAGCGTCATTGCCGCCAATAGCGGGCTGATTGCCGCGAACTATCCCGGCATCACGCTGGACGGGCTGCGCCGCGATGTCGAATTGACGAGAACCAATGGTTATTCGCTCAATCCGGGTCTGATCCTCTCCAATTCCTGGGGTATCGGCGTTGCCATCCGAACACCGGATGGCGCTGTGGCGGGGGCGTTGAGCATTGCCGCCGTCGACAGCCGCATGCGACCGGAGCGCCAGCCGGAACTGGCGGCCCTGCTGCGCGAGGAAGTGACGCGCATCGAAACACGCATTGCGGAAATGATGGCCAGCCGCGCCCGCACGCGCGGCGAAGGCGATGCAAAACGGCAAACAAGGAGAACGAGCAAATGAGCAAAGCGCAGATCGTCGGCTGGGCGCATTCGCCTTTCGGCAAATCGACCCTTGAAAATACCGAGCAACTGATGGCTTCGGTCGTGGTGCCAGCCATAGACCATGCCGGCGTCGATGTCGGCGATATAGACGGCATTTTCGTCGGCGTCATGAATAACGGTTTCTCGAAACAGGATTTTCAGGGCGCGCTGGTGGCCATGGGCGATGAGCGCCTCGCCTATACGCCCGCAGTGCGTTTCGAGAATGCCTGCTCGACGGGATCGGCCGCCCTTTACAGCGCCATGGATTTCATCGAGGCCGGGCGTGGACGCATCGCGCTCGTTGTCGGCGCCGAAAAAATGACGGCGCTGCCAACCGCCGAGGTGGGTGAAATCCTGCTATCCGCCTGCTACCGCGCTGAGGAAGCCGATATTTCCGGCGGCTTTGCCGGCCAGTTCGGACGTATCGCTGAGGCCTATTTCCAGCGCTATGGCGATCGCTCGGAAGAACTGGCGATGATCGCCGCCAAGAACCACGCCAATGGCGCGGTCAATCCCTATGCCCATATGCGCAAGGATTTCGGCTTCGATTTCTGCAATACGGTATCGGAGAAGAACCCTTATGTCGCTGGCCCCCTGCGCCGCACCGACTGCTCGTTGATTTCCGATGGCGCTGCCGCCATCGTTCTGGCCGACGAGGAAACCGCGGCGACACTCAACCGGGCCATCGGTTTCAGGGGCCGCAAGCATGTCAATGACATTCTGGCGCTCAGCCGCCGCGATCCGCTGGCCTTCGAGGGCGCGCGCCGCGCCTGGGCAGGTTCGCTGGAACTCGCAGGCGCAACGCTCGACGACCTTTCCTTCGTCGAAACTCATGATTGCTTCACCATTGCCGAACTCATTGAATATGAGGCGATGGGATTGGCGAAGCCCGGTGAAGGCCACCGGGTGGTGCGCGAAGGCACGGCCCTGAAAACCGGTCGCCTGCCGATCAACCCCTCCGGCGGGCTGAAATCCAAGGGGCATCCGGTCGGGGCAACCGGGGTCTCCATGCACGTCATGGCGGCGATGCAATTGATGGGTGAAGCGGGCGACATGCAGATCCCCGATGCCTCGCTCGCCGGTGTTTTCAACATGGGGGGAACTGCGGTTGCCAACTATGTCTCGATCATGGAGCGCGTGAAATGACGATACATCCTCCGGGCGGGGTTGCGCCTTCGACCACGCGGGTCATGAATCTTGCGCATTTCCTGACCCAGGCAGCGCGCCGAAACCCCGCCGACATCGGCTTCGTATGGGGTGACAAGAGCTGGACATGGGCTGAAATGGACGCCCGCGTCGATGCCATGGCGCTGGCGCTGGTAACCGAATTCGGCGTCAGGAAAGGTGACCGCATTCTGGTGCAGTCTTCCAACAACAACCAGATGTTCGAATCCATGTTCGCCTGCTTCCGCGTGGGCGCGGTGTGGGTGCCGACCAATTATCGCCAGTCGCCCGATGAGGTGGCCTATCTCGCAAAAGCCAGCGGCGCACGCGGCATGATCTGCGCCAGCGCTTTTCCCGAGCATGCGAAGGCCAGCCGTGAGGCGACCGCGATCGATTTCACCATCGCCATTGGCACGGCCGAATTCGGCGAGGACTACGATACCATCGTGGCCCGTCATCTGGGCCAGAAAGTCAAAAGCCAGGCGGTGGATCGGGACGATCCCTGCTGGTTCTTCTTCACCTCCGGCACGACGGGTCGACCGAAGGCGGCGGTACTGACCCATGGCCAGATGGCCTTCGTCATCACCAACCATCTTTGTGATCTGATGCCCGGCACCGGACCGGGCGACGCTTCCATCGTCGTTGCGCCGCTTTCCCATGGCGCGGGCATTCACCAGCTGGTGCAGGTGGCGCATGGGGCAAAAACGGTGCTTCCGGCTGCGGAAAAACTCGATGTGCCTGCGGTGTGGGCGCTGATCGAGAAATGGCGCATCACCAATGCCTTCACCGTGCCCACCATTCTGAAAATGCTGATCGAAGACCCTTCCGTGGATCGTTTCGATCATTCCTCGCTGCGCTACGTCATCTATGCCGGTGCGCCCATGTATCGCACCGATCAGAAACGGGCGCTTGCCAAGCTCGGCCCGGTGCTGGTGCAATATTTCGGCCTTGGCGAAGTGACAGGCAACATCACCGTGCTGCCGCCCTCCTTCCACGCCGCCGAGGACGGCCCGGAGGCGCGGATCGGCACCTGCGGCTTCGATCGCACCGGCATGGAAGTGCAAATCCAGAACGATGCGGGCGAGGAGCTTCAGGCCGGTGAAACCGGCGAAATCTGCGTGATCGGCCCTGCTGTTTTCGCCGGTTATTACGATAATCCCGACGCCAATGCCAAAGCCTTCCGCAACGGCTGGTTCCGCACCGGCGATCTTGGCCACCGCGATGAGAACGGTTTCGTCTACATCACCGGCCGCGCCTCCGACATGTATATTTCCGGCGGCTCGAACATCTATCCGCGTGAGATCGAGGAAAAAATCCTCATGCACCCGGATATCAGCGAGACAGCGGTTCTGGGCGTGCCGGACGCGGTTTGGGGCGAGGTCGGCGTCGCTGTCTGCGTGGCGCGGGAGGGCGCGGATATCGCCGGCATCGACCTGAAAGCCTATCTCGACGGCAAGATGGCCCGTTACAAGCTGCCGAAAGCCGTCGTGTTCTGGGATGCGATGCCGAAATCCGCCTATGGCAAGATCACCAAGAAGATGATCCGCGAGGAGCTGGAAAAGCGCGGCCAGATGCCGGTTTTCGAGGAAAAACTGACCGGCTGAAGGCTGTAACGCATAACCGGGAGGAGACGGTATGACACAGAGAGAGATGAAAGGCGCTGTCGCCATCACCGGCGGCGCATCGGGTATCGGCTTTTCCACGGCGCAGCTGTTGCTGGCGCGCGGCTGGCAGCCATGGCTACTGGATCTCAAACGTGAGGCGCTGGATGCGGCCTGCGAAAAACTCGGCATCGATGCTTCGCGCGGCATCGTCTGCAACGTGGCGGATGAGGCTTCGATAGAAGAGGCTTTCGCCGCCTTGACGGCAGGCGGCGCCGATCGTGCCGTTGATCTGGTGGCCGTCGTCAACAGTGCCGGCATCGGCATCGACAAGCTTTCCGTCGACACCAGCGTGGAGGAATTCCGTCGTATCGTTGACGTTAATCTCGTCGGCAGCTTCGCCGTGGCCCGCGCCGCCGCGCGTTACTGGCTGGACCGCGCAATTTCCGGTTCGATCGTCAATATCAGCTCGGTCTCCGGCATGTGCGGCAATCGTGGCCGCAGCGCCTATGGCGCTTCAAAGGGCGGCGTCAATCTTCTGACGATGGTTATGGCAAACGAGCTCGGGCAATCGGGCATTCGCGTCAATGCGATTGCGCCCGGCCCCGTCGATACCCCCCTCACCCAGGCGGTTCATACGGAGAATGTTCGCAGCCAGTGGCACAGCCGCGTTCCCATGCACCGCTATGGCAGGACGGACGAGATTGCCTCTGCCGTGGCTTTCCTTGTGTCGGAGGACGCGAGCTACATCAACGGACAGGTGCTGGCCGTGGACGGCGGCTTCATTACCGCAGGGCTTGCGGTATGACGACAATGCCCCCGGAGGGGCTTCCGCGCAGCATCGCCCATCCGGGGCCGGCAATACCCGAACGCTTCCGCGTCGTCGGCTGCCACGCCCACCCGGTCACGCTGAATGCCAAACCCGGTGTCTGCGTCAACGAAGCGATTGCAGAGGCCTTTGTCGAACAGGGTTTCGATGGCGGTTATGTCAGACTGAAAAACGTGCCGATGAAGCGGTTGCACTATGTGATGCCCGCAGCCGCACCCGATGACGCCCATGCCGCCTGGTATAGCGAAACATTCTCCATGCCGGGAGGCACGATCATCGATGCCGGCCTGCATATGGGGCGGCGCGACGGTCGGCCGTTCCTGCACTGCCATGGTTCGTGGAAAAGTACCGAAGGCGTTCTATCCATGGGCCACCTGCTGCCCTTGGAGTCCGAATTTGCCGGGGAAACGCCGCTTGAGGCGCTGGCACTGGATGGTGCAATTCTGGACGTGCAAAAGGATGCGGAAACCAATTTCCCCCTCTTCACGCCCATCGCGCAACCGCGCAACCGGAAGGATGCAGGGCTCCGGGCGCTGCTATGCACAGTGCGGCCCAATACCGATATCTGCACGGCGCTTGAAGCCGCCTGCAGACAATTCGACCTGCGGGAGGCCGAGGTCAATGGCATCGGCAGCCTGATCGGCGCGGATTATGAAGACGGAACAAGCCTCACCGCCTATGCCAGCGAAATCCTCATCCGCAATGGCCACATCCACCCCTCCGCCACAGGTGGCGAACGGGCAATGCTGGATATTGCGATGGTCGATCTTACCACGCAGATCAGCGGCGGGCGGCTGGTGCGCGGCAAAAACCCGGTCTGCGTCACTTTCGAGCTGCTTTTGACCGAAAGACAGGGGGCGGCCGCATGAGTTGCGCCGTGCAACTCCACCGCCCGCCTTACCATACCTCACGCCGCCTGCGGCTTTTCCGCAGGCAACCATTCTTCCAGCGTCACCTCGAAGGTCATGCACACGGGGTTGGCGCCGGCGATGAAGGGACCGCCGTAAACCGCGCCATCGGTATCGGCAACAACGCCGGTCAGCGCGGCGCGCAGGGAACCATCGGGCTGGGCGCGTACCTCACCGGCAATCGAAACGATCTCAACGGCAGGACCGCTTATCTGCAAAAACGCGCCGCTGCGGGTGCCGAGGCACGCATCCACCAGACTGCCCAGCGCGCCGCGCACGAAGGCGTTGCGGAAACCTTCCGCCAGACACAGTTTCTCGACGCCGAGCACGAGGTCTTCATTGGGCGCGATGCGGGCATAGGCCACGCGGCCCATGGAGCCGGATTCGACAGTGTTATGCGTGTTCATCGGCGCGCTCCGTGCGGTTCCTGGGTTGAAGAAGGGGGATATTGGTTTCGGGATCGAAGGACTGCTGCAGCACGAAACTGTCGAGCGAGGTCACAAGTGCGGAAATGCCGCCTTCTCCGACGATACAGGATTCCGTCAGCAAATGGCCGCCTTTGACCACGCCCGCCGCAGTCCGCATGGCGGCATGGCAATGCACGATCGGCTCGCCCTTCATGCTCCGCCCCAGCGTGGCGTTGCCGAAAACCAGCCAGGCCGCCCCGGCATCGATGGGTTTCGTATAGGCGATGACCGCCTTGCCGGAAGGATCGGGTGGAGCCACGCAATAGGACAGGATATCGAAATAACCGCCGAGAATGGTCAAAGAGGCATTTTCAATGCCGTTTTCGGCCAAAGACCGCACGATGCCATCGTAGAGGCTGCACCCCGGCGCGATGAACAGCCGCATATGACGCGCAGACGGAGAGCGCAGGCTGTTGATACGCACCGGCGAAGAAATACCGGGGTGTATCAGCGTTCTCGGCCTTGGAAAATGCTGTTGCTGTGTGGGTGCCATGCCTGCTCCTCCCTGCTGCCTGTACCTTGCAGTACGGTACTCAAAGACCAGCCAAAGGTGCTTTCAAATGGCACCGCCAAAGCGCCCTTCGGAAAATACTTCTTTCGCGAGCGACCCCACGGACGGCAGATTTTTTTGCAATATATTTCAGGGAGGCCTGCATGACGAAGCCGCTGGACAGAATTGACCGCAAGATATTGCGGGCCCTGCTGGAGAACGGCAGGCTGAGCAATACGGAGCTATCGGAGAAGGTGGGGCTGTCGCCCAGCCCTTGCTGGCAGCGCGTCAAGCGGCTGGAAGACGAAGGGGTCATTCGCGGCTATACCGCCATTCTCGATCAGGCCCATCTGGGACTGACCGAGACGGTGATCATCGAGGTCATGCTGGAACGTCACGACGATGAGGTTCTGGAACGTTTCGGTAAAGCCATGGCCGCTCTTCCCGAAGTGCTGGAAGCCTATCTGACAACCGGCGAATATGATTATCTCATCAAGGTGGCGGTGGCGGGAACCGCGGGCTACGAGCAGTTTCTGCGCCGCAAGCTTTACAAGATCGAGGGTGTACGCCATTCCCGCTCCTGTTTCGCACTTAAATGCCTCAAGCACACATTGTCAGTCGTGCCCGATGCCGAGCCTCCATCTGGCTGAATGGGTCTGACCGGGGACAGGAATGGTACGGTGGAGAGGTTTTTGCACTTTGCCAGCCTTTGAAACCATTCCGACGGGCGGCTTTTTCGTTACGGGCGCAGAAGCAGCGTCACCGACCAGATGACAAAGGCGGCAACCGCGATCTTCCAGCAATCGCCTCTTTTTTTCAGGCCCGGCAGACCAAGCGGCCGGATGATCTGGACCACCATGGCCAGCAGTAAAAAAAGGCCGATCGCCTTCGTCATTTATTGAGCCTTTTCTTTATTTCTGCATCGTCACAGGCTGGACATTTTTACCGTTCACCAGAAGAGTGCAACTCATTCGGGTAACGCCCGTCCTATGACCTGTCCGACCGTCCGTCCGAACGCATGAGAGTGTTTTCATGAGCAGAAATCTTCTACCCGTATTCGCTCTTTTATCCAGCACTCTGTTTCTTTTTCTCGGCAACGGCCTTCAGGGCCTCGTGCTGCCGGTGCGTGGTTCGGCGGAAGGTTACTCCAATGAAATTCTCGGCTTTCTGGGCACCTCCTGGGCGGCGGGATTCGTCGTCGGCTGCTTTGTCGCGCCTGCCATCGTGCGCCGCGCCGGTCATGTGCGGGCATTCGGGTCCTTCGTAGCGCTGGTGTGCCTGACGGTGCTGATGACCGGCCTTATCATCGACGACACCTCATGGATCGCGCTGCGCGCGCTTACCGGTTTCTGCACGGCCGGAACCTCGATGATCATCGAAAGCTGGCTGAACGAGCGCGCCACCAATGAAAGTCGTGGCATGATCTTCTCGCTTTATATCGCCATTACGCTGCTCGGCGTCGTGGCGGGGCAGATGATCGTGCCGATGGGCGATATCAGCAATACCTCGCTGTTCATGATCTGCGGCATCATCTATTGCATCGCCATTCTGCCGGCGACGCTTTCGAAAGCGGCGAGCCCACAGCCGTTGCAGAAAGTGAAGCTGGATCTGCCGGCCCTTTACCGCAACTCACCGGTTTCCTTCATCGGCATTCTGATGATCGGCATTGCCAACGGCGCTTACGGTACGCTCGGCGCCGTCTTCGGTGCGCGGGCAGGGCTGGACCCGACCATGATCGCCATCATGGTGTCCGTCACGATTTTCGTCGGTGCGCTGGCGCAATTTCCCGCAGGCCGGCTTTCAGACAGGATAGACCGCCGCTATGTGCTGGCCGGGCTGGCCGGGCTTGGCGCTGTCGCCGGCCTGGCTGTCGCGGTGGTCCAGCCGCATGATGTCTATGTGCTGATTTCCATGATCGCCATTTATGGCGCCGCCGCCAATGCGCTCTATCCCATCGCCGTAGCCCATGCCAACGACTTCGCCGCATCGGAAGACTTCGTCAAGGTTTCCGGTGGTCTGCTGCTGCTTTACGGCATCGGCACCATCATCGGCCCGACGCTCGGCGGCGCGATCATGACCCATTTCGGCCCCTATGCGCTGTTTCTGGTGACGGCTGTGGCGCATCTGCTCATCACCGCCTATGCCATCATCAGAAGCCGCCGGCGCGCTGCCCTTTCGACCGAGGAAAAAGACAATTTCTCGACGATGATGCCAACGACGCCCTCACCGCTCGTCACGCCGGAAAGTATTGCGCTTGACCCGCGCGCGCCGCAATATCCAGGCGACGATGGCGACTATGTGGAAAAAGGAGCAGGCATATGAGCCTCTTTGACGATGACCGCCCGCAAAAACCGGCAGCGCATGAGATCGGTGGCGATCTCAGCCTTCTTTCCGTGGACGAGCTGAGCAGCCGTATCGATCTTCTGCAAGCCGAAATCACCCGACTCGAAGAGGAGAGGACACGAAAATCCGCCGGAAGGCAGGCGGCGGAAAATCTCTTCCGATCCTGATGCGCACTGCAGAATAGACACACGACTGCACTTCCGCTGCCGTAAGCTACGGCGCAGCCAGCGCCCGAAAATGAATATTACGGGGCAGTCTTTCGTTTACCATTAACCAAAAATTAAGCTTTCTGAGAGATTACTATACATGTCCAGTTCTTCTGGACCTCAGGCATCTTCTCCATACGGCGAATTGGTCTGATTTTTCTCCCTGTTTTACCTTGAGAGCCGCTTTCGCGGCTCTTTTTTTGCCGCTTGCCGGTTTCCGTAAAACTGTGGGTATTAACCCTTCTTTAATAATTGCCTTGCGCATTTCAGGTAAAGATACCATCCTGAAAACACTAAAGGCCGGAACAAAATATCCGGGTCGTCGTTGCCTGACAGTGTGGTGCGTGAGCAGGGATTTAAAGAAAATGTCGGAACAGGTTTTAAATACCATAAGCTTTGCGGGTCGCGCGGCTGCTTCCAACCAGTTCAAGACCCTCTATACCGAAGGCATGACCTTGGTTGAGGAAACGGCAAGTTATCTCGACGGCGCCGGCCGCGCCGCCTCCAAGGTGCTGCCGCGCATGGCCTCGGTGCTTTATGCGGCGGAATCGATGCGCCTCACCACCCGTCTGATGCAGATGGCCTCCTGGCTGCTTCTGCAGCGCGCCGTCAACAACGGCGAAATGACCCGCGATCAGGTTCTGAGCGAAAAGAACAAGGTGCGACTCGACAGCTTCAACGTCGACCGCAACGCGCCCGGCTGGAACGACCTGCCGGAATCCTTCCGCGACCTCATCGAGCGCTCGCTGCGTCTCCAGAACCGCATCGCCCTGCTCGACCGCGAAATCTATCGCCCGTCCGAAGCCGCCAAGGTTCCGGACAATGAAAACAGCGTGCAGGCGCAGCTCAACCTTCTGCGCACGGCTTTCTCGATCAACTGAGAAAAGACGACCTTATCCGGACAATTTGAAAAGCAGGCTCACCGGCCTGCTTTTTTCTTTGCGTGCTACGCGGGCGCGAGCGCCATCGCAGAAAAATGGCAACAAAAAAGCCCGGAAAAACCGGGCTTTTTTAAACGATCCGTCCGCAAGAGGATCAGAGGCCGAGGCCGCCGAAACGCTTGTTGAACTTGGAAACGCGACCACCGCGGTCCATAAGCTGCTGGTTGCCGCCCGTCCATGCCGGATGGGACTTGGGGTCGATTTCAAGGTTCATGACGGCGCCTTCCGAACCCCAGGTAGAGCGGGTTTCGTATTCGGTGCCATCGGTCATGACCACCTTGATCGTGTGATAATCGGGATGGATATCAGCCTTCATGACAATCTTCCTGGTTAAGTGACGTGCGGTCCATTTGCCGCAATTGCGTCAACTGAGCCATTTCAATAAATGAAGCCATAGACCAGATGGGCTATGGCTTCCCAATTCGATGCGGAGCCTATACATGAAGGTCGCCCAGATAACAAGAGCCTGCTATCCCCTTGTGAAAGGAGATGGCCAAAGAGGCGGGAATTTTACCGCACACCGGAAATTCACCCGCAAAAAGCCCAAAAACGGCAGGGAATGAGGAGCATAGAGGACGTGGCAGACATTGACGAGCAGAAAGCGGCGAAACAAAGAAGCCTGAAGCCGCTTCTTGGCCTGTTTCCCTATCTCCGGCGTTATCGCGGCCTGATGGCGGCCGCCCTTTTCGCTCTCGTGCTTTCTTCCGCCACGACACTTGCCCTGCCGCTTGCCGTTCGCCGCATTATCGATCACGGTTTCCAGACGCCGGATGGCGGCATGATCAACAGCTATTTCGCCATGCTTCTGGCGATTGCCGTTGTCCTCGCTCTCGCCAGCGCCATGCGTTATTATTACGTCATGACCATCGGCGAAAGGGTCGTCGCCGATCTGCGCCGCGATGTCTTTGCCCATCTCACCACCCTGTCGCAGCAGTTTTTCGATAGCAATCGATCGGGCGAACTCACCTCGCGGCTAACCGCCGATACCGTGCAGATTCGCTCGGCTTTTGGCTCGTCCGCCTCGGTGGCGCTGCGCAACATCATCATGTGCTGCGGCGCGGTGGCAATGATGATCTATACCAGCCCCGGCCTTTCCGGCCTTGCGCTGCTTGCCATTCCCTTCATCGTTTTTCCGCTGATCGCCTTCGGGCGCTCGGTTCGCGCCCGCTCCCGCACCACGCAGGACACATTGGCCAATTCCGCCGCCTATGCTTCCGAGACAATCGCGGCGAGCCGCACCGTGCAGTCCTTTAATGCCGAGGTGCTGGCAAATGCCCGTTATGGCGCCTCCGTGGAAGCCGCCTATCAGGGCGCACGCGCCGCCATCGGCGCCCGCTCCATCCTCACCGCCGTCGCCATTGCGCTGGTCTTCGGCAGCGTCGTCGGCATTCTCTGGTATGGCGCGCAAAGCGTCCTCTCCGGCGGCATGACGGCCGGTACGCTCGGTCAGTTCGTGCTTTATTCGGTCATCGCGGCAAGCGGTCTCGGTCAGCTCTCGGAAGTCTGGGGTGAACTGGCGCAGGCGGGTGGCGCGGCGGAACGGCTTTCCGAACTGCTGAACGAGCACTCGCCCGTCGCGGAACCCACATCGCCCGTCGCCATGCCGCGGCCGCCGCGCGGCGAGGCGGAATTCGAGAATGTCGATTTCGTCTATCCGCTCGCGACAGGACGGCCGATCGTTTCCGGCCTCTCCTTCAAGGTCAGCGCCGGCGAAACCGTCGCCATCGTCGGACCTTCCGGTGCCGGCAAGAGCACGGTCTTTTCGCTGCTGATGCGCTTTTACGATCCGCAGCAGGGCCGCATCACCGTCGATGGCACGGATATTCGCGAGGTCACCCTTGCCGATCTGCGCGCGCGCCTGTCCATCGTTCCGCAGGATGTGGCGATATTCGCCTCCTCCATCCACGACAATATCGCCTTTGGCCGACCTGACGCGACACGCGAGGAAGTGCGCGCCGCCGCCATCGCCGCACAGGCCGACAGCTTCATCGAACGTCTCACCGAAGGATATGATACGCAGGTGGGTGAACGCGGCGTGACGCTTTCCGGCGGCCAGCGCCAGCGCATCGCCATTGCCCGCGCCATTCTGCGCAATGCGCCAATTCTGCTGCTAGACGAAGCCACCTCGGCGCTGGATGCGGAAAGCGAAACGCTGGTTCAGAAGGCGCTCGATGAGCTGATGAAAACTCGCACCACCATCGTCATCGCCCATCGCCTCGCCACCGTTTTGAAAGCGGACCGTATTCTGGTGATGGATGAAGGCCGCATCATCGAAGAAGGCACGCATCAGAGCCTCATTCGCCAGAACGGCCTTTATGCGCGGCTTGCCCGGCTGCAATTCCAGACCGGGCCGGACGAATTGCGCGCCCAGGCCTAGATCACGCCAGCACTTTGCGCCCCGCAACGCGGCCGGAAAACAGGCAGCCGCCAAGGAATGTGCCCTCCAGCGCATTATAGCCATGCATGCCGCCGCCGCCGAAACCCGCCACTTCGCCGGCGGCATAAAGGCCCGGCGCCGGCGCACCGGCAGCATCCAGCACCCGCGCCTCAAGATCGGTGTGAAGGCCGCCAAGCGTCTTGCGCGTCAGCACATGCAGTCGCACCGCAATCAACGGCCCCATTGCAGGATCGAGCAACCGGTGCGGTTTTGCCGTCCGCATCAGCCGGTCACCGAGATAACGTCGCGCGCCGTGGATGGCCGTTACCTGCGCATCCTTGCTGAAACCGTTTTCGATTTCGCGGTCGCGCGCTTCTATCTGATGGCGGATATGGTCTATATGCAACCGATCGTCGCCGCTGATGGCATTCATCGCCGTCACGAGTTCTTCCAACGTATCCCGAACGGCGAAATCTTCGCCGCGTTCCATAAAGGCACGCACCGGTCCCGGCGGTTCCTTGCCCAACCTCTTGAGCAGCAGCCTTATATCCTTGCCGGTCAGATCAGGATTCTGCTCCGAGCCTGAAAGCGCAAATTCCTTCTTGATGATCGCCTTGGTCAGAATGAACCAGCTATGGCCGCTGCCGCGTTCGCCCAGCATTTTTAGCGTGCCGAGCGTATCGAAACCCGGCATGGCGGGGGCGGCGAGGCGGTTTCCATCCGCATCGCACCAGAAGGACGAGGGGCCGGGCAGGATCCGGATACCGTGACCCGGCCAGATCGGATCGTGGTTCTTCACGCCCTCGGTGTAATGCCACATGCGGTCACGGTTGATGACGGCTCCGCCGGCGGTTTCCGTAATGGCGATCATGCGGCCATCCACATGCGCGGGAACACCGCAGACCATGCTGGCAGGAGGCTGGCCCAGCCGTTCCACCGGCCAGTTGCGCCGCACCAGTTCCTGATTGCCGCCGATGCCGCCGGAGCTGACGATAACCGCCGCAGCGGCGAAGATAAAATCGCCCTGCTCTTCCCGGCTGCTCTCCTGCCCGCGTTGCACGGGGTCGGCTGCAAGAACAGCACCCGAAACGCCAGTCACCCGGCCGTCGGCGATCTCCAGACGATCAACCCGGTGGCGAAAGCGAAAGGTCAGCCGGCCGGTTGCCGCCATGGCCTTCGCCTTTTGGATGAAAGGTGCAAGTACGCCCGGACCCGTGCCCCAGGTTACATGGAAACGTGGAACGGAATTGCCATGGCCATGGGCGAAGCTGCCGCCGCGCTCGGCCCAGCCGACAACGGGAAACCAGCGCATGCCCATGCGGTGCAGCCATTCGCGTTTCTCACCGGCAGCAAAATCGAGATAGGCCTGCGCCCAGCGGCGCGGCCAATAATCCTCCGGACGGTCGAAACCGGCCGAACCGAACCAGTCCTGTCTTGCAAGATCGAGATTGTCTCGCACCCGCATCCGGCGCTGTTCGGGACTATCGATGAAAAACAGTCCACCCAGCGACCAGAAGGCCTGCCCGCCAAGGTTCTGCTCGCCCTCTTGATCCACGACGCAGACGCTGAAACCCCGCTCAGCCGCCTCGGTTGCCGCCACCAGCCCGGCAAGCCCCGCGCCGACAACGATCACATCATAGCCTTCCATCAGCCCCTCCCAGATATGACGGAATTACTTTTACGCGAACGTAAATTTACTTTCATCAGAAGGCAACCGCGATGACGCGGTCCGCAATTTCAGCGCTCGGTAAGCTTGAGTTCGATACGGCGGTTCTGCTGCCGTGCTTCCGGCGTATCGCCTTCGGCAATCGGCTGATATTCGCCAAAACCGGCGGCGACCAGCCGGTTTGCCGGTACGCCCTTGGAGATCAGGAATTTCACCACCGAGGTGGCGCGGGCCGAGGAAAGCTCCCAATTGTCCCGGTAACGGCCGGAGCCGGAAAGCTGGACATTATCCGTATGGCCATCCACGCGCAGGACCCAGTTGATCTCGGCCGGAATTTCCTTGGCGAGATCGAGCAGCGCGACAGCGAGCTTCTCCATCTCCGCCTGCCCTTCCGGGTTGAGTTCATTGCCGCCGGAGGGGAAGAGCACTTCGGACTGGAAGACAAACCGGTCGCCGACGATGCGGATGTTTTCGCGGTCCGACAGGATTTCGCGTAGCCGCCCGAAGAAGTCGGAGCGATAGCGGTTCAGTTCCTGCACCCGCTGCGCCAGCGCGACATTGAGGCGGCGGCCAAGATCGGCGATCTTGACCTGAGAAGAAGCGTCCTTGGCTTCCGAGGCCTGAAGCGCGGCCTCCACGGAAGCGATCTGCGCTCTCAGCGCCGCAATCTGCTGGTTGAGCAATTCGATCTGTGCGGAGGCGCGGGAATTGGCCTGCCGCTGCTCGTCCAGCTCACCGGTCAGGCTGCCGATCCGGGCATTGGCATTCGCATTGCTGCCAGATCCCGCATCGAGAAGCGCCTGCAGCCGGGAACGCTCGTTTTCGGATGCGGCAAGGGTGGATTGCAGGCTCGCGAGCGCGTCCTCAATATCCTGCTTGTTGCCTTTTTCCATGGCCAGAAGTTCGGTCAGTTCAGCGATCTGGCTGTTGAGGCGCGTGAGCACCTCGTCCTTGCCGGTGATTTCCCGCGACAGCACGAATTGCGCCAGCACGAAGACCGTGAGCAGAAACATGATGGCCATGAGCAGCGTCGAGAGCGCATCGACGAAACCCGGCCAATAATCCACACCCCTGTCGCGGCGGCGGTTGCGCGCAAGCGCCATGGCTACTCGCTCCCGTTATCGTGCCGGGTGCGTCCGGAAGACTTCGTGTCGCTGTCGATCCGCGCCGACAGCCGGTCGAGCGTGCGGCGGAGCGATTTCGATTCTTCCTGCTGCGCTTCGATCCAGTCTCGCAACATCTGCTGTTCGCTGCGCATGTTCTTGACCAGGCCCTGAATGCCTTCGGCAAGGCTGGTCATGGCCGCAAGCGAACGCTCGGTGCTGACCACGGCGCCGGGTTCGCCCTTGAACTCCCTCGGCCCTTCCGTCGTATCCGTCACCGAGGAAAGCCAGTTTTCGAGCTGGGTATAGAAACGGTTCTGGGCGCGACCGGCCTGAAGATCGAGGAAGCCGAGAATCAACGAACCCGAAAGACCGAGCAGCGACGAGGAAAAGGCCGTTCCCATGCCCGCCAGCGGCGCGGTCAGGCCGGCCTTGAGGGAGCCGAGAATATCGTTGCTGTCGCCGGCGCTCGGATCGAGCGACTGGATGACATTGCTGATGGCGCCAATGGTGCCGATCAGGCCCCAGAAGGTGCCGAGCAGGCCGAGAAACACCAGCAGGCCGACGAGATAACGCGATGTGTCACGCGTCTCATCGAGGCGCGTCGCGATGGAATCGAGGATCGTCCGCTGCGTAACGGCAGAGAGCCGGACTTCGCCGCGCTTGCCGATCAGCGTGCTCATCGGCGCAAGCAGCTTGGGCGCACGGCCGACCTTTTCGACGCTGCCGGCAGCGCGAAAGGCATTGAACCAGCGAACTTCGGAACGCAGGCTCATCGTCTGCGTGAACACCAGAATGATGCCGATGGCAAGCACGCCGAGAATGAAGCCGTTGAGCCCCGGATTGGTCATGAAGGCGGTGTGTGCCTGCCGGTAAAGAATGGCCGCCAGGAAGCCCACGAGGATCAGAAACAGAACCATCGTCCAGAGAAACGGTGTCGGGCTGGACAGCTTGTGACTGTATTGCCGTGTGGTCACCGGTTTCTCGACGCCAAGATCGAGCAGCTCCGAATCCGCCATAACGTTCGCATTCCCTCTGGTCAGCTATCCAGCGGAAGCTATTTGAAAATTGCGACGATTTGAAGCGAAAAGCCGGTCTTTCGTCACAGGCGTTTCACGAAAACAGCCTTGAACCGGATGACGGAAAAGAAAAACACCCGGCGAATATTCGCCGGGCGTCTAAAACTTGCAGAAAACGGCAGGTTTTCCGCCGAAAACCAATCAGCGGCCCGGAATGGGACGGTTGGCGACCTCAACGAGCGCCTTGTGGATATATTCATTGCCGGCAGCGACGGAGCTGCTGCCGAAGATATCCGTGCCGCCCTTGATGTCGGAGGCGAAACCGCCGGCTTCACGAATCAGCACCAGACCTGCCGCCATGTCCCAGGGCGAAAGATCGGCTTCCCAGAAACCGTCGAGACGGCCAGCGGCGACATAAGCAAGATCAAGCGAAGCCGCACCCATGCGGCGGATGCCGGCTGCCTCACCCATAACGTGGCGAAGTTCAACCAGGAACTTGCCGTGATTGCCGCGGCCGAGATGCGGCACGCCGCAGCCGATGACGCAATCGGTCAGCGCCTTGCGCGCAGCGACGCGGATGCGGCGATCGTTGAGGAACGCACCGCCGCCGCGCTCGGCAGTGTAGAGTTCGTCGGTGGCCGGATTGAAGATCACGCCGGCGACGACTTCACCGTTACGCTCGAGCGCGATGGAAACCGCGAAATGCGGAATGCCGTGCAGGAAGTTGGTGGTGCCATCCAGCGGATCGACGATCCAGCGATGTGCGCCGTCCGTGCCCTTTTCCTCGCCGCCTTCTTCACCCAGGAAGTCATAGGTCGGGCGGGCCTTCATCAGCTCATCGCGCACGATCTTCTCGGCTTTCAGGTCCGCCTGCGAGACGAAATCGCTCGGTCCCTTGACCGAGACCTGAAGGTTCTGCACTTCACCGAAGTCACGCGACAAAGACTTACCCGCCTTGATGGCGGCCTGAACCATGACATTGAGAAGGGCTGAACGGGCCATCGATGTTGTTTCCTGGAAAGCTTGCGAACCGCCCGGAAGCTCACCGGGCAGGCACGTCATTATTTTCTTGAATTGAAAGTTTGCGGTTCAAGACCACAAAACGCGCGGAAATTCAAGGCAAAAAGCCCATGGGTCAGCGTCAGCGTGGCAAGGCCACCCTTCCATCACGTCGGGCGGAAACGATTTGCGGCCTCAATCGCCTTCTTCTGCTGCTCGTCGGTGATGCCGAGATAAAAGTCCTCGAGAGACGGATCCTTCAGCCCGGCGCGGCGGGAAAGCACATACCATTTGGCCGCTTCGACCGGATCGGGCCGGGTGCCGAGCGCCTGAATGTAAAGATGCGCCACCTTGTTCTGCGCCACGACATTGCCGCGCTGTGCCGCGCCGTAGAGCCAGCGGAAACCCTCATCCAGATTGCGCTCGCCGCCGAAACCATTGACCAGCCAGATGCCGAGATCGACCTGCGCGGTATCGTATCCAGCCTTTGCGGCCCGTGTCAGCCAGTCCCGCGCCTTTGCCTTCTTCTCGGCCGGCACATCCTTGAGCGACCAGTAAATCTGCGACACCGCATATTGCGCATCGGCAATGCCCTGTTCCGCGGATTTCTCATAGAACGGCAAAGCCATCAACAGGCCCTTGGCGCCGGGATTTTCCGAAACCAGTATCTGACCCCAGTTGAACTGGGCAGAGGCGTTGCCGGCTTCCGCCGCACGGCGCATGAAGTCGTCGGCCTTCGCCTTGTCGCGGGTGACGAATTTGCCTTCCATCAGGATCAGGGCGAATTTGAACATGGCGACGGGATCGCCACCCTGAGCCGCCTGCTGGTACCAGAAAGCAGCGGTCTTCTCGTCACGGGCGATGCCCAGACCACGCGACATCATTTCCGCCACCAGCGTCTGGGCGGCTGCGTCACCGTTCTGCGCGCGGTTCAGCGCCTTGTCGAGCGCCTGCACATATTCGCCGCGCTGGAAATGCCCGTAAGCTTCGTCCACCCGGCCCTTGAATTCCTTTTCAGGCGGCAGCGCCGGCAATTCCGCGCCCATGCGCTGATAGACATTCACGCCGGCCGACGGCTGCAAGTCCTTCTGCTCTTCGGATTGCACCCGGCCCTGACGGGTCGGTTGAGCCTCATTTTCCAGCTGGCGGGACAGTGCATTGCTTTCGCTCTGCGGCCCGGACTGGGCAAAAGCGACACCCACCGGCGCGCCGAAAGCGAGCGCCAGCAGCGAAACGGAAAGGCAGAGGTGAACCGAGCGCATGATCATCGCCTGTATCAACCGTCAAACCGTGGCGCTTTTTCGTCAAGCAGGGCGTTGATTTCAGAAACGGCCTGGGCAGCGCCAGTAGCATTATCGAAAACGCCGCTGCGCATCGCCACGAACTCCACACCGGTTTCCGCCACGGCAACCACCGAGGAAATATCCGTACCACCCATGACGATGGCCGGAATTTCGATCATCGAGGCCCACCACTCGCCAAGCGCCAGGTTTTTGGGGTGCGCTTCCGGCTTGATGTCGCCTTCGAGCTTTCCGAAAAACACATAATCCGGATTGGCCTCGCCCTGCTCCAGCGCCTTGTGACGGTCATCCGCATTGCCGCCGCCGACGATGAGCTTCGGCGTGAATTTTTCCACGGCCTCGGCAAGCGCCTCGCCATTGCCAACCACATGCAGGCCATCCGCCTTCACGCGACCGGCAACGCGGCTGTCACCGGCGATGAGCGCTGCCGCACCTGCCTTCTGGACAACCGGCACGATCAGCTCGGCGCGTTTCTGGAAAGCGGCGTCATCCAGACCATATTGCGGAATGATGACGGAAGCGACATCGCCGCCCCGCAACGCGTCTTCCACCTCTGTCGCCTGCTTTTGCGCGTCGTCCGATTGCGGAACGATCAGGACAAGGCGGCAACGATCTTCAACTAGGGTCATCGGTTCGTCCATTTCAGACAGAAGACGCTTACCGCGCAATCTGCACTCGTTTTCATATGACAAATCCGATAAACCGGACCGGCGAAAGGATCAACCGTCCATCCATGCTCACCGATTTTCATTTTTATCTCGCCGCCATCCCCGCAGTCGTGCTCGTCGGCCTTTCCAAGGGCGGGCTGGGCGGTGCTCTGGCGCTTATGGGCGTGCCGCTGATGGCGCTTGCCGTATCGCCCGTGCAGGCGGCGGCCATCTTCCTGCCGATCCTGATCGTCATGGATATCGTGGCGCTTTTTGCCTGGCGGCATCACAACCACCGGGAAACGCTCCTCATCATGCTGCCGGGCGCAATCGCCGGCATCGCGCTCGGCTGGGCGACCTCGAGCCTCATTTCCGCAGACGCCATGCGCCTCGTCGTCGCCTCTGTCACGATCCTGTTCGTGCTGCGTTATTTCCATGAGAGCTTCAAAAGCCGCAAAGGCCAGGAAATTCCGGCCAAGCCGCAAAGACCGGCGGCTGCGACCCTCTGGTCCAGCCTGTCGGGTTATGCGAGTTTCGTCGCCCATGCGGGCGGTCCGCCCTTCCAGATCTATGTTCTGCCGCTGAAGCTCGATCCAAAGACCTATACCGGCATGAGCGTGCGCTTCTTCGCCATCATGAATGCGATCAAGCTCATTCCCTATTTCGCGCTCGGCGCGCTGGACGCCACCAACCTCAAGACATCGGCAAGCCTGCTGCCGGTGGCGATGCTGGCGACGCTTGCCGGCGCCAGGGTGGTGAAATATCTGAAACCGGCCGTGTTTTACCCACTCATGTATGCCATGGCGCTGATTGCGGCGCTTAAACTGCTGTGGGACGGACTGCCGCTCTAAATTCGACAATAAAAAAGCTCTGGCAGCAGGTTTTCGCCGCCAGAGCTCGAAAGGCTCAGACCGTCGACCCCTCATTCATCGAGGGCCGACGGTCTGGCATAAATCAATGTCTTGTCGAGGCCTTGAGCCTCTGCAGTTCATCCTTCAGGCGCAGTTTTCGACGTTTAAGGTCCGCGATCTCTCTATCGTCAGACGACGGGGAAGCAAGAATACTTTCGAGCTCCTCCTCCAGAGCACCGTGTTTCTTTTCGAGCGATGCAATATGAGCCTGAATGGTCATGCGGCACGTCCTTCCTTTTTGAACCTACCTCCAGCTCTCCATCGCTGGAGTTTCAGGTTTGCGACGACAATGTGACACGGATCGACCGGCTTGTCGAAGGCGAAATGAAGGCAATAAGTGGGCAATTTGGTCGCAAGGGATAACTTCCCGTTACCGCGATTTGATGATAGAGCCTCCAGAACGGATGACATACGCGCCGGACACTCTCCGGCTGGCATAAAATGGGGATGACGAGATGCCCGATCAGGACCAGGCGGACATCAGGCTCACGCTGGCGCGGCTGCGCCAGGAGCATGAGGATTATGACGCGGCGATCAACGCGATGATCCAGACCAGCTGCGATGCGCTGAGAATACAGCGCATGAAAAAGAAGAAGCTGGCCGTCAAGGACAAGATGACCCAGCTGGAAGACCAGGTCATTCCCGATATCATCGCCTGAGCCCGGAGACATTACGTGACAGCAGAAACGCCCCCCGTCGCCATCATCATGGGCAGCCAGTCCGACTGGGAGACCATGAAGAACGCCGCCGATACGCTGGATGCGCTCGACATCGAATACGAAGCCCGCATCATTTCCGCCCACCGCACCCCGGACCGGCTTTATGACTTCGCCAATGGCGCGAAGGACGAAGGCTTCAAGGTCATCATCGCCGGTGCGGGCGGCGCTGCCCATCTGCCGGGCATGACGGCCTCGATGACGCCGCTTCCGGTGTTTGGCGTTCCGGTTCAATCGAAGACCATGTCCGGTCAGGACAGCCTCTATTCCATCGTGCAGATGCCCGCCGGCATTCCGGTCGGCACGCTCGCCATCGGCAAGGCTGGCGCGATCAATGCGGCCCTTCTCGCCGCCGCGGTACTGGCGCTGAGTGACGAGGACCTCGCCGACCGGCTGGATGCCTGGCGTGCGCGCCAGTCGGCGGCTGTCGCGGAATATCCCATGGATAGCGCCCAGTGACGACAGAAGTGATGGCAAAGACGACCGACCTGACCATCGGCATCATCGGTGGCGGGCAGCTTGGGCGTATGCTGGCGATGGCCGCAGCCCGTCTCAACCACCGTACCATCGTACTGGAACCGCAGGCCGATTGTCCTGCTGCGCAGGCCTGCAACGAGCAGATCGTGGCGGAATATGACGATGAAAACGCGCTTGCGGAACTCGCAAGCCGTTGCGATGTCGTAACCTACGAATTCGAGAACGTGCCTGTCGCGGCCGCCGAAAAGCTCAGCCTCTCCGTTCCCGTCTATCCGCCTCCGAAAGCGCTCAGCGCCTCGCAGGACCGGTTGACGGAAAAACGCTTCCTCAACGGCTGCGGCATCCCGACCGCCGATTTCCGCGCGGTGGATAGCCAGGAAGAGCTGGAGGCCGCTTTGGCCGCCTTCGGCGGTAAGGGCGTGCTGAAAACCCGCCGCATGGGTTATGACGGCAAGGGCCAGCGTCTTTTCCGCGGTGGGGAAGACCTTACAGGCGCCTTTGCGGAGCTCGGCGGCGTGCCGCTGATTCTCGAAAGCTTCATCTCCTTCGAGCGGGAAATTTCGATCATTGCCGCCCGTTTCCTGGATGGGTCCGTCACCTGTTACGATCCCGCCGAGAATGTCCATCTGAACGGCATTCTGCACACATCAACCGTTCCGGCAGCGCTCTCCAATGCCGCGAAAGCGGTCGCCGTGGAGTCGGCAGAGAAGCTTTTAGCGGCGCTCGATTACGTCGGCGTCATCGGCATCGAATTCTTTGTCCTGCCGGATGGTTCGCTGGTCGCCAATGAAATGGCGCCGCGCGTTCACAATACGGGCCACTGGACGGAAGCGGCCTGCGTGATCTCGCAATTCGAGCAGCATATACGGGCCGTATCGGGCCTCACGCCCGGCAGCACGGATCGCCATTCGGATTGCGTCATGACCAACCTGATCGGCGACGACATCGATGATGTACCGGCATGGCTGTCGAAAAAAGACTGTCTCGTGCATCTCTACGGCAAGACGGAAGCACGGCCGGGCCGCAAGATGGGCCATGTGACCGAGCTTTTGCGCACAGGAAAAGCCTAGTCTTTTAAGGCAAAGACACGGGCAAGTGTTGACAGGCAGGGCTCAAACGGGTATCTGCCTGCCAACCGAAAAGAGCGCGCCCCGTTGCGCGCTTTTGATTGTTTGAATAAGCACGGCAGAAACCGTGCAAAACTGCGGACCAGTAAAATGAAGATCAAGAATTCGCTTAAAGCGCTTAAGGCCCGTCATCGCGATAACCGCCTGGTTCGCCGCAAGGGCCGCGTCTACATCATCAACAAGCAGAACCCGCGCTTCAAGGCTCGTCAGGGCTGATTGACTGCGACTGCGGTTCGCGATCAAGCTCGCGGATCACTTTGTTGACAGAGTAGAAGTTAGCATTTGATATTGGGCGCAGTCGGGTTAAGCTTTAACCCATGCGCCCAAATCGTTTTTGCACGGCTATCATCCTTGCCCAGGGCTTCCTGTTTTCAAGCCTCCCGCTTCCGGGAATGGCTGCCATTGCCCATGCGGCGGACGGGCAACCGCCTGCTGTTGCGGACGCCGCGCCTTCACCCGCCAAGACGATCGACACGCTTTTCGCATCGCTGAAAAAAGAACGGAATGCGGTCAAGGCGCGCAGCATCGCCAACCAGATCGCCTCGGAATGGAATGATTCCGGCAGCGCGACGGTCAACCTGCTGATGCAATGGGCGGGCGAAGCCGCAGACGAAAAGCGCAACGCCGCCGCTTACGATTTTCTCGACCAGGTCATTCTGCTCGATCCAGACTATGTGCAGGCACCCTATCGCCGCGCCATGGTGCATTTTGCCGATGGCGACACCCGCAAAGCGATGGCGGATATCAACCTGACACTGGAAAGGGAACCGCGCTATTTCCCGGCGCTGGCAAGCCTTGCCAACATCCTCGAAGCCTCGGGCCGCGAGGAGCTGGCGCTGAAGGCCTGGGAACGTTATCTGGCGCTTTACCCCGCCGACAAGGACGCCCGCAAGGAAGCCGTCGACCTTTCGGAAAAGCTGGCCGGCACGCGCGGCTGAATTCGCAAGATGCTCAAACAAAAATCGCCGCAAAAGCGGCGATTTTTCATTGAGGCGTTTCCAGCCGATCATTCCATGCCAAGCGCGGCCATATAGGTCTGGAGAATCGTTTCTTCCTCGATGCGCTCATTGGCATCCTTCTTGCGCAGGCGGATGATGGTGCGGATCGCCTTGGTGTCGTAACCACGGCCCTTCGCCTCGCCCATGACATCCTTGATATCACCCTGAATGGCGGCCTTTTCTTCTTCGAGGCGCTCGACGCGCTCGATGAACTGACGCAGTTCCGCGGCGGCGACGGTTTCGGTGGTGCTGGTATCGTCCATCATATCATCCTTCATTGGCGGCCCGCATGCGAGCCTTGTTCATTATATCCGGGCGAAGCCTTCGCCGGTCGCTGCCGGCGGGCAGCAGAATTCCGGCCTGTGAACTGCCCACTGAAAGGCGTCGCGTCAAGTCGTTTCCGTCGATCAGGGTTATTCCCTGGGCCTGTTCTGCTCAAAGGCGGCTTTCTGGGCATCACTCGCCTCCGCCTGATATTTTTCCTTCCAGTCCTCATAGGGCATGCCGTAGACGATTTCCCGGGACTCTTCCTTGCTGAGCGGAACACCGGCCTCCTCGGCCGCCTCCCGGTACCAGTTGGAAAGGCAGTTGCGGCAAAAGCCGGCGAGATTCATCAGGTCGATGTTCTGCACGTCGTGACGTTCGCGAAGGTGCTGCACGAGACGGCGAAATGCCGCCGCCTCGAATTCGACCTGCCGATTGTCGTTTTCATTCGTCATGGCAAAACTCCAGGCTCAATAGGGGCCGGTGCGGGAGGCGAACAACTGATATTCATGCAGGACGGGATCGTCGTTCATTGCGGCGAAAATGGGAGCGAGCCGGTCCGACCATTCGGCGATTCCCTCTTCATTCGCGATCAGATCCTGCCGAACCTCGAGAAGCGCATGCGGTATGCCCTTCATCATGCAATGGCGATACATGGTATCTCCCTTGAGCGCCCCGTCATAGGGTTCGTTGTCACCTACGAGGATGTCGCCGGTGGCCCGCAGATGCGCCAGAAGCGGATCGACCGCGCGATGATCCGTATCCCACAGAACAGCCGCATGCCATGGCCGGGGCGTTTCCTTCCAGAATGGCGTATAGGAATGCAGCGACAGAACCAGCGGCGCTTCTTCCGAGGCCTCGGCCACGCCTGTCAGCACACGGTCCACGGCATTGTGATAGGGCCGGTGAAAAATCTCGATCCGCCTCTGCCATTCCTCGTCCGAAATCGGATGGTTGCCGGGGATGATCGCCCCGTCTGAAATCTTCATGATGAGAGTGGGATCATCCTCGCCGCGATTCGGATCGATCAGCAGCCGGGAAAACCGCCCGAGCACCGCCGGCACGCCCAGGCGCGCGGCAAGTGAGCGCGTCAGCCCCTCTATACCGATATCAAATGCGATATGGCGATGAAAAGCGGTTTGCGGAAGGCCAAGTTTGCCGTAGTGTGCCGGCAGGAGGTTCATGGCATGGTCCGCCAGAAGAACCATGCCTTTGTCATAATCGCCTTCTATGATTTCATAGGGTATGAAGTCGTTCATCGATGATTTTCTGGGGCAGGATTGAGGAGAGAAGCTTGATGGCATGGCTTGAGGCCGGGCGCAAGTTGCGGCGAAAGAACAGCCATCTACCTTATCGCACTCACGATCCCACGAACAATATAATCGATTAAAATCGCGTTGACTTTCTTGGGCGGCCACGCCAAGAAGTGTGTTCATTATAACCATGGAATCCGGATGGAAGCCGTGACTCAGTCATCTCTCGCTCTTCCTCGCCACTTTCGGCATATCGCCCGTCTTTTTTCCGCAGCGGCATTGTTTCTGACCCCGTTCATGATTGCGGCGCCCGCGCATGCGGATTTTCGCGTGTGCAACAGCACGCAGAACCTCGTGGGGGTCGCAATCGGCTACCGGGCACAGGAGGGCTGGGTCAGCGAAGGCTGGTGGCAGGTCCCCTCCTCGACCTGCGCGACGCTGATCGAGGGTGAGCTGCAGTCACGTTATTATTATCTCTATGCCGAAGACGCCGCCCATGGCGGCCGCTGGACCGGTGACGTCAACATGTGCGTGGCGGAAAACGAGTTCAAGATCAACGGCGTGGACGATTGTTTTGCCCGCAGCTTCCAGAGAATGGGTTTCAAGGAATATGACACGGGCAGACAGGGCAGCTGGATGGTCCAGCTCTCCGATACGCCAGGCACACAGGGAAATCAAAACTGATGAAGCGTAACCGCAAAGTCAAAATTCTTGCAACTCTCGGCCCGGCCTCTTCCGAAGAGGCGATGATCGAGAAGCTGCATCTTGCTGGCGCAGATCTTTTCCGGATCAACATGAGCCATGCGAGCCACGACGTGATGCGGACGCTCATTCAGCGTATCCGTTCCGTCGAGAGCCGTACCGGCCGCCCCATCGGCATTCTGGCCGACCTGCAGGGTCCCAAGCTGCGCGTCGGAAAATTCGCCGAAAGCAAGGTCGAACTCGTTCCAGGCCAGACCTTCACGCTGGACAATAACGAGACGCCCGGTGACAACACCCGCGTTTTCCTTCCCCATCCGGAAATTCTCGAAGCGGTCAAGCCCGGCCATCGCCTGCTGATCGACGACGGCAAGCTGCATCTGCGCGCTGAAAAGAGCGACGGCAAGAGCATCGTCACCACCGTCATTTCCGGCACCCGCATTTCCGACCGCAAGGGCATCAGCCTGCCGGATACGCTGCTCGGCGTCGGCGTTCTGACCGACAAGGACCGCGTCGATCTCGACGCCGTTCTCGCCACCGGTGAAGTCGACTGGGTGGCGCTTTCCTTCGTCCAGCGCCCGGAAGACCTTGCGGAAGTTCGCAAGATCGCACGTGGCCGCGTCGGCCTGATGTCCAAGATCGAAAAGCCGCAGGCTGTCGAGCGCATCGAGGAAATCATCGAGCTTTCCGACGCGCTGATGGTCGCCCGCGGCGACCTGGGCGTCGAAATGCCGCTGGAAGCCGTTCCGGGCATCCAGAAGCAGCTGACCCGCGCCTGCCGCCGCGCCGGCAAACCGGTCGTGGTCGCCACGCAGATGCTGGAATCGATGATCACTGCGCCTGTGCCGACCCGCGCCGAAGTCTCCGACGTCGCCACCGCCGTCTTCGAAGGCGCGGACGCCATCATGCTTTCTGCTGAATCCGCCTCCGGCGACTACCCGGTCGAAGCGGTTTCCACCATGGCCTCCATTGCGAGCACCGTGGAGCAGGACCCCTATTATTCCAATATCATCTATGCGCAGCGCGCCCAGCCGGAACCGACCGGCGCCGACGCCATTTCGCTTGCCGCGCGCCAGATCGCCGAAACGCTGAAGCTTGCGGCAATCGTCACCTATACGTCCTCGGGCACGACCGGCCTGCGCGCCGCGCGCGAACGGCCGCAGGTTCCGATCATCGCGCTGTCGCCGATCATCCAGACCGCCCGCCGGCTGTCGGTCGTCTGGGGCCTGCACTGCGTCGTCACCGGCGATGCCAGCGACCTCGACGACATGGTGAACCGCGCTTGTCGCATCGTGGTTTCCGAAGGTTTCGGCAAGCCGGGTGATCGTATCATCATCTCCGCAGGTGTGCCGCTCGGCACCCCCGGCGCAACCAATATGGTCCGCATCGCCTATATCGGCTCGGACGGCCAGAGCGGCGTCTAAAGCTTCAATATCCCGCATAAAAAAACCCGCCGGTAACGGCGGGTTTTTTGTTGGCCTCTCGGCCGTCTTATGAAAACAGGCTCAGTGCATCTTCACCGGTGTGCTGAAGCGGCTGGATTCGATGGCCACTGCACCGGGCTTGAAGCTCGCCGAGGTCGCGGAAGCCGACATGTCGTTGCTGAGCATGCGGTTGGCGACAACACGCGGCGCCTTTACCGAGCGTCCGGTCGTGCCCTTGTTCTGGTTAAGCGCCCAATCCGAAATCAGATCCTGCGTCAGGCGTCCACCGCCCACCATGGCCTGCTGGGAAACGGCGGCATCCTGCCTGCTCGGGCGCGAACCCTTGGTCGGCATGCCGGCGCTGAGGCCGCCATTGATGGCCGGCTTCAGGTCGAAAGCATCACCGAAGCCAGCCTGCGGTTCGGCCTTGGCCGTTTCGGCGGGTGCGACGGTAACCTTGTGGTTGACGGCGGCCGGGAATGGCGCGGCTGTCGGCATGGCAGCCGACTGGACCTGCGACCGGGCGGCCTGACCGCTCTGTTCGAGAGCCGCAACCACCGTAGGCGAAAGCGTATCCTGCTGCGCCTCGGCGAGATCGTCCTCACCTTCAGGGTCGGCATTGGCCGCCGCCAGCAGGGCTTCCGCCACGGCCGGCCGATTGGCGGGAACCGGAACAGAGGCAAGTTCGCCGGTCGCAGCCGGTGTCGCACCATCTGCGGAAGCCGTCAGGATCGATCCTTCCGCATCACCTTTCATGCCACGGGGCCCAAGAAGTGTGGGCACCGGCACGGATACTTCAGCCAGATCGGCAAATTGCTGGCGCTCGGCCGGCGCGGAAGCCGGGGTCGGCGTGGTCGCTGCCTGCAGGGCATCCTGTGCGGCATTGCGGGCCGGAGAATAAAGTGCGGTCGCAAGGCCTGTATTGGCCGGCGGCTGGTTACCGAAGGCGGGACGAGCCGTTGGCAGCGGCGCATCGTTCACGCCGGGAAGCGCCTGTGCCGAAGCAACTGCAATGGTGGGTTCAGGCTCGGGAGCCGCCTGCTGCGGCGCCGCCGGACGGGCGACGGCCGGGCGTTCCGCGGGCTCCGGCGCTGCGATGCTATCGGGATCTTCATCCTCGTCACCGCCACCGCCAAAGAGCGCCTGCAACAGGGTCTTGCGCTTGCCGCCGCCAGATGAGGCAGGGCCGGCACCGGCACTGGAAGCAACCTGAATGGAGGAGGAGCTGACGCGCTTCTTGTAATCGGCAAGCGCCTGCTCATAACCGGGAAGCGGCTTGCCGTCGGAAGGAAGATGCAGCGTATTGCCGTTCGGGAAGATGCGGACGAGTTCCTGGCGGCTCATCCGCGGCCAGGCGCGAACGCCGCCGACATCCATGTGCACGAAGGGAGAGCCCGACGTCGGATAGAAACCGACGCCACCGATCTGCATCTGCATACCGATTTCACGAAGGCGGGCAAGCTTCACACCGGGGATATAAAAATCCATGGCCTTGCCGAGCATGTGCTGGCTTTTTTCCGCGACACCCTTGGTGCGCGTCCGCAGCAGACCGTTGGTCTCCGGCGAGCGGAAGGCCGAAACGACGTTGATATAGTCGGTCGCGCCACTGCGGCGATAAACTTCCCATACAAGATCGAAAAGGCGCGGATCCATGCGTGTCGGCTGGTTGCGACGCCAGTCGCGCAGGAACCGGTTCAGCTCCTGCAGACCTTTCTGGTCATATTTTCCATTGCGCTTGAAGGTGATGACCGCCTTCTCGCGTGTATGGATATAATACAGTTTGAGGCTGCGCGTCTCGGCGGCGGCTTCCGTCGCCGAAACACCTACGAAAGGCATTGCGGCGAGCATCAGGCAGGCAAAGGTGACAGCGCGTGCCGACAGCTTCGTGCATATATCCTTGATCAAGCCGCGCGCGATCTTGGTCGAAAGCGCGTTATTCCGATGCAGATATGGCAATTCGATCCCCGCCTGGAAGACAATTTCTGTCACATTGCCTCAAATGAACGTCAAATACGGTGACACGATGGCAAAATTGCCACACACATACAACCTTCCTCTACATAGTGAATCAGCCACTAACAAGAGGTTTATAGACGGTAAGCGGATATCCTTGCTCAGAAGTTAACGAATTTACGATCTGCCTTCGAATACGGGGTTTGTGCGTTCAGGCTGCATCTCGAAGGGGATCGTCGGGATCAATGCCATAATCCTTCAGCTTTCGGTAAAGAGTCGAACGGCCGATACCGAGCTTTCTGGCGACCTGACTCATCTGCCCTCGATAGAAGCGCAGGGCGAAGCGGATGAGCTCCTCCTCGATCTCAGCCAGTTTGCGGATATTGCCCGACTCGTCCATGCTGGAGATCAGGTTTCCGCCCCGGTAGATGGTGGTGGAAATATCCGACGGCTCCTCGATGACAGCGTGATTTTCAGCGGCCGGCGGCGGGGCCGGTGAATAGGCCGCAAGCTTCAGCGACGCTCCCGATGGTGTGCGGATGACATCGTCCGCATCGTCGCCGGTCGAAAATTCCGGCAGCTGAAGCGCGATCTGCGGAAAATCGGAATCCGAGAGTTCCTCGCCCTGCGAGAGTACTACCGCACGGAAGACGGCGTTTTCGAGCTGGCGGATATTGCCCGGCCAGTCATAGGCCGTCAGCAGCGCCAGCGCGCTGGCATTGAGGCCGACGGGATTGGGCAATTTCTGTTCCGCCGAAAAGCGCTCGGCGAAAACCCGCGCCAGATGGGGAATATCTTCCTTGCGACGACGCAGCGCCGGAATGGTGATCGGGAAGACGTTGAGGCGATAATAAAGGTCTTCGCGGAAGCGGCCTTCCTTCACCTCTTCGATGAGGTTCTTGTTGGTGGCGGAGATCAGCCGCACATTCACCTTCTGCACCCGCGCGGAGCCGACGGTTTCGATTTCGCCCTGCTGGACCGCGCGGAGCAGCTTCACCTGCACATCCAGCGGCAGATCGCCGATCTCATCGAGGAACAGCGTGCCGCCGTCCGCCTCCATAAATTTGCCGACATGTTTTTCCGTCGCGCCTGTGAAGGCTCCCTTTTCGTGGCCGAAGAGGATGCTTTCCACGAGATTGTGGGGAATGGCGCCGCAATTGACGGTGATGAACGGCTTGCTCGCCCTGTCGCCGGCCGACTGGATGGCGCGGGCGACCATTTCCTTGCCCACACCGGATTCGCCTTCCAGCACCACGGGAATGCTGGACTGGGCGGCGCGCTGCGCGAGTTCGATGACCCTCAGCATTGCAGGGCTTGCGGAAACGATATCGGTAAAATTCACTGCATTGCTCCGTCCGCGCCGGCCCGTGCGGGCCTTTGCCTCTCTCCTGTCGAGCTTGAGCGCATTGGAGATGGCAGCGCCGATCCTTTCCGGCGAAACCGGCTTGACGACAAAATCGAAAGCGCCGGCGCGCATGGCCTGCACAACGGTATCGATGCCGCCCTGCCCCGTCTGGACAATGACGGGAACATCGGTGCCGAGTTCGCCGATAGCTTTGAGAAAGGTAAGCCCGTCCATTTCAGGCATCATGAGGTCGAGGACGATGACATTGATCTCGCCGCTATATTGCTTGAGCAGTTCCAGCCCCGCCTTGCCGTTTTCGGCGAGCAAGGCGAGATGCCCATAACGTTCCACCGCATTTTTGAGCAGGCGGCGCTGGACGGGATCATCGTCTATCACGAGAACATGCGCGGTCATTTTTAGCTCCGGTTTCCGGTTTATGGACCTGCTTCATGCGGTCCCTTATTCCGCACTCTGGCATGGGAGACTTGAACATCCAGTTTTGAGAATTGCTTGCATTTTATCCATTGCCGCGGGAAACAAGGTCCCCATATGCTTCGCACGCATAATCAGAAGGACACGTTCGATGACCCTCAACCGCCCTACCCCGCAACCCGTCTTCTCCCTTGCCGAAACCGCCGGTCCGGCGCTTGGCGACCTGCCGGGCTGGAAGCTCTCGGACCTCTATCCGTCGGGCGATTCGCCGGAATACAAGGGCGATCTTGATAAGGCCGCGTCAATGGCGGCGGCTTTCGAGAAGAAATGGAAGGGCAAGCTTGAAGCTGCCGCGAAGGCGACGGGCGAAAACGGCATCGGCGCTGCGCTCAAGGAATATGAAGCGCTGGACGATCTCATCGGCCGCATCGGCTCCTTTGCCGGGCTCACCTATTTTTCCGATACGTCGAACCCGGCAAACGGCAAGCTTTACGGCGATGCCCAGGCGAAGCTGACGGATATTTCCTCCCACCTCCTGTTCTTCACCCTTGAGCTCAACCGCATCGATGACGCCACGATGGACGCCTCCATGGCGAATGACGCCGCGGCGGGTCACTACCGCCCTTGGCTGGTGGATTTGCGCAAGGACAAGCCGCACCAGCTCGACGACCAGCTGGAGCAGCTGTTCCTCGAAAAATCGATGACCAGCGCGGCGGCCTTCAACCGCCTGTTCGACGAGACGATGGCCGATCTGCGTTTCGACATTGACGGCGCGAGCCTGCCGCTGGAAGTGACGCTCAACATGCTGCAGGAGCCGGAACCGGAAACCCGAAAGAAAGCGGCTCAGGCGCTGAGCGCCACCTTCAAGGACAATCTGCGCGTCTTCACGCTCATTACCAACACGCTCGCCAAGGACAAGGATATTTCCGACCGCTGGCGCAAATTCGAGGATATTGCCGATAGCCGTCATCTCGCCAACCGCGTCGAGCGCGAGGTGGTCGATGCCTTGGCGGCGGCGGTCAAGAAGGCCTATCCGCGCCTCTCGCACCGTTATTACGCCATGAAGGCGAAATGGCTCGGCATGGAGCAGATGAATTATTGGGACCGTAACGCGCCGCTTCCCGATACATCGAACACGATCATTCCCTGGGATGAGGCAAAGGATACCGTGCTTTCCGCCTATGGCAATTTCGCCCCCGAGATGGCCGATATTGCCCGTCGTTTCTTCGATGAAGAATGGATCGACGCGCCGGCCCGCCCCGGCAAGGCGCCCGGCGCCTTCGCGCATCCGACCGTGCCCTCGGCCCATCCCTATGTGCTGGTCAACTATCTCGGCAAACCGCGTGACGTGATGACGCTTGCCCACGAACTCGGCCACGGCGTTCATCAGGTTCTGGCTGGCGAACAGGGCGCCTTGATGTGCGCGACGCCGCTGACGCTTGCCGAGACCGCTTCCGTCTTCGGGGAAATGCTGACCTTCCGCAAGCTGCTCGACGACACCAGGGACATCCGGGAACGCAAGGCCATGCTCGCCCGCAAGGTCGAGGACATGATCAACACGGTCGTGCGCCAGATCGCTTTTTATGAATTCGAGCGCAAACTGCACACCGCCCGCAAACAGGGAGAACTGACCTCCGAACAGATCGGCGAATTGTGGCTGTCCGTTCAGGCCGAGAGCCTGGGTCCGGCAATCCGGATTTCCGAAGGCTACGAGGCATGGTGGACGTACATTCCCCATTTCATTCACTCGCCCTTTTATGTTTATGCCTATGCCTTCGGCGACTGCCTGGTGAACTCGCTCTATGCGGTTTACCAGAAGGCCGAGGCGGGTTTTCAGGAGAAATATTTCGAGCTTCTGAAGGCAGGCGGCACCAAGCATCATTCGGAGCTTCTGAAACCCTTCGGCCTCGATGCGACCGATCCCTCCTTCTGGGACAAGGGACTTTCGATGATCGAGGGGCTGATCGACGAGCTGGAAGCGCTGGATAACAAACAGGCTTAATCTCTTCCACCGGCAGGGCTATCCTATTTCGGACAAGCTTTGCCGGTTGATATTGCCGGCAGAAGACACCGGCAACAATTCAGGCGACGAGCACAGGCAATGAAACGCAAACCCGCCGATCTGACCTTGAGGGAAACCCTGCGCTGGGAGCCGCAGACCGGCTTTCAGCGCATCGACCAGCATATGCGCCGATTGCTGCGCTCCGCCGACGCGCTCGGTTTTCGCGCGCCGGTCAATGCGGTTCAGGTACTGGAAAAGAAGGTGGGCGGCGAAAAGCCGCTCTGCGTCAGGCTGGTCATGAACTACAAGGGCGAACTCGATATCGAAACCGCCGACTTCCAGCCCTTGCAGCAGGGTGCCGTCTGGCGGGTTCGCATCGCCCGGCAAACCACGCTCGACTCCTCCGATACCTTCTATCGCCACAAGTCCTCACGCCGCGAGCCCTATGATGCCGCGCGGGCCGAGTTTTCAGCCGGGGAAGCCGACGAGGTGCTGCTGCTCAACGAGCGCGGCGAGTTGTGCGAGGGATCGTCGACCAGCATTTTCGTCGAAATGCCGGATGGGCAATTGCTGACGCCGCCGCTCGACAGCGGCATTCTGCCGGGTGTGCTGCGCGCCGATCTGATCCGCGAACGCAGGGCACGCGGAAAGGCGCTGAAACCGGAAGACATTGCCGGCCGGAAACTCTTCGTCGGCAATTCGCTGCATGGGTTGATTGCGGCGGAACTCGTCTAAACAGTCACCGCCAGAAGCCGGTCGCGGCCTTTTTCCTTGGCCGAATAAAGAGCTTGATCGGCCCGCATGAAAACATCGTCGGCGCTTTCTGGCGCGCGATAGACCGTTAGCCCGGCCGAGCAGCTATAGGAAAAATCCGGGAACTCGGAGAGCGGCCTCGAAAGACGCACCTTCTGCAGCAGTCGTTCGACGATCTCCCGGCCCTCGGCCACCGTGCTGCGCGGCAGGATGAGCATGAATTCCTCGCCGCCGATCCTGCCGAAACAATCCACCCGCCGGATGACGGAATGGGCGATGCCGACGAAATCGCGAAGCACCGCATCCCCGCATTTATGACCGAAACGATCGTTGATCTGCTTGAAGAAATCGATATCGAGCGTGCACAGGCAAAAGGGCGCCTCAAGCTCCCTGGCAACCCGCTCCACCTGCAAAGCCAGCTTGGCGAAGACGAAACGGCGGTTTGCCGTTCCCGTCAATTCATCCGTCTGCGAGGCGCGGACTGCCAGATCCCGGTCCTGCCGCAGCGTTCTGTAACCCTGGCGCAATTCGGTGACGTCGCTTGCAACGCACAGCATCCAGCCATCCTGCTGCAACGTTTCCGTCATCCAGAACCAGCGGCCGTCATGCATATCCATCTCAAAGGCGCGGTAAGGCAGCTTGCCGCGCCGGGACTGCGCCGACAGCAGCCACCCCTCGAAATCATTGTTACGGACGACGACACCGGTGCGCAGCCGGTGGTTCAGCCGCATGATATCCGCCCAGGTCGGGAAATCGCCGGCGGCGAGCTGAAAGCTTTCCCGAAACGACGGATTGGCATGGCGCAACCGGTCCTCGGAATCGTAAAGCGCAATAAGAACGGGGGTGGCACTCTGAAGCGCTGCGACACGCTCGATAAGATTATTCAACAGGCAACTCCCCCATGATGGCGAAAATTCCCCCGTCGTCATCCGGCCAAAGCCCCCCAAGCCTTTGGACACAGACAGGAAAAGAAGAACTTAATTATAAACACACTCTCTAAAATGCGAAGAGGCAGAATGCGGTGGAAAGGGTGCGCGCGAGCGTCTTCGCGCCGCCATCGTCATATGTCCGTCATCCACCTGCCCTTTATTGTGGCACGCTTTTGTGATCTAGCTTACTTATTGGCTGAAAAAGGAAAATTGACGAATGACGGACGCAAACCACCCGATTTACGGCGATATTGACGGCCCCATCATCATGATCGGCTTTGGCTCCATCGGGCGCGGTACTCTTCCGTTGATCGAACGTCATTTCAATTTCGACAGGACCCGGCTCGTCGTCATCGACCCGCGCGAAGACATCGCCGCCTTTCTGGCCGAGAGGAACATCCGCCATATCCAGACGCATCTGACCAAGGAAAATTACCGCGAGATTCTCAAGCCGCTCCTCAAGGGCGTGCAAGGGCAGGGCTTCTGCGTCAATCTTTCGGTCGATGCGGCCTCCGTCGATCTGATGCGGATCTGTCGCAAGCATGGCATGCTTTACATCGACACCGTCGTCGAACCCTGGCCCGGTTTTTATTTCGACGCCGATGCCGACAATGCGGCCCGAACCAACTATTCGCTGCGCGAGACCATGTTGAAGGAAAGGGCGCGAAAGCCCGGCGGCACGACTGCGGTTTCCACCTGCGGCGCCAATCCGGGCATGGTGTCCTGGTTCGTGAAACAGGCACTCGTCAATCTCGCCAAGGATACCGGCCTCGACATCGAGGAGCCGCAGCCGCATGACCGGGAAGGCTGGGCAAACTTGATGAAGCGGCTTGGCGTCAAGGGCGTGCATGTGGCCGAGCGCGATACCCAACGGGCGAAAGAGCCGAAACCCTTCGGCGCTTTCTGGAACACATGGTCGGTCGAAGGTTTTATCGCGGAAGGTTTTCAGCCTGCCGAACTCGGCTGGGGAACGCATGAAAACTGGATGCCGAAAAACGCGAAAAAGCAGAAAAAGGGAAGCAAGGCGGCGATCTATCTCGACCAGCCCGGCGCCAATACGCGGGTGCGCACCTGGTGCCCGGGGCTCGGGCCGCAATATGGGTTTCTTGTCACCCATAATGAAGCGATTTCGATTTCTGACTATTTCACTGTCCGAAACGATGATGGCGATGTGACCTATCGGCCCACCTGCCATTATGCCTATCACCCCTGCAACGACGCCATCTTGTCCCTGCACGAGCTGTTCGGCAATGGCGGCAACCCCCAGCCGATCCAGCACGTGCTTGGCGAAGACGAACTTGTCGACGGCGCCGACGAGCTGGGTGTCCTGCTCTACGGTCATGATAAGAACGCCTATTGGTATGGTTCGCGGCTCACCCTGCAGGAGGCGCGTTCGCTTGCCCCCAGCCAGAATGCGACCGGATTGCAGGTCAGCTCCGCTGTGCTCGCGGGCATGGTCTGGGCGATTGAGAATCCGCAGGCCGGCATCGTCGAGGCGGATGAAATGGATTACCGCCGTTGCCTCGAGGTGCAGCGCCCCTATCTCGGACCCGTCGAGGGACATTACACCGACTGGAAGCCGACCGATGGTCGCCCCGGCCTGTTTCCCGACAATATCGATACGTCCGATCCCTGGCAGTTTCGCAACATCCTCGTGCGCTGACGGGACGGAGTCTCATATTTGTCACGCCGGGGCTTTCCTGCACGACATCAGGAACCGGGGAGAGCGAACAACGTTGCCTTGAAATAAGCAACGCTTCGCGGCATGGTCGAAGCACAGAAGGTTTCATCGAATCGCAGGAGAACAGGCTCATGAACTTCAAGACAAGCGCTGCTTTGCTTTCAGCCGCCATCGCGGTGTCTTCATGCGTCGCGCCGGGTCCCTCCCAGCAGACCTCGATGGCGCCTTCGCTTGCCCGCGGCCCGGCCGTCGACGGTCGCTGGATCGACCGCAACGGCATCGTATCGACATTCCAGAACGGCGCCTTCTCCACCCGTTCGACCGACACCAACACGCTTCTGGCCTCCGGCACCTATGTCACGATTTCGCCGACGCTTTACGAAATCAACATGACCTCGCTGGTGCGCAACACGCAGTCGCGCGTCAACTGCGCCCTCGTCTCCCCGTCACAATTGAACTGCACGACAGACACGAACAGTCAGTTCTCGCTGACGCGCCAAGGCTGATAACGTCACCTTTTCAAGGGGATGATCTTCTGGAACGCACGCCTCAGGCGTGCGTTTTTGTTTATTGTGCGCCTGTCATAATTTCGCTTGCGGCGATTGCCGCTAAATGGAAACATCGTGCTTTGAAAGACTGACATGATTTCAGATTAGAAAATGAGCACGGCCGGAGGATGATCGACCCGCCCGGGCTTCCGCTTTGAACAGGAGAGAGGGACCATGAAGAAAATTTTGGGACTGGGCATGCTGAGCGTTTCGGCGATAACGCTTTCCGCCGGAGCGGCTCTGGCCGATTACGAGCTCAACATTCTTCACATCAACGATTTCCACTCCCGTATCGAATCGATCAACAAGTTCGACTCGACCTGCTCGGCGGAAGAAGAAGGCAAGAACGAATGCTTCGGCGGCGCCGCCCGTCTTCTGACCGCAATCAATCAGACCCGTGATGCCCTGAAGGCTGAAGGAAAGAACGTTCTGCTGCTCAATGCCGGCGACAATTTCCAGGGATCGCTGTTCTACACCACCTACAAGGGCACGGTGGAAGCGGAAGTGCTGAACGCCATGAAGTTCGACGCCATGACCGTCGGCAATCATGAATTCGACGACAGCGAAGACGGGCTTGCCGGCTTCCTCGACAAGGTGCAGTTCCCCGTCGTGACCGCCAATGTGGTGGCCACCGCCGCCTCGAAAATCGGCGACCGCGTCAAGCCGTCCATCGTGCTTGAAGTCGGCGGACAGAAAATCGGTATCGTCGGCGCGGTCGCGAACGACACGGCGGAACTGGCAACGCCCGGTCCCAATATCACCATCGCCGAAGATGTCGCGAAAATCAGCGAGCAGGTGCAGAAGCTGAAGCAGGACGGCGTCGACAAGATCATTGCGCTGACCCATGTCGGCTATCCGCGCGATCTCGAATTCATCGCCAAAATCCCTGACGTCGACGTCGTGGTCGGCGGCCACACACATACGCTGCTTTCCAACACCGATCAGAAGGCCGAAGGCCCCTATCCTACCCTCGTCGACAATCCCGGCGGCTACAAGGTTCCGGTCGTTCAGGCCGGGCAGTACAGCAAATATCTGGGCGACCTCAAAGTGGTCTTCGACGACAGCGGCGTGGTCAAGGAAAGCAAGGGCGATCCAATCCTGATCGACTCCTCTTTCAAGCCGGATGAAGCCACGCTGAAACGCATCGATGAGCTGAAGGCGCCGATCGAGGCTCTGAAATCGAAGGTCGTCGGCTCGTCGGAAGGCCCGATCGAGGGAGACCGCAAGGTTTGCCGCGTGAAGGAATGCTCCATGGGCAATCTGGTGGCCGATGCGACACTGGCGCGCGTCAAGGATCAGGGCGTGACCATCGCTTTCGCCAATAGCGGCGGCCTGCGTTCCTCCATCGATGCCGGCGATGTCTCCATGGGTGAAGTGCTGACGGTTCTGCCGTTCCAGAACACCGTCGCGACCTTCCAGCTGAAGGGCGAGGATATTCGCGCCGCCCTCGAAAACGGCGTCAGCCAGATCGACGACGGCGCGGGTCGTTTCATGCAGGTCTCCGGCCTGAAATATTCTTTCGACCGCTCGAAGCCGGCCGGCGGCCGTGTCATTTCGGTCGAGGTCAAGGAAGGCGACGCCTTCGTGCCTCTCGATCCCGCCAAGACCTATATCGTCGCGGCCAATAATTACGTTCGTACCGGCGGCGACGGTTTCAAGGTCTTTGCGACCAAGGCCATCAACGCCTATGACTTCGGCCCCAACCTCGAGGAAGCCGTTGCGGCCTACATCACCGCCAACAGCCCCTATAAGCCCTACACGGATGGCCGCATCAGCGAAGTGACGCCTGCGGGCTATGTCGCTCCGGCAAAGCCTGCGGCACCCGCGCCGGCCGCAACCGCACCTGCGCCGGCCGCCACACCGGCCCCCGCTCCCTCGGCACCTGCTGCCACAGCACCGGCCGCCACGGCTCCGGCCACGACGACGCCCGCCGCAGCCGCTGCTGCCGCCAGCAAATATGTCGTTGAAAAAGGCGACTCTCTCTGGAAGATCGCAGCAGAGAAATATGGCGACGGCGCTCTCTGGAGCAGGATTGCCAAGGCAAACACGCTGAAGCAGCCGAACCACATCGAGATTGGCGAGGAGCTGGAACTGCCGGCTCAATAAGCCGGACAGGAACAGACAGGGCAATTTGCCGCAGACAGGAAGCCGGCCTTGGGAGATCGGGGCCGGCTTCTTATTTTCCTTTTGAAAACAAATCCTTACAGATCAAATTTTGGCAAAGGGCATGCTGCGGCTCCCTCCGCCCCGCAAATAGCCTCCGCCGGTGGTTTAATCCTGAAAAATTTCGTCTAGAACACGTGAACAAATTGACGGCACGAGCGTATAGCTCGGGCATTGCCGGCCCAACCCCGTCGCGGTTTGCGTTCGGCGCGCATAAACAGAAGATGGAGCGTTTCCGCCCTTGTCCGAAACGGAACCGCTCCTTCATACAACCAGTCCGAGTTTCAGGGTGTCATTCATGGCGACAGAACTATCCGCACTCCCCGCAAACCATCCCCGCACGGCATTTGGCAAGGTCGGCGTCCTGCTCGTCAACCTCGGCACGCCTGACGGTACGGACTATTGGCCGATGCGCCGTTATCTGGCGGAATTCTTGAGCGACAAGCGGGTAATCGAATGGTCGCGTCTCTACTGGTATCCGATCCTTTACGGCATTGTCCTCAACAAGCGCCCGCAGAAAGTCGGCAAGGCCTATGAGGAAATCTGGAACCACGAGCGCAATGAAAGCTATCTGCGCACCTATACTCGCAGCCAGGGCGAGCTGCTGGCGGAAGCGCTGAAGGACCTGCCCAATGTCGCTGTCGACTGGGGCATGCGTTACGGCCAGCCTTCCATCGCCTCGAAGATCGACGCGCTGAAGGAACAGGGTTGCGAAAAAATCCTGCTTTTTCCGCTTTATCCGCAATATGCCGCATCGACCACGGCAACCGTGAACGACAAGGCTTTCGAGCATCTGATGAAGCTGCGCTGGCAGCCCGCCATCCGCACCGTACCGCCCTATCACGACGATCCGGCCTATATTGAGGCGCTCGCCGCCTCCGTCAAAAACCATCTGGCGACGCTGGACTGGGAACCGGAGATGCTGATCACCTCTTTCCACGGCATTCCGCAATCCTATTTCAAAAAGGGCGATCCCTATTATTGCCACTGCCAGAAAACCGCCCGTCTGCTGCGCGAGGCGCTGGGACGGACAGGGAAAAATTTCATGATCACCTTCCAGTCCCGTTTCGGGCCGGAAGAATGGTTGCAGCCCTATACCGACAAGACCGTGGAAAAGCTGGCGTTGGAAGGCATCAAGCGCATCGCCGTGATGAATCCCGGCTTCGTCTCGGATTGTCTTGAGACACTGGAAGAAATCGCCGGTGAAGCGGGCGAGATTTTCCTGCATAATGGCGGAGAGAAATTTACCCATATTCCCTGCCTGAACGACAGCGCCGAGGGCATGAATGTTCTCGAAAAGGTTGTGCGGCGGGAGTTGCAAGGATGGGTGTAATCTTGCCATAACGATGCCGGGGTAAAACCCGGACGGTTCTGATCAGGAGGAAAGTGATGATTGCATTGGGCGGTTTCGACATCGTCGTCATGGCAGCGGTGGTTCTCGTTATTCTGGTGCTGTTTGCCGGCATCAAGACCGTGCCGCAGGGGCATCGCTACACGGTTGAACGGTTCGGGCGCTACACCCGCACGCTCGAGCCGGGCCTGAACCTCATCGTGCCGTTCTTTGAAACCATCGGTTCGAAAATGAACGTGATGGAGCAGGTCCTTCATATACCGACACAGGAAGTCATCACCCGCGACAATGCCAGCGTCTCCGCCGACGCCGTCACCTTCTATCAGGTCCTCAATGCCGCGCAGGCCGCTTACCAGATCGCCAATCTGGAAATGGCCATCGAAAACCTCACCATGACCAATATCCGTTCGGTGATGGGATCGATGGACCTCGACGAATTGCTGTCGAACCGCGACGCCATCAACGATCGCCTGCTGCGCGTGGTGGATGAGGCGGTGGGACCATGGGGCATCAAGGTCACCCGCATCGAAATCAAGGACATCGCGCCGCCGAAGGATCTCGTCGATTCCATGGCGCGGCAGATGAAGGCCGAGCGCGAAAAACGCGCGCAGGTGCTGGAAGCCGAAGGCGCCCGCAATGCCCAGATCCTGCGCGCGGAAGGCGCAAAGCAATCCGCCATTCTGGAGGCGGAAGGCCAGCGCGAAGCTGCATTCCGCGATGCCGAGGCGCGTGAGCGTCTGGCCGAAGCCGAGGCCAATGCAACCCGCATGGTCTCGGAAGCCATCGCCGCCGGCAATGTCCACGCCATCAACTATTTCGTCGCCCAGAAATATACCGAGGCTCTGGCGGAGATCGGCACGGCGAAGAATTCCAAGATCGTGCTGATGCCGATGGAGGCTTCGGCGCTGATCGGCTCCCTCGGCGGCATCGGCACGATTGCGAAAGAGGTTTTCGGCGACAGGGGCGATGCGCCGACTGCGCCTGCCGCCTCCACACCGTCCCGCTCCGTGCCGCCGACGCGGCCTTCCGGCCAGAGCATCAACGTCACGATCCCCGGCAATCCCTTCGGTTCCTCGTCGGAGAAGTGATGATGCTGCAACGGCTTGCCACTGAGCTGGGACCATGGAGCTGGTGGATCGTCGCCTTCGTGCTTCTGGCCGCCGAACTCATCGCTCCCGGCGTGTTCCTGATCTGGATCGGCCTCGCCGCGCTGGTTATCGGCGCGGTCTCGCTGCTTTTATGGGATGCGGCATTCTGGGCCTGGCAATTGCAGCTGGTGCTGTTTGCCGCGCTTTCCGTCGTCTTCGCCCTGCTCGGCCGGAAATATTTTGGCAGGAACCGGGCGGCAAGCGACGAGCCCTTCCTCAACCAGCGTGAGGCAAGCCTTGTCGGCCGCACCGCGACCCTTCAGGAACCGATTGTCGAAGGGCGTGGCCGGATCAGGCTGGACGATACCTGGTGGCCGGTCAACGGCGAAGACCTGCCGGCCGGCACCCGGGTGAGGATCGCTTCCGCACGCGGACGCACGCTGACAATCGAGCCGTTAGATCGATAAGTTTTCAGGATCAGCTTTGTCAGGATCGGCGGTGGCTTCAAGCCACACCAATTCTCAAGAGATCGTGGAAATGCACCAGCCCGATGGGCCGGTTGTCGTCATCGATGACGATCAGCGCGCCAATGTGGAATTTTTCCAGCGTCGCCAGTGCGCTGGTCGCCAGCACCGATTTTTTGACGGTCTTCGGCGTGCGGGTCATGATATCGTCGACCGTCATCTCGGCGAGGTTGCGCGACAGGTTGCGCGCCATATCGCCCTCGGTGACGATGCCGCACAGGCGGCCATCCTCGTCCAGAACGCCGACACAGCCGAAATGCTTGCGGGAGAGAACCCCGACCGCTTCCGGCATGGCCGTTCCCTTGCTGACCAGCGGCACACGATCGCCGGTATGCATGATATCGCTGACCAGCGTCAGGCTCGCCCCCAGCTTGCCGCCGGGATGAAACACCTTGAAATCGCCCGCGGTGAAATTGCGCGCCTCCAGCAGCGCAACGGCAAGGGCATCGCCCAGCGCAAGCTGCATCAACGTAGAGGTCGTGGGCGCAAGGCCAAGCGGGCAGGCTTCCTGTTCATTGGGAACCAGCAGCACGATGTCGGAAGCCTGTGCCAGCGATGAATTTTCCGAACAGGTGAGCGCGATCAGCGGAATGGAGAAACGGCGCGAATAGTTGATGATGCTGCGCAGTTCCGCGCTTTCGCCGCCCTTGGAAATGGCCAGCACCACATCATCGCCGCCGATCATGCCGAGATCGCCGTGATTGGCCTCCGCCGCATGCACAAAAAACGCAGGCGTCCCGGTGGAGGCGAAGGTGGCGGCAAGCTTCGCGCCTATGTGGCCGCTTTTCCCAACCCCGGTAATGATGAGACGACCATTCGACTGGCCGATGGTCTCGATCGCTTTGCAGAAGGGGTCGGAAAGACCGTTCCTCAGAGCATCCTCAAGGGCGGCAAGGCCAGCCCGCTCCATCGAAATCGTCCGCACGGCGGATTCGATGGCATTGTCTTCGACCAGTTTGACGGCGCGCGTAATCATGGCCGACTGTTACTCTTTCAGCCGGAATAAGTCCACTCTCCAGCCGACAGGCACCGGGTTTTAGTAGATGTCGCCCGAAAATGCTCAACGGTGTCGGTACAACGGCATGTCATCAATGACGCCGGTCCGGCGGAGAAATCTCCTCCATCGTTCCAAGCCGCTTGAAAGGGATGTTTTCCTCGTCGACCAGATATCGCCCGAGCGTCCTTACCCATGAGACCGAGCCGTCGCTGCGGCGCACGGCATATTCCTGATTATAAAAACTCGCGGCCTTCAGGGTAATCAATGCCGTTTCGATCACACGGTTTCGGTGATCCAGGTCCACTTTTTCAAGCATCTGAAAAATGCTGATGCCCTGCATCGCCTGCCGCAGTGGAATCCCGAAGAGTTCAGCACATACTTCGTCTAGATAGAAACGGTCATTGGCAATATCCCAACAATAAAAACCGACCTGCTTGGCGTTCAAAACGGGATTCATGAAACGACACTGTCACACAAAATAAAATTCAATACCACTTGCTGAGCAATAGAAGATCAGCCCCTATAAACTATAGGGCGATTCCGTGCCAAATTGAAACGTTTTAATCTTCTCATATTAGAATTTTTTTGCATTTATGACTATTCTTCTCCAGTAATCGAGGTGAGTGAAATCGAGCCGCCCGATTCAGCGAGGGATGTCGCTGCTTTTCCCTCGCCTGCCATAACACTGAAATCCCAGCGATCTTTATCAACTGTTAACCATAAAAAACCTATTGTTAAAGCGATGTTAAAACTTGCGTCGCCTGTCTGGTCCCTGGTTTCTTCATGTCATTTCATCAGCCTGCCACTCATCGGGCCTGAGGAGATGTCTTGGTGGTCCTTCGATCCGGCATCGGCCAAACTCGCCGGGTGAAAAGGAATGAATGTGAAGGGCACCGCCACACGTCTGCCGACGTCGCGGAAAGCAGCAACCCTGCTGCTCGCCTGCACGATTTTTTACCCGCAGGGAAACGCCTTCGCGCAGACTGCAACGACAGCCATACCCGTCTTGCCGGGCGCCGCTTCTGCCGCCGACGGAGCAGCTTCCTCCATACCGGCGACGGACAGTAGGGTGAGCACTGGCACTGTCCCGGCCACAGCTACGCCCACGCCCGCACCGCAACTGTGGCGTCCCTCCAACAATCCCGGCGATCCGATTTACGAACAGCAGGACGACGCGGGCCAACCCTATGCCGAGGCCGAAAACCCCTATGAGCCGACAGTGGACGGGGGCGAAAATCCCCGGATAGCGACCGAACCCGGCCAGACGCCCGGCATCCGGCTCGGCACATTCCTGCTACGGCCTTCAATCAGCCAGACGATCAATACGGAAAAGCAGACGAATACCGGCGGTCCTTCCAGGCGCAATTATCTGACGACGGGCATACGCGGTACGCTCACCAGCGACTGGTCCCGTCACGCTTTGACGGTGACCGGCGACGGCGCCTGGGAGAGAAATTTCGGCAGCGACAAGGACGGCGAGGAACCCCGGGCCAGGATAGAGGCCGATCTGCGCCTTGATCTCGGCGAAGAAACGACGGCCAATCTCAAGGCCGGTTATGAATTCAGCCGCGAGGACACGACGGACCCCAATGCTCTCACCGGCGCTGCCGTGCAGGGCGGCGAACACCGCTTCACCACCAGCGCGTCGATAGAGCGGGATTTCGGCAAGTTGCGCGGTCTGGCGGCGCTCGATCTGTCGCGCACGGTCTATACGGATGCGAAAGGCGTCGACGGCCGGCCGATCAGCCTCAGTGACCGCGATCAGAACGGCGCGAACCTGCGCGGACGCATCGGCTATGAATTGTCGCCGGCGCTCATCCCCTTCCTCGAACTGAATGCCGGCACGACCAAATATGACAGGCGTCTCGACAATTCGGGCTATGCCCGCTCCTCCAATGCCTATGGGGCAAAGGTCGGCGCGGAAGTCGATCTTGGCGAGAAGACCCGCGGCGAGGCCGCCATCGGTTATCTGCGCAAGCAATATGACGACGATCGCCTCGCCTCGATCGGCGCAATGACGCTGGATGGCGAACTCAACTGGTCACCCCAGCGCGGCACCAATGTCAATCTCGGCCTGCGCACGACGATAGAGGACTTTGCCGGCGGACCGCAGGGTGGCTGGATTTCCTATCGGCTGGATGCCGGCCTGACCCACGAATTGCGCAGCAACCTCGTTGCCCGCCTGACGGGGCAGATCGTGCATCGCACATTCCCCTCTTCCGACATGGAAAATGCCGTGGAATATACCGCAGGCGCCGGCCTGACCTGGGGGCTGAACCGCTATCTCGACCTGACGGCGGACGTCAGCTACCAGTGGACGCCGGTTTATGACAGCAGCGAGCTGCGCGTCGGCGCAGGACTTGTCCTCAAGCGATAGGCTTCGGCCAAAAAGAAATCCCGGCGCGAAGGCCGGGATCCCGTTTCTGTTCTGATAGATTACTTCAACCCGTCGATCAGCGCCTTGATCGGCTCTTCGATCGCAGGGCGAATATCGCCACGCTCCAGCGCGAAGGCGACGTTGGCAAGGATGAAACCATCCTTGGCGCCGCAGTCGAAGGTCTGGCCGCGGAAATGATAGCCGGAGAACTGCTGCGACCTGGCAAGCGTCAGCATGCCGTCCGTCAGCTGGATTTCATTGCCGGCGCCACGCTCCTGATTTTCGAGAATGTCGAAAATCTCGGGCTGAAGAATATAACGGCCGTTGATGTAGAAATTCGACGGCGCCGTACCCTTGGCAGGCTTTTCGACCATTTCAGTGATCTTGAAACCTTCGCCGACGGTGTCGCCAACACCGACGATACCGTATTTATGCGTCTGGTCGGGAGCGCATTCCTGCACCGCGATGACGTTGCCCTGGGTCTGGTCGTAAAGTTCGACCATGCCCTTCAGGCAGCTTTTCTGCGAATGCATGATCATATCGGGCAAGAGCACCGCGAAAGGCTCGTCACCGACGATATCACGGGCGCACCAGACCGCATGGCCAAGACCGAGCGGCACCTGCTGGCGCGTGAAGCTTGCGGTGCCCGCCTTGGGCAGAAGGCCGGCCAGCAATGTCAGCTCGGCATTCTTGTTGCGCTCGCGCAGCATCTGTTCAAGTTCAAATTGAATATCAAAATAATCTTCGATCACCGCCTTGCCGCGGCCGGTGACAAATACAAAATGCTCGATGCCCGCTTCCGCCGCCTCATCGACGACGTATTGAATGACCGGCTTGTCGACGACGGTGAGCATTTCTTTCGGAACCGCCTTGGTTGCGGGCAGGAAACGCGTGCCGAGACCTGCGACCGGAAATACGGCCTTCCGAATTTTCTTCTGTTCTACCACATATCCCTCCTGAGAGATAAAACTTGATCACAATCCCCGCACGCTGTTGTTATTTCAAAAATAACAACGTTTTGTAAAGGGTGACGCTACCATCTATTAATGGTAAAGAATTTGTTGACGTTCTTTTGTTATCCATGATGACGCCCGATGCGTTTTCGCAATCGAAATGACATTCGAGAGAACGAAAGACAGACGATGACAAAGATGATCCTTTCAGATGTCCGCAAATTCGGCTGCATGGTGGTTGCAGGCCTGGCAATCTCGCTGGCGCCCGTTTCAGCCCGCGCCGATCAGGGATTCCGTCAGTGGATCAACCAGTTTTATGCAACAGCCGCGAAAGAAGGCATTAGCAAGGCGACCTATCAGAAGGCCTTTGCCGGTGTCAGCGAGCCGGATCCGGATGCGCTGCGCAAGGCCACCTTCCAGCCGGAATTCACCACGCAGATCTGGGATTATCTCGATTCCCGCGTCAATCCGTACACGGTGCGGATCGGCCGCGAGATGAAGATGAAACACGCGACGACCCTCAACTGGATCGAGCGCAACTTCAACGTCGACAAGCACATCATTCTCGCTATCTGGTCGATGGAATCGAATTACGGCGCGGTTCTCGAAAAACCGGAGCGGCTGCACAATATCCCGCAGGCGCTGGCAACGCTCGCCTATTCCGATCCCAAACGCGCCAAATTCGCGCGGACGCAATTGATCGCCGCTCTGAAGATTCTCCAGGCGGGCGATGTTACGCCGAAACAGCTGACAGGCTCCTGGGCGGGCGCGATGGGTCATACCCAGTTCATTCCCACCAGCTACCTGCTTTATGCGGTGGATGCGGATGGCAACGGCAAGCGCGACATCTGGCACTCCGTTCCGGACGCGCTGGCAACTGCTGCCAATCTTCTTTCCAAGAACGGCTGGGAACCGGGCCGGACCTGGGGTTATGAAACCGCCGTTCCGCGTGGCGGCGCCCGTTATGAAGGGCAGACGAAGACCATTGCGGAATGGACGAAGCTCGGCTTCGCCCGCCCGAACGGCAAGAACTTCACGCGTGGCTCCGATCGCGCCATGCTGAAATTGCAGGGCGGAGCAAACGGCCCCGGCTTCCTGATGATGAAGAACTTCTTCACCATCAAGAAATACAACGCCTCCGACAGCTATGCGCTCGCCGTCGGCCTGCTTGCGGATGAGATCGCCGGTTATGGCGGCATGCAGCAGAAATGGCCGCGCCCCGATGGGACGCTGGACATTCGTGAAAAATTCGAGCTGCAGACCCGCATGAAAGAACTCGGCTATTATGACGGCGAAGTCGATGGGAACTTCGGTTCCGGCTCGAAGGCCGCCATCAGCGCCATCCAGTCGCGCATGGGTATGGAAACCGACGGCCAGCCGTCGCAGCGGTTGCTGAGAGCCCTTCGCAACTGATAATGTGCCGGCGAATTCGGCGGCTGTTAAGAAACGCCGCCGAAATATCCGGAAGGGTCGATGTCATGAGTAGGAAACCTGCGGAAAAAAACGGAAGAATCGGCTGGCGTTTCTGCGCCGTCCTTCTTTCCGCTGTCCTTGTCGTGCCGCTCGTTCCTTCCGAAAGCTTCGCCCAGGAGCAACGGCGCACCCTGTTTGAAATGCTCTTTGGCAGGCCGGTGGGCCGCGAAGGCGGATCCGGGCGCGAATACCAGCCCCGCAACCGCCGCGACTTTCCGTCTGCTCCCCGTGAAAGATCGGTCACCCGCCCGCAACCCGCCAGAAAAGCGCCCTCGGTGGTGCAGATGCGAACCGCAAAGCCGGAGCCTGCCGCCAAGCTTGAAAATGCGCGGCGCGTTCTGGTTATCGGCGATTTTCTTGCCGGCGGCATGGGGGAAGAACTGGTCAATGCCTTCGCCAGTTCGCCTGCAATCGCCGTCGATGTGCGTGCCAATGGTTCTTCCGGCCTCGTCCGCACCGATTATTATGACTGGTTTACCAACCTGCCGCAATTCATCAACGAGACCAAACCGGCCACCATCGTCATCATGATGGGATCGAACGATCGCCAGCAGATGCAGATCGGCGATATCAGGGAAAAATTCGGCACAGAGGTCTGGTTCAAGGAATATGAGCGGCGGATCGATGAGCTTCTGGCCCTTGCCGGACGCCAAAAGGTGCCGCTCTTGTGGGTTGGCCTGCCCGCCTTCCAGTCGCCGTCGCTTTCGGCCGATCTCGTCGGTTTCAACCGGCTTTATCGCAGCCATGTCGAGAAATATGGCGGCGAATTCGTGGACGTATGGGACGGTTTCGTCGATGAGGCGGGAAAATTCGTCATTACCGGTTACGACATGAACGGCCAGCAGGCGCGCCTGCGCGAGGCTGATGGCATCGGCATGACCCAAGCCGGCAAACGCAAGCTTGCATTCTACGTCGAAAAATTCGTGCGCCGGCACCTCGATAGCGCTGGGCCGGACCTCGTGAAACTGGACGGCAGCAATCTGCCGGCGCTCACCTCCCTGCCTGCACTTGGCATCGATGCCGGGCAGGTACGCACCCAGCCTATCAGTCTCACCGATCCCAATCTCGATGGCGGCGACAAGCTGCTGGGCGATGCCCCTTTGGCCGCCGGACCGACACGCGTATCCGTGGTGGAATCGCCACGCGAAAGGTTGACCAAGCGGGGCGAGATGGCCGATGCACCGGCAGGCCGCATCGATGACTATCGTGTGGCGCCCGATACCACACAGGCAAAACAATAAGCGCTTTCGCAGCGGCCTGACGGCCCGCAGCGGGCGTAATGTTTAGGCAATCCCCACATGACAGGATAGGTACAGCTTTGCAGGAATGCAGGGTTGGCCATCCACCATCCCCGCTCCCCTTTTTGCATGGCGACATCTATTTGACGGCGACGCCTCGCTTGTTCGTAGCGTCAGCGGCGCCGTCGTTTTTTGCCTTTCGCCGCGCCCCTTTCCGGAAGGTACGCCGGACAATACCGAGATGAATTCATGCGCCTGCTGCTTGTTGAAGACGAACGCGAAATGGCAGCAGCCCTGTCCGCCGCGCTCCACCGGTTCGATATTATCGTGGATACGGTCGGCACGCTCGATCTTGCCCGTCACGCCATCATGGACGGCGTCCACGACCTTGTCGTGCTCGACCGGCAATTGCCAGATGGTGACGGCATCCAGCTTATCGAAGATTTGCGGCTCCTGCCCGTCACCCCGCCCGTCATCGTGCTGACGGCGCAGGGCGCGCTTGTGGATCGGGTGAATGGCCTGAACCTCGGTGCGGACGATTATCTGGCCAAGCCATTCGCGGTCGAGGAACTGCTTGCGCGCATCCGCGCCCTGATGCGCCGGCCGGCCGGCACCGTGACGATGACGGCAAAACTGGGCAGGCTGGAATTCTGCTTCGAAACCCGCGAAGTGCGTATTAAAGGCGAATTCCTTCCGCTGACCAGACGCGAACTGCTGATCCTCGAAGCCCTGTTGCGGCGACAGGGCAGAACGGTGCTGCGCTCATTGCTCGAGGAAGCCGTTTATAATTTCGACGATGAAATCCAGTCCAATGCACTCGATTCCCATATTTCCCGCCTGCGCCGCAAATTGGCGGCCGCGGATGCGGGCCTTGAGGTCCACGGCATTCGCGGCGTCGGTTATCTGCTGAGGGCAACCTCGTGAGGCTGACCAGAAGAAAATCGCTCAAGCGCCGGCTCACCATTCAACTGCTGCTGTTCCAGATCGGCAGCCTCTTCTTCGTCACCGCCGCCATTGTCACCTATATGTCGAGCGGCGGCGCAGGCAGCGCGCTGCTCAGCCCGGAGGCTGCCCAGATAACCGCCAACGCGATCATACGGAATGAGGACAATCGGCTGGTTCTCCAAGAAACGCCCGAATTCATCAACCTGCGCAACAATACCTCTGATTTCTGGTTCGTCGCGGTCAGCGAAAAAGGTGAAATCGTGCAGGGCGGGCAGGTGCCCGAGGCATTCAGCAACATGGATCAGCAGCTGAGCGACATCAGGGTCTCCGACGTGCGCGACGCGGCGCTGTCCTATTCCTACCTCGCCGTGGTGCGCATTGCCGTCGTGCGCCGTGCTTCGGGACCGGCGGGAGAATTCGTCATGATCGGCAAAGGCGGGCCGTTCAGCATGACCTTCCCCGTTCTGATGTTCTCGAACATATTGATCATGCCTGTCCTCATTCTCATGTCCATCGTGACAGTCGTGACCATCCCCTGGATCATCCGCAGGGAATTTCGCGCCCTTTCCACCATCGCTCGCACGGCGGAAACCATCGATATCGACAGACGCGGATACCGATTGCCGGATGGCGATATTCCACGGGAGGTGCAGCCGCTCGTCCATGCCGTCAACGGCGCGTTGAAGCGGCTGGACGATGGCTACGAACGGCACAAGCGCTTCATTCTCGATGCCGCCCATGAATTGCGAACCCCCGTCGCCATCCTCCAGACCCGGGTGGAAACCTTGCTGGACGGCCCGGCCCGCAGCAGAATATTGGCGGATGCAAGCCGTATCGCGGTTCTGGCCGAACAATTACTCGATTTGCAGCGCCTTGGCGGGCAGAAGGCCCCTCTGGTTCCCCTTGATCTTGTCACCCTGTGCAGATCGGTCGTCGCCGATATGGCCCCGCTCGCCATATCACAGGGATATGCGCTGTCCTTCGAACCGGAGGAAGAGCCTATCCTCGCCCTTGCCGACGACGCTTCGTTGCAGCGCGCCCTGATGAACATCGTACAAAACGCCATCGAACATGGCGGCAATCGCGGCACGATCACGATAAGGGTGGCGACAAACCGGGTGATTGAGATAGCCGATGAAGGCAATGGTATTCCCGAGGAGGACCGGGAACTGGTTTTCGATGCCTTCCACCGCCTGCGACCGAAAGATCGCGGCACCGGGCTCGGGCTCAACCTCGTGCAGGAAATCGTCCGTTATCACGGCGGAGAGATTACCATCAGCGATGCTTCCACCGGTGGCGCCTGCTTCCGTATCACCCTTCCCTATTGCTGAAGAAGAAGCCCTCATTTTCGCAGCCAAAAGAAAAGGCCTGTTGTGTCTGCAACAGGCCTTTCCGGCTCGTATTACCTTCGGTGCTTAGCGCGGAAGAACGGTCGCACCCATCAGCGCTTCATCGATCGCACGCGCCGCCTGACGGCCTTCGCGGATTGCCCAGACCACCAGCGACTGGCCACGGCGCACGTCGCCCGCCGCCCACAGCTTGTCGACCGAGGTCTTATAGTCCGTTTCGTTGGCGATCACATTGGTGGAGCCGCGACGGTCGGTGTTGAGCGTCAGCTTGCCGTCCATTTCCTTCAGCACGCTGTCCGTGAAGGGACCGGAAAAGCCGATGGCGATGAAGGCGAGATCGGCCTTGATGATGAATTCCGTGCCGGCAATCGGCTTGCGGCGGTCATCCACCTGACAGCACTTCACGCCAGTCAACACGCCGTCTTCGCCAACGAATTCGAGCGTCGCCACCTGGAACTCGCGGATGGCGCCTTCGGCCTGCGAGGACGAGGTGCGCATCTTGGTCGCCCAGAAGGGCCAGACCGCCAGCTTGTCTTCCTTTTCCGGCGGCATCGGGCGGATGTCGAGCTGTGTAACCTTCACCGCACCCTGACGGAAAGCCGTACCGACGCAGTCAGATGCGGTATCGCCGCCGCCGACAACGACGACATGCTTGCCGCCGGCAAGAATCGGATCGGCCGGCCAGCCGACGCTGTCGATATTTTCGCGACCGACGCGGCGGTTCTGCTGCACGAGATAGGGCATGGCATCGTAGACGCCATGCAGATCGGCGCCGCCGATACCGGCCGGGCGCGGGGTTTCCGAACCGCCGCAATAAAGCACCGCATCGTGGTCGGCCAGAAGCGCCTCGACCGTCACATCGACGCCGACATTGACGCCGCAATGGAAGGTGACGCCTTCACCCTTGATCTGCTCGACACGGCGGTCGATGAAGTTCTTCTCCATCTTGAAGTCCGGGATGCCGTAACGCAGCAGGCCGCCGGGCTTGGATTCGCGCTCATAGACATGAACCTCGTGGCCGGCGCGGCCAAGCTGCTGCGCAGCCGCCATGCCCGAAGGACCAGAACCGATGATGGCGACTCGTCTGCCGGTGTGGATCGTCGCCGGCTTCGGCACGATGAAGCCCAGCTCATAGGCCTTGTCGGCAATCGCCTGTTCCACGGTCTTGATGGCGACCGGCGCATCCTCGAGGTTCAGCGTGCAAGCCTCCTCACAGGGCGCGGGACAGACGCGACCGGTAAATTCCGGGAAGTTGTTGGTGGAATGGAGGTTGCGGATCGCCTCTTCCCAGTTGTTGTTATAGACCAGATCGTTCCAGTCAGGGATCTGGTTGTGCACGGGACAGCCCGTCGGGCCATGACAGTAGGGAATGCCGCAATCCATGCAGCGCGCCGCCTGCTTCTGCACCTCGGCATCCGACATCGGAATGGTGAATTCGCGGAAATGGCGGATACGATCCGATGCGGGCTGATACTTGCCCACCTGCCGGTCGATCTCCAGAAAACCTGTAACCTTGCCCACGTTTATGTCCTCACATCAAAGCGGAGCGCCTGTCGGGCCCCAGTACCAGTAAGCGAAACCAAAAGCCGCCCCCAGCACGATGAACTCAAATCCGGTCTCGCCACTCGTCCAGGTGATCGCCGTGGGAACGGCGACCGCGATCATCAGCGAGACCAGTTGCTGTAGTATCCTCACGCGGCGGATTACTCCGCCGCCACGCCCATGCGCATGCGCTCCATTTCCTCAAGCGCACGACGGTATTCGACCGGCATGACCTTGCGGAACTTCGGACGGAACTCGCTCCAGCGGTCGAGTATATCCTTGGCGCGCGACGAGTTCGTGTAATGGAAGTGGTTGGAGATCAGCTGGTAGAGACGCTCCTCGTCGTGGCGCGTCATGTCCTCGGAAACGTCCACGCGTCCCTTGTGCATGAGGTCGCCGCCGTGATGGTGCAGCTTCTCCAGCATATCGTCTTCTTCCGGAACCGGCTCCAGCTCGACCATGGCCATGTTGCAGCGGGTGGCGAAATCTCCCTTTTCGTCGAGAACGTAAGCCACGCCGCCGGACATGCCGGCCGCGAAGTTGCGGCCCGTTTCACCGAGAACAACGACGATGCCGCCGGTCATATATTCGCAACCGTGGTCGCCGACACCTTCGACAACCGCGACCGCGCCGGAGTTACGCACCGCGAAACGCTCGCCAGCCACGCCACGGAAATAGCACTCGCCGGTGATCGCGCCGTAAAGAACGGTATTACCGACGATGATCGAGTTTTCCGCAACGATACGGGTGTTTTCCGGCGGACGCACGATGATGCGGCCACCCGAAAGGCCCTTGCCGACATAATCGTTACCGTCACCCACCAGATCGAAGGTGATGCCGCGTGCGAGGAACGCGCCGAAGGACTGACCCGCCGTCCCCTTGAGGGTGACGTGGATCGTATCGTCCTTCAGGCCCTTGTGACCCCAGCGCTTGGCAAGCGCGCCTGACAGCATGGCACCGGCGGAACGGTCGACGTTCTTGATCGGCACTTCGAAAACTACGGGTTCGCGGTTTTCGAGCGAGGGCAGCGACTTCTCGATCAGCTTGCGGTCGAGAATATCGTCGATCGGGTGCTTCTGGCGCTCGGTCCAGAAGGTTGCTTCCTTCGGAGCTTCGACCTTGTGGAAGATGCGGCTGAAATCCAGTCCCTTGGCCTTCCAGTGCGCCAGCATCTCGTCCTTCTCGAGCAGCTCGGAAGCGCCGATGATCTCGTCCAGCCTGGTAACGCCAAGCGAAGCGAGGATTTCGCGCACTTCTTCGGCCACGAAGAAGAAGTAGTTGATGACATGTTCCGGCGTGCCCTTGAAGCGCTTGCGCAGAACCGGGTCCTGCGTGGCCACGCCCACCGGGCAGGTATTGAGATGGCACTTGCGCATCATGATGCAGCCGGCCGCGATCAGCGGCGCGGTGGCAAAGCCGAATTCATCCGCACCGAGCAGCGCGCCGATGATGACGTCTCGGCCGGTCTTCAGACCACCATCCACCTGCAGGGCAACGCGCGAGCGAAGGCCGTTCAGCACCAGCGTCTGCTGGGTTTCGGCAAGACCGATTTCCCATGGTGAACCGGCGTGCTTCAGCGAGGTGAGCGGCGAAGCACCCGTGCCGCCATCGAAACCGGCAACGGTGATATGGTCGGCACGCGCCTTGGCGACACCGGCAGCAACCGTGCCGACGCCGACTTCCGACACCAGCTTCACCGAAACATCGGCTTCCGGGTTGACGTTCTTCAGGTCGTAGATCAGCTGCGCCAGATCTTCGATGGAGTAGATATCGTGATGCGGCGGCGGCGAGATGAGGCCGACACCCGGGGTCGAGTGACGGGTTTTGGCAACCGTCGCATCCACCTTATGGCCGGGCAGCTGGCCGCCCTCGCCGGGCTTGGCGCCCTGCGCCACCTTGATCTGCAGCATATCGGCATTGACGAGATATTCCGTCGTCACACCGAAGCGTCCGGAAGCGATCTGCTTGATGGCCGAGCGTTCCGGGTTCGGCTTGCCGTTCAACAGCGGCATGTAACGGTCGGATTCTTCGCCGCCCTCACCCGTGTTGGACTTGCCGCCGATGCGGTTCATGGCAATCGCAAGCGTGGTATGCGCCTCGCGGCTGATCGAGCCGAAGGACATGGCGCCAGTCGAGAACCGCTTGACGATATCAGCCGCCGGCTCGACATCGTCGATGGAAACCGGCTTGCGGCCAAGCGCTTCCGCCGACTTGACCTTGAACAGGCCGCGAATGGTGTTCATGCGCAGCGCCGTCTCATTCACCATGCCGGCGAATTCGCGGTAGCGATCCTGGCTGTTGCCGCGCACGGCGTGCTGCAGCGAGGCGACCGCATCCGGCGTCCAGGCGTGGCTTTCGCCGCGCATGCGATAGGCGTATTCGCCGCCAATATCGAGCGTGTTGGCAAGGATCGGGTCCTTGCCGAAGGCAGCCGTGTGGCGCGTTACGGTTTCTTCGGCAATCTCCGTCAGGCCGACACCTTCGATGGAGGTGGCGGTGCCGAAGAAATACTTCTCGACGAATTCCGAGGAAAGGCCGATGGCGTCGAAAATCTGCGCGCCGCAATAGGACTGGTAGGTGGAAATGCCCATCTTGGACATGACCTTGAGGATGCCCTTACCCACCGCCTTGATGTAGCGATAAACGACTTCGTCGTCGGACACTTCCTTCGGGAAGGCGCCGTGCTTGTGCATGTCAAGCAGCGTATCGAAGGCGAGATAGGGATTGATCGCCTCGGCACCGTAACCGGCCAGCAGACAGAAATGGTGGATTTCGCGCGGTTCGCCGGTTTCCACGACGAGACCGACCGAGGTGCGCAGACCCTTGCGGATCAGGTGATGGTGCACGGCGGCCGTCGCCAGAAGGGCGGGGATCGCGATGCGGTCCGGGCCGAGCTGGCGGTCGGAGAGAACGATGATGTTGTAACCGCCGCGTACGGCCGATTCAGCCCGCTCGCACAGGCGGTCGAGCATTTCAGGCATGCCTTCCGCGCCGCGCTCCACATCATAGGTGAAGTCGAGCGTCTTGGTGTCGAAACGGTCTTCCGTGTGGCCGATGGAGCGGATTTTTTCCAGATCGCCATTGGTCAGGATCGGCTGGCGCACTTCCAGACGCTTGGCGCGGGCAGCGCCTTCGTGGTCGAGAATGTTCGGGCGCGGACCGATGAAGGACACGAGGCTCATGACAAGCTCTTCGCGGATCGGGTCGATCGGCGGGTTGGTGACCTGCGCGAAGTTCTGCTTGAAATAGGTGTAAAGCAGCTTCGACTTTTCCGACATGGCCGAGATCGGCGTATCGGTGCCCATGGAGCCAATGGCTTCCTGACCGGTCGTCGCCATTGGCGACATCAGAAGCTTGGTATCTTCGCTGGTGTAGCCGAAGGCCTGCTGGCGGTCGAGCAGCGACACGTCGCGGCGCAGCGCGCGCGGCTCGACGGGCTTCAGCTCTTCGAGGATGAGCTGCGTGCGGTCGAGCCAGGTGCGGTAAGGGTGCTTGGCGGCAAGCTCGTGCTTCACTTCCTCGTCGGAAACGATGGAGCCCTTTTCCATGTCGATCAGCAGCATCTTGCCGGGCTGCAGACGCCACTTCTTGACGATGCGCTCTTCCGGCACCGGCAGCGTACCGGCTTCCGACGCCATGATGATGCGGTCGTCATCGGTGACGAGGTAACGCGCCGGGCGCAGACCGTTACGGTCGAGCGTCGCACCGATCTGCTTGCCATCGGTGAAGGCGACGGCGGCCGGGCCGTCCCACGGCTCCATCAGCGCTGCGTGATATTCGTAGAACGCCTTGCGCTCGGCCGACATGGACTGGTTGCCGGCCCAGGCTTCCGGGATCAGCATCATCACGGCATGGGCCATGGAATAGCCGCCGCGCACGAGGAATTCGAGCGCGTTGTCGAAGCAGGCCGTATCCGACTGGCCTTCATAGGAGATCGGCCAGAGCTTGGAGATATCGTCGCCGAACAGCACGGAGGAAACCGACGCCTGACGCGCCGCCATCCAGTTGACGTTGCCGCGCAGCGTGTTGATTTCGCCGTTATGGGCGACCATGCGGTAGGGGTGCGCCAGCTTCCAGGACGGGAAGGTGTTGGTCGAAAAACGCTGATGCACGAGGGCGACGGCGGATTCGAAGCGCGGATCGGCCAGATCCTTGTAATAAGCGCCCACCTGATAGGCGAGGAACATGCCCTTGTAGACGATGGTCGAGGAAGAGAGGGAAACGGGATAGAAATCCTGCGTTTCCTTGCCGCCGCCCTCGTCATAGATGCGGTTGGAGAGCACCTTGCGGATCAGGAACAGCTTGCGCTCGAAATCGGCATTGCTCGCGGCATCGCGGCCGGCACCGATGAAGACCTGCACGTGGTGCGGTTCGGTCGCTGCGATATCCGGCGCCTTGGAGAGCGAGGAATTGTCGACCGGCACATCGCGGAAGCCGAGGAACTGCTGCCCCTCTTCGCCGATGACGTCGACGATGACCTTCTTGTAATGCTCGATGCGGGAAGGATCGCGCGGCATGAAGATGTGGCCGACGGCATATTCACCGGCCTTCGGCAACGTCACGCCCTGCGCCGCCATTTCCTCGCGGAAGAAACGGTCGGGAATCTGCACGAGAATGCCCGCGCCATCGCCCATCAGGGGATCGGCGCCGACGGCGCCGCGATGCGTCAGGTTTTCAAGGATGAACAGGCCGTCCTTGACGATCTGGTGCGACTTGGCGCCCTTCATATGGGCAACGAAGCCGACGCCGCAGGCGTCATGTTCATTGGCCGGATCGTAAAGACCCTGCCTTTCCGGCAAACCGCCCGCGAAACGCGCTTTCGCAGAAACGGGTGCGGCCGCAGCCGCGGTGGGACAGTCTGTGGTCAGGGTGGCGGCGGCGATTTCCGCCTGCGGCTTGTTCGTCATTTTTGTCCCTCCTGCAAAATTACTTGCATGGTTTCATGCGAAGATCCGGCTCGACCACGAATTTTCGCTTCCCGCAAAATCCGCATTCAATCCGGCTCGATCAAATTTAGGACAGCAAAGCTGTCTCAATTCACGAGGATTTTGGCAGAAACAGGCGAATTTAGCAAGGGTGCGAATCCAATTAGTGAAAGCCCCATTTTGCAGCGAAGTTTCGATACTGACCTATTGCGCGAAACTTTCTTATCGCAAGACCCGCAGAGCCATTGCTTTCATTGCCGGATTTGCCAATCGCAATCTTAGGTCATAGAACTTTGCCGTTCATCGCGCCACGCATTCCCAAACCAGAACCCCAGCCATCGGAAAGCCTTCAGAGATGTTTTTTGCTTCAGACAATTGGGCCGGCGCCCACCCTGCCGTCAACGAACGGCTTTCACGGGAATCCACGCGCTTTGCCGCCGCTTACGGCACCAGCGAACTCGATCTCTCCATCGAAAAGCGCTTCAACGAGATTTTCGAGCGCGAGGTCGCGGTGTTTTTCGTGGCCACCGGCACGGCGGCCAATTCGCTTTCGCTGGCCAGCATCGCCCGTGCCGGCGGCCTGACCTTCTGTCATTCCGAAGCCCATGTGATCGAGGACGAATGCGGCGCACCGGATTTCTTTTCCGGCATGCGCATGGTCGCCGTCGAGGGACCGAACGGCAAGATGCTGCCGGAGAACCTCATCGAGCGCATTGCGCGTTATCCGCAGGATGCCGTGCATCACGGCCGCGCCGCAGCCATCACCATGACGCAGGCGACCGAGGCCGGCACGGTCTACACACTCGACGAAATCGACGCCATCGCCAAAATCGCAAAAGACAACGGCCTGCCGCTGCATATGGACGGCGCGCGTTTCGCCAACGCGCTGGCTGCCCTCGACACCACGCCCGCCGAAATGACCTGGAAACGCGGCGTCGACGTCCTGTCTTTCGGCGGCACGAAAAATGGCTGCTGGTGTGCGGAAGCCATCGTCTTCTTCGATCCCTCGCTCGCCCGGGATTTTTCCTTCCTGCGCAAGCGCACCGCCCAGCTTTTTTCGAAATCGCGCTTCATCGCCGCGCAGTTCGAGGCCTATCTGCAGGACGACCTGTGGCTCGGCCTCGCCAGCCACGCCAACGCCATGGCCAACCGGCTGCGCGCCGGTTTCGCTTCGCTGAACAGCGCCCGCCTTGCCTGGCCGACCCAGGCCAATGAAGTTTTTGCCATTCTGCCAAAGGCCGCCGCAGAAGCCGCCACGGCAAAGGGTGCGAAGTTCTATGACTGGCTGGAGCCGCGCGACATGCCGGAAAAGGTCGGCAAGGACGAAGTGCTGATCCGCATGGTCACCAGCTTTGCGACGACCGAGGCCGATGTGGACGAATTCCTGTCGATCTGCGCCGCCGTTTAAACTATCGGAGGGCGGCGCCTTGCGGCGCCCTCATACCTCCTGCAGCCGGTAACCGACCCCGGTTTCCGTCAGGATATAGCGCGGCTGATCCGGGATTTTTTCGATCTTCTGGCGAAGCTGGCGCACATAGACCCGCAAATATTGCACATCGGTCAGTTCGTCCCATACATGCTCCAGCAGGAAACGGTGCGTCAGCACCTTGCCGGCATGCTGCACCAGAACCCGCAGAATATCATACTCCTTGGGCGAGAGCTTCACCTCCCGATCCTCCACCTTGACGATGCGCCTGACCAGATCGACGGAAAGATCTCCGGTCTGGAACACCGGTCTCTCCCCCTGGCTTTGCAGACGATGGCGCAGGGCGACGCGGATGCGGGCGACGAGTTCGTTCATGCCGAAAGGCTTGGTGATATAGTCATCCGCCCCCAGTTCCAGCGCCTTGACGATACCCGCCTCATCCGTGCGGCTAGAGAGAATGATGACCGGCAGCGCCAGCCCTTCGCCGCGCCATTTCGCCAGAAGATCATGCCCCGACATATCCGGCAGGCCGAGATCGAGAACGACGAGATCGGGCTTGTCCTCACTGACCAGCTCCATGGCCACCTTCGCATTCATCGCCTCGCTCACCGCATATTCCTGGGTCGACAGGCCTACGCGCAAAAGCTTGCGGATCGGCGGTTCGTCGTCGACGATCAGAATACGAACGGCGGAATTGGTCATTCCCGATCTCCCTCAGCGGCATAGCTGCTTGTCGCCGGCAATCGCGCCTTAATCATGGTCTATCACCGGCGCATCGGCGGGAACGGGCAGACTGACGGTAAACTGCGCACCGGCACGGCCCGGCCTGTTTTCCGCGCGGATCGAACCGCCCATGGCCTCGATAAACCCCTTGCATATGGACAGCCCCAGGCCCGTTCCGGCCTGCACATGATCCGCCTTGCGCACCCGGTAGAAACTGTCAAACACCCGTTCCGTATCGTCGGGTGGAATACCCGGCCCCGCGTCTGCCACGGAGAGGAAGATATTTTTCCCCTGCCGCCAGCCGCGAATCTCGATGGCGGTATGTTCGGGAGCGTATTTGGCGGCATTATCGATGAGATTGAACAGAACCTGTTCGAAAAGCACGGGGTCGACCTTCAGCATCGGCAGGTCGGAAGGAATATCCAGAACGATCTCATGCCTGACGACGATTTTCGCGGCGCGCGAAAGTGCGGTTCCAACCATATCGCCCACGAAATGCAGACCGTAATTCGGCTCCATCGCGCCCGAGCCGATCCGCGTCATATCAAGAAGGTTGGAGATGAACCGGTTCAGCCGCTCGGATTCCTCGACGATCGTCGAAAGCAGTTCGGCGCGCGCATCCGGCGGGATGTCCTCGGCGAAATCCTTCAGCGTTCCGGCCGAGCCCAGAATGGCCGCAAGCGGTGTCTTGAGATCATGGGAGATGGATGTCAGAAGCGCGGTGCGCAGCCGGTCGGTTTCCGCCGCAAGCCTCGCCCGGTCGACATCCGAGACGAGCTGGATTCGCTCGATGGCAAGTGCCGCCTGATCGGCCAGGGCATCGAACAGCCGCTGCTGTTCCGGTGTCAGAAGCGGGCCGAGCCGGTCATCGTCCAGCCCCACCACGCCGACGGCGCCGCTGCCGGTGCGCAGGGGCAGGTAAAGACGTTTGGCGCCGGGAAGGGTATCCGCGCCCCTGCCAGCTGCCTTGTTATGTTCCCAGGCCCATTGCGCGGCGGCAATATCGGCATCCACCAGCGTATCGTCCGGCGGATATCCCGCCTTGACCGTGATCGTATTGTTTTCCGGTAAAAGCAGAACGATCCGAACCTTCAGCATCGAGGCCATCTGGAAAGCGGCCGCCCACAGCACATCGTCCAGCGTTCCTGTCACCGAAAGCTTCTTGGAGAACAGATATAAATCTTCCGTCGTTCGCGCCCTTGCCCGTGCGGCGGCGGCCTGCCGTTGTACGGCCGCCGTGAGATTGGAGGCGACAAGCGCCACGCCGAGATAAAACAGCAGCGCCACGACACTTTCCGGATCGCGAACGGTCAGGGTGTAACGCGGCTCAAGGAAGAAAAAATTGAATGCAAAAGCGCCGAGCAGGGAAGCATAAAGCGCTGGCCCCAGCCCGCCGCGCACGGCGGCGGCCAGAACCGCCATCAGGAACACCAGCGCCAGATTTCTGACATCGAGCGTCTGGTCGAGCACGATGCCGGCCACGATCGCCAGGCCGACGAACAGGGTGCTGTTAAGATAGGGCCGTATGGAACGATACGATTGCGCCGAGGCCGGCTTTGCGGCCTGGCCCGGCTTCTCTTCTTTTTTATCGCCGGAAATGACGTGAACGCTGATATCGCCCGCATGATCGATCAGATCATGCGTCAGCGAACGCTGAAAAATCCGTTGCCACCAGGATTTTCGCGGGCGGCCGATGATGATGTGGGTGAAATTATTGGCGTTGGCGTAGGAGATGATCTCCCGCGTCAGGTCGAGCGCCGGCAGGGTCACCGTCTCGCCGCCAAGCTGCTGGGCAAGCCGCATCGTGCCGGCCAGCCGGTCCTTCTCCGCCTCCGACAATTGTTGCGAACGCGGCGTATCGAGATGCAGCGCCGTCCAGGGCGCGCGCAGACGATCTGCCTGCCGGCGGGCATAACGTACCAGACCCGGGCCATTGCCGCCGTGGTCCAGGCAAACCAGAACCCGGTCTCCAGCGGCCCATGGGCCGGAAATGGCATGGGACTGCATGTGGTTGAGCAATTGCTCATCCACCCGTTGCGCGGTGCGGCGAAGCGCGAGTTCGCGCAGCGCCGTCAGGTTGCCGCGAGAGAAATAATTCTCGATGGCGCGCCGGGCGGTGCGGGGCAGGTAAACCTTGCCATCCTGCAGGCGCTTGATCAGATCGTCTGGCGTAATATCGATGATTTCGACATCGTCGGCCCGGTCGATGATGCTGTCGGGCACCGTTTCGCGAACGCGGATGCGGGTGATCTGCGCAACAATGTCGTTCAGGCTTTCGACATGCTGGATGTTCAGCGTCGTATAGACGTCGATACCCTGCGCAAGGATTTCCTGAACGTCCATGTAGCGCTTGGGGTGGCGGCTGCCGGCGGCATTGGTGTGGGCCAGTTCATCGACCAGAACCAGGGCGGGACGGCGGGCGAGAATGGCATCGAGATCCATCTCTTCCAGCACCTGACCGCGATAATCGATACGCCTCCGCGCGATGATCTCGAAACCCTGCACCAGCGTTTCGGTTTCCCGGCGGCCGTGGGTTTCCACGACGCCGATGACGGCATCCACCCCATCGGCGAGCTTCGCACGGCCGGACATCAGCATTTCATAGGTCTTGCCGACGCCGGGTGCCGCCCCCAAAAATATCTTCAGCCGGCCCCGCGCCTCGCGCCGGGCGTTTTCCAGCAGCGCATCGGGCGATGGTCGGCTCGGCATATCGCGATTGTCGTCAGGCATTTAACCCACCAGTGTCGAGGCTATGGCTTGCGAACAAGCCATAGCCATTTCAGTTCATGAGCCGGCTGCGTCAAGAGCCATGTTCAGCGCAAGCACATTCACGACCGGCTCTCCCATGAATCCGAGTTCCGGTCCTTCGACATGGCGCTCGACGATGGCGCGCAGGGACGCCTCATCCATGCCCCTTGCCCTGGCGACACGGGGAACCTGAAAATAAGCGGCCTCCGGCGAAACATGCGGATCAAGCCCGCTGCCCGAAGCCGTCACCAAATCGACCGGAACCTCGGCCGCCGGATTTTCGGTTTTTGCGGCCTCGTAATCCTGTTTCACCCGGTCGATGAGCTTGGCGCTCGTCGGCCCGAGATTGGAGCCGGACGACGAAGCGGCGTTGTAACCATCGCCGGCAGCCGATGGCCTGCCATGGAAATATTTCTCACTGGCAAAGCCCTGCCCGATCAATTGCGAACCCACAACCGCACCACTCTTTTCGATGAGGCTGCCATTGGCCTGAAAGGGGAAGATCGCCTGCGCGAGACCCGTCATGCCCAGAGGATAGGCAAGGCCGGTGATGGCGGTGGTGGCGAGGATGAGCACCAGTGCGGGACGAAGCTGTTTGAACATTGTCTTTACTCCTCAGGCGAGACCGAGCGCCGTGACGGCGAGGTCGATGACCTTGATGCCGATGAAGGGAACGATGATGCCGCCGAGGCCATAGATGACCAGATTGCGCGACAGCAGCGCGCCCGCACCGATCGGCCGATATTTGACGCCCTTCAGCGAGAGTGGGATCAGCGCGATGATGATGAGCGCGTTGAAGATGATGGCCGACAGGATGGCGCTCTGCGGTGTCGAAAGCCCCATCACATTCAGAACGCCAAGCTGCGGATAGAGCGCCAGGAACATTGCCGGGATAATGGCGAAATATTTGGCGATATCGTTGGCGATGGAGAACGTCGTCAGCGCGCCGCGTGTCATCAGCAATTGCTTGCCGATTTCGACGATCTCGATGAGCTTGGTCGGATCGCTGTCGAGATCGACCATATTGCCGGCTTCGCGGGCCGCCACCGTGCCGGTGTTCATGGCAACACCGACATCGGCCTGCGCCAGCGCCGGCGCGTCGTTGGTGCCGTCGCCGCACATGGCGACGAGCTTGCCCTTGGCCTGTTCCTCGCGGATAAGCTCCAGCTTGTTTTCCGGTGTCGCCTGGGCGAGGAAATCATCGACGCCAGCTTCCGCTGCTATTGCCGCGGCCGTCATCGGGTTGTCGCCGGTAATCATCACCGTGCGGATGCCCATGCGGCGAAGCTCTGCGAAACGCTCGCGAATGCCGCCCTTGACGATATCCTTCAGTTGCACGACGCCGAGCAGCTTTCCATCTCGCACGACGGCGAGCGGCGTGCCGCCGGTCTTGGCGATCTCTTCCGCAATTGTCCGGATGCCGCGTGCGGCGTCCGTTTCGGTTTTGACGGCAAGCGCCACATTGCCCTGTTGCGAAGCGCCGCCATTAACATAGGCAAGAACGGCGTCGACTGCGCCCTTGCGAATGGAGGAACCTTCGAAATCGACACCGCTCATGCGGGTCTGGGCGGTGAAGGGAACGAAATTCGCATGCAGCTTCTGCATGTCGCGGGCGCGGATGCCGTATTTTTCCTTGGCGAGAACCACGATGGAGCGGCCTTCCGGCGTTTCGTCGGCAAGGGAGGCAAGCTGCGCCGCATCGGCCAGTTCCTGCTCGGAAACACCCGCAACGGGACGAAACTCGGTCGCCTGCCGGTTACCGAGGGTGATGGTGCCGGTCTTGTCGAGCAGCAACGTATCGACATCGCCGGCCGCCTCGACAGCGCGGCCGGACATGGCGAGCACGTTGAAACGAACCAGCCTGTCCATGCCGGCAATGCCGATGGCGGACAGAAGCGCGCCGATGGTGGTGGGGATCAGCGTCACGAACAGAGCCACCAGCACGATGATCGGGATCGAACCACCGGCATAGGATGCGAAGCTCGGAATGGTCGCCGTAGCCAGCACGAAGATCAGCGTCATGCCGGCAAGCAGAATGTTGAGCGCGATCTCGTTCGGCGTTTTCTGGCGTTCAGCACCTTCGACCAGCGAAATCATCCGGTCGAGGAAGGTGGAGCCGGCAGCGGCGGTGATGCGAACCCTGATCCAGTCCGACAGCACCTGCGTGCCGCCGGTGACGGCAGAGCGGTCGCCGCCGGATTCCCGGATGACGGGGGCGGATTCGCCGGTGATTGCCGCCTCGTTGACGGAGGCGACACCTTCGATGACCTCACCGTCGGAGGGGATGATATCACCCGCCTCGACGAGAACGACATCGTTCACTTTCAGGCTGGTGCCCGCCACCATCTTATACTGGCTGCGATCATCGCCGGTGAGCAGTTTCGCCTGGGTTTCGGTACGGGTCCGGCGCAGCGAATCCGCCTGCGCCTTGCCGCGCCCTTCGGCGACGGCTTCCGCGAAATTGGCAAACAATACGGTAAACCAGAGCCAGAGATTGATCTGGAAGGAAAAGCCGAGATTGGCGCCGCCCATGATGAGATCGCGGATGAACAGCACTGTTGTCAGCACCGACACCGTCGCGACCACGAACATGACCGGGTTGCGCGCCAGCGTGCGCGGGTTGAGCTTTTTGAATGCGGCGGTAATGGCCGGCACGAGAATGCGAGAATCGAGGATGCTCGCTTGTTTGGACTGGCTCATGAAGAGGCTCCAGCGTTTGAAACAGGGCGACCGATGAAGGTCGATCAGCCCGTGATAACTTCGAGAGCGATAACGGCGGCGACGAGAGCCGCCATCATCGCGAGAATGACATTGGAAGCGCACCAGCCCCCGGGGGTGGCGCTCCCTTTGACGGGAGCGCCTTTGCGGGTGGAGACGATGCGGTTACTTCGGGACTTGTCGTTCATGGCATAACCTCAGAAGAGCTGGCCTGCCGCCATCACCAGATGTTCGGCAACGGGGCCGAGCGCCAGCGCAGGCAGGAAGGTAAGGCCGCCGACGATCAGGATCGTGCCGACCAGCAGGCCGACGAAAAGCGGGCCGTCTGTCGGGAAGGTGCCAGCCGAGGCCGGAACGGTCTTCTTGGTGACCAGCGAACCGGCAATGGCGAGTGCCGGAATGATGACCAGAAAACGGCCCATCAGCATGCCAAAGCCAAGCGTGATGTTGTACCAGGTGGTGTTGCCGGTGAGGCCGCCGAAGGCCGAGCCGTTATTGGCGGCCGCCGAGGTATAGGCATAGAGGATTTCGGAGAAGCCGTGCGGCCCCGCCGTGCCGATTGACGCGACCGCCGAGGGCAGCACGGTGGCCGTTGCCGTGAAGACCAGCATTGCGAGCGGCAGGCAGAGAATGGCCAGAACCGCCATCTTCATTTCCTTGGCCTCGATCTTCTTGCCCAGATATTCCGGCGTGCGCCCGACCATCAGACCCGCCACGAAGATGGCGATGACGATGAAGAGCAGAATACCGTAAAAACCCGCGCCGACACCGCCGACGATCACCTCGCCCAACTGCATGTTGATGAGTGGGATAAGACCGCCCAGCGCCGTGAAGCTGCCATGCATGGCGTTGACCGCGCCGCAGGAGGCGGCGGTGGTGATGACCGCGAAGAGCGATGAGAGCGCCACGCCGAAACGGACTTCCTTGCCCTCCATATTGCCGCCGGCAAGACCGAAGCCGTGCATCAGCGGGTTTCCGGCCGCTTCCGCCCAATAGGTGACGGCGACGCCGGCGATGAACAGCACGCCCATGGCGGCGAGGATCGCCCAGCCCTGGCGCTGATTGCCGACCATGCGGCCGAAGACATTGGTAAAGGCTGCACCAATGGCGAAAATCGACACCATCTGGAGCATGTTGGAAATGGCATCCGGGTTCTCGAAGGGATGCGCCGAATTGGCGTTGAAGAAGCCGCCGCCATTGGTGCCCAGCATCTTGATCGCCAGCTGCGACGCGACGGGGCCGACGGCGATCGTCTGCTGCGCGCCTTCCAGCGTCTGCGCGTTCACGTAGGCGCCGAGTGTCTGCGGCACACCAAGCCAGACGTAAACGAGGGTCAGCACGATGCAGAGGGGTAAAAGCACGTAGAGCGTGGAGCGGACCATATCCACCCAGAAATTGCCTATCGCCTTGCCGGAAGCGCGGGAAAACGCACGGATGAGGCCGATGGCGATGGCCATGCCTGTTGCGGCGGAAACGAAGTTCTGTACGGTGAGACCGGCCATCTGGGTCAGATAGGACAGGGTGCTTTCGCCGCCATAATTCTGCCAGTTGGTGTTGGTGACGAAGCTGACCGCCGTATTGAAGGACAATTCCGGCCCCACGGCCGCCATTCCCTGCGGATTATAGGGCAGCACCGCCTGAAAGCGCATCAGGGCATAAAGCAGGGCAAAACCGAGCAGGTTGAAGAGAAGCATGGAGAACGCATAGGTCGTCCAGTGCTGCTCCTCACGCTCGCTTGTCCCGGCAAGGGCATAAAGGCCGTGCTCGACGGGCGCGAGAACCGGCGACAGCAGGGTGCGCTCGCCATTAAAGACACGCGCCATATAGAAGCCGAGCGGCTTCACCAGCGCAAAAATGATCCCGCAGAAAAGCAGGACCTGAAACCATCCATTGAGGGTCATGGTATTGAACTTTCAATAGCCGCCGCTTCCCGATCAGAAACGTTCGGGGCGAATGAGAGCATAGGTGAGATAGGCGGCGATAAAGACCGTGACGGCACCGCTCAAGATATAGTCGAATGTCATCGCAGCCTCCGCCTAAAGCCGGTCGCAGGCGCGCGTATAGGCAAAGCAGAGGGCGAAAAACACCGTCGCTGCGCCGATCAGAACAACATCCATCATCGATGGGACTCCTTTTTATTCGAGGAGCCGGACAGGAAGAAAAGCGCCGTCATGTGGGACGTCGCTTTTCATTCTTTCTGGCTGAGAAGGGAACACCATCCCTTCTCAGCCAGAAGAATGCACCCGAACCGCATAAAGGTTCGAGACGGCCACAGAGGCAATAAAATAGGAATCCTATAGGAATTTCGATGCCCGCCGGTCGCGGGCATCGCTGCCGCTACTTAGAGTTTTGACGCATTTCCGGACGGAAAACGGGGGTCCACTTTTCCTGGAAATGCTCTAAGAGAGCGGGCTGTCACCGAAAGCGGAAACGATGGTTTCCGCCGAACTTTTGCCGGCCAGCAGCGCTGCCAGCAAAATCCGGGCCTGGCCCGGGCGAAGCGTGGATGAATGCACGGCGCCCGCCGCGACAAGGTCATGCCCGCCGCCGCCGCCGCCATAGGTCGCCACCAGCCGCCCTTCCGGCACACGGCTGGAAACGATGACGGGAACGCCGCGTTCGGCGCAGCGCTTCACGGCTTCGGCGATACGCGGATTGGCGTTGCCGGAACCGAGTGCGGCAAGGACGATGCCTTTCGCGCCCGCCTGCAGGCTTGCATCGATATGGGTCGCGTCACAGCCGGGATGAATGGCGACGATATCGACGCGCTGATCGGTTACCGGGGCGGAAAGCCGCAGCGTTGCGGCGGCAGCCAACGGCCGGGCGGAGCGGAAGGCGTCCGCCTCGTCCGCGCTCAGCTTATAGAGCCCCCAGGCCGGCAGACAGCGGCCGCCGAAGGAGAGGAGCACGCCTTTTGCGGCATTCGCTCGATCAAGCGCTGTTTCTATGGCCCGGGCCAGATTGGCCGGCCCGTCCGCGTCCTTATGGTCTGCGGTAAACTGTGCGCCGGTGAAGACCACCGGTTTTGTGATGACCCGCTGCAAATGTACGAGCAGCGAGGATTCTTCCATCGCGTCGGTGCCATGCAGAACCACGATGCCGGTAACGGCGGGATCATCGAGCTCGGTACCCACCGCATCGCTGATGCGCTGCATGTCCGCCAGTGTCAGGCTGGAGGAATCCTTCGCCATCAGATCGACCGGCTTCAGCCGGGCGTTGATCTGCGGAACCAGCGCCAGCAGGTCCTCCCCCGAAAGGCTGGGCGTGCTCACGCCATCGGCACCACGCCGGCTGGCGATGGTGCCGCCGGTGGCGATGACCGCCACCAGAGGCGTTGCGTCCTGCCCGCTCACTGCGATGCTCCCGCACGCTCGTCCGCAAGGCGGTAGATGCGGTCACGCAAGAGATACCAGCCGATGACGAGCGCCGGGATGATGATCAGCAACGAAGCGATGGTCCAGGAGCCGACAGGATAATCGAAAGCCATCAGCACCAGCACGCCGAACAGGAAGATGAGCGTGAGAATGCCGGTATAGGGCGCGCCGAACATGCGGAAGTCCGGACGCACGAGTTCACCACGCTTGGAAAGCTGCCAGAGCTTCAGCTGGCAAAGCACGATAACCGCCCATGCGCAGATGATGCCGAGCGCCGAGAGGTTAAGCGCGATTTCGAAAGCAGCGGAGGGAACGACCGCATTCAGGGCCACGCCGAGAACGGTGACGACGGCCGTGACTGCAATGCCGCCATAAGGCACGCCATTCTTGTTCATCTTCGCCAGCGCCGCCGGAGCAGAGCCAGAAACCGCCATGGAATGTAGGATGCGGCCGGTGGAATAAAGCCCGGCATTGAGCGAGGACAGCACGGCGGTCAGAACGACAAGGTTCATGATCACGTCAGCCCCCTGCACGCCGATGGAACCGAAGAAGGTGACGAAGGGGCTCTCGCCGGCCTTGTAGGCGGTGTAGGGCAGAAGCAGCGCGAACAGCAGCACCGAACCGACATAAAAGACCACGAGACGCAGGACGACGGCGCGGATGGCGCGGGGCATGACCTTGCGCGGGTCTTCCGTCTCGCCTGCCGCCGTGCCTATCAGTTCGATGGAGGCATAAGCGAAGACGACGCCCTGTATGATGACGAAGGCTGGCAAAATACCGTTCGGGAAGAAGCCGCCATTGTCGGTGATGATGCTGAAGCCGGTGACATGACCTTCGATGGGGGTGCCGAAGATGACGAAATAAATGCCGACAACGAGGAAGATCGCAAGCGCCAGCACCTTGATGAGGCTGAACCAGAATTCAAGCTCGCCGAAGACCTTCACCGACAGCATGTTCATCGCCAGCACGACCAGAAGCGCCGTCATCGCGAAGACCCACTGGTCGATACCCGCAAGCCACGGAACATATTGCTTGAAGAAATTCATGTAGAGGGCAACAGCGGTCACATCCGCCACAGAAGTCATGGCCCAGTTCAGCCAATACATCCAGCCGGCCGCGAAGGCCATCTTCTCGCCGTAGAATTCGCGAGCATAGGACACGAAGGAACCGGAGCTCGGGCGATGCATGATCAGTTCGCCGAGCGCGCGCAGCACCAGAAACGCGAAGAAACCGCACAGCGCATAAACGAACACCAGCGCCGGGCCGGCCTGCGCCAGACGCCCGCCCGCACCGAGGAAAAGCCCGGTGCCGATGGCGCCGCCAATGGCGATCATCTGGATCTGACGTGGCTTGAGGGCCTTGTGGTAACCGAGATCTTCTTCGACGAAGACCTCACGGTCGGCGGACGCCGTTTTCCCAGAATGCATGGATATTTATCCTCCCGATAAAGTGCTTGCAGTCGGCGATAAGCCGGAAATGAAAATGAAACTGGCACAGTCCGCGCTGGAATATGGCCAGCATGCATGCTCATGCGCGCTGTAAAGCTGCATGACAGATTTTCGCCCCTCATAATGGCAGATAATGCCGTTCGTCAAGCGTATTCGATATGATTGACCTTCTCCTCCACCCCAATTAAGGTCAAAAAATCTGTAAGACAGCTTTACAGATATAGCAACGCTTAAAAGCCAGTGGAGGAAAAAGTGAGCGTGACGCGCAAGGAGCATGATTTGCTCGGGACGAAGGAAATTCCGGCGGATGTCTATTGGGGCGTGCACACGGCACGCGCTGTGGAAAACTTCAAGATCACCGGGGTGACCATCGGCCACAACCCCTATCTCGTCCGGGGACTGGCCTATGTGAAGGAGGCGGCGGCACGCGCAAATCACGAGCTCGGCCTGCTCGACGCCGAACGTATGGAAGCCATCGCAGAGGCCTGCCGCGAAATCCGCGCCGGCGCGCTGCATGAGCAGTTCGTGGTGGATGAAATTCAGGGCGGCGCCGGCACCTCCACCAACATGAATGCCAACGAGGTCATCGCCAACCGTGCGCTCGAACTGCTCGGACACGAAAAAGGCGACTATGCCCGCCTTCACCCGAATGACCATGTCAATCTCAGCCAGTCGACCAACGACGCCTATCCGACCGCGATCAATGTCGGGCTGATCGAGGCCATCGACGATCTGGCGGCTTCCATGGGTGTGCTGAAGGATGCCTTCGACTGCAAGGCGCAGGAGTTTGCCGGCTTCATCAAGATCGGCCGTACGCAATTGCAGGACGCCGTGCCGATGACGCTCGGCCAGGAATTCCGCACCTTCGTGGTGATGCTGGGAGAAGATCAGGCACGCCTCATCGAATCCGCCGCACTTCTGCACGAGATCAATCTCGGCGCCACCGCCATCGGTACCGGGCTGAATGCACCGCGTGGTTATGCCGAGCTTGCCTGCCAGCATCTGGCGGAGCTGACCGGACGCCCGCTGGTGACGGCGGCAGACCTCATCGAAGCCACACAGGACCCCGGCGCCTTCGTGCATCTCTCCGGCGTGCTGAAACGCGTTGCGGTGAAGCTGTCGAAGACCTGCAACGACCTTCGCCTGCTCTCTTCCGGCCCGCGCGCCGGTATCGGCGAGATCACCCTGCCCTCCGTTCAGGCGGGTTCCAGCATCATGCCGGGCAAGATCAATCCGGTCATTCCCGAAGTGGTCAACCAGGTGGCCTATGCGGTGATCGGCAATGACATCACCATCACCATGGCGGCCGAAGCCGGGCAGCTGCAGCTGAACGCTTTCGAGCCAATCATCGTGCGCGCACTTTCACAGAGCATCAGCCAACTCAGCGCCGCTTGCCGTACGCTGGCAGAACGCTGCGTCGACGGCATCGTCGCCAATCCGACGATCATGGCGCAGCGTGTGGAAGAGTCCATCGGTCTCGCCACCGCACTCAACCCGCTGATCGGTTATTATGCGGCGACGGAAGTGGCCAAAGAGGCGCTTGCCAGCGGCCGCACCGTGCCGCAGGTAGTTCTGGAACGCGGTTATCTAACCGATGCGCAATTGCAGCAGGCGCTGAGCCCGCGGCACCTTGCCAACCTGCCCGCCGTCACGGCTGGCGAAGCCGATCTTCGCCAATAATCGTCGTCACCACCTGCTTCACCTGCCCAAGGTGAAGCTCCATCGCCTCCCGCGCCTCGGGCGCTGAACCCCGCCGGATCGCCTCGACGATCCGGCGGTGCTCGAAATTCGAGGCGACGCGACGACCGGCCATCAGATTGACCATCTCTGACTGTTGGGACAGCGCCTCACGGGCATCGGCCACCACCTTGGCGAACAGCCTGTTGGCCGAAGCTTCCGCAATGGCGCAATGGAATTGCCCATCCAGCAGCACCCAGGGATGCGGCCTTTCTTCGGCTTCCATCCGATCACAGAGGTCAAGCAGGACTTCCAGCTGAGCATTCGTGCGCCTCAACGCCGCCCAACCGGCCGCAGGAACTTCGATGAAGGGGCGGGCCTCGATCAGATCGCGGGCGGAATAGGCGCCGTAATTCAATTCGGAAGGCGGCGTCGGCGTCATCACATAGGTGCCGCTTCCGGTGCGGGTCTGCGTCAGCCCCAGGGTCTGGAGCGACCGCAAAGCTTCGCGAACAATCGGCCGGCTGACGCCATATCGGGCGGCCAGATGGGCTTCGGAAGGCAGCCGGGTGCCAACTGCAAGCTGCCCCGAGGTGATGGCGGAACGGATATCATCGAACACCGCTTCTGCGGCATTCTTGCGATTGATCGGCTGCGCATCCGCTAGCCAATCCGACAACCCGCCCATCTTCAAACCCTCCGCACTCTCAATATGTTCGCAATATCAACGCAAAACCAGACAACCGTCCAAACGCAAAAGGACGGCCGCCGCTCTCGCAGCCAAGCCGACCTTCCTAACATTATCCTGCCAGCCGGAACAACGACGGCGGATATTTTTTGTTGAAGCGAGGGCGCTGTATCGCCGCACCCTCGCTCCGCGTCAGATATTACGCCTTGATTTCCGCTGCCTCCGGCTTGTCATCCTCACGCGGAATGCGGAACCACGCGACATAGAGCGCCGGCAGGAAGAGCAGGGTAAGCGCCGTGCCAACCACGATACCCCCCATCATCGCATAGGCCATCGGGCCCCAGAAGATTTCCCGGGAGATGGGGATGAGGGCGAGGGTGGCCGCCGCCGCCGTCAGCATGATCGGCCGCATGCGATGCTCGGTCGCCTCGATGACGGCACGCCATGCCGAGACCCCTTCGCTTCTCAGATGCTCGATCTGCACGACGAGAATGACCGAGTTGCGGATCAGAATGCCGATCAGCGCCAGCACGCCGAGAATGGCGACGAAGCCCATCGGCGCATTGGAGAAAAGCAGCGCCACCACGACACCGATCAGGGCAGTCGGCGCCACGGCAAAGACCAGGAACAGCCGGCTGAAGCTCTGCAACTGGATCATCAGGATCGTCGCCATCGCAAACAGCATCATGGGCACGACAGCGACAATCGGTGCTTGCGAATCCGCGCTGGATTCCACTGAGCCGCCCGTCTCCAGCGTATAGCCGACGGGAAGCGTTTTCTGGAACGCCTCGATCTTCGGCTTCAGCTGTTCCACAATCGTCGCCGGCTGCGTTGGACCGATAATGGCCGCCTTGACGGTGACCGTCGGGATCCTGTCACGACGCCAGATGGTCGGCTGCTCCAGCTCATAGCGGAAATTGGCGATTGCCGAGAGCGGCACGGCCTTGCCGTTGGTCGCCGGCAATTGCAGGTTCTGCAAGGTCTCGATGGAGCCGCGCTCCGAAAGCTGCGCCCGCGCCACCACGTTGACGAGGTAGATATCGTCCCTCACCTGCGTGACGGTGGATCCTTCGACAATGCTGTTCATGGCATTGGCGATATCTTCCGAGGAGACGCCGAGCTGGCGGGCCTTGTCCTGCAGAACATCGACCTTGACGACGCGCGTCGGCTCGTTCCAGTCCATCACCATGTTGGACAGTAGCCGATGTTCGCCGACGATGCCCGACAATTGCTGCCCGAGTTCGCGCACCTTCTGGATATCAGGACCGCTGAGGCGATATTGCACCGGTTTCCCGACTGGCGGACCGATATCGAGCAGTTTCACGAAGGCGTCGGTGCCGATAAAAGTCTTGTTCAGATAGTCCTGCAATTCGGCGCGCACCTTGTCGCGGACATCCAGCCCCTTGGTGACAATGACCGTCTGCCCGAAGGTGACATCCGGCGTCTGCACGTCGAAGGACAGGATGAAACGCGGCGCGCCTTCACCGACATAGGTTGTCCAATGGTCGATATCCGGATTCTTGGCCAGCATTTCCTGCTCGAACTGCGCCATCTGCCGGTTGGTTTCGGCAATGGAACTGTTCTGCGGCAGGTTCCAGTCAACGATCAGCTCCACGCGGTCGGATGACGGGAAGAACTGCTGCTGCACAAGGCTCATGCCGCCAACGGAAAGGCCGAACAGCGCAATGGTGAGGATAATCGTCACCCAGCGCCAGCGCAGCGCCCGGCCGAGAAGCCAGGAAAAGGCGGAGGCAAAGCGGCCCTTCTTTTCATGATGCGATTTCATCGTCTTCGGCAGGATCGTCACGCCGAGCAGCGGCGTGAACAGGACCGCGACGATCCATGACACGATCAGCGAAACGGCGATCACCACAAAAAGCGTGAAGGTGAATTCACCCGCCGCGCTGTTGTTGAGGCCGACGGGAATGAAGCCGGCGACCGTGACCAGCGTACCGGTCAGCATCGGGAAAGCGGTGGAGGTATAAACATAGGTCGCCGCTTTCCTGAGATCGTCTCCCACTTCAAGCCGCGCGACCATCATCTCGACGGCGATCATCGCATCGTCGACAAGCAACCCGAGCGCGATGATGAGGGCGCCCAGAGAGATGCGTTGCAGCGAGATGCCGGTATATTCCATGTAGACGAAGGTGATCGCCAGCACGAGCGGAATGGAAACGGCAACCACCATGCCGGCCCTGAGGCCAAGGCTGATGAAGCTGATGACGAGAACGATGGCGATGGCCTCGAACAGCGCCGAGGTGAAGCCAGAGACCGCCTCATCGACCACGGCCGGCTGATCGGACACACGATGCACATCGACACCGACAGGCAGATCCGCCACCACCCGCTTCATCTGCGCATCCAGCGCCTCGCCGAAGTGCAGCAGGTTCGCGCCGGTTTTCATGCCGATGGCAAGGCCGATGGCCGGCTGGCCGTTGAAGCGGAACAGCGAGGACGGCGGGTCGACATAACCGCGCCGGATCGTCGCCACTTCCGTCAGCGGGAAGAACCGGTTGTTGACCCGCAGATTGATGGACCGCAGGCTGTCCTCCGACGTGAACTGGCCGCTTACACGCAGCGCCACGCGCTCCGGCCCGGCATTGACGAAACCGGATTGCGTGACGGCGTTCTGGGCTTGCAGCGTCTTGATGATCGACTGCTGGTCGATGCCGAGCGCCGCGATCTGACGTGTGGAGAACTCCAGATAGATCGTCTCGTCCTGTGCGCCGATGACATCGACCTTGCCGATATTGTCGACAGTCAGCACCTTCGCACGCGCATCCTCCACCAGATCGCGCAATTGCCGCTGGCTGAGACCGTCGCTGGTGAAGGCGTAGATATTGCCATAGACATCGCCGAAACGGTCGTTGAAGAAGGGACCGACGACGCCCGAGGGGAAGTCGCCCTTGATATCGCCGATCATGTTGCGCACCCGCACCCAGGTCGGCTCGACGTTGCGCGCCTTGGTTTCCGGCACCAGCTCCACGAAGATCGTCGTGCGACCGGCCACCGTCTGGCTGCGCAGATGGTCGAGATTATCGAGTTCCTCGAGCTTCTTCTCGATCCTGTCGGTCACCTGCCGCGCCACTTCTTCGGCGGAAGCGCCGGGCCATTGCGCGCTGATCACCATGGTCTTGATGGTGAAGTTCGGATCTTCCTCGCGGCCGAGGTTGAGATAGGAGAAAACGCCGGCAAGAACGAAAACCAGCATGAAGTACCAGACGAGCGAACGGTGTTCGAGCGCCCAGTCGGAGAGATTGAATTTCTTCACTGACGGACCTCCTGATCGATCCTGATGGCCTGTCCATCCTTGAGCTTGTGAACGCCGGCGCTGGCAACGCGCTCACCGGGCTTGACGCCGCCGGTGATGCGCACGCTGCCGCCTTCGGCAGGCTCGCCCTCTATCGTGACCGGGCGGAGCGTTACCGTTGCCGTCTCGGCATTGACGATCCAGACGCCCCATCCATTGTCGGTTTTCAGCAGGGCCGATGACGGAAGCATGATCTGCGGTTCGGAGGCGGCAAGCACCGAGGCCGTGACGACGGACCCTAGCCGGAATGCCGGCGGCGCATCCTGCAGGCTGATCTTCGTGCGGCGCGTACGCGTCGCCGTTTCGGCTTCCGGAGCGATCTCGCGCACCACGCCGGTGGTGCGAATTTTCGGATCGAGCTGCAGGGCGACCTCGAAGGCGGAGCCGATCTCCAACCGCTGCGCCGCAAACTGCGGAACATCGACCACCACGTCGCGCACTTCCGGGCGAGCGATGGTCACGACGGTTTGCCCGGCCGAGACGACCTGACCGATTTCGCCCGAAGTTGCCGTCACCACGCCATCAAATTCCGCATGCAGCTGCGCATAACCCAGCTGTTCCTCGGCCTTGTCCAGATTGGCGCGGGCCTTGGCGACAGCGGCATTGGCGGTGCGTGTTGCCTGCTCGGCCTCTTCCAGTGCGGCTTCCGTGCCGCTGCGCGCCTCGGCCAGCACACGCTGGCGCTGCTCGGTCGTCACTGCATTGGCCAGCTGCGCTTCCGCATTGGAGAGGTCGGATTGCGCGCTCTTCACCGCAAGCTCGAGCGCGAGCGGATCGATTGACGCAACCACGTCGCCCTTCTTCACCAGATCGGCGACATCGACATTGCGGGCGATAATGCGACCGAGCACGCGAAAGCCGAGATCGGTCTGAATGCGCGATTCCACAGTGCCGGTCAGACGCAGGGCATCGGCGGGCTTCTCTTCCACGACGACGGAAAGCACCGGACGCGGCGCCTCGGCGGCGGCTTCCTGCTTGTCCTCGCAGGAGGAAACCGCAATCGCCACAGCCACCAAAAACAAGCTTTTGTATATACTGGACATTATTGTGCCTGCCCCTTTTCATAGGCGACCTTTTCACCGGCGCGGAGAAATTTGGTGCCGACGGTGACGACGAGATCGCCGGCATTAAGCCCCTGCGTGATGACGAATTGACCGGTCTCGTAATCGGCGACCTCGATGCGCCGCATGGCGATTTCCGAAGATTGCGGATCGACCACCCAGACGGCGGGGAAGCCGTCCTGCGACGTCATCGCCGACCACGGAAGCTCAATCGCATCGACCTGTTTGAAGCGGAAATGGCCGGATACGGGCGCGCCGAGCGGCATGGTCAAATCGCCGTTCAGACCCACCTTGACCCTGATCGTTCCATTGTCCGGGTCTATCGTCGGAGAAATCTCCCGCACCGGCGCCGCAACGCTGCGGGCGGGGTCCGACAGGAGGCTGACATTGACAAGATTGTCGATATCACGCTCAAGGAAAAGGGATTCGTAGACATCGAAGACCGCATCGCGCGGCCCGTCATGCGCCAGCGTGAAGACGAGCTGGGCGGCCTGCGCCACCTGGCCGACTTCGACATTGCGCGCCGTGATAACGCCATCCGCATCCGCCCTGAGTTCGGTATAGGAAAGCGCATCGCGCGCCGTATCGAGCTGCGCCTGCGCCGATGTCACCGCTCCTTGCGTCGTGAGAAGGGTTTCCTGGGCCTTGTCGACCGCCGAACGCGAGGTCACCTGCGTCCTGAACAGGCTTTGCTGACGGTCGAAGGTCAATTGCGCCTGCGTCTGCTGCGCTTCCGCTGATTGCAGGTTGGCCAGGGCGACATCGAGATCGGCCTTCTGCTCTTCGGGATCCATGCGGGCAAGCAATTGCCCAGTCTTCACCCTTGCGCCCACATCCACCAGCCGCTCGGTGATCTTGCCGCTGACGCGGAAGGACAGATCCGTCTGGACCCGTGCCTTTACTTCGCCGGTGATGACGCTGCCGCGATCGACAGGCTTTTTCTCAGCCGCGACCACATCGACGGTGCGGAGCGGCTTTTCGGCAGGCGGCTCTTCATTGCTGCAGGACGACAGGGCGAAAATACCGCCAAGCGCCGCCGCGATAAGAATAGTTCTCATGGTGACCTCTTGATCTTCGCCTCATCCTATAATATTTGACTGACTGAATAGTCAATGAAATTCTTATGCCGCTGATCGCGGAGCTGTCCGGAACATCGGGCCAGCCTCCCGAATGATCATTTCCTTCTCGTCCGGCACATACCTGCGGGCGCATCGGCAATGTTCCGGCATAGTGAAGCATGCGCGCGCCTTCACAAAAATCGTTCCGGTTTTTGCGCCGGTGCTATAGGCAAACCCATCTCTCATTTCCGCCAATCGCGACGGACAGAAGGGCACGCGTCGAAAATAAAGAAGGAACCCGGGGCCATGGCGAAAGCAAAACTGACACGTGCTGAACAGAAGATACAACGTCCGTTGCAAATTCTCGATGCAGCATTCGAGGAATTCACCAAAAGGGGATTTACCGCGACGCGGGTGGAAGACATCGCGGAACGGGTGGGAGTGACGAAAGGAACGGTCTACGTCTATTTCGAAACCAAGGAGGCGCTCTTCGAGGCCATGGTAAAACGTGCCTCCATGCCGTTCCGGGAGGCGTTCAGGGCCTATACGCACAAGTCAGACGATCCCGTCGAGCAGCTTCGTCTGCTGCTCGAATTCCTGTTCGACTCACTCGTCGACAACAGAAAAATGCGGGAACTGTTTCGTCTAATCGTCGCGGAAGGCGCAAAATTCCCGGATCTCATCGACCAGCACCATGACACGATGATGGCGCCGGTCTTTGCACGCATCGATGCGGTCCTCGAGGAAGGCGTCGCGAAAAAAAGGTTCAGGGCCAACCCTCCCGAACTCGCCAAAGTGGTGATGTCACCCATGGTCGGAACATTGGTGTTTCGGCTAATTTTCAACGACCGGCGCATTCTGGACAGACAGGCCGTCCTGAAAATTCATCTCGAGCTGATCATGCGCGGGCTGCTGGCATAGGCATCATTCCTTGAGGCCCGGTCTCAGCCGACGCCGCCGATGCAAACATATTTGAGCTCGGTATATTCCTCGATGCCGTGGCGTGACCCTTCCCGGCCAAGACCCGACATCTTGACACCACCAAAAGGCGCCTCGGCGGTGGAAATAGCCCCTGTATTGACTCCGACCATGCCATATTCGAGCGCCTCGGCAACCCGGAAGACCCGCGACAGATCGCGCGCATAAAAATAGGAGGCGAGGCCGAAATCGGTATTGTTCGCCTGCGCGATCACATCCGCCTCGTCCTCGAAGCGGAAGAGCGGGGCGAGAGGCCCGAAGGTTTCCTCACGCGCCACCTGCATGCCGGCATCGACATTACGCAGGATCGTCGGCTCGAAGAAGTTGCCGCCCAGCGCATGTCTTCTGCCGCCGGTAGTGACTTCCGCGCCTTTCGAAAGCGCATCGGCAATATGGGCCTCCACTTTGGCAACGGCGTTTGCGTCGATGAGAGGCCCGAGAATGCTTGCCCCCTCCAACCCGTTGCCAACCTTCAACCGAACGACGGCTCGAGCGAATTTTTCAGCGAAAGCATCATAGACGCCGCTCTGCACATAAAGACGGTTGGCGCAAACGCAGGTCTGACCATTGTTGCGGAATTTGGCGAGGATCGCGCCCTCAACAGCGGCATCGAGATCGGCGTCATCGAAGACGATGAAGGGCGCATTGCCGCCGAGTTCCAGCCCCAGTTTCTTGATCGTCGGCGCACATTGCCGGTAAAGATGTTCGCCTGTGCGCGTTGAGCCGGTAAAGGTCAGAAGGCGGATATCCGGGCTTGCCGTCATTTCTGCGCCTATCTCGGCGGCTGGCCCTGTCAAAATGCTGAAAAGCGCAAGCGGCAGGTCGGCGCGCTCGGCAAGGATCGCAAGGGCGATGGCAGAAAACGGCGTTTGCGGCGCCGGTTTCAGCACCACCGCACAGCCGGCGGCCAGCGCCGGGCCGGCCTTGCGGGTGATCATGGCATTGGGGAAATTCCATGGCGTGATGGCCGCAACCACACCCACGGGCTGGCGGAGAACCAGAATGCGTTTGTCCGGCTGGTGGCCGGGCACTGTCTCGCCATTGATCCGCCGCGCCTCCTCGGCAAACCATTCGATGAAGCTCGCACCATAGGCGACCTCACCCTTTGCTTCCGCCAGCGGCTTTCCCTGTTCCAGCGTCAGTATCATGCCGAGATCGTCACGGTTTTCCATGACGAGCCGGAACCATTCCTTCAGGATATTCGCACGCTCGCCGGCGGTGCGGCGGGCCCACTCCTTCTGGGCAATCACGGCGGCAGCAATCGCTTCTCTCGTTTCCCTCGCGCCGAGTTCTGGAACCCGTCCAACGATCTCTCCGGTTGCGGGATTGCGGATCTCCGCCGTTTCATGGCCATCGCAACCGATCCAGCGACCGGCCACCGGCACTTTCTCGCCGAAGAGTGTGGGATCATTCAGATGCATGGCCCATCCCTCAACAGAAGACCTGCGCTGAGGCCGGATCGAAGGCGAGATGCACGAGGTCGCCACGGCTGAGGCCGGAAATCGCCTCATGGCCGAAAGGCAGGCGCACCGCAAGCGGCTCACCCGAACCGGTATGGGCCACCACATGGACATTGTTGCCGAGGAAAGTGATATCGCTGACCGTGGCCTGGAAACCGGCGGCGGCGACCGGCCGGTTACGGCTGAGCTGCAGCCGCTCCGGGCGCAGCATCAGCGCCGCCTTCGTTCCCGGCGCAGCCTCACCATGCACCGGAATATGATCGAAGACGATATCCCGGCCGAGCGACACTGTCGCCTTGCCGCCCGAGGCGGCGAGGAGATCGCAGGCGATGAAATCGCTGTCGCCGATGAATTCAGCCACGAAACGGGTAGCCGGGTGAGCGTAAAGCTCCGGTCCCGTGCCGATCTGATCGATAACCCCCTTGGAAAACACGGCGATGCGGTCGGAAAGACGCAAAGCCTCTTCCTGGTCGTGGGTAACATAGAGGATCGTCGCTTCCGTCTGCTGATGAATACGACGGATTTCGAACTGGATTTCTTCGCGCAGCTTCTTGTCGAGCGCCGACAGCGGCTCATCCATCAGAAGCACCGGCGGGTCGTAGGCAAGCGCCCGGGCCAGCGCCACGCGTTGCTGCTGGCCGCCCGACATCTGCGCCGGCTTTCTGTCCTCGAAACCTTCGAGACGGACAAGCCGCAGCATTTCCTTCACCTTCGCATCGATTTCCGCCTTGCTCTTGCGGCGGACCTTCAACGGAAAGGCGATATTCTCGCCGACCGACAGATGTGGAAACAGGGTGTAGCGCTGGAAGACCATGCCGATATTGCGCTTGTGCGACGGCGTCGACAGCAGGCTTTCACCGTTCAGCAGAATATCGCCCGATGTCGGCTGCTCGAAACCAGCGAGGATATAAAGCGTCGTGCTCTTGCCCGAACCGGACGGCCCGAGAAATGTCATGAACTCACCCGGCTGCACGTCGAGATTGACGTCCTGAACGGCGACGACCGGTCCGTATTGCTTGCGGATGCCGCGAATCTGCAGGAGCGGTTTGGTCATGTTTTCAGTCCTTTTCGCACAGCCGCGACAAGCAGCATGAGAATGATGGTCACCGCGATGAGAAGCGTGGAGGCGGCCGCAATCACCGGCGTCAGATCCTGACGCAGCGTTGCCCAGATTTTCACCGGCAGCGTCTGCAATGTCGGGCTTGCCATGAAGATCGCCAGCACCACCTCATCCCACGAGGTTAGGAAGGAGAAGATCGCCGCCGAAAACAGGCCGTGACTGATGGCGGGAAGCGTGATGCGGATTTTCGCCTGCAACGGGCTAGCGCCGCACAGCACCGCCGCATCCTCAATCGATTTGTCGAAACCCTCGAGCGCGCCGGTCAACGCCAGAATGGAAAAGGGCAGCGCCACGACAAGATGGGCGATAACGAACCCGGCAGTGGTGCCGGCAAGGCCAAGTTTCAGGAAAAAGGCGTAAAGCGCCACAGCCAGCACCACGACGGGCAGGATCATCGGCGTCATGAACAGCGCGCGAAGCGTGTTACGCCCGATGAAACGGCCGCGCACCAGCCCGAAGGAGGCGACAAGACCGATCAGCACGGACAGCACCGTGACCATGAGGGCTATGCGCAGGCTCGTCCAGGCGGCCTCCAGCCATCGCGGATCGGCGAAGAAATCCGCATACCATTTCAATGTCCAGCCGGGCGGCGGAAAGATCAGCCATTGCGACGAGCCGAAGGACAGCGCTGCGATGAAAACGATCGGCAGAACGAGAAATGCCGTCGTCAGCAGCGTGATCAGGAGGAGCAGCCATTTCCAGAGGCCGAGGCTGTTATAGTTCAAAAGCATGTCAGCGCCCCCCTGCCCCGGCCGCACCGAAGAATTTGAGCTGCACCGCATAAAGCGTCAGCGTCACCACCAGCAGCACCAGTGCGGCCGCCCCGCCCATGCCCCAGTTGACGAGCGACTGGACGAATTGCGCAATGAGTTCGGCCAGCATCATGTTCGCCGTACCGCCGAGGAGCGCCGGGGTGACGAAGTAACCGAGCGACATGACGAAGACCATCAGCGCGCCGGAAATCATGCCGGGGGCGGCCAGCGGAATAAGGATGCGGGTCAGCGCCTGAAAGCGTGTCGCCCCGCACAGGGCCGCCGCCTGAAGAATGGCCGGATCGATCTTGCGGATGACGCCATAGAGCGGAATGATGATGAAGGGCAGCATGATATAGGTCATGCCTATCGTTACCCCGATAAGATTATTGACCAGCGCCAGAGGCTGATCGATGATGCCGAGCCCCATCAGCGTCTTGTTCACCACGCCCGTGCGCTGCAACAGCACCATCCACGCATAGGTGCGCGCCAGAAGATTGGTCCACATCGACAGGAGCAATATGGCAAAGACGATGGAAGCGAGCCGCGCCGGCATGATGGCGAGCGCCCAGGCGACGGGAAAGCCGATCGCCAGCGACACGACCGTTACCAGCGCCGACACCGCGAAGGTATTGAAGAAGATCTTCAGATAGGTGGAGCTTCCCAGCAGGACGGCATAGTTGCCCAATCCGAAAACAGGTTCGGTGACGCTGCGCGACAGCAGGATCAGAACCGGAACGACGAAGAACAGGACAAGCAGGACAAGCGCCGGCAGGGTAGCCGTAAAGTTGCCGGGCCGGAAAGGCATCCGCACCTTCGCTTTCGGGCTGACTGTTTCATCGGTAAGCGAGACCATGCCCAAACCTCCCGGACGTGGAAAATCGCGCGGGCGCCTGTCGCGGCCCGCGCCGTTATCTTACTTCGCCTGCCAGGCGTACCAGCGCTCGCCAATCTCATCGCGATGCTGCGCCCAGTAGCTCATATCGGCATTGACCTGGCTTGCCGTCTGCTGGTCCGGCAGTGTCTTGGCGGTTTCCGGATCCATCAGCTTGGCGGATTCGATATTGACCGGCGCATAACCCGTCGCGGTCGCCATATCCGCCTGCGCCTGCGCAGAGGTGGCGAGCGCGATGAACTTCATCGCCGCATCCTTGTTCTTCGTTCCCTTGGGAACGACGAGGGAATCCGCCGCGGTGATGTTCTGCTGCCAGGAGGTCTCCACCTTCACACCGCTTTTTTCAAGCGCCGTCATGCGGCCGTTCCAGACACTGCCGAAGGGCGCTTCCGCAGATGCAATCAACTGCTGCGACTGCGCGCCGCCGGACCACCAGATGATATCGGATTTGATCGTATCGAGCTTCTTGAAAGCGCGGTCGAGATCGAGCGGATAAAGCTTGTCGGCGGCCACGCCATCGGCCAGAAGGGCTGCTTCGATCACGCCCGGCGCAGACCATTTGTAGAAGGTTCGCTTGCCGGGAAATTTCGCGGTGTCGAACAGATCGGCCCAGCTCTTCGGGCAGGCGGCCACGGCATCGACATTGCAGCCGATGACGAAGGAGTAATAAAAGCTGCCGACTGAGTAGTCCGTCACGAAGCGCGGATCGAGTTTGGTCTTGTCGATGACGGCAAAATCGAGCTTCTCCAACAGGCCCTTCGGGCCGGCCTGCGCGGCATAATCGCCCTCGACATCGACCACATCCCAGGTCACGCCGTTCGCCTCGACCATGGCTTTCAATTTGCCGTAGTCCGTCGGACCGTCCTGCACCACGTTAATGCCGGTCGACACCATGAATTTTTCAGCCCAGGCCGCCTTCTGGGCGTCCTGCGTGGTTCCTCCCCAGCTGGAGAAAACCAGATCATTCGCTTCAGCAGATGCACCAAGGGCAAAAAGAGCGGCGCATGTCGTCAATACCAGTTTCAATTTCATGTTCCCTTACTCCGTTTTAGAGCTTCTTGTTGGTATGCACGTCGCGACCGGCGCATTTCACCCGAGCGGTGAAAATCGCGCCGGTTTCATGATCTTGTTTTCGGCGACTTCAATGAGGTCGCGGATTTTCGGAAGGAAGGACAACCAGCGCGGATCGGCCATCAGCCGTGCGCGCCGTTCTTCGCGGTCATCCAGGCTCGAAAAGGCCCAGATATGGACGATCTCATTGATCGGTCCGATCTCGGAGAAGAAGTAACCCACCAGCTCGCCGAGATGGCTCTTCTGGATTTCGATGCCCTCTTCCTCGACCACCTTGAGGTAGGCGGGAATGGCGCCGTTTTTCAGCCGGTAGGTACGGATTTCGTAAAACATGGGCTCACCGCATCACGAAGGGATCGGGGATCGGGTCATCGGAGGTGCGCAACCATATGGTCTTGGTGCGCGTGTAATCGAGCGCCGCCGCAAGCCCGCCTTCGCGACCGTCGCCCGACAGACCGAATCCGCCGAAAGGCGCAATCGGAGAGACCGCACGGTAGGTATTCACCCAAACGATGCCGGCACGGATCGCTTTCATCAGACGGTGGGCGCGCGTCAGGTTCTGCGTGAAGACACCGGAGGCAAGGCCATAGACCGTGTCATTGGCCAGCGCGATGGCTTCCGCTTCGGTTTCAAAGGAAACGACCGAGAGGACGGGGCCGAAGAACTCCTTCTCCATCGATGGGGAACGAATGCCGTCGCAATCGAGAATGGTTGGCCGATAGAAATAACCGTCGCCGTCTACAGGCGCACCGCCTGTGACAACCTTGGCGCCCGCATCCACGGAGGCGGAAACCAGAGAAACGATATGTTTCCTCTGACGCTCCGTCGCCAGCGGGCCTACTTCCGTCGCCATATCCAGCGGCGAGCCGATGCGGATCGCCTCAGCCTTCGCCTTCAGAATCTCGAGGAACCGATCCTTGATACTTCTTTCGATGATCAGCCGCGAGCCGGCGACGCAGCTCTGGCCGGTCGCGGCGAAAATGCCAGCCACCTGCGCATTGGCAGCACTTTCGAGATCGGCATCGGCAAAAACGAGGATCGGCGATTTGCCGCCGAGTTCCAGCGAGGTGGAAGCGAGATTTGCCGCCGAATTGCGCACGATATGACGCGCCGTTTCCGGACCGCCGGTAAAGGCGATATGAGCCACCTTCGGATGGGTGGTGAGCGCCGTGCCGCAGGACGCGCCGAAGCCGGAGACGATATTGACGACGCCGGCGGGAAAACCGGCCTCATGCACCAGCCGGGCAAATTCCAGAAGAGGTGCCGGCCCATCTTCCGAGGCCTTGACGACAATGGTGCAGCCAGCGGCGAGTGCGGGACCGATCTTGACGGCGGCGAGAAATAGCTGGCTGTTCCACGGCACTATGGCCGCCACGACGCCCACGGGTTCACGCCGCAGCCAGACATCCATATCCGGCTTGTCGATCGGCAGATAGGCGCCCTCGATCTTGTCGGCGAGACCCGCATAATAACGATAATAATCCGCGACATAGGCAATCTGCGCGGAGGTCTCACGGATGATCTTGCCGGTATCGCGGGTTTCGAGTTCGGCAAGCGTCTTCGCATTCTCAGTGACCAGATCGGCGAGCTGGTAGAGCAGCTTGCCACGCTGTGTCGCCGTCAGTTTCGACCAGCCTGCATCTTCGTAAAGCGCCCGGTGAGCGGCCTCGACCGCACGGCCGACATCCGCCTCGCGGCTTTCCGGCATTTCGGCCCATGCAGTGCCGCTTGCGGGATCGAGACTTGCGAAACGCGCCTCGCCGTCTTCGAAATGTCCGTCGATATAGCACTGGAAACTGCGCATCGCGTTACTCCCCGAAAGCCGGCATGACATCGGACAGGAAGCGCTCCAGCGAGGCCTTCTTACGCTCGAAGCTCATGCCCGTATCGATCCAGAAGGAATATTCGTCATAGCCCATGGCCTCGTAAGATTTAAGCCGGCTAATCACCTCATCGGCATTGCCGACGACATTGTTCTTTCGCATGACATCGGTGGAAAGCATCGCGTTGGCGGCGATGTCTTCGGGCGCAATACGCTCGATCAACCCCTGATGGATCGGTTTTTCGTTTTTGAACCAGGCGAAGAAGTAGTTGTAATAGACGCTCATCTCATGCGCCGCCTGAGCGATATCGGCTTCATCGGAACCGACATAGGTGTGGCGAAGCAGCATGATTTTCGGCCGCTGTTTTTCCGGGTTCTTGGCGCAGGCATCGTTGAAGCGGCCCATCAGGGTTTCCACCTCGTCATCGCCCTGCCAGAGCGGCGTCACCTGCACGTTGCAATCATTGGCGACTGCGAATTCGTGCGAATTCGGATCGCGCGCCGCCACCCAGATCGGCGGGAAGGGCTGCTGCAATGGCTTGGGAGCAGACGTGGTGGCCGGAAATTTGTAGAACTCGCCGTCATGGGCATAATCGCCCGCCCACACACCTTTGACGGCCGGGATCAGCTCGCGCATGCGCTGGCCGGCACCCCAGGCATCGAGGCCCGGAAGCAGCCGCTCATATTCAAACGAGTAAGCACCGCGCGCGATGCCGATATCGAGACGGCCGTCGCAGATGAGGTCGGTCATCGCCGCTTCGCCGGCAAGCTTGATCGGATGCCAGAAGGGCGCGATCACCGTGCCCGTCCCGAGACGCGCCGTCCTGGTGCGCCGCGCCAGATCGGCGATCGTCACGAAGGGGTTCGGGGCAATGGTGAAATCCATGCCGTGATGTTCGCCGGTCCAGATGGCATACATGCCGCCGCGATCGGCGATTTCGCAAAGCGTCACGAACTCCTCGTAGAGCGTCTTGTGATCCTGCGAGGCATCCAGCCGTTCCATATGAACGAAGAGGGAGAATTTCATGGGTTTGCCGCCTTCATCGAGATGGGATGGACCCTGCCGGCAGTCTCGTTACCGACATAGACACCGAAATTGCCGATTGAACTTTCCAGCGCGAACCGGTTGACAATGTCCGCCGTCGCGCCGGAGTCGAACTTTGCCGAAGCCAGCGCGCCGGGCAACAGAAAACGGCCCTGGCGCGGCGCATCGTCCCCATCCGCAAGCGCGTGGTAGACGATGTGCTGACGCCCATCCGCCTTGTTTTCATAAACCGAGTAAAGAAAGCCGGTCCTGACCGGCAGCCCGGTCAGCTCTTCCAGCCGCGCCGTCAGCGCCGCGACCGGATCGCCGCCCGCCACGACGCAGCCGGGCAGCGACAGCACATCCTCCCCGACGAGGTAAATCTCGCCACGACGCTCGAGAACCGCGCCGACGGCGATTTCACCCTCCGCCGCAGCCGAAAGCGCCTTGGCGGCCAGCATCGGCGTGAAGTAACCGCCGCGCGCATAACCGAGGCCGTTCAGACCGCTATTCTCGAAAGCGTCGATGCGACCGAGCAGAATGACGTGGTCTCCAGCCTCGATAACCTCCTGCATCGAACATTCGAACCAGGCCGCAACATCGGCAAAGACCGGTGAGCCTGCCGGCGCATCCGACCAGATGGCGGCGGCAAAACGGTCTTCCACCGGCCGGGCGAACGTATTGGACAGATCCTTCTGGCCTTCCGACAGAATATTGACGGCGAAATTTTTCGCACCCGTCATCGTCGCGAAATTGCGCGAGGTGCGGGCAAGGCAGATCAGCAGCAACGGCGGATCGAGCGAGACGGAGGTGAAGGAATTTGCGGTGAAACCCACCGGCTTTTCGGCTTCGTCGCGGGTGGTAACGATCGTCACCCCCGTCACGAAGGCGCCGAATGCGTCGCGCAGGGCGCGCGGGTCAAGGGTTGCAACGGTCATTGCGGCTCCTCCTCTAAAGCCAGCCATTCGGCCATCAGTGCATTGACGGTTTCGGGTGCGGTCAGATTGACCATATGCCGGTGTGCCTCGACGATGCGGGCATAACCGCGCGGCGTGATCGCCGCCATCTGCTGCGCCATCAGGGGCGTGGAGTTCGGATCGTCCGAACCGGTCAGAAAAAGCGCCGGGCAGGTGACCGAAGGCCAGCGGTCGGCATAGGTCTCGTCCCCGCCCGCAAAAGCGGTATAGGCGACCGCGTAACCTTCCGGATCGACCATTTCCAGCCAGCCTCTCGTCAATTCCCGCGCGTGCCGGCTTTTCAGATCATCACCGAACCAGCGCAGCAAGGGGCCTTCCTTGTCCACGCCCGTGGTGCGGATCGCCGCCGCGCGCGCAAGCACCGCCGCCTTCGCAACGGGGTCGCGGCGATAAACACCGTTCAGATACCCGACACGCGCTATGCGATCTCCAAGCATCGCGGCTGCCCCGCCGGAAATCAGCGCCCCCATGGAATGCCCCGCGACATTGGCGCGCTCTATCCGCATGTCGTCTAGAAACCGGCCGAACCAGCCGACGAAATCCTCAAGAGTGCTGCCGGCCGCAAGACGTTCGCTGCCGCCGTGGCCGGGCATGTCGACCGCGATGACGCGGTGCGTTGTCGAAAACACCTCGATCTGCGGCGTCCAGGCTTCGAGCCGCATTCCAACACCGTGGATGAGGATCAAGTCCTCGCCCGCGCCGGCTTCGAAATAGGCGGCCCCGCCTCCGGTCGTTTTCCGGGGGAGCGTGGCGGCGCCTGCCTTTGCACCATTGACCCGTGACGTGTCGGCGACCCTTTGCATTGGCGTTCGCCTCAAACGCCGGCCGGATTGGCGACATCCTGGCCGAGATCCTTCAGATCCTGATAACGGTCGCCGATGCGGTGGTGCGGCCGGCCGCCAACGGAAGCACCGAGCGCGACCACGATCTCGTCCGCAGCCGGGGCATCGGGAATGGCCGTCTGGATCGTCAGATAATGCGAACGGCGGCCCTCATCATTCTTGTCCATCAGCGGGATCATGATCGGCGCATTGCCTGGGCCGCGCGTGTTGCAGAAAGCGAGATAGGATTTGGCGCCGACCGCCTGACGATAGTGATTGCCGAAGCGCAGCGTATGGATGAGCGCGGAGGCATGTTCGATCTCACCATCCAGCCCCACGACGGCCGCCTTGCCATAGGCCTCCACCGCCTCGCCGGAGCCCACGGCGTCAAGGATCATCTTCGTCAGCAATTCGCCAAGCACCGGCGCGCCTGCGTGAATTTCCGGCTTCAGATCGGCTACGAAACCTTTGCCCGCCCACGGATTTTTAACGACCGCAATGGCGGCGAACAGCCTCAACGGCGCTGCGGCAGCCTTGCCCCCCTCAATCAACGTCGTTTCGACCTGCAGCAGGGTCTTGCGGATCTGGATGGACATCAGCGCTCTCTCCGTAAATATGATGGCTTATGGTATGCCATAATATATGACTGTCAAGTACCGTAATCCCGTAAGGGTGAGCAATGGAATTTTTGGGTTGTCGTCGCCGATAAGTCGAGCGCTATGGCCAACCGATTGCACTTGGCAAGCAACGATTGGAGGCGGGAAAATGGGGCAGATTTGACCGGGGCGTCATCAGCCGGACTGGATGCGCAAGTGGCCGCCCAATACGGCGGCAATGTTCCGGAAGATCAGGCAGCCGAGGCCGGTGGCCTCTATTCCTGACTTTCGAGCCGATATCGGGAACCGGGATAGAGCAGCCGTACGGACGTGACGGCGCGGCTCGATGACCAGGTTCTGCGGCGCACGAGAAGGCAGGGCTCGTTTCGGCTGATGGCCATCAATTTGCATTCCCAGGGCTGGGGCGATGCCGCCTCGATGAATTGCTCGGTGCGCGAAATCGGTGCCGCCGCCGTCAGATAGGCATTCGGGGTGAGCGTATTGAAATCCTGCATAAGATAATCCGGAGCGATCTCCGCATTGACGAAGCGATCTTCGAGCTGGATCGGAACATCGTCTTCGTGGTGTACGATGATGGAGTGAAAAACCTTCGCTCCCACGGCGATCTCCAGCGCCGTTGCGAGATCGGGACCGCAAACTTCCGTCTGGGCGAGAATCAGGCTCGGCCGATGCGTCGAGCCGCGCTCCTTGATCTCGTCGGCAATATTGCGCACGCCCATCATGCCGGCGCTTCGCTTTTTCGGGGCGACAAAAGAGCCGCGCCCCTGCACGCGAACGATCACCCCCTCGGTTGCCAGCTCCCGCAGCGCGCGGTTTGCCGTCATGCGACTGACACCCAGCATGTCGACGATCTCGTTTTCGGAGGGTATCCTGTGGTTGGTCAACCACTCTCCGCTGGCGATCTTTTCCTTGATCTGTTCTTTCACCCGCTCATATAGCGGCAGGGAGGAGCGATCGCCCGAGACAGGAAACTCGTTTTCGGTGACGGGCAGCATTGAAACTCCTAAAAATCGGGCGACTGCACAAAACGCAGCCAGAATCCGCGCAAGCACAAAATTATCACATCCTATCTTGCTTGTCTTTCGCAAATGTGTGAAGTTACATATACAACTTGAGGGGAAAAATAATGGCAAGCGAAGACTCGATCTCCAGCGGCCGCAAGTCTCCCGCCGATAGTCGGGGCGATATTCGAATGCCCGCCCAGCGCAACGGCAGGAGCTGCCATGCCGGTGCCGAAGCCATGTTTGGTGGCTCGGCCGCGCAATATGCGCTGAAAGACCGCCCTTGCCAGAACCCGCCAACCGCATGCGCCTTCCACCCGGCGTCGCCAATGCGCGTGAACCATTTGAATTTTTCAAAGTTGTATAGTGAACTTTCGGCACATCGTTTCGAGGCGAACAACGAATTCCGTATTGATTCGACAATCAACCGGCTGCCGATTTCGATGGGACATGAAATGCACCAATGACCGCCGGGCTCAGGGGTAGACATCTGCCCGGAGCGCCCGGCTGAAACCACAAAACGCATGCCAGCAACTTGCCAATCATCAAACCAAAAGGGGAATGCAATGCTGAATTCAAAGCTGAAAATCGCGCTGGCCACCACCGCGCTCATCATGGGAGCCTATGCCGGGTCCGCGAGAGCGGAAGGCTATTGCGCCGCTGGAAAGACCATCACCTTCGCCGGCATCGACTGGGAAAGCGGTGCTTTCATCACCGAAGTCATGAAGGAAATCCTCTCCAAGGGCTATGATTGCAAGGTCGATTCCATTCCGGGCAACTCCGTGACGCTGGAACAGGCGACCGCCAATAACGACGTGCAGATCTTCGCTGAAGAATGGATCGGCCGCTCCGACGTCTGGAACAAGGCTGCGGAAGCAGGCCAGGTAACATCGGTCGGCAAGACCTTCGTTGGCGCCGCCGAAGGCTGGTTCGTGCCGGAATATCTGGTCAAGGGCGACCCGGCAAAAGGCATCGAAGCCAAGGCTCCGGACCTGAAGAGCGTCGACCAGCTTTCCGACCCGAAGATCGTCGAGCTGTTCAAGGATCCGGAAGAGCCGACCAAGGGCCGCTTCCTCAATTGCCCCTCGGGCTGGACCTGCGAAGGCGTCAACACCGCCAAGCTGCAGGCCTACAAGCTGGAAGCAAACTATGTGAACTTCCGCCCCGGCACCGGCACCGCTCTCGACGCCGCCATTGCCGCCGCCTATCTCCAGGGCGAGCCGATGCTGTTCTATTACTGGAGCCCGACGGCAATCATGGGCAAATACAAGCTCATCCAGCTGCAGGAGCCGGCCTATAGCGACGCCTGCTGGAAGGAACTGACGAGCGCCGATGGAAAGCGCGACGCCGGCTGCGCCTTCCCCTCCGTCGAAGTGGCCTATGGCGTGAACAGCACCTTTGCGAAGGAAGCGCCGGAAATCATCGCGATCCTTGAAAAGGCGACATTCCCGCTGGCGGAGATCAACTCCAGCCTCGCCTATATGACCGACAAACAGGTCGATGCGACAGCCGCCGCCAAAACCTTCCTTCAGACCAAGGCCGATATCTGGGGTAGCTGGGTTTCTGCGGACGCCAAGGCGCGTATCGAAGCCGCCGTCAAGTAAACATCGCAGGCGCGCCGGGCTTCCGGCGCGCATTTTCCCGTCAGGACAGGGGCCGGCTCCCGGATGTGGGGTCGGCAGGCGCGAGGACGACACCAATGTTTCCTGAAGTTTTTCATATTTCCATCCGAGGCCCGATCAATGAGATCGTGCGTTCGCTGGTGGTGAATTACGGCTCCGTTTTCAAAGCAATCTCGCAGACGATCCTGCAGGCGATCCTCTTCGTGGAATGGGTGCTGCGCGGTCTGCCGTGGTGGGTCATTTTTCTGGTCTTCCTGGTTCTCGCCTGGTTCGCGGCGAAGAAGATTTCGCTCGTCATCATGGTGGCGGTGATGCTTTTCATCGTCGGCGCGCTCGGTCTCTGGGACCTGACGATGCAGACGCTGGCGCTAATGCTGATTGCCAGCCTCATCTCCATCGTCATCGGCGTGCCCATGGGCATCCTGCTTGCCAAAAGCGAGTGGGCAAGGCGCATCACCCTGCCGGTGCTCGACGTCATGCAGACCATGCCGAGCTTCGTCTATCTCATTCCCGCCATCATGCTTTTCGGCCTCGGCAAGGTTCCGGCCGTGCTGGCCACCATCGTTTATGCCGTGCCGCCGCTGATCCGCCTGACCGATCTCGGCATCCGGCAGGTGGACCGGGAAGTGGTGGAGGCGGCAACCGCATTTGGCGGCAGCCCGAGACAAATCCTCTTCGGCGTCGAATTGCCGCTCGCCACGCCCACGATCATGGCCGGCCTCAACCAGACGATCATGATGGCGCTCTCCATGGTCGTCGTCGCCTCGATGATCGGCGCGCGCGGCCTTGGCGAGCAGGTGCTGAACGGCATCCAGACGCTCGATGTCGGCAAGGGCCTCGAAGCGGGCCTCGGCATCGTTATTCTCGCAATCGTGCTCGATCGTATCACCCAGGGTTTTGGCCGATCCAGCCGGAAGGAGATGGGCAATGACTGATATCCATATCCGCAACGTGTCCAAGATCTTCGGCGGCAACTGGAAGGCTGCGCTCGCCATGGCGCAACAGGGCGCGGAAAAGAGCGACATCCTGGCAAAGACGGGATGCAGCGTTGGCCTCGACAATGTCAGCCTCGATATAGCGGGCGGCCGCATTTTCGTGATCATGGGCCTCTCCGGTTCCGGCAAGTCGACGCTGGTGCGCCACATCAACCGCCTTATCGAACCGACAAGCGGCGAGATTCTCGTCGGCGACGACAATGTTCTCGCACTAAAACCGAAAGATCTGCGCGACTTCCGCAACCGGCGCGTCAGCATGGTGTTCCAGAATTTCGGCCTGATGCCGCACCGCACCGTGTTGCAGAACGTCGTTTATGGCCAGCGCGTGCGCGGGTTGACCAAGGCCGACGCACGGCCCATCGGCATGAAGTGGATCGAGACCGTCGGCCTTTCAGGCTATGAGGACAAGTTTCCGCACCAGCTTTCCGGTGGCATGAAGCAGCGTGTCGGTCTGGCCCGCGCGCTGGCCGCCGATACCGACGTCATCCTGATGGACGAGGCCTTTTCGGCGCTCGATCCGCTGATCCGCGCCGACATGCAGGACCAGTTGCTGCAGCTCGAAAAGAACCTGCACAAGACCATCGTTTTCATCACCCACGATCTCGACGAGGCGCTCCGCATCGGCGCGCAGATCGCGATCCTGAAGGACGGCAAACTGGTGCAGGTGGGAACGCCGGACCAGATCCTCAACAGCCCCGCAAACGACTATGTCGCCCGTTTCGTGGAGCGCCGCACGGGTGCGGGAGAAGGCCAGCATGGCTGATACGATCACCATCGATCGTCCCCTCACCTGGCAAGAGATCGCCGCTGTTGCAAAAGGTGCGACGCTTTCCCTGTCGGATAAAGCGTGGCGGCGCATTGCCGAAGCACGCGCCATCGTCGATGCGCTGGTCGAAAAACGGGTTCGCGGTTACGGTATCAACACAGGTGTCGGCGCGCTCTGCGATGTGATCGTCGACATCTCGCAGCAGCAGGCCCTCTCCCGCAACATCCTGCTCAGCCACTCCTGCGGCGTCGGAGAACCGCTCGGACGCGAAGAAACGCGCGCCATCATGGCCGCCCAGATCAACAACTTCGCGCATGGTTATTCCGGCGTGCAGGTCAAGACGGTCGAAGCGCTGCTCGCCCTGCTGAATGGCGATATTCTTCCCGTTATTCCGTCAAAGGGCTCGGTGGGTTACCTCACCCATGCCGCGGCCATAGGTCTGGTGCTGATCGGCGAAGGCTGGGCCCGCCACGGCGGCGAACTCATCAGCGGCAGACAGGGGCTCGAAAAGCTTAACCTCGAACCCATGGTTCTGCAGGCAAAGGAGGGGCTCAGCCTCGTTAACGGCACACCCTGCGCCACCGGCCTCGCCAGCCTCGCGCTTGCCCGCACGACTTCGCTCCTTGACTGGGCCGATGCGGCAGCGGCGATGAGTTATGAAAACCTTGGTGCGCAGGCCGATCCCTTCGCCGCAGGGCCGCTGGCACTGCGCAGCTCGCCCGGCATCCAAACCGTCGGCGCAAATCTGCGCCAGCTTCTGGCGGCAAGCCCGCTTCTTGCCCGGTCGGCCGGATCGCGCACGCAGGATCCGCTCAGCCTGCGCGCCGTGCCGCAGGTGCATGGCGCCGTTCGCGACAGCGTCGCGCAGATCGCCGATGTCGTAGACCGCGAGCTCGCGAGTGTCACGGACAACCCGGTCGTCGGCGGCACGCCGCAGGCGCCCGAGGTCCACTCCCAGGCCCACGCCGTCGGTGCGGCGCTCGGGCTTGCCATGGATGGGCTGGCGACGGCCGCAGCCGAACTTGCGGCGATTTCCGAGCGGCGTATCGACCGGCTCGTCAACCCGCTTGTCAGCGGGCTGCCCGCCTTTCTGGCGGAAAGTGACGGTGTCTGTTCCGGTTTCATGATCATCCAGTACACGGCCGCAGCGCTTGCCGCGGAAAATCGCCGCCTCGCCGCCCCCGCCAGCCTCGATGGCGGCATCACCTCCGCCTTGCAGGAGGATATATTGACTCACGCCACCGCCGCTGCCGACAAGACGCTTTCGATTATCGGCAATCTGGAAACCATTCTGGCAATCGAGATCATGAGCGCCGCGCAGGCCTACGACATGCAGCCTGGCGAAGCCGGCCGTGCGCCCGGCACCGATAGGCTTTATCAGCACGTCCGGACGGCGGCGCCATTTTACCGCGACGACCAGCCGCTCAACAATCTGGTAGCTGCCGTTCGGGAAATGCTGCAAACCACGCTTGCGGGAATAGGTGCCGACGCAGGCTAGATACTGCGCCGGAAATTTTAGCCGAATACGAGGCGGAAGAGGTCACTCTTTGCCGCTCTTCTGGGCGATGAGAACGGCTTCCGCAATCGCGCTTGCGCTCGCGACATGGTCCAGAGCCGCCTTGTAAGCGGCGTCTCCGTCCCCCTGCCGGATGGCTTCGACGATCTTTTCCATTTGCGCCGGACCTTCGGTATCGCGGCTTTTCGTCTTGATCGTCATCGAACGAAGATGGTTGATCCGCACCGTCAGCAGATTGACGACGCCCCAGGCGACATGCCGGTCGATCTTGCTGAACAGCGTCTGATAAAAGGACGAGGTATGCGCCAGAACGCCCGGCATATCCCTGGCGACATAGCTTTCGCGGATATGCCTGAGCGACACTTCAAGCGCTTCCACGATGGCAGGATCGCGACGTTCCGCACAAAGGCGTGCCGCCATTCCCTCCAGCGCACCGCGAATTTCATAAATCTGCTTCGCCTCATCGAGATCGAGCATCGCGACCATCGGGCCCTTGTTCGGCAAATTCGCCACCAGCCCCTCGGATTCCAGATGCCGCAGGACCTCACGAACGATGGTGCGGGAAACGCCGAGCTGGGCGCAGAGATCGCGCTCGACCAGACGGTCGCCCGGGCGGAAATAACCGTTCACGATGGCGTCCCGGACCTTGTCGAGAGCGAGTTCCCTCAGCGTCTTTGTCGGGCGCTCAACGCGAATGGCAGTTCCGTGCGAAGCATCTGTCATGGTATCACCTCGTTTGACACCTCCCGTTTCTTTGCAACGCAGTTACGAACAAAGCGGGAAATGGCTTTTGTATTATGGCGTACCAGCTTATTTAGCGCCGTGCTCTGCTTAAGGCAACATCAGCGCGGCTCACGCAGAATGCTCATCCCATTCTTTCCGAAGCGTAAGAGCCGGGACCGGGGGGAAACACCACGGTTCGGCTGCCATTCAGGAATACGCGCCGATGAATATGGGCGTGGATGGCACGCGCCAGCACCTGCGCTTCCACGTCGCGGCCGAGCGACACATAGTCTTCGGCCGACTGGGCATGGGTGATGCGCACGGTATCCTGCTCGATGATCGGTCCCTCATCCAGATCGGCGGTCACATAATGCGCCGTTGCACCGATCAGCTTCACACCGCGCTGATAGGCCTGCTTGTAAGGGTTGGCCCCCTTGAAGGACGGCAGGAAGGAGTGGTGGATATTGATGATCCTGCCCGACATCGCCTCGCACATCCTGTCGGAAAGCACCTGCATGTAACGCGCCAGCACGATGAGTTCCGTACCCGAGCTTTCCACGATCTCCATGATCCGGGCTTCGGCCTGCGGTTTGTTCTCTTTCGTCACCGGAATGTGGTGGAACGGAATGTCGTGATTGACGACGACCTTCTGATAATCGAAATGGTTGGAAACCACACCGACAATATCGATCGGCAGCGCCCCGATGCGCCAGCGGTAGAGCAGGTCATTGAGGCAATGGCCGAAGCGCGACACCATCAAAAGAACCTTCATCCGCTCTGCCTGGTCGTGCAGCGCCACCTCCATGCCGAATTTTTCCGATATCGGAGCAAGCCCGGCCATCAACGCGTCGCGCGTCGCGCCCTCCTCGGAGATGAAACCCACGCGTATGAAAAAACGGCCGGTGCCGAGATCGTCGAATTGCGAACTGTCGACGATGTTGCACCCCTTCTCAGCGAGAAAGCCTGAAAGGGCGGCGACAATGCCGCGGGTTGATTTGCATGTCACGGTCAGGACGAAGTTCGTCATCTGGCACTCTTTCTGTCATCGATAAAGCACGTCCCCCAAAAGTGTGCAGCGGTTTTGGGACCAAGACATGTTTAAAAACAAAGATCTAAAGCGCGTGGCATGAACCAGATTGGACGCGACGCACTTTAGTGAAAAACCCCGCGCTTTTGATCAGCGCGGGGAAAAGCCGCAAGGACGGCGGGGAAAACCGGGCTCAGACGTCGAGGGTGGTCTGATGCTCCCATGCGGTGAATTGCGAACAATAGCTGTTCCACTCACCCTGCTTGAGCTTCAGATAGGCCTTGGAGAATTCAGTGCCGAGTGCCTGCTGCAATTCCGCATCTTTCTCATATTCGCGCAGCGCATCGAGAAGGTTGAGCGGCAGCTTCGGTGCATCCGTGATCTTGTGGCCCTCGCGATACATATCGATATCGTAGTGCGGACCGGGATCGGCCTTGGAGCGGACACCGGAAAGACCGGCGGCGATGATGATGGCCTGCAGCAGATAGGGGTTCACGGCTCCATCCGGCAGGCGCAGTTCGAACCGTCCCGGTCCCGGAACGCGCACCATATGGGTGCGGTTATTGCCGGTCCAGGTCACCGTATTCGGCGCCCAGGTCGCGCCGGAAATCGTTCGCGGCGCGTTGATGCGCTTGTAGGAATTGACCGTCGGATTGGTGACGGCCGCAAGAGCGGACGCATGCTTCATGATACCGCCGAGAAACGTCTTGCCCTTGGCCGACAGACCGAAAGGCATTTCCCTGTCGGCAAAGGCGTTGACCTTGCCGTCGATGTCCCAGACCGAAATATGGGCATGGCAGCCATTGCCGGTCAGACCCTTGAAAGGCTTCGGCATGAAGGTGGCGCGCAGCCCGTGTTTTTCGGCGACGGATTTGACCATGAATTTGAAGAAGGAATGTTTATCTGCGGTCTGCAGCGCGTCGTCATATTCCCAGTTCATCTCGAACTGGCCGTTCGCGTCCTCATGGTCGTTCTGGTAGGGCTTCCAGCCCAACTCCAGCATGTAATCGCAAATCTCGGCGATCACATCGTAGCGGCGCATCACCGCCTGCTGGTCGTAGCAGGGCTTCTCCGCCGTATCGTATTCGTCGGAGATTTTCGCACCATCCGGCGAAATCAGGAAAAATTCCGGCTCCACGCCGGTCTTGACCCTGAGCCCTTCGCTTGCCGCCTCAGCGATGAGCTTTTTCAGCACCACGCGCGGCGCCTGCTCCACCGGCTGGTCTTCCATCACGCAATCGGCGGCGACCCAGGCGACATCCTTTTTCCAGGGGAGCTGGATGACCGAGGAGGCGTCGGGCACGGCGAATAGATCGGGATGGGCGGGCGTCAGATCGAACCAGGTGGCGAAGCCCGCAAAACCCGCGCCATCCTTCTGCATATCGGCAATGGCTTCTGCGGGAACCAGCTTGGCGCGCTGGCCGCCGAAGAGATCGGTATAACTGATCATGAAATATTTGATGCCCTTTTCGGCAGCAAATTTGGAGAGATCCAGTGTCACGTCATTCCCCTTTTTTTGAATATCAGACACTTCATCGAAAAAAGACGGGCACATCCTCCCAAATGCGCCCGTCCGTTCTTATGGCTTAAAAACTGCCTTTGCCCGGGAACCAGTTGGTTCCCGCAAGCGGAACCTGCGCCATGGCGGCAGCCTCCATCGTCAGCGCCACCAGATCTTCCGGCTCCAGATTATGGAGATGGTTCTTGCCGCAGGCACGCGCGATGGTCTGCGCCTCGAGCGTCATGACCTTCAGATAATTGGCAAGGCGGCGGCCGGCGGCGACGGGATCGAGGCGTGCTGCCAATTCCGGGTCCTGCGTAGTGATGCCGGCGGGGTCTTTGCCCTCGTGCCAGTCATCATAAGCGCCGGCCGTGGTGCCGAGTTTCTGATATTCCGCTTCCCAATGCGGATCATTATCGCCCAGCGCCACAAGCGCTGCAGTTCCAATCGCAACCGCATCGGCACCGAGCGCCAACGCCTTTGCGACATCAGCGCCTGAGCGAATGCCGCCGGAGACGATGAGCTGCACCTTGCGGTGCATGCCGAGATCCTGCAACGCCTGCACGGCGGGGCGAATGCAGGCAAGCGTGGGCATGCCGACATTTTCGATGAAGACATCCTGCGTGGCCGCCGTGCCGCCCTGCATGCCATCCAGCACCACCACATCGGCACCGGCCTTCACCGCCAGCGCCGTATCGTAATAGGGCCGTGCACCGCCAACCTTGATATAGATCGGCTTTTCCCAGTCGGTAATTTCACGCAGTTCGAGGATCTTGATTTCCAGATCGTCCGGTCCGGTCCAATCGGGATGACGGCAGGCGGAGCGCTGGTCGATGCCCTTCGGCAGGTTGCGCATATTGGCGACGCGATCGGAAATCTTCTGGCCGAGCAACATGCCGCCGCCGCCCGGTTTCGCGCCCTGACCGACGACGACCTCGATGGCGTCCGCACGGCGCAAATCCTTCGGGTTCATGCCGTAACGGGAGGGCAGATACTGGTAAACCAGCGTCTGGCTGTGGCCGCGCTCCTCATCCGTCATGCCGCCATCGCCCGTGGTGGTGGAGGTGCCGGCGATTGTCGCACCACGGCCGAGCGCTTCCTTGGCATTGCCTGACAGAGCGCCAAAGCTCATGCCGGCAATGGTGATCGGCGTTTTCAGCGTGATCGGCTTCTTGGCGAAGCGCGTGCCGAGCGTCACGGTCGTATCGCATTTCTCGCGATAACCTTCGAGCGGATAACGCGAGATGGACGCGCCGAGAAACAGGAGATCGTCGAAATGCGGCACCTTGCGCTTGGTGCCCGCACCGCGAATGTCATAGATGCCGGTCGCCGCCGCGCGGCGGATTTCCGCCAGCGTGTGGTCATCGAAGGTTGCGGATTTGCGCGGCGGGGTGAAGGGGTTGTGATAGCTCATCGGAAAATCCCTCGCCTCAATACGCGTCGGCGTTGTCGATGTTGAAATTGTAGAGCGTGCGGGCCGAGCCGTAGCGCTTGAACTCGTCAGGGCTGACATCCGTGACGCCGGCCCTTTGTAGAAGTTCTGCGAGCTTTTCGAGATGTTCGGGCCGCATCTCCTTCTCGATGCAATCGGCACCGAGGCTCTTCACCGAACCGCGCACAAAGAGCTTCGCCTCATAAAGGGAATCGCCCAGCGCATCGCCCGCATCGCCGCAGACGACGAGGTGGCCGGACTGGCCCATGAAGGCCGACATGTGGCCGATATTGCCCTTCACGACGATATCGATGCCCTTCATGGAAATGCCGCAGCGTGAGGCGGCATTGCCCTTGATGACCAGAAGCCCGCCGCGGCCTGTCGCGCCGGCATATTGCGAGGCGTCGCCCTCGATGACGACCGTGCCGGACATCATGTTCTCAGCGACACCCGGCCCGGCCGAGCCGTGCACGGTGACGTTGCCGCCATCATTCATGCCGGCGCAATAATAACCGACCGAACCGTGCACATCGACGGTGACGGGGCTGTCGATGCCGACCGCCACGGCATGGTGGCCGCGGGGATTGACGACCTCGAATTCGGTGTCGTTCGCGCCCGAGGAAAGACCGTGGAGCGCCTTGTTGAGTTCACGCAGCGGCGTGTGGGAGAGATCGAAAACTGGCATGGATTATGACTTTCAAAACAGGCGCCGATGACGGTCTCAGGCGGCCTTTTCATGGTCCCAGAAATAGACGGTCGCCGGTTCCGGCTCCCAGACGCGGGCATTTTCAATGCCGGGCAGATTGACCAGAGCGCGATACTCAGAGCCGAAAGCGACATATCGGTCGGTCTCGGCCATGACAGCAGGCTTGCAGGCGATGGGATCACGCACCACGCCAAAACCGGATTTAGTGCCGACGACGAAAGTGAAGAAACCATCGAGATCATCGAGCGCGCCGGTCAGCGCCTCGCCCAGATCCTTGCCCTTGGCCATTTCCGCCGTGAGATAGGCGGCGGCGACTTCCGAGTCATTCTGGGTCTCGAAGACCATGCCTTCGCGCACCAGTTCGCGGCGCAGATTATTGTGGTTGGAAAGCGAGCCGTTATGCACCAGGCACTGGTCTGCGCCGGTGGAGAAAGGATGCGCGCCAAGCGTCGTCACCGCCGATTCCGTCGCCATGCGGGTGTGGCCGATGCCATGGCTGCCGGCCATGGAGCGCACGTCGAAACGGGTGACGACATCCTTCGGAAGACCGGTTTCCTTGTAGATTTCGACGCTGTCGCCGGAACCCATGACACGCACGTTCGGGCGGATTGCGGAAAGAACCGGACGGATACCATCCAGTTTTTCGGCGGGAATATCGAGAACCGCATGAGTGCTCTTCACCGTGACAACGGCATCGACGCCGCTTTCCTTCAACGCTTCGGTGAGGCCGGAAAAATCGGCGGTAGGATCGGCCGACTGGATCGTCACTTTCGCCCGGCCATCGGCAGCGCTTCCGTAGATCGCGATGCCGGCCGAATCCGGGCCGCGATCGGTCATGGTGACGAGCATGTCCGAAAGCAACTGACCCAGCTGCGGTTCAAGGCTTTTGTCTTTCAGGAATAGTCCAACAATGCCGCACATCGACAGGCGCCTCCATTCGTTTCTGAATGAAGGGCTAACATATGGAATTCCATCCCGTCAACTATCAGGAATATTTTTTTCTTCTAAGGCAAATTATCAATCGTTGCCTAGTCGCCTTTGCGGGTAGGAAATGATCGACAGATAACGCGCGGGAAGCTTCACCAATTCCTCCGGCCCGTGCGGCGCATCGGCGTCGAAAAACAGGCTATCGCCGGCCTGCATGGTGAAAAGCTGCTCGCCGTGGCGGTAAACCACCTCGCCTTCCAGCATGTAGAGAAACTCCATTCCCTCATGCTGGAAGGTCGGGAACACGTCTGAATCCTTGGTCAGCGTGATGAGATAGGGCTCGACGGTGACGCCGCTGGTATTGTTGTCGATATGGCCGAGCAGGCTGTATTGATGACCGGCGCGAGTGCCCCTGCGCTCGATATTCACGCCCTGCCCCGCCTTGACGAAGGTGGCGCTGCGCGGCTCCTCGAAACCGCGAAAGAAGGCCGTGATCGGCACACCCAGAGCCTTTGAAAGCGTCTGCAGCGTGGTGAGCGACGGCGAGATATTGCCGTTTTCGATCTTGGAAAGCATGCCCACGGAAACGCCGGTGGCCGATGCAAGATCGGTGACCGTGATGCCGAGTTTCTTGCGATAGGCGCGCACCTCGTGGCCAATCGCCATTTCCAGATTATTGACCCTTGGCTCGCGGACGGCATGGGGATCCTGCGACAGGAACTGCGCAGTTTCGGTCTTGGTGGTGTCCTTCGCCATGGTGTCCTCCGGCATTATCGTGTTTTCCCTTCCTTACAGGAAAACTATTTTAATTCAGAGGAAATCTTTGTCGCAGTGTATTTGGAGTATGGCCGAACCGGGCCTTGAAGCTTCCGGAAAAATGCCCGGCGCTTGAGAAGCCGGTGGCGAAGGCCACTTCGGCAATGGAGAGCGGGCTTTGCTCCAGCAGCCGCCGGGCGTGATCGAGGCGGATCGCGCGGTATGTTTCCAGAAACGTTGTTTTCAGATGGGTTGCGAAAAGCCGGTCGAGGTGACGCGCGCTGGTTCCCGCCAGTTTCGCCATGGTCTGCCGGTCGAGCGGGCTTTCAATAGTCGTTTCCATTTTTTCCAGCACGGTCAGCAAGGCCGGATGGTTGGTGCCATGGCGCTCCGCGGCGGAACCCCTTTGCGGCGCGCCGGGTTCGGCCACGGCCGTATGCAGATACCAGTCGCTGACACGCCGTGCGAAATGAGCGCCCATTCTTTGCGAAATCATCGCGTGCATCATGTCGAGGGGCGCGACGCCGCCGGCGCAGGTGATGCGGTCCCCGTCGAAAACGAACCGCGCCTGCCGGGGCGTGAGGTGGCCGAAGGCCTCTTTCAGCACCGGCGCATGCTCCCAGTGAATGGTGAAATCGCGGTTTTCCAGCAATCCTGCCGCCGCCAGCACATAAGCGCCGCTGGAAATGCCCCCGATCCGGACACCCTGCCGCGCCAGCCGCCTTAACGTCCCGTAGGAATTTTCCGCAACGATCCAATCCTGCGGCCCGCCCCCCGCGCAGACGAAGATCGTGTGGCATCTCTCGCCTGCGGTGGCGAGTGTCTCGCAGCCGACAATGATACCGGAAGAACTCCTGACGGCCTCGCCATCGAAAGACAGGGGAACCACATCGTAAAGATCGGTTCCGGCGATCAGATTGGCGGCCCGCAATGGCTCCGCGGCCGAGGCGTAGGACATCAGCGCGAAATTCGGAACCAGAATGAAACCAATGCGCTGGACATTCTTCTGCTCAATGATCGTCATGTCTCTTTTTTAAATCATTATGTCCCTTATTTGCAATTCCCTTTCGAACGACCCCGGTAAGCTTGCGCGATATCGTTCGAGGTACGCAGATGCGCTATTCCGCCTTCTCCATTTTCAAAAACGGCCTTTTCGGCAACAAGGCGTGGAAACCCGCCTGGCGGGACGTGTCTCCGAAACCGCATTATGACGTCATCATCGTTGGCGGCGGCGGACACGGGCTGGCGACGGCCTATTATCTTGCGAAAGAATTCGGCGTCACCAATGTCGCGGTGCTGGAAAAAAACTACATCGGCTCAGGCAATGTCGGTCGCAACACCACGATCATTCGCTCCAATTATCTGCTGCCGGGTAACAATCCCTTCTACGAGCTTTCGATGAAGCTGTGGGAAGGGCTGGAGCAGGATTTCAATTTCAACGCCATGGTTTCCCAGCGCGGCGTGCTGAACCTCTATCATTCGGATGCACAGCGCGACGCCTATACAAGGCGCGGAAACGCCATGCGGCTGCACGGCGTCGATGCCGAATTGCTGGACCGCGCCGCAGTCAAAACCATGCTGCCGTTTCTCGATTTCGAAAACGCCCGCTTTCCGGTGCAGGGCGGCCTGCTGCAAAGACGCGGCGGCACCGTGCGTCACGATGCCGTGGCCTGGGGTTATGCGCGCGGTGCAGACAGCCGCGGCGTCGATATCATCCAGGGCTGCGAGGTAACCGGCATTCGCCGCGAAAACGGCAGGGTCGTGGGTGTGGAGACCAGCAGGGGCTTCATCGGCTGCGGTAAGCTGGCGCTCGCAGCAGCCGGCAATTCCTCGCAGGTGGCTGCCATGGCCGGGCTGAAACTGCCAGTCGAAAGCCATGTGCTGCAGGCTTTCGTGTCTGAAGGGCTTAAACCCTTCATCGACGGCGTCGTCACCTTCGGGGCCGGCCATTTTTACGTTTCGCAATCGGACAAGGGCGGCCTCGTCTTCGGCGGCGATATAGACGGCTACAATTCTTATGCCCAGCGCGGCAATCTGGCGACGGTCGAACATGTCGCGGAGGCAGGCAAGGCGATGATACCGGCGCTCTCCCGCGTCCGGGTGCTACGCTCCTGGGGCGGCATCATGGATATGTCGATGGATGGTTCGCCGATCATCGACCGGACCCCTATCGACAATCTCTACCTGAATGCCGGCTGGTGTTATGGCGGCTTCAAGGCGACGCCCGCTTCCGGTTTCTGCTTCGCCCATCTTCTGGCGCGCGGCGCACCGCAGGAAACGGCAACGGCCTTCCGGCTGGACCGCTTCCGGCGCGGTTATCTCATCGATGAAAAGGGCCAGGGAGCCCAGCCCAACCTTCACTAAATTTATAGCGGGATTTCAGGCGAAAACCGCTCACACTTTTCGCCATCCCGCTATCTGGCGGATCAAGGACATCTGAAATGGCAAGTCTCGTGCCCTGCCCGCATTGCGGGCCAAGACCTAGGGAAGAATTCACCATCAAGGGCGCAGCCCTTCAAAGGCCTGCCGCCGATGCCGGCGCGGAGGAATGGTTCGATTATGTCTATCTGCGCGACAATCCGCGCGGCGCCTATGAGGAATATTGGCACCATACCTCCGGCTGCCGCCGCTGGCTGGTCGTCACCCGCGATACCGCCACCCATGAGATATCCGCCTGCCGCGACGCCGCCGACAAGACGAAAGTGACAAACGCATGAGCGCCAACCGCCTGAAGACCGGCGGTCTGATCGACCGTTCCAAACCGCTTTCCTTCACCTTCGACGGCAAGCCGATGTCGGGTTTTGAGGGCGACAGCCTCGCCTCAGCCCTGCTCGCCAACGACCAGAAACTCGTCGGTCGCAGCTTCAAATACCACCGCCCGCGCGGCATATTGACGGCGGGTGCAGCCGAGCCGAACGCGCTGATGACCATCGGCCGTGGCGGGCGCACGGAGCCGAACACCCGCGCCACCATGCAGGAGCTTTATGCCGGGCTGGAAGCCAGCAGCCAGAACCGCTGGCCCTCTCTCGATTTCGATATCGGCGCCTTGACCGGCCTTCTGTCTCCCTTCCTCGGCGCGGGGTTCTACTACAAGACCTTCATGTGGCCTGCCGCCTTCTGGGAAAAGGTTTATGAGCCCTTCATCCGCAAAGCCGCCGGTCTCGGCAAGGCGAGCTACGAGGCGGACCCGGATGCCTATGACAAATGCTGGGCGCATTGCGACCTGCTGGTGATCGGCTCCGGCGCGGCAGGTCTGGCGGCAGCGCTTGCCGCAGGACGCGCCGGCGCGCGCGTCATCATTGTCGATGAACATTCCGTGGCAGGCGGTGGGCTTCTTTCCGAAACGGCAGCCATCGGCGGCAAGAGCGCACCGGATTTCGCAGCGCAATGCGTTGCCGAGCTCGAAACCCTGCCGAATGTGACGGTGCTGACGCGGACCACGGCTTTCGGCTGGTATGACGGCAATGTTTTCGGTGCGGTGGAGCGGGTGCAGAAACATCTGCCAGATCCGAAAGCCCACGTGCCCGTGGAGCGCCTGTGGCGCATCGCCGCCAAGCGCGCGCTACTGACAACCGGCGCGGAAGAACGGCCGCTGGTCTTCGGCGGCAACGATGTTCCCGGCGTGATGATGGCCGGCGCCATGCGCAGCTATCTCAATCGCTATGCCGTCAGCCCCGGCACGGCGACGGCAATTTTCACCACCAACGACAGCGGTTATGCGCTTGCCCGCGATCTGGAGGCGCAGGGCGTCGCTCTGGCCGCCATCATCGACAGCCGTGAGCAGGGCAATCCGGGCTACGAAGGCAAGGCGCGCGTCATCAAGGGTGGCGTCGTCTCCAATGCCAGGGGCGGCAAGGCGCTTTCCGCCATTGAGATTTATGCGAATGGCCGGGCGGAGAAGCTGAATGTCGATGCGCTGGCCATGTCGGGCGGCTTCAGCCCCATCATCCATCTCGCCTGCCATCGCGGCGGCAAGCCGGTCTGGTCGGAAGACGATGCCGCTTTTCTGGCGCCTGGCAATCTCAAGGGGCTGGAACTCGCCGGCGCGGTTTCTGCGATCAACGGTATCGCCGCCTGCCTTCAGGATGGCGCGCGGAAGGGCGCAACGCTGGCGCAAGAGCTCGGCTTTGCATCAACCGCACCGACATTCGGCACGGTGGAAAACGATATCGTGGCCCCACTCGCAAAACCGCTCTGGTCCATCCCCGGCATTAAGGCGAAAGCCTTTGTCGATTACCAGAACGACGTTCACCGCAAGGATCTCGGCCTCGCCATCCGTGAAGGTTATGGCCATGTCGAGCTCGCCAAACGCTACACCACGAACGGCATGGCGACGGATCAGGGCAAGCTTTCAAATGTCAATGCCATCGGGCTGCTGGCCGAAGCGCGCGGCGTCTCCCCGGCGGATATCGGCACCACGACGTTCCGGCCGTTTTATACGCCCGTCTCCTTCGGCGCACTGACCGGCGCCTATCACGGCCAGCATTTCCAGCCGGTACGCAAATCGCCGCTGCATGGTTGGGCCGAGAAAAACGGGGCCGTGTTCGTCGAAACCGGGCTCTGGTATCGCTCCTCCTGGTTTCCTCGCAAAGGTGAAAACGGCTGGCGGGAAAGCGTCGACCGTGAGGTTCTGAATGTGCGCAGGAATGCCGGGCTCTGCGATGTATCGATGCTCGGCAAGATCGAAATCTGTGGCAGGGACGCCGCCGAATTCCTGAACCGGGTTTATTGCAACGCTCTCCTCAAACTGCCGGTCGGCAAGGCGCGATATGGCCTGATGCTGCGTGAGGACGGCATGATCTATGACGACGGCACCACCAGCCGGCTGGAGGAAAACCGCTTCTTCATGACGACCACCACCGCCTATGCGGCGGGCGTCATGAACCATCTGGAATTCTGTGCGCAGGCGCTCTGGCCTGATCTCGACGTACGGCTTGCCTCCGTCACCGATCAATGGGCGCAGATGGCGATTGCCGGACCGAAGGCACGCGCGATTCTGCAAAGAATCGTCGATGAAGATATTTCCGATGAAGCCTTTCCCTTTCTTGCGGCCCGGGAAGTTTCCCTGTTTGGCGGGCAACTGCATGGACGCCTGTTCTGGATTTCCTTCTCCGGCGAACTGGCCTACGAGCTTGCCGTCCCGGCCGGTTACGGCGAAAGCGTCGCCGACGCGCTGATGGAAGCCGGCAAGCCGGAGAATATCATGCCCTATGGCGTCGAGGCGCTTGGCGTGCTGCGCATCGAAAAGGGACATGTCACCCACAATGAAATCAACGGCACGGTGGTGCCCGCCGATCTCGGCTTCGGCAAAATGGTCTCCACCACAAAGGCCGATTTCATTGGCCGACGGATGCTGGAGCGCGAGGGGCTTTTCGCCGCCGACCGTCCGAGCCTCGTCGGCGTCGTGCCGCTCGATCCAAAACAGTCCTTCCGCACCGGCTCGCATATTCTTGCGAAGGATGCTGCGGCAACGCTGGAGAACGATCAGGGTTATGTGACCTCCAGTGCGTTCTCACCGCATCTGGGTTCGACCATCGGTCTCGCCCTGGTCAAGAATGGCCCTGCGCGGCATGGCGAGGAAATCACGGTCTGGAACGGCCTGCGCAACGAATTTACCCAAGCCCGCCTTTGCAACCCGGTTTTTGTCGATCCTCAAAACGAGAAACTCCATGTCTGATTTCAAGCCTGACTTCAAATCCGGCTTCCGTCCGACGCTCCGCCCGGTGCTGGGCGCGAAGCGAGCGATTGCCTTCACCGCCATCAAACTCTCCCCCCTGCCGGAAGGCGCGATCATCCACGTTCTGGCCGCACCGGACGCAACGGATCTGGAAGCCCGCCTTCGCGACTGTGCCAAAGGCGATATACGCGCGGTCTCACCGGGCCAATGGTTCATCGTCAGTGAACATCCTCTGTCACACGCTGATATGAAGGCGCTTCTTGCGGCGCTCGAACCTCAGGCGACGGGTGTCGACCAGAGCCAGGGACGCGTTCGCATCCGCATCGAAGGCAAGATGGCCGAGCGGGTTCTGGCCAAAGGCACGGCGGTCGACCTGTCTCTCGCGGCCTTCCCGGTGGGACATTCCGCCACGACGCTGATCGGCCACATCGCCGCCCACCTCACCCGCGTCGACGCACAGGTCTTCGAAGTCATCGTGCTGCGCGGTTTTGCCGAAAGCCTGTGGGACGACCTTGCCCGGATGAGTCTCGAATTCCAGTGATCGTGTCGGTCAGGTCCAGATGCTTTCGGGCGTCAGGATTTCGAAGGGCACGATCCGCTGTTCAACGGAAGACGAATCTCCGTTCTCGATTCGCCGCAACATCACGTCGATCAATTGCTGCGGCATTCTGTCGAGGGGAAGCGGCAGCGAGGCGGTGATCAGCCCTTCGTTGAGGCCTTTTCGTGTTTCCGGCCCGATATCGTTACAGATGATTTTTATGTCGCGCTGCCGCTCGGCAGGTAGTTCCCTGAGTGCGCGCAGAACACCCGATATGCCGCCGCCATTGACATAAATCCCCCGGAGCCCCGGTTCGGCAGCAATCATATCCCGCACGATGACATAGGCATTTTCCGGTTCCTCGTGGGTCAGCAGGGTTTCCGCGACCTGAAGTTCAGGTGTGTTTTCGCGCATATAGGAGCGGAAGCTGGCGTCCGAAACATCCTGGCACTGATACCGATTGCTGCCGATCAGCGGCACGACCACGCCCTCGCCCTTTACCGTCTGGCTGAGGAACCATGCCGCCGTGCGGCCGCGTTTCCAGCTGTCGGTGCCGACAAAGCCCGCGCGGCTTGCCGCCGACAGATCGGATACGTAAGTCACCACCGGAACGCCCCTGCCCCGCAGCTCGTCGATCGCCTGGCTGACGAGCGGATGATCGGCCGTCACCACCGCGATTGCGCCGCAGGATTGCCCCATCTTCAAGAGATTGGCGGACACGGCCTCCGGCGAAAGATCGTCCTCGAAAACGACATCCGGCTCGATGATGCTGTCCGGCCGCTGGCGTGCGGCGGCGACGATCCCTTCCGCCCAAAGCCGGTAGAGCGGCCGGTGGGATTGCTGTAACAGAAAGCCGAGCCGGTGATGAGGCATGGCCTCGCGGCGACGGTCCTTGATGGTGCCAAGACCGTAAAAACCGATCTCCTCCGCCGCCTTGAGAATCTGGTCGATCGTATCCTGGCGCACGGCGGTCGAACCGTGCAGCAGTCGGTTGACCGTGGAGATACTGACACCGGCGGCTTTCGCAAGATCGGTAATGGTCGGTCGGTTCATGACGCCTCACAATCGTATCATTCATGAATGACATTAAATGATATTAAATGCAACATTAAATGAAATATAAATTCCATTCCCATGAAAATGAAAGATATAAATCACCCTGTCATTAGGGCCCGTCGGGAGAATGGGCAGGGAGGAAGCAATGGCATTTTTCAGGAAATTTCTCGCAACGGGCGCTGTCTCGCTCGTGATGGCATCCGGCGCGTTCGCGGCCAATATCGCCGTTGTCGGCGGCAAGAATGACGATGCGTTCTGGAACCTCATCAAAAAGGGTGTCGACGACGCACGCCTCGTGGTCGAGGCGAATGGCGGCAAGGTCAATTACCTGCGTTTGCAGACCTATGACAATTTCGCGCCCGATGTGGTGCAGCTGATCCAGACCGCCATCAGCCAGAAGGTCGATGGTCTCGTGATCCCGAACTGGGTGCCCGAAGGCGAGGACCCGGCGATCCGGGAAGCCATCAATGCCGGTATCAAGGTCATTCTCATGAATGCCGGTGGGCACGAAAAGGCGAAGGAACTCGGCGCGATCAATTATGTCGGCTCCGACGAATATATTGCCGGCGTCGCCGGCGGTGAATATTTCGCGAAACAGGGCAAAAAGAACGTCATCTGCGTCAACACCGTTCCGGGCGCCGCCAATCAGGAGGCGCGCTGCAAGGGCGTGATCGAAGGCATCACCAAGGCCGGCGGCGCCGGCAAGCAACTGCCGCTTCCCGCCACCAGTTTCGGCGACGCCACCGCCGTCGCCGAGGCGATCAAGGCGACATTGCTACAGGACAGCAAGATCGACGGCGTCCTGACCATTTCGGCGGGCGATGCGGATTCCGCCGCCATCGGCATCATGCAGGCCGGCAAGACCGAAACCGCCCTGCTTGGCACTTTCGATCTCAACCAGTCCGGCCTCGACCGGATCAAGGACGGGACGCAGGGTTTCGCAATCGACCAGCAGCCCTACCTGCAATCATTGCTGGCGGTAACGCTTCTGGCCTCGGCCATCGATTTCGGAACCGATCTGCCGACCGCCCCGCTGCTGACGGGACCGAACATCGTCGACAAATCCAACATCCAGACCACGCTTGCCGGCGTCGCCAAGGGAGCGCGCTGAGCGGTTATCCATACCCGCTCCCGATCTCCGGCGAAACCGGGGATCGGGCTTTGACGGGAAGGATATCCCCCTCGGCACCTAGGGCCAATATTGGAGTGAACGACGTGAAAAATCTCTCTTTGGGCGACCTTCTGCGCCGCCCGGAATCAGGCGCCTTTCTCGGCCTTGTTTTCGTTCTTGCCTTCTTCGTCATCTTCGGCAGCATCGATTTCCTGAAACCCGCCGGCGCCGCAAGCTGGCTGAATGTCGCGGCCAATCTCGGCATCGTCGCCATTCCCGTCGGGCTGCTGATGATTTCCGGCGAGCTCGATATTTCCATCGGCGCGATGATCCCAGCCGGCGCGCTGACAGTCGCCATCATCACCGGTTATTACGGCATGCCGATCTGGCTCGGCATCATCGGCGCGCTTGGCCTTGGGTTGCTTGTCGGGCTGATCAACGGCTTTCTGGTGATACGGACCGTGGTGCCCTCACTGATCGTCACGCTCGGCACGCTGTTTGCGGTGCAGGGGCTGATCCTCGGCTTTTCCGTGCTTCTGACCGGCACGACCAGCGTGGCGCTGAGCCCGGCGCAATCCGGCCCCGTCGCCAAATTCCTGTTCGGACAGTTCATCGGCGGCAGTTTTCAGGTCAGCATCGTCTGGTGGCTGCTGCTGACGGCGATCTATATCTTCTATGTCCATTATTCGCCCTTCGGAAACTGGATCTTCGCCATGGGCGGCGACCGGGTGAGTGCCCGCAATGCCGGCATTCCCACCGACAAGCTGACGGTGACGCTTTTCGTCCTTTCCTCCGTCAGCGCCTCCTTCGTCGGGGTCTGTCAGGCAATCCTCTTCAATGTCGCCCAGGTTTCGGCCGGCATGACCTTCATCTTCAACTCCATCATCGCGGTCGTCGTGGGCGGGGTGCTGCTGACCGGCGGTTTCGGTTCGGTGATCGGCATTTTTCTCGGCACCATCACCTTCGCCATCGTCAACCAGGGCATCTATTTCACTTCGTTTGACCGCAACTGGTCGAGCCTCATCATCGGCGTCATGCTGCTGCTCGCGGTGCTGATGAACAACACCTTCCGCGTCATGGCGCTCACCTATTCGCCGAAGAAGAAGTGAGGCTGGACGATGACCACACCCATTCTCGAACTCAGAAACGTCAACAAGTCCTTCGGTCCCATCGATGTTCTGCACGATATCTCGCTGAAGGTGCGCGCCGGCGAGGTGCTCTGCCTGCTGGGCGACAACGGTGCTGGAAAATCCACACTGATCAAGACACTGGCCGGGGTTTATCAGCCCAGTTCCGGTGAGTTGCTGATGGATGGCAAGCCGGTCGATTTCGACGGGCCGCGCGATGCGCAGCGCATGGGCATTTCCACCGTGCACCAGTTCGGCGGAACCTTTCCGTTGATGAGCATTGGCCGCTCCTTCTTCATTGGCGCAGAACCCACAAAAGGCTTTTGGCCCTTCAGGATTTACGACCGCAAGAAGGCCAACGCAATCGCCGTCAAGGCGGTGCAGGAATTCGGCATCACCCGCATCGATGACGGCGACCGCCTTATCGGCGGGCTCTCCGGCGGCGAGCGGCAATCGCTCGCCATCGCCCGCGCGGTGCATTTTGGCGCACGCGTTCTGATCCTCGACGAGCCGACGGCGGCGCTAGGCGTGAAACAGGCGTCCCATGTCCTGCGCATCGTGCTGGAAGCGCGCAAGCGCGGCATCGCGGTGATCTTCATCACCCATCAAGTCACCCACGCCATCGCCGTCGGCGACCATTTCGCCGTGCTCATTCGCGGCGCGGTCGCCGCCAATTTTCGCAAGGGTGAAAAATCCCGCGATGAGATCACCGACCTGATGGCCGGCGGTGAGGCGCTCGCCGATCTCGGTGCCGAGGTGGAAAATTACATGGCCAGCCATGACGGCCATCCGCCGCAGCAGCCATCCAGTTAAGACATAGAGAAGGATCAAGACCGATGAAAATCGCCATCGACCCCCACATGCACCGTTTCACCAGCCTCGATGAGCTGCCCGCCAAGGTGAAGGAGCTCGGCTACGACTGGATCGAACTCAGCCCGCGCGCGGATTTCCTCGAATGGTTCAAGGCGCCGCGCGTCTTTCCCGAGCGTATCAGGTCCTTCAAGAAAGCGCTGAAAGAAGCCGATGTCGGCATCGCCTCACTGCTGCCGATGTATCGCTGGGCCTCCAATGACGAGACCGAACGGCAAGCGGCGGTGAAACACTGGAAACGCGCCATCGAGATCGCCATCGAACTGGAGGTCGATACGATGAACTCCGAATTCGGCCGCGGACCGCATCCCGACAAGGGCTCCTGTTATTGCTGCCATACCGGCTCGATGATCGAGGCCTGCGAGGATGCCTGGTGGCGCTCGATGGAAGAACTGGTGCCGATCTTCGAGCGCGAAAACATCAACCTGCATGTCGAGCCGCATCCGGAAGACTGGTGCGAAACGCTGCAGCCGGCGCTGGACATCATCCGCACCGTCAATTCGAAGAACGTCAAATTCCTCTATTGCGCGCCGCACACCTTCTATTTCGGTGATGACACCAAGGCGATGCTGCGCGAAGCGAAGGATGTGCTCGCCCATGTGCATGTCGGCGATACCTTCAACCACAAGGCCAGCTCCGGGCTTCGTTATATCCTCAACCCGCCGGGCACGCAGGCGCGGGTGCACCAGCATCTCAATATCGGCCAGGGCGAAGTTCCATGGGACGACTTCTTCAGCACACTTTCCGAAATCGGCTTCGACGGCATCATGACCTCCTGCGTCTTCGCCTGGGAAGACAGGGCCGATGAATCGAGCCGGTTCATGCGCAGCAAGATGCAGGACTATATCGACCTCTATTTCAAGAAATAACGCGGCAAACCGGCGCTGAAGCTGAGGCGGACCCAGCCTCCGGCCACGGCCATTGGTAACATCAAATGGAAAGACGACCGACATGATCAACGGAGAAAGACTGATTTCACGCCCGCTGCGCTGGGCCATGGTGGGCGGCGGACGCACGGGACAGGTGGGTTACAAGCACCGCACCGGTGCGCTTCGCGACGGCAACTACCAGCTCGTCGCCGGCGCATTCGACCTCGATGCCGAAAGAGGCCGTGACTTCGGCGTCAATCTCGGCGTTGCAGCGGAACGCTGCTATGCGGATTACAGGGCGCTGATTGCCGGCGAGACGGCGCGCGAAGACGGTGTGGACGTCGTCTCCATCGCCACCCCCAATTTCACCCATTACGAGATTACCAAGGCCTGCCTTGAGGCCGGGCTACACGTCATCTGCGAAAAACCGCTATTCTTCACCGTGGCCGAATGCGACGAGGTGGCGCGGCTGGCCGAACAGAAGGGCCTGATCGTCGGCGTTACCTATGGTTTTACCGGGCACCCGCTCGTCCACCAGATGGCGGCCATGGTCAAGAAGGGAATGCTGGGCGACATCCGCATCATCGACCTGCAATATACCCACGGCTTTAATGCCGGCGACGATGTGGGCGCGGGCGAAGCCGTCAAATGGCGCACCAATCCCCGCACCGCCGGCCCGACCTTCGTGCTGGGCGATATCGGCACGCATCTTTATTATCTCTCGGAAGTCGTACTGCCGCATATGAAGGTGGAACGCCTGCTCTGCGACCGCAAGGCCTTCATCCCCACGCGCGCGCCGCTGGAGGACCACGCCACCGTTCTGATGCATTACGACAATGGCGCACGCGGCCGTCTCTGGGTTTCCTCCGTCAATGCCGGCAATATGGGATCGCAGCGTTACCGCTTCGTCGGCTCCAAGGCGTCCCTCGAATGGTCAGATTCCCATCCCGACCAGCTGATCTACGAGGTTCAGGGCGAACCCGGCCGCATCCTGCACCACGGCATGCCCTATCTGGAACAGGAAAGCCTCGCCATCGACCGCATGGGCGCATTGCATACCGAAGGTCTCGGTGACAGCTGGTCGAATATCTATCTCTGGATCGCCCAGGCCATCGACGCGGCAAATCGCGGTGACAGGGCCTTTCTGAAGACCCACCATTATCCCGGCATCACCGCCGGCACCGAAGGCGTTCGCTGGCTGGAAAACTGCGTCCGTTCGGCCGATGCCGGCGCCGCCTGGGTCGATTTCGCTTAACCAGCTTGGGGGCGCGCCGGACAACTCTCCCGTCCTCCTCCTCTTCAGGCGCGTCCCCATACCTCCCCGGAAAGATGAACGATGAAACTCGCAATTTGTACTGACGTCATGGCAAGCCTGCCCTTCACCGATATGCTCGACAAATGCGTCGCGCTCGGTGTCGAGGGCATCGAGATGACCGGCGGCGGCTGGTCCAGCGGCCCGCATTTCAGGGCCGACGAACTGTTGGCGGATAAGGGGCTTCTCAAATCCAGGCTCAAGGAAATCGAGGCCCGTGGCCTCGAAATCGCTGCGCTGAATTGCTCCGCCAATCCGCTCGATCCCGGCGACATGGGCAAGCGCCACCTGAAGGAGATTGAGGACACCGTCCGGCTGGCGGGTGAAATCGGCGTGACAAAGATCGTCACCATGTCCGGCCTGCCGGAAGCAGCGCCGGGTGACACCGTGCCGAACTGGCTCGTCTACACCAAGAGCTGGCCGAACGAGATGCCGGAGCGCGACCGTTACCAATGGGAAGATCGCGCCTTTCCGCTCTGGCACGGGCTTGTGAAGCTCGCCAGGGAAGCGGGCGTCGAAAAATATGCGCTCGAGAATTTCTCGGCCATGCTCGTCTGGAACCCGGAAACCCTGTTCCGCCTGCGCAATGAGGTCGGCCCGACGGTCGGCATGAATCTCGACCCGTCGCACCTGATGTGGATGGGGGCCGATCCCATCGCGTCCGCCCGTTCACTCGGCAGCGCGATCCACCATTGCCACGGCAAGGACACCCGCATCGAACACGGACTGGCCGATGTGAACGGGCTGCTGGAGCTCAAAGAGGTGACTGACGTCGCCAACCGCAGCTGGAACTATGTGGCGGTGGGCGCCGGCCATGATCTGCAATGGTGGAAGGAATTTTTCTCCGTGGTGCGCATGGCCGGTTACAATGGCTGGGTCAGTCTGGAAATGGAGGATTTCACCATGTCCACCGAGGCGGGCATCCAGTCCTCCATCGACGCCCTTAAAGCCACCATCAGCCGCTGAAACCCTCTCCGGGCCGCAGAAGGCGGCCCGGCGTCAATTGCGCCACGAGGATGCCATGACCAACCGGATCACCATCACCACCGCTCCCTGCTGCTGGGGCGTCGACGACGTCAAGAACCCCCATCTGCCCCATTGGGAAAAGGTGCTGGACGAGGCGAAGGCCGCCGGTTTCGGCGGCCTGGAACTCGGCCCCTACGGTTATCTGCCGCTCGACCTCGAGCGTGTTTCGCAGGCGCTCAATGAGCGCGATCTGAAAATCGTCGCCGGCACGATTTTCGACGATCTGGTCTCACCGGAGAACCGCGACAATCTGCTGCGCCAGACCGACGAGATCTGCGCGCTGATCACCCGCCTGCCGAAACCGGAAACCCATGCCGGCCAACGCTTTTCCGCCCCCTATCTGACGGTGATGGACTGGGGACATGACGAGCGGGACTATGCCGCCGGCCACTCCGACCGCGCGCCGCGCCTTGATGGCGACGCATGGAACGGCATGGTGGAGAACATCCGCGCCATCGCAACGCTTGCCCGCGACAAATATGGCGTGCGCGCCACCATCCACCCCCATGCCGGCGGTTACATCGAATTTGCCGATGAGTTGCAGCAGATCCTCGAGGACATTCCCGCCGATCTGGCGGGCCTCTGCCTCGATACCGGCCATATGGCCTATTCCGGCATGGACCCCGTCACCACGCTTCGCCGCTATTGGGACCGTGTCGACTATATTCATTTCAAGGATATCGACGCCACGGTTTTCGAAGAGGTGATGGCAGAACGCATCCGCTTCTTCGACGCCTGCGCCAAAGGCGTCATGTGCCCCATCGGTCGCGGCTCAATCGACTATCCAGCCATCCGCAGCCTTTTGACGGAACTCGGCTATGGCGGCTATATCACCATCGAACAGGAGCGCGACCCGCGCAACGCCGGCGGCATTCTGGATGATCTGGCGGCCAGCAGGGCTTTTCTTGCTGCGAATGGATTCTGAAGCGGACACAAAATAGACCATCGCGCCGTGCCGAAGATTATCCCGGCGCGGCGAGCCGGCAATAACCGACAGATTCAGTTCTCAGCAGAAAATCTTCGGAACGAAGGGTCTTATGGCGGAGAGGGTGGGATTCGAACCCACGATACCCTTGCAGGTATGCCGCATTTCGAGTGCGGTGCATTCGACCACTCTGCCACCTCTCCGCATGCGCGAACGCTTGCGTTGCGCGCTCCTCTTAAACATCAATGGCGTGACTGACAAGGGGAATTTCGTGTTTGTGTCACAAATTATTCGTCATGGGTGAGGCTGGGGAAAGGCATCGGCTTCTGGCCGTTTTCGCAGATATTTTCAAGATGACGCGCACGATCCGCAGGGGTGCGCGCCACATTCGATAGCAGCGTCAGATCCGTTCATAACGCCGCAAGATTTCCAGGATTTTTTCATCCTGCTCTCTATCGGGCAGAAGGGCCGGTTGGCGGCTGGCGCCGACGGATGGGTCCTGGAGATAAAGCGAGCGTTTGACCATGGCCGGTGCGAAGCCGAGGGCATAGAGATCGGTGCGGAAGTCGGCATAGATCGCCTGCTGGCGTTCGGCCTCGGTGATGTCGCCGGCGTTGAAAGCATTGAGAATGCTGGCCAGCACATCCGGCAGCGCGTTGCCGAGGCCGGAAATGCAGCCTGCCGCGCCGTTCTGCAACGACCAGAGAACCAGGTGATCCGGACCGGAATAAACCTCGAAGCCGGGCATCTCCTTTGCCACCTGAAGATAGGCTTCGAGCGTCTGCTGCGCGCCGCCGGAATCCTTGATGCCGGCGATATTGCCATGGGTGGCGAGTTTGCGCGCAGTTTCCGGCTCTATGTGGTTCTGGGTGCGGGCGGGAATGTCATAGAGATAGACCGGCGTTTTAACGGCGTCAGCCACTGCCGAGAAATGGCGGATCAACCCATCCTGCGTGCAGGCGATGAAGAAGGGCGTGATGACGGCGATGCCATCGACGCCGATGCGGTCGAAGGCTTTGGCAAGTTGCAGGGTTTCGAATGTGGCGGGCATGCCCGCATTCACGATCACCTTGGCACGGCCTGCAACTTCGTCCACCACCTCTTCCGTCAGCCGGATTTTTTCCTCATGCGTGAGCGCGGTAAAATCGCCATTGGTGCCGGCACACATGATGTTGTTGCCGGCCGCCACCTGACGGCGCACCTGCGCGCGGGTCGCTTCGTAATTGATGGTTTCGTCCTCGTTGAAACAGGTGACGAGCGCGACGAAAGCTTGTTTGCTCATGAAAGAACTCCGCTTGAATTTGCGATGGCGTCGCCGGCGACGGCCGGATGACGCTGAGATTGCATATCGGGGTCGGGATCGAGGCTCGCGGATAGAAGGGCACGGGTATAGGCCTCGCGCGGCGTTTCGAAAACCTGGCGTACGGTGCCGAACTCCACCACCTCTCCCCGCTGCATGACCATGACGTGATCGGCAAAATCCCGAACCACCGGCAAATCATGCGCGATGAAGATGAAGGAGAGGCCCATTTCGCGGCGCAGCTTGTCCAGCAGCGCGATAACCTGCGCCTGAACAGAAACATCGAGCGCCGAGACCGCCTCGTCGCAGATGATGAGCTTTGGCTCCAGCGCCAATGCGCGGGCAATGGCGATCCGCTGCCGCTGACCGCCGGAGAACTGGTGCGGATAACGGCGCATATGTTCCGGCGAGAGACCCACCTGATGCAGCAATTCCGCAACCCGCTCACGCCATCTTGCCCTGGGCAATATCTCCGGATGGATGACCCAGGCCTCGGAAATCAGCTGGAACACCGTCATGCGCGGATTGAGCGACTGGGTGGGGTCCTGAAACACCATCTGCAGATCACGCCGGAGCGCGAAGAGTTCGGCAGGCGAAAGCTTGAAGAGATCACGGCCCTTCCACAAGGCGCTGCCCGCATCCGGCTCATCGAGGCGAAGTAGAATACGCGCCAGCGTCGATTTGCCGGAGCCGCTTTCGCCGACGACCGCGATGGTTTCGCCTTCCATGAGGTCGAAGGAAACGCCCTTCAGCGCCTCGAAGGCGCCGTAACGTTTGCGCACGTCGCGCACGCTGAGCAGCGCCTCGCCCGCCGCGTGCGGCTCGTGCATGTCGCCCCTGCCGGGTGCTGCGCTGATGAGCTTGCGGGTATAGGGGTGCTGCGGATTGCGATAGACCTCGCGAACCGTGCCAGCCTCGACCAGAACGCCCTTTTCCATCACCACCACCCGGTCGGCGATTTCGGCGACGACGCCGAGATCGTGGGTGATGATGAGCACGGCCATGCCGGTTTCCCGCTGCAATTCCTTGAGCAGCGAAAGCACCTCGGCCTGCACCGTCACGTCAAGCGCGGTGGTCGGCTCATCGGCGATCAGGAGATCGGGCCGAAGAGCCAGCGCCATGGCGATCATCACGCGCTGGCGCTGGCCGCCGGAAAATTCATGCGGATATTTCTTCAAGGCCCCGTCCGGGTCGGGAATGCCGACGCGGGCGATCAGCCGCCTCGCCTCCGCTTCGGCCCTTGCCTTGTCCATGCCGTGGGTGGTCATCGCCTCACGGATCTGCCAACCGACGGTATAGACGGGATTGAGGTGGCTGAGCGGGTCCTGAAAAATCATGGCGATGCGTCGGCCGTTGATCTCGCGGCGCGCCTCGGCCGGCATGGTCAGAAGGTCCTGGCCATCGAGCAATATCTGGCCGCTGCTGATATGTCCGGGCGGCATGTCGATGAGGTTCATGATGGCCGAGGACGATACCGACTTGCCCGAGCCGCTTTCGCCAAGGATGGCCAGCGTTTCGCCACGGTCGATATGGTAGGAGACATCCTTCACCGCATGGACGATACCGCTTGCGGTGTGGAACTCCACGGAAAGGTTGCGCACGTCGAGAAGATGGTCAGCCATGCTTGCGGCCTTTCATTTCCAGCCGCCAGCGCTGCACGGGATCGAGCGCGATGCGCAGCCAGTTGGAAAGCAGGTTGAGCGACAGGGTGGTGAGAATGATGGCAAGTCCCGGCCAGAAGGACAGCCACCAGGCATTGGTGAGATATTGCCGTCCCTGCGAAATCATCAGGCCCCAGGTGATTTCCGGCGGCTGAATGCCGATGCCGAGGAAGGACAGCGCGCTTTCCGCCAGCATCACATAGGCGAAATCGAGCGTGGCGAGCGTCGTCAGCGTCGGCAACACCACAGGCAGGATGTGGCGGAACAGGATGCGCTTGCCGGAGGCGCCCATCACGCGCGCCGCCTGCACGAACATGCGTTCGCGCACCTCCAGCACCTCCGCCCTCGTGGTGCGGATGTAAACGGGAATGCGGGTGATGGCGAGAACCAGCATCAGGTTGAGGATGGAGGAGCCGAGCAGATAAAGCACGATGACCGCGATCAAGAGCGACGGGAACGACATGATCACATCCGCAAGCCGCATGATGACCTGGCCGACACGGTTGGAGGAAAAACCGGCGATCAGCCCGAGCACGGTGCCGGTGATGGCGGAAAGAAGCACCGCGCCGGCGGCGATCATCATCGTATTTTGCGTGGCGGCGACAATGCGCGCGAGAAGCGAACGGCCGAGCGCATCCGCCCCCAGCCAGAAATACCACTCGCGCTGCCAGTCGAACGGGGCGAGGTTACGCCCGCGCAGGTTCTGTTTCGTCGCCAGATCGCCAAGCCAGGCCGGGCCGACAAAAGCGAGGATAACGACAATGACGAGGAAGATCGCGGCGCAGAGCGCGAATTTATCCGCCCACAACATGCGCAGCATGCGTGTTGCGAAGGATCGCTCGGCGATGATCTCGGTGTCGGCGCTGGAAAGGCTCATGGCTGAACGGCCTCCTCAGTGCCGGATACGCGGATCGAGGAGCGCATAGGCGATATCGATCAGAAGATTCATCAGGAAGATCGCCAGCGCGGTCACGAGAATGGCGGCGAGCACGACATTGAAATCGCGCTGAAGAATGGAATCGATCATCAGCTTGCCGACACCGGGAAAACCGAAAATGGTTTCGACGATGACAGCACCGTTGAGAAGGCTTGCCGCCTGATCGCCAATGACGGTGATGACCGGCAGCATGGCGTTTCGCAAGGCGTGAATGAAGATGATCGGACCCGACTTCACGCCCTTGGCGCGCGCCGTTTTGACATAGGCAGAGGACAAAGCGCCGATCATCGAGCCGCGCACCACCTGCACGATAATGCCGAAGGGGCGCACGAACAGGACCGCGATCGGCAATATCCAGTGCAGCACGGAGCCCGTGCCCGACGTGGGCAGCCAGGCGAGATTGACGGAGAAGACGACGATAGCGACGATCGCCAGCCAGAAATCGGGAACGGATGCACCGATGAGCGATATGCTCGAGGCCATGCGGTCGAAGAAACCGCCGGAGCGGAAAGCCGCAAGCGAGCCGATGACGATGGCGGCGGTGGTGACGAGCGACATGGTGATGACCGCAAGCCACAGCGTCCAGACGAAAGCCTCCAGCACCACATCCAGCGCCGGGCGGGCTTTTCTGAGCGATTCTCCGAGATCACCCGTCATCACATCGCCCGCATAACGCAGGAACTGCACCATCAACGGATCGTTCAGCCCATGCAACGCCCGGAACTGCTGCTTCAACTCTTCCGAAGCCTCCACAGGCAGAAACAGCGCGGCCGGGTCCCCCGTCAGGCGCGACAGGAAGAAAACCATGACGATGAGGCCGATCAGGGAAATCAGGCTCGCAACGGAACGTTTTCGGATGAAGCTCAACATGGTTGCCTCCGGTTTTTCAATGCGGCGGCGAGGCTTTCGCCGCGCCGCCGCTTCTCAATTGATAAGACAGGGGTCCTATTTGATGCCGATTTCCGAAAGCTGCAGCATCGAGTTGGTGGCGATGGTGGGCTTGAAGTCCAGCCGTTCCGAGACGCGGGAGAAGCCAACCATATGGAACAGCAGCACATCCGCCACCACGTCATCGTGCAGGTAGGCAATGAGTTCCGACCAGAGCTTGGCGCGCTCGTCACCGACCGCTGCCGATGCGCGTTCGATCAGATCGTCCACCTTCTTGTCCGAGAAGCCGGACTGGGTACCCTTGGTGGCATATTTGAAGAACATGGTGAAGGACGGATCGCCCTTGGAATTATCGTGCATGGCAGCGACGATCTGCGGTCCGCGGCCTTCCTTGAAGGGCTTGGAGTAGTAGCTTTCGTGCTCGGCCACTTCGACGAATTTCAGGTCGATCTTGAAGCCGACTTCCTGCAATTGCTGCTGGATCGCCTCCATGATCTCGGTGACATTCGGGAAATTCGCGGTGCGCGCGATGATGGTGATCGGCGTATCCACCTTCACACCGGCAGCCTTTGCTTCCTCGAGCAGCTTTTTTGCGCCCTCGGGGTCATAGGGGAAGACCTTGACGTCGGGGTTCCAGCCAAGCGTGGTCGGCGGAACGAGCGCGGTGGCCAGCACGGCACCTTCCGGAACCAGCGTGCCAAGGAAGGCCTGCCGGTCGATGGCGAGGTTGAGCGCACGGCGTACCCGGACATCGTTCAGCGGCGCGATGTTATGGTCGAGACGCATATAGACCGTCTCGCTGTCGAGATAGGAAAAGTCGGTCTTGGCGTTGGTGGCGTCTAGCTGGGAAATGGAAGGCGACAGATCTGCTTCGCCCGTCTGCACCATGGCGGCGCGGACCGAAGGATCGGCGCGGAAAAGATAGGTCGCTTCCGTCACCTGCGGCTTGGCGCCCCAATAGTCGTCGCGTGCGGTGAGCACAATCTGCTGACCCGGCGTCCAGTTGGTCAGCTTGTAAGGCCCGGTGCCGACAGGCTCGCGGATGAATTCCATCTTGGTTTCTTCGGGAACAATGGTGACTAGCGACATCAGCAGCGGCAGAATGGGCTGGGCCGGTTCGGTCTTGAAGTCGATCGTGTGATCATCAACGATCGACGGGGTCACCGTCATGCCGCCGAAATAACGGCGGGACTCGCAGGCGTTCTTGTCGCTCATGATGCGTTCGAAGCTGTGCTTGACGTCCTTGGCATCGAATGCCGTACCGTCGGAAAACTTTACGCCTTCACGCAGGTGGAAACGCCAGCTTCCGTCGGCATTCTGCTCCCACTTCTCGGCAAGGCGCGGCTGAACGCCCTTCTTGCCGCGCACATCGAGCTCGGTCAGCGTCTCGCTGACATTTTCCATGATGATGCGGCCGATATTGGAGCGGGTGGCCATGCAGGGCTCGAGCAGGTCCGCCTCTTCCGCCAGCACGATCTTGATCGGCCCCGATGCAGCGAGCACCGGCGAAACCGCGGCGCTGAGGGAACCCAAGACAAGGGCGCCCGCAATCAATGACTTCTTCATTCCGTTCTCCTCCCAGATTCAGAAATTCAGCAACATGGCGGCGCACCGCAAGGGGCATCTTAAAAATCCCCACCTCCTGCATTGAGGAGCATGGCGTGCGGATGATTGTCTCCTCCACCCGTAAGCAAAGCATCGACGTTATCGCAATTTTTGTCAATTTATTTTTCAATGGCAATTTTTCTTCAAGCCAAATCTCTTAATTTTATTTTTTAAAAACAAATACTTAATTCCAAAAATCAAAAATATAAGATCCTCTTTTTTTATCAAATAAACTTGACAACTTTTTGAATATGTCATTTTCATCGCAACAAGAGGAGACCACGATGACCCCTGATGACATCGCTCACGCCATGACCGGAGACATCCATGCCGCGTCGGAGGACCGGCAGGAAGCGTTCCTGCCGTCGCCCATGATCCAGAACCATGCGAGCTTCCTGCACCTTCTGGATGACGGCACCCTGCTCTGCGCCTGGTTCGGCGGCACGCTGGAAGGAAAATCGGATATTTCGATTTTCGCATCCGTGCTGCCAGCGGGGGCAACCCGCTGGGGAGCGCCGCAGCGCCTGAGCCACGACCCCGCCCATTCCGAACAGAACCCGATCCTCTTCACCGCACCGGATGGCGTTCTCTGGCTGTTTCATACCGCCCAGCCCTCCGGCAATCAGGATGAATGCCGCATCCGCATGGCGCGAATCCACCGCGACCCGACTGCACCGGAAAAGCTTGTTTCCGAAGAAGGACGTTTTCTCGATCTCCCCCGGGGCTGTTTCATCCGCGCACCGCTGCGCATCCGCGATGATGGCGTCTGGCTGCTGCCGATCTTCCGCTGCGTCCAGCGACCTGGCCAGAAATGGAACGGCAGCCATGATACGGCAGCGCTCGGCATATCCACGGACAATGGTGCGACTTGGCAATTGCAGGAGCTGGAGGAATCGACCGGCTGCGTGCATATGAGCCCGGTTGCGGTGACGAATGGGGGCTACGCCGCCTTCTTCCGCCGCCGTCAGGCCGATTTCGTCTATCGCACGGAAAGCGCCGATGGCGGCCGCTCATGGTCAAAGCCGCAGCCGACCGATGTGCCCAACAATAATTCCTCCATTGCGGTCATCAGGCTGAACGATGGCAGGCTGGCTATGATCTGCAACCCCGTCAACGCCGCGCAGTCGAGCGATCGCCGCGCCTCGCTTTATGACGAGTTGGGAGAGGAAGACGACAGGCCCGATGCCGATCCAAGCGGCGGCTGTGTGCCGATCTGGGGTGTGCCGCGCGCGCCGGTTTCGATCTGCCTGTCCGATGATGACGGGCGCAGTTTTACCACCCGGATCCTGATCGAAGAAGGGCCGGGCACCTGCCTTTCGAACGATTCGACCGATGGGCGTAATCTGGAAATGTCCTATCCGTGGCTTCTGGAAGCGCCGGACGGTACGCTGCATGCGAGCTACACCTATCATCGCCGCGCAATCAAATATGTCCGGCTGGCGCCCGGCTGGGCTGACGAGAACGACGGGAGACAAAGATGAGCAACATCATTGGCATCACCATGGGCGACCCCTGCGGCGTCGGCCCCGAGATCACGGTGCGGGCGCTCGCAGAAATGTCCGCCCCGGATCGTGCGGCGACGCGGATTTACGGCAACCTCGCCACGCTGGAAGCGGCGCGGGATGCGCTCGGCGTTGATATCGATCTTTCTCAGCACGTGGTCGACCTGCCCGTGGAGGGCGCGCCGCTGCCCTGGGGTAAATTGTCGCCAGTGGCCGGAGACGCCGCTTTCCGCTTTATCGAAAAGGCCGTTCGCGATGCCGAAGCGGGTGCAATCGGCTGCATCGTCACCGCGCCGATCAACAAGGAAGCCTTGAACCTCGCCGGTCACCATTATGACGGGCACACCGGCATGTTGCGCAGCCTCACCGGCTCCTCGGCCGCCTATATGCTGCTTGCTTCCGAACGGCTGAAGGTCATTCACGTTTCCACCCATGTCTCCCTGCAGGAGGCCATTCGCCGGGCGACGACGGAGCGGGTGCTGGCGACCATCCGCGCCGGCAACGCGCATCTGAAACGCATCGGTTATGTTCAACCGCGCATCGCGGTTGCCGGCATCAACCCGCATTGCGGTGAAAACGGCCTGTTCGGCACCGAGGATGACGACCAGATCGCACCGGCGGTCGCAGCCGCCCGCGCCGAAGGCATCGAGGTGCAGGGACCGATTTCCGCCGATACCGTGTTCCACCGGGCTTATTCCGGTGCTTTCGATCTCGTCGTCGCGCAATATCACGATCAGGGCCATATCCCGATCAAACTTGTCGCCTTCGACACCGCCGTCAACGTCTCGGTCGATTTGCCGATAGATCGCACCTCCGTCGATCACGGCACGGCTTTCGATATCGCCGGCAAGGGCATCGCCAATCACGGCAACATGAATGCGGCCATCGCATATGCGCGCAAGCTGGTGGCGGGCAAGGAGCGGAAGGAATGAGCATCATGTCGACAGCTCCCATTCTCATCCACCAGCCACGACGGCTCGCCGTTGGTGCCGGCACCATTTCACAGGTCGGCGCCTGGGCGGAAAAAACCGCATCGACCCTGATTATCGCCACACCGTTGACGGCAAAATTTGCCGAACGGCTGCGATTGCAGGGCCCTTTCACGATCTTCGACGCCATTCCCGGCGAACCGGACACCGCAACGCTCGAAGCCGCCCTTGCCGCAGCACGCGCCGCCAAACCGGATCTCGTCATCGGCCTCGGCGGCGGTTCGGTAATGGATGTGGCAAAGCTGGTCGCTGCCCTCTGGAATTCCAGCCAGTCGCTTGAAGACGTGGCGGGGCCGAACAGGGTTGCCGGGCGCGACACACGGCTGGTGCAGATCGCCACCACCGCCGGCACTGGCTCTGAAGCCGGCATCCGCTCGCTCATCACAGACCCGGTGAAAGGCAACAAGATCGCGGTCGAAAGCCCTCATCTGATCGCGGATTTCGCCGTGCTCGATCCGGAACTCACCTATTCCGTCCCATCAGCCGTTACGGCGGCAACCGGGGTGGATGCCATGGCCCATTGCGTCGAAGCCTTCACCAACCGCAAGGCCCATCCGATGATCGACGGTTTCGCGCGCATGGGCTTTGCGCTGGTCGGCAAATATCTGGCGCGCGCCGTCCGCGACGGTGCGGATACTGAAGCACGGGAAGGCATGATGCTTGCCTCCTATTATGGCGGCATCTGCCTCGGCCCGGTCAATACGGCGGCGGGCCACGCCATCGCCTATCCGCTCGGCACGCTTCTCAACCTGCCGCATGGGCTGGCGAACGCCATTATGTTTCCGCATGTTCTGGCCTTCAACCAGCCTGCGGTTTCGGCCAAGACAGCGGAAGTGGCGGGAGCGCTCGGGCTTCGCGAACACCTTTCGCCTGATGATCTGCGCAAGGCGGCAACGGATTTCTGCGCTGGGCTCGGCATCGAAATGTCGCTCGCACGCCATGGCGCAACTGAGGCCGATCTTCCCCGCTACGCTGAGGATGCGCATGCCATCCGCCGGTTGATGGACAATAACCCCGTCCACATGAGCGTCGAGGACGTGCTCGGCATTTACCGCCACGCCTTCTGAGCAAAAATCCGGTGCGCGGACGCGCGCATCGGTCTTCGGTCACCCGCTTAATCCGTATGCGAAGACTCGAACAGGCGGTCTCGCGATCCCGTCAGATGCTGGAGCATCAACTGGCGCGCCGCCTCTGCGTCCCCATCGGCAATCGCCTTTGCGATTGCCTCATGCTCGGCGAAAACACGCGTCAGGCCGGATGCCTCCCGCTTCACCGACATGCCGTGGAACTTCATTCCCACTGCAATATGGTCCTTCAGCGCCTCCATCGCGGTGGAGAAATAGCTGTTTCGCGCCGCCCGCGCGATGGCGAGATGGAACTGATAGTCGGCATCCTCGCGGTGCGACTGGCGATTTGTCGCGTCCCGCATCAGTTCGAGCGCCTTCCGGATCGCCGCAAGTCTCTCGCCATCGTGCCGCAAGGCTGCCGCAGCCGCCGCTGCCGGCTCCAGCGTCAGCCTGAATTCGTAACAGTTGAGAAGATCAGCAACGTTTTCGAGCTGTCCGAAGCCGAGCGGCTCGCGCAGGCCGAAGGCTCTGACATAGCTGCCGGAGCCTCTGCGGGAATAAATGAACCCCTGCTCGCGCAGCCGCCGCAACGCCTCGCGCACGACGGGTCGCGACACTTCGAATTCCATGGCGAGTTCATGCTCAGTCGGCAGCCGCTCATCCGGCTTGTAGGCGCCGGATTTGATCGCCCGGTGCATTCTCTCGAAAATAATGTCCGGAAGTGCCTTGCGCGCCGTTTCTTTCATCAGCCCCATCTGGTCAGCTCTCTCCAGCGTCATTGTCGCCAAGCATCATTTTCGCGATCCGTTTCAACGTATCAGCTTGCCCAAAACCGCCGGACTTCGCAATGATGCATTGATCTCCGGACCAGCCGACCCCGAGACCCGGCAGGCATTCGCCGGCAAGACGCAGGCGCGAAATACCCATGGCCCGAAGCACGGCTTCTGCCGTGGCTCCGCCCGACAACAGCAGCCTGGCCGCCCTGGCGGTCAAATGCGGCACGACGCCTTGCGCCAACCGGTCTGAAACCGCAAGCGGCGACAGATTTTCCTTACCCTGCGTCGCTTGAACCAACCTCAGACCGGCACTGTCATCGGTGTGTCGCGGCATAACGCCATTCGGCGCCTCAATGATCGAGACAGGCCCAGCGCTTTTGAGAACGTCAATCTGCTCTACGGTGATCGGATCGCGAGACCCGATGACAAAAAGCCCCTTGCCGGGTGGAACGAACGCCGCTTCAGGAACAGCCTGCGCCGTCATCGCTTCAGCCAACGCCTCGGCAAGGCCACGCGCGCCCACCAGAAGATCGGCCCCTTCCACCTGCGCGGCGGCGAGAGCTTCCCTGATATCGCCCTTTGATCGCGTATCGGGTATCGTGCAGCGGCCGGCATGTCCGCCCAGCCTTTCATGAACCGGAATGGCAGCTTCGACGCCAAAGCCGGAAACGGCTCCGCCCATAACGACGCGTCCGAAATCCGGAATGGCGGGTGCGACAAGCGCGTGCCGATAGGAAATCGCATCCATCTCCGCCGCAATATGCCCTTTCAGGCGGGAATCGATCTTCTTGAAAAGGATGGTATCGGCCGGAACCAGTCCCAACAGTTCCTGTGTGCGACGCCGGGCTTCATCCGCCTCGCCATCGCGGCAGCCGAGATTGACGCTGAGGACGGCAGGTGCATCTGCGAGCGCCGCACGCACACCGTCAAGCCCGATCGCGACCTCGGTCGCCAGCCCACGCCCGGCAAAGGGAGCGGCGGCGTCGAGCGCTCCGGTCAGATCATCGGCAAAAATCAGCAGCACGGGTGAGGCCTTCATAAAAGTTGTAATGTTTTGCGTCGATAAATTTATTTATAATCAATAGATAAATGGATGTGAATAACAAAAATTATGGCGCAGCTTTTCGGATTGGCCAATCAGCCGCAACGAGACCCAAAGGACAAGGGAAGAAATCGGAAACGGCAAAAAAAGAACGCCAAACGCGGGCCGCAAGCATATATGACGAGACGGCCGAGAGATGGCGAACGAACAACGTCGCTAGATGAACCGGAAGGGCAGGCCCGAGACGAGCGCCTTGACGAAGCGCTTCTTCTGAAAGCGTCCATTCAACGATACACGCGGCAACTGCGTCGGCTTTTCAAGGCTGTGGGGACCGATAACGCCAGCCTGCGTGGTCACGGCCGCGGAAAATCCTGCATCGTGAACCGCTTTCGCTTCACGTTCTCCCACGGCCTTCACCCAGCCATAGGGATAGGAAAAGGACCGTGGCCGGTTGCCGGCAAAGACTTCCACCCGGCGCGCCGATTCCGCAATCTCATAAGCCAGACGCGCCGCATCGATCTTGCGCATATTCACATGCGTCATGGTATGCGCGCCGAAATGCACCAGAGGGTCCTTCGCCAGCACCCTGAGCTCATCTTCATCCATGACAAGTTCGTCCACAATCGCGATGGGATCGACGCCATGCTGCCTCGCGATACGATCGATCCTTTCCACCGCCTCGTCTTCCGAAAAGTTCTGGACAAAATCTTCAAGCCGCGTGAATGCCTCCACTTTCTGCGAAGGGCTGGCGCATGCCACCTGCTCCGGCCCCGCCCCGAAATCGAATTCGAAAGACGCGGCTTTCTGCGTCAGGAGAGCAGCGGTTTCCCACCACAGGCTGCGTGTTCGCTTCACAAAACCCGGCGTGATGAAAATCGTGTAGGGAACGGCATATTTACGGAAGATCGGCGCGGCATAGTCGGCATTGTTTCGATAGCCGTCATCAAGCGTGAAGGCGCAAAACGACCGGCCTTCGTGATTATCGGCGAGCAGAGCCGGCAGATCGTGCAAATGCACGGGAACGAGACCGCATTCGAGTGCGGCCTGTATCGCCTCTTCCAGAAATTGCGGCGTGACGGACAATTGCACATTGGGTGCGAAAGCCGAAACAGCCCTTCCGGGGCGCACGTGATGAAGCGTGAAGATCACACCACGACCGGCAAAAGACGGAAATGCCGAACGGACGGCCGGGAGAGAACTCACCTCCAGCCCCGCCCTTATGGCTCCATATTTCACAAGGCGTTTTATCGGTTGAAAGAACATCCTCCCCGATTGTCCTGATGTCAGGCCGGGAAGAAGGCGTTTTCTCACGACTCTCGAGACCGTCAGCGGCAGGTCGATCAGACCCGGCAAGGGATCGTTCGGCGCAAAGGCGGCCCAACTGCGGATCTTGCCCAGAGAGGCGAAATATTCGCCGATTTTCGCCTGCCCCCTTCGGGCCAATGTGAAGGCGGCAACGGCATCGCGGACAAGATAGGACCAGGAAACGCCCTGCCGCACATTGCCGGGCTGGCCGACCGGCTCGCCATTGGCGACCCGCCATAGCAGGGCGCCAAGGTCGATGCCCGCCGCAGAGCAAAGGCCAAACCATGACCATGGGCGCGGATTGACATCGAGAAGCTTCAGTTTCCCGTCCCGGCCGTCGAGCTTGAATTCCGCCTCGACCAGCCCGCTATGGCCGGTCGATTTCAATATTTTTCGGGCCGCATCCACCGCTTGCCCGTTGTCGACGACCTCGACGCGGGTGCTGGTATAGCCGAAATCGACAGGATATTGCCGGGCGCGCCGGGCAGTGAATTCCGCTACCGGCTCTCCATTCAGCCAGAGCGCGGCGTAGGAGAACTGGCTTTCTCCCCCACCCGGAATGAGTTCCTGCACAACGACATTGCCGGCGCCGATCTCTCCGCTCGCATCGGCAAAAGCCGTGTTCAGAGCGTGTCGGTCATCGGCGCGAATGACTTTCGCCCGGGCGATGGTGGTATCGCCACCCCCCATATTCGGCTTGAGAATGACGGGAAACAATATGTCCAGCGTATCGATATCAGCGGCCGAGGCCAGCGCATAGGTTCGCGGAATACTGACGCCAAGTTCTGCGGCGCGCTGGTAAAGCAACGGTTTTTCGCAGAGCCATTGCAGGGCCGTCCAATCCGGCAGGATGATTTTGTAGAGCGAGGACAGTTCCTCAAGATGCTGCGCAACGAGCTGGACCTCTCCGTCACCGGACGGCACCAGCAGACAGCCCTTCAAACCATGCTTGTCGGCCATTTGAAGCAGGAACGGCAGTGCCCCGGCATCATGCGGGCCGGCCCAGCGGATTGTTTTCCGCACGAAACGCGACCAACCCGGCAAAGGGGAATCGTGGGTGAGGTAATAAACAGGCACATTCAGGGCGCCGAGATTTCGGGCAAGGGCGAGCGTGCCGTGAGCGCCGCCGACAATAACAACACCTGGAATGGTCAAAGCCTGATCCCCGTCCTATTCCATATCTTGATCGCAAAAATTGATAAATAAATTGGATATTTCTAAAGTATTGGGCGGACGGATATCGAATTGCGAAAAATCCGAAACGCCTGATCTTTTGCAGGCGTTTCGGAATTGCTGTGAAAAAAGGAGAGGCCGCCTCACGCCTCCTTGCGGACGGGGCGTGGATCGCCGTTGTCGTCCACCGCGACCATGATGAAGACGGCCTCCGTCACCTTCTCGCGTGAATCCTGATAGTGCCTGCGGGTCCAGGCCTCGATCTTCAGCGTGACGGAGGTGCGGCCGATCTTTTCGATTTTGGTGTAGACACACAATGTGTCGCCGATCTTGACCGGCTTCTTGAAGACGATCTCATTGACTGCGACGGTAACGGTGCGGCCGCCGGCCACATCATTGGCGCGGACGAAAGCGGCAAGGTCCATCTGCGACATGACCCAGCCGCCGAAAATATCGCCGGCTGGATTGGCATCGGCGGGCATCGCAAGCGTTCTGAGCGTGAGTTCCATATCGGCGGGCGGTTGCTGGTCCATGTCTTAAAGTCCTTTCACAAGCCTCCCGCTGCCGGACTTAAACAACCGCACCCCATCCGCCAATAGCCGATTTGTCGCGGCAGCCCTTCCAAAACAGCAAGGAATCACAGAGCCATCGTAAGCTTCGGTTAACCATGATGAGGCACGATTCCAAAAAACGCGAGGGCGTGCGAATGGCCTATGACTGGAGCGGAAACAACACAATACAGCAGCGCTACGACCGTATCGTCCTGGTGGTCGCCAGCGTCGTCGCCATCAGCCTGGCGACCGGCACCCTTGCCCTGCGTTCGCAGGTGGAGCCGGACACCACCATAAGCCTTGCCAAACAACAGCGGCTCGATTCAGACAAATGGCATTTGCGGCTCTAGTCCGCCCCGAACAGCCGAATGGCCCGATGACCTATTCCGGAGCGCTCCCGGCCCTGGAGATATTTTCCTTCTGCACGGTATGGTCGAGATGCGCCACAGCCGGGGCGAGAACCGACAGAAATGTTTCCGACCGGCCGATATAGATGATCGCCGCGCCGTCGATCCCGTTCAGAACTTCCGCCAGCGTATCCTGCGTCTGTTTTTCCAGCCCTTCGAGCAAATCGTCGATAACGACGAATTTCGGCTTCAGCAGCAGGGCATTGGCCACCCGGATGCTGGCCTGCTCGTCTGAATCCAGTTTTTTGTCCCAGCGAATATTTTCCTCGAGACGGGATGCCATCTCGCCGAGCCCGCAGGCAGTGAGCGCCGAGACATAATCCGCATCGGCAAAACGCTGGGGCGCGCGCGGATAGGCGAGGATTTCACGCAGCGATCCCGCCGGCAGATAACCGTGCTGAGCGATGAAAAGCGTGTCGGACTGTTCCGGCATCTCGATCCTGCCCTGTCCCCAGGGCCACAGGCCTGCCATCGCCGCAAACAGCAGCCTTCGGTTCACGCCCTGCTCGCCATTGATCATCAGGCGTTCGCCCGGCCCGATCTCGACTTCGCTCTCGCGCAGCTGGAAGCCGCGATCCAGATCCTGCCCACCCGCATCGCGGCAGATCACCACTGCCTGGAGGCGGATTTTTTCGTTCTCCGCACTACGTTGCAGATCGATCGTCAGGCCGTGCTGTTCGACGCTGTCCATCTGGATAAGCGCGTTACGGAACACCGAAACGCGTTGCAACGTCGCCTTCCAGCTGGCGATCGGCCCGAAATTGTCGATGTACCAGCGCAGCGCCGTGTTGACCTGGTTAAACGCACCGACGGCCATCATCAACCCGCCGAAGGTGAGGTTGCCGGAGAAATAAACCGGAGCCGCGATCAGGATCGGCGCCACCACCGCCAGCCAGCCATATCCTGCCGAAACCCATGTCAGATGTGTCAGCGCCATGGCGAGCCCACGAATGACGCCGAGCACCGCATCAATATCGATACCGATCCGCCGCCTTTCGTTCTTTTCGCCGCGCGCAAGGGCAATGGCGGCAAGATTTTCGCTGGCCCGCATCAGTGAGAAGCGAAGCTCCGCCTCTTTGGAATAACGCTCGGCATTCAGCCCCACCAGCCGATAACCGACGAGATTGCTGAGCAGGGAAGCCGAACCGGCGTAAAGGATCGCCGCCCAGACCATATAGCCGGGGATCGCATAGGTATCGCCGGTGATGGTGATGGTAAAACCAGCCGAGAGCGACCAGAGGACGCCGATAAAGCTGACGAGCAGGATCGTCGCATTGACGAGACCGATGGAAAGCGCCGTGCTGCTTTCAGCAAGGTTGCGGACATCGTCATGCAGGCGCTGGTCGGGGTTGATCGCAATGGTGCCGAAACCGGCAAGACGGGCGGCCCGCCCCGGTTTCAGCCATTGATCCACCATATCCTTGGCAAGACCCTCGCGCATGTTCAGCGCCGTCATCTGGTTCAGCCAGGTCTGGATGACGTTGAGGAGAAGCAACAGCCCCGCGATGATGGCGAAGACCTCCAGCTGGTGAATGAAGGCGGCAAGATCGCGCCGCTCCAGCGCGTTGTAAAACGGCGCGTTCCATTCATTGAGCCTGATCTGCCCATAGGCGGTGAGCAATATCACCGTAAGCAGCGCTATCGACAGCAAGATCAGCCGGGTGCGCACCGGCGAGGTCCAGAAGGCACGCCCCATCATGCGCAGCTGCGCCGGGAAATCGAGATCGAAACCCGAAAGATTAGCCGCGCTTTTGCGCTGATCGTCGGTCACCGTTGTTGCCATTCATTCCATTCCGAAACGTCAGTCGGCAAAGAAAGCGGGTCGCGATTCTGCGCCTTTCATTGCCAAGCAATAACACGCCGTTCGACCTTGTCCACAATCCCGGCGAAATCTCAGCGGCGATGATTGAAAAGCCCGGACAATTCTTACCGCGGGCAAATATCGCGGCCTCGACCAACAATGCGGTTGCCCCCGGAAATGATCCTTGCTTTCTTTTCCTGCATTGCACAAAATCCGAATAATTTCAGAGGGGCGGACAAACCGCATAAGCCGGAAAACCGGGCAAGGCAGATTAATGGCGATCAAAGCGAGCATCTATCATCTGACGCATTATAAATACGATAATCCGGTTCGCCTTGGACCACAGATCATAAGATTAAAGCCCGCCTCGCACTCCAGAACCCGCGTTATCAGCCATTCGCTCAAGGTTTCGCCCTCCAATCACTTCGTGAACCTTCAGCAGGATCCCTACGGCAATTACCTCGCCCGCTTCGTTTTTCCCGAGCCGGCGACGGAATTTAAGATCGAGGTCGATCTTGTCGCCGATATGACGGTTTACAATCCGTTCGATTTCTTTGTGGAGGAAGAGGCGACAAAGTGGCCCTTCGACTATCCGCAGGAATTGCGTGACGATCTCTCCATCTACACGAAGCCGGAGCCGACAGGCCCGCTGCTCGCCGCCTTCATGGCCACCGTCGACCGCACACCGGGGCAACAGACGGTGGACATGGTCGTTGGCCTCAATGCCCGCCTGCAACAGGAGATCGGTTACGTCATCCGCATGGAACCGGGCGTCCAGACGCCGGAGGAAACGCTTGCTTCCGGCAAGGGGTCCTGCCGCGATACCAGCTGGCTGCTCGTGCAGGTTCTGCGCCATCTTGGCCTCGCCGCCCGTTTCGTGTCGGGATATCTCATTCAGCTCACCCCCGATCTGAAGGCGCTGGATGGCCCATCCGGCACAGAAGTGGACTTCACCGATCTGCACGCCTGGGCCGAAGTCTATATGCCCGGCGCCGGCTGGATCGGCCTCGACCCCACCTCGGGACTTCTGACGGGCGAGAGCCATATTCCGCTGGCGGCAACCCCGCATTACCGCAATGCGGCACCGATTTCCGGCGGTTATTACGGCCATGCCAATACGGAATTCGCCTTCGACATGCAGGTCCGGCGGGTTACCGAAACGCCGCGCATCACCAAACCTTTTTCGGATGAAAGCTGGGAGGAACTCAATGCGCTCGGCCAGGAGGTCGATGACGTTCTGAACAGCCATGACGTCCGGCTGACCATGGGCGGCGAACCGACCTTCGTTTCCATCGACGATTTCGAATCCGACGAATGGAACACCGGCGCGGTGGGGCCGACAAAGCGTGAAAAGGCCGATGCCCTGATCCGCCGCCTGCGTGAGCGTTTCGCACCGGGCGGCTTTCTGCATTACGGGCAGGGAAAATGGTATCCGGGCGAAAGCCTGCCGCGCTGGACCTTTTCGCTCTATTGGCGCAAGGACGGCCTGCCGATCTGGCAGAATCCGGCGCTGATCGCCGAGGAGGGCGCAAATACAGGCGTCAAGGCGGAAGATGCGCAGAAACTGCTGGGTGGCATAGCCTCCCATCTCGGCATCGAGCCGGAACTGGTACTGCCGGCCTATGAGGATCCGGCCGAATGGATCATCAAGGAAGGCAGCCTTCCCGACAACGTCGACCCGTCCAATTCCAAGCTGAAAGACCCGGAAGAGCGAAACCGCATGGCCCGCGTCTTCGAGCGGGGGCTGACGACACCGACCGGCTATATTCTTCCCGTTCAGGCGTGGAATGCGCGCGCCACGGGCAAACGCTGGATCAGCGAAAAATGGAAGACGCGGCGCGGTAAAATATTCCTCGTTCCGGGTGACAGCCCGGTGGGTTACCGCCTGCCGCTCGGCACCCTGCCCTATGTGCCGCCATCCGCCTATCCCTATATTCATGAAGCTGATCCTTCGATCCCCCGCGGTCCGCTTCCCGACGTCCTGACGCCATCGGGCCGCGCCATGCCCGAAGCCTCCTTCCATGCCAGCGAGGCCGCAGGGCAGGAGCGCATAGAACAGACGCTCGGTGAAATCGGCGGCGCGGTGCGCACCGCCATGTCGGTGGAACCGCGTGACGGAAGGCTCTGCGTCTTCATGCCGCCGGTGGAGCGTATCGAGGACTATCTGGAACTGATTGCGGCAGCGGAAGCGGCAGCCGCCGATCTTGGCTTGCCCGTCCATATCGAGGGTTATGCGCCGCCGCATGACGAGCGCGTCAATGTGATCCGCGTCGCACCCGATCCCGGCGTCATCGAGGTCAACATCCACCCCGCCGCGGGCTGGAAGGATTGCGTCGACATCACCACGGCTGTTTATGAGGAGGCGCGTCAATCGCGTCTCGGCGCCGACAAGTTCATGATCGACGGCCGCCACACCGGCACCGGCGGTGGCAACCACGTGGTCGTGGGCGGCGCCAACCCCAATGACAGCCCCTTCCTGCGCCGGCCCGATCTTCTCAAAAGTCTCGTTCTGCACTGGCAGCGGCATCCCTCGCTCTCCTACCTTTTCTCAGGTCTCTTCATCGGCCCGACGAGCCAGGCGCCGCGTATCGACGAAGCCCGCCACGACAGTCTCTACGAGCTGGAGATCGCGCTTGCGCAGGTGCCTGCCCCCGGAGGAGGCGTGCCGCCGCTGCCATGGCTGGTCGACCGGCTGTTCCGCAATCTTCTGACGGATGTGACGGGCAATACCCATCGCGCGGAAATCTGCATCGACAAGCTGTTTTCGCCTGACGGGCCGACCGGCCGCCTCGGCCTTGTGGAATTCCGTGGTTTCGAAATGCCGCCCAACGCGCGCATGTCGCTCGCCCAGCAATTGCTGGTGCGCGCCCTCATCGCCCGCTTCTGGAAAAACCCGGCCGCCGGCAAATTCGTGCGCTGGGGTATGGCGCTCGCCGACCGCTTCATGCTGCCGCATTATATCTGGGCGGATTTCCTCGACGTGCTTGCCGACCTCAGGGAAAACGGTTTCGACCTCAAGCCGGAATGGTTCACCGCCCAGCAGGAATTCCGTTTCCCCTTCTTCGGCGAGGTGGAATATGAGGGCGCGAAGCTGGAACTGCGCCAGGCGCTGGAGCCCTGGCATGTGATGGGCGAACAGGGCGCCATCGGCGGAACCGTGCGTTATGTCGACAGCTCCGTCGAGCGCCTGCAGGTGCGGCTGGAAACCTCCAATCCCACCCGTTACGCGGTGGCATGCAACGGCCGCGCCGTTCCGCTGACCCCGACGGAAAACCGCAGTGTCGCGGTCGCCGGCGTTCGCTTCAAGGCATGGCAGCCCGCTTCCGGCCTGCATCCTGTTCTGCCCGTCAATTCACCCTTGACCTTTGACATTTATGATACATGGTCGAGGCGATCGATCGGCGGATGCATCTACCATGTTGCTCATCCGGGCGGGCGCAATTACGAGACGTTTCCCGTCAACGGCAATGAGGCCGAGGCACGCCGCCTCGCCCGTTTCGAACCATGGGGGCATACGGCAGGGCAATATCCGCTACAGGCGGAAACCATGTCGCCAGAATTTCCGCTGACGCTCGATCTGCGTCGGCCTTACGGAGTGTAAATTGTCCAAAGCCCCGGCAACGGAACGCAAGACGGAAACAGGCGCGCAACCGCGTGGGCTTGAATATTCCCCCTTGCCGGGCGTTGCCGACGAAATGCTAGATACCAATGGCAAGGTCAGGCCGGTCTGGAAGACCCTGCTCGACGCCCTGTCGCGCATGTCGGAACGGGAATTGCATGAGCGCTTTGCCCGCACCGACCGCTATCTGCGCGATGCCGGTGTGTTCTATCGCGATTACGGCAAGGGCAGCAGCGAAAGAAACTGGCCGATCTCCCATATTCCGGTCCTGATCGACGACAGGGAGTGGGCGGTTCTTTCCGAAGGGCTGAAACAGCGCGCCAATCTTCTGGAGGCTATGGTCGCCGATTTTTACGGCGAAAACCGGCTGGTCAAGGAAGGTTTCGTGCCGCCGGCCCTGATCGCCTCCAATCCGGAATATCTGCGGCCCATGGTCGGCGTAAAACCGGCGAGCGGCCATTATCTGCATTTCTGTTCCTTCGAGATCGGGCGCGGACCTGACGGCAACTGGTGGGTGCTGGCAGACCGGACGCAGGCGCCTTCCGGTGCGGGTTTCGCGCTCGAAAACCGGGTGGCAACCACCCGTGCACTTTCCGACATCTATGCCGAAACCCATGTGCACCGTCTGGCCTCGTTCTTCGGCGCTTTCCGTGACACGCTGCAGGCGCAAAGAAAGCACCCCGACGACCGGATCGCCGTGCTGACGCCCGGCCCCGCCAACGAAACCTATTTCGAACACGCCTATATCGCCCGTTATCTTGGCTTCATGCTGCTGGAAGGCGAAGACCTCACCGTTGTCAACGGCCGCGTCATGGTCAGAACCGTAGCGGGACTGAAACCGGTCGGCGTTCTCTGGCGGCGTCTCGACGCCTCCTATTCCGACCCGCTGGAACTGAACCAGCAATCCCATATCGGCACGCCGGGCATGGTGCAGGCGCTGCGCAATGAAGCGCTTACCGTCGTCAATGCGCTCGGCAGCGGCATTCTCGAAACGCGGGCGCTGCTCGCCTTCATGCCCCGCATCTGCCGCCACATTCTGGGCGAGGAGCTGAAACTGCCCTCCATCGCCACCTGGTGGTGCGGGCAGGAATCGGAACGCCGCCATGTCGCCGGCAATATCGAAGGCATGGTCATCGGCCCGGCCTACTCAAGGCTTCCCTTCTTTGACGACAACGGTCAATCCGTGCTCGGCTCATCGCTGCGCGAAACGGCGAAGGAGTCGATCAGCGACTGGCTCGCCTCCGACGGCCACAGGCTGGTGGGACAGGAGGTGGTGACGCTTTCGACAACCCCGGCCTATATCGACAACAAGCTCGTCCCGCGCCCGATGAGCCTTCGCGTTTTTGCCGCGCGCACCCAGGACGGCTGGCAGATAATGCCCGGCGGCTTTGCGCGCATCGGCAGCGGCGACGATGTCTCCGCCATCGCCATGCAATCGGGCGGAAGTGCTGCGGATGTCTGGATCGTCAGCGACAAGCCGGTGGAACGCACCACGCTTCTGCCGGCGGAAGAAAGCTTTACCCGCAATATGCCGGGCAGCCTGCCGAGCCGCGCAGCCGACAATCTCTTCTGGCTCGGCCGTTATATCGAGCGTTCGGAAGGCGCCCTGCGCATCCTGCGCGCCTGGCACGGGCGTTATGCCGAATCTGCCGATCCGCGCCAGCCTTTGCTCGCGCATGTGACGCGCTATCTCGAAGCGCTCGATGTGGAGATGAGCGATGCCGTGCCGGAAAGCCTGCTGAACAACATCAACAGCGCGCTTTATTCCGCCAGCAATATCCGCGACCGCTTTTCGCCTGACGGGTGGCTGGCGCTGAACGACCTTGCCAAAACCGCCCGCCGTTTCCACGCGAAAGTAGCCCCCGGTGACGACGCTACCCATGCCATGACGATCCTGCTGCGCAAGCTTGCGGGCTTTGCCGGTCTCGTGCACGAAAACATGTATCGCTTCACCGGCTGGCGTTTCCTGTCGATCGGTCGCTACCTGGAGCGCGGCCTGCATATGACGCGCCTTCTCGGCCATATGACCGGCCCGGATGCGCCTGACGGCTCCTATGACATGCTGCTCGAAATCGGCGACAGCGTCATGACCCATCGCCGTCGCTACAACGTCAATACGGCCGGCCTGACCGTGACCGATCTTCTGGCACTCGACCCGCTCAACCCCCGCTCGATCCTGTTCCAGCTGAACGAGATCCGCACCGAGGTGGAGCAGCTTCCGAACGCCTTCGTGAACGGTCAGATGTCGCCCTTCTACCGCGAGGCGATGCGCCTGCATTCCGGGCTTGCGGTCATGACGCCGGAAAACATGAACGGCGCGATCTATCGCCAGCTCGAAACCGACATGGAACATCTCTCCGATGTTCTGGCCCGGACCTATCTCGGATAATCCTATGCTTTACGATCTTTCCCTGCATATGGGTTACACCTACGATACGCTGGCCCACGGCGCGCGTCACATCATCCGTGTCCTGCCGCTCTCCATCCCCGGCCGGCAGCGGCTTGTCGCCGGCTCCATCGATGTTTCGCCGGTGCCGGAAGAACGTGCCACCTTCGAGGATTTCTTTCATCAATCGGCCACCTCCGTGCATCTGCGCGCGCCGCATGAGAAGCTGGATATCCGCATGCAGGCCCGCGTGATGGTGGAGGCGCCGGCGCTGACGGCGGATTTCTCTCCGGAACTCTCCCGCCTGCCGCAGGACCTGGCCGATGTCTGGTCGCTCGATTTCCAGTCGCCGCACCACTTCATCGGCGCAAGCCCAAGGATCGGAATGGATGCGGCAATATCCGCCTATGCCCGGGAATTGCTGAAACCCGGAATGACCATTCGCGAAATCGCGCTCTCTTTGTGCAAGCGCATCCATAAGGACTTTACCTATGACGGCGAGGCGACGACCGTCGATACGACGCCATCGGAAGCCTTCAAGCTGAAGCGCGGCGTGTGCCAGGATTTTTCGCATATCATGATCATGGCGCTGCGCAGCCTCGGCATTCCCGCCGGTTATGTCAGCGGTTTCCTGCGCACCATTCCACCACCGGGCAAGGAACGGCTTGAAGGCGCCGATGCAATGCATGCCTGGGTTCGCGTCTGGTGCGGAGAAGCCGCCGGTTATCTGGAACTCGATCCCACCAATGATATCGTCGCCGGAAGCGACCATATCGTCGTCGGTTACGGCCGGGATTATTCCGATGTCGCCCCTGTGATCGGCGTCTTGAAGAGCTATGGCAACCAGCAGATAAAGCAGGCCGTCGACGTCATCCCCGTCCAATAATGACACGATGTGTATTATTGCGGCCATCGCGCCAAACAATTCTTGAAAATACTTCGAAAACTGCTCCAATTTGAACGCTTCGTAAAATTGAACCGATCACGTTAGCGGATTTTACATCGTTTGCGGCTTTTCTGCGCTCAGTCGAATATTCTAATCCGTGAGCCCGTCATGACCGCCTCTGCACATCAAAAAACGAAGCGCCGTTTTCTTGCCGATACCAGCGGCAATTTTGGCATGATGACAGCCATTCTGCTGCCGGTGTTGCTGGGTTTTGCCGGCGCCGGCATGGAGTTGGCGAATGTGATGCAGGTGAAAGCGGATATGCAGAATACCGCGGATTCTGCAGCCCTTGCAGCAGCGACCGAGGCCCGTTTAAAAATGGGCGACCTGACGGACGAGCAGATCAAGGCAATCGCCAGGAACTTCATCGCGGCCCAGATGGAAAAGAACCTGACCGCAGAAGAGAAAAAGGAACTGGAGCAGAATTCTCCGACCAATATCACGACAAGCGAAAATGCCCGCGGCAAGACCTACACCGTTGAGACCACGATCAACCACCGCGTACAGCTCAATCCGCTGCTGGGGTTCATTGGCGCAAAAACACTCGATCTTTCGGTAACGGGCACCGCAAAGAGCACCGTCAACAAGGGCGCACCGATCTCCATGTATCTGGCGCTTGATCGTTCCGGTTCGATGTCATTCAAGACGGACACGATCGATACAAAAAAGACATCGTGCCAGAACTACACCTCTGATAATTGGAGCAAATATCCCAATCTGGCCAAGACATCGCCCTGCTATGTCAACAAGGCCATATCTCTCAAAACTGCCGTCGGGTTCCTCGTCGCAACATTGAACAAGGCTGATCCGACCTATACGGCTAACGGCGGTTCAGAGCTCGTCCGCACGGGTGCCTCGGTCTATACACATGAGACCTATGCGGCCCAGCCCATCAGCTGGGGTACGGGCAGCGTTGTCAGCTACGTGGACAAGCAAATCCCGGAATTCCCCACCGGCGGCACCGATGCTCGCAGCAGCCTGACCGCCGCCTATAACGCCCTTAAAAAAGCCAACACCGACGAAGCGAAAGCACACAAAGACAAAGGTAGTGAATCGTTCGAGCGCTACATTGTTCTCATGACCGACGGTGAAATGACGGGCAACAGCGCCTCGTGGAACTCCAGCATCGACCAGTCCGTGCGCACCACCTGCGAGACCGCCAAAAAGGACGGGATCAAGATTTTCAGCGTTGCCTTCATGGCGCCGGACAAGGGCAAGTCGCTGTTGCAATATTGCGCATCCAGCCTCGACAATTATTACGCGCCGGAAAACATGGAGCAGATCGTCACAGCCTTTGGCGAAATCGCCCGCAAGGCTGCCGGCAGCATAGCCACGCTCACCAACTGATTCTGTTTCCGGAGCGTCTTGTCGGCTGCATGGCTGACAAGACGTGTGCGGCAGGTGACAGCGGCGGCGGCCCGTGGCATAGGAGGGCCGCTCCCATTCACAGGCCCTGTCATGATCCGCATCGAAAACATCAGCAAGTCGAACAGTCATCGCATTCTCTATATCGAGGCCTCCGCCGCGCTCAATCGCGGCGAGAAGATCGGCCTTGTCGGTCCGAACGGTGCCGGCAAGACCACGCTGTTCCGGATGATCACCGGCGAAGAACAGCCCGACGAGGGCCAGGTCGTCGTCGAAAAGGGCATGACGGTCGGTTATTTCGATCAGGATGTCGGTGAAATGTCCGGCCGCTCGGCCGTCGCGGAAGTCATGGAAGGCGCAGGCCCCGTCAGCGAAGTGGCGGCGGAGCTTCGGGAACTGGAAGCCGCCATGTCCGATCCCGACCGGATGGACGAGATGGACACCATCATCGAACGTTACGGCGAAGTGCAGGCGCGTTATGAGGAACTGGACGGCTACGCGCTGGAAGGCCGTGCGCGCGAAGTGCTGGACGGGTTGAGCTTCAGCCAGGAGATGATGGACGGCGATGTTTCCAAGCTTTCCGGCGGCTGGAAGATGCGCGTGGCGCTCGCCCGCATCCTCTTGATGCGCCCGGATGTGATGCTGCTCGACGAACCGTCGAACCATCTCGATCTCGAAAGCCTGATCTGGCTCGAGGATTTCCTGAAGAATTACGACGGCGCTTTGCTGATGACGTCGCATGACCGCGAATTCATGAACCGCATCGTCACCAAGATCATCGAAATCGATGCCGGCAATCTCACCACCTATTCCGGTGATTACGGCTTTTACGAACAGCAGCGCGCGCAGAACGAAAAGCAGCAGCAGGCGCAGTTCGAACGCCAGCAGGCCATGCTCGCCAAGGAAATCAAGTTCATCGAACGCTTCAAGGCCCGGGCTTCGCACGCCTCGCAGGTGCAGAGCCGCGTGAAGAAACTCGAGAAGATCGACCGCGTCGAGCCGCCAAAACGGCGTCAGACGGTGGCTTTCGAATTTGCCCCCGCTCCTCGCTCAGGCGAGGATGTCGTGGCGCTGAAGAAGGTGAACAAGGCCTATGGCAGCCGCACGATCTATGGCGAGCTCGATTTCATGGTGCGGCGCAAGGAACGCTGGTGCATCATGGGCGTCAACGGTGCTGGAAAATCGACGCTGCTGAAGCTGGTGACCGGCACGACGGAACCGGATTCCGGCAATGTCACGCTCGGCGCCAGCGTCAAACTCGGCTATTTCGCCCAGCACGCCATGGATGTTCTGGATGGCGACAGCACCATTCTCGAATGGCTGGAGGAGCGTTTTCCGAAAGCGGGGCAGGCGCCGTTGCGCGCCCTTGCCGGCTGTTTCGGCTTTTCCGGCGACGACGTGGAAAAACGTTGCCGTGTTCTTTCCGGCGGCGAAAAGGCCCGTCTCGTCATGGCGGCCATGCTGTTCGATCCGCCGAACTTCCTCGTGCTGGACGAGCCGACCAACCATCTCGATCTCGACACCAAGGAAATGCTTATCAAGGCCCTGTCGGATTATGAAGGCACGATGCTGTTCGTTTCGCACGACCGCCATTTCCTGGCCGCGCTTTCGAACCGGGTGCTGGAACTGACACCCGATGGCATCCACCAATATGGCGGCGGCTATACCGAATATGTCGAAAGCACGGGACAGGAAGCACCGGGCCTTCGCAGCTAAGCCACCTGCCGGACGCATCGCACTGTAACGGCAGCTTTCGTTTGGAGACTGGAGAAACAGATGCGGATCGTGGTCTACAGCGCCAAGCCCTATGACAGGCAGTTCCTTGACGCTGCCGCCCACGCTGGCATGCGGATGCAATATTGCGAAGCATGCCTGTCTCTCGAGACAGTGGCGCTGGCGGAGGGAGCGGCGGCGATCTGCGCCTTCGTTAATGACGACCTGTCGCGGCCGGTGCTTGAAAAGCTGGCGGAAATGGGTATTCGGCTCATCGCCCTGCGCTGCGCCGGTTTCAATCAGGTCGATCTCGCCGCGGCCGAAAAGCTCGGCCTGACCGTTGCGCGCGTGGTGGCCTATTCACCCTATGCGGTTGCAGAACATACCATGGCGCTCATCCTGTCGCTCAACCGCAAGATCCATCGCGCCTATAACCGTGTCCGCGAAGGAAACTTCGCTCTCGATGGTCTTCTCGGCTTCGACCTTCACGGCAAGACGGTCGGCATTGTCGGCACGGGTAAGATCGGGGCGATTTTCGCACGCATTGCGGCCGGCTTCGGCTGCCGTCTCGTCGGCCATGACGTCCGGCCAAATCCGGATTGCGAAGCACTGGGCATGGTCTACGTCACGCGCGAGGAACTGTTTCGAACATCGGACATTCTGGCGCTGATGTGCCCGCTCACACCGGAGACCCGTCACCTCATTCGCCAGGAGACGCTGCCTCTTCTGAAAAAGGGCGTGATGCTCGTCAATACCAGCCGCGGCGCCATCATCGACACGCAGGCCGCGATTGCGGGTCTGAAAGACGGCAACATCGGCAGTCTCGGCATCGATGTCTATGAAGAAGAGGCCGATCTCTTTTTCGAGGATCTTTCCAACGACGTGCTGCGCGACGATGTTTTCGCGCGGCTGCTGACCTTCCCCAATGTTCTGGTCACCGGCCATCAGGGCTTCTTCACGCAGGAGGCCCTCAGGAACATCGCGGACACCACGATCGGCAATATCGAAAGCTTTTTCGATACCGGAAAGGCGCTGCATGCGGTTTCCACCCAGCAGTTTGCCGGCCCGGCCTAGTGTCTCCGGGACGATTTTTAATACCATTCCGCGCGTCCTTTATATGAAAGCGGGTAAAATTGGTATGATCATTGAGTTTTACTGAAATTCATCATACATATTTGACAGGCTCTATGCCTGCCTCGATTTCAATGCATGGTGACCGACGTGCCTGAACAGCAAAAACAGCGCAGCAAATCCTCCGGTTCTCTGGTCAGCAGAGTTAGCCTCAGCCTGAGAAACGCGATTGCCTCCGGGCAATATGGACCCGGCGACCGCCTGCCCAGCGAAATCGAAATGACGGAAACCCATGGCGTCAGCCGCACCGTGGTGCGCGAGGCGGTGACGGCGCTACGCTGCGACGGGCTGGTGGAGGTTCGTCAGGGTGCCGGCATCTTCGTGCTGAAACGGGAAAAGGAGGCGTCGCAGACACCCGGTATCGACCGCGCCCGGCTCTCTTCCGATCTGGAGGTGCTGGAAATCAGGACGCCGCTCGAAATCGAAGCGGCAGGGCTCGCCGCCCTCCGTCGTTCGCCATCGCAGGAGGAAGCGATTTTCGACTGTCACGCCCGGCTTCTGCAATGTATTGAGGAGAACCGCTCCATTCGCGAGGCGGATCTGGCGCTGCATCTGGCCATTGCGGCCGCCACCAACAATCCGCTTTTCACACAGTTCCTCGAGCTGCACGGTCAGGCCGTGATTCCACAATCGCGCGTGGTTTCCGAAACCGGCGAGAACGACCAGACAGCTTACCGGCGATTGATCCACAAGGAACATGAAGCCATCGTCATCGCCATATCGGACCGGAACGAACAGGCCGCGAAGCTGGCGATGCAGGCGCATCTGCGCGGCAGCCAGCACCGCTACCGCGACATGATGCGGGACCTGCGCGGCATCGCGCACAGCTAAAGGGTTTTCAGTAAAACCGGGTTGTAGCTCTGTGCCCGAAAGGGGCGATCAGGAGCTACGGCGCTTCCCGCAGATCCGCTCCCCAGACCTCGATTTGCGTCAGCGCGGGAAAGGGCGAAGGGTCGTCCGCCTTTTTAAGATCATGCAGACGAATCCATTCCACCTGGCGCGGCGCGACCGGGAAGGTTTGGGCCGCGCCGGTTTTTTGCAGGGAAAAGCTCGCGCTTTCGCCGTCGGAAAAAGTGACGCTCGCTTTTTCCCACCAGGCATCGTGGGGGAAGTCCGCCCGCAGGTAAAAAGTCAGCTGGTCGATGAGGACCGCGCGGCCAAATACAAGCGTCAGCGAAGCTTCTGGATCGCGGTTGATGCCCCAGCTTGTATAGGGCCAGAAGCCGTGGCCCGCGCTCGCTTTTTCGCCATCGATGACATTGCGGGCTGCGAAGGCCGCCTCCCCGCGCGTTTCCGTGCTCGCATAAACATGCGGAAACAGCGAGGTGTTTTCATGATCGTCAAACGGGTTGAGGGCCAGATTCCTGCGAACTCCGATTTCACCGGCAAGTGTGCGGCGCGCGGCGATCCGGTGAAGGTTACCGCTGAAAGCCTGCGGCGGATAGGATTTGCGTTTCGCCGCGGAAGGAACGGGCAGGATGAACTCGTTTCCGTGCAGGAAAACCAGCGTCGGCGGCATGCCGGCGTCAAGCGCAAGCCAGATATGACCGGGCTGCGAAACCTCAACGACGAGCCTGTCGCCCTCGCAATATTCTGCGCGATAGACGAGCAAAGCTTCGTCCTCCGCTCCGGCTTCCGCCAGAACATCACCCAGCGCATTGACGACCTTGAGTGTAAGTTTCATCGGCACTTCCTTAACTGATCGTCAGGCACAGACGCTGGGCTGCGATGGGGATGAGAATGCGATAGATCACCGGCGGCCAGGACTGGCGAAGGCGGGCATCGTCGATTGTTATGGCTTCGATGGCGGGTTCTCCTGCACCTTCGCAGGCTATCTCTCCCAGCCCCGCAAAGATCAGCCGACCCGGCGTGACAATGGGCTTTTCGGCAGCCATCAGCGACAGAACCGCCTCCTGCCCGCCCTGATAGTCGTCAACGATTTCCACATGGCTGCCACGCAGCAGTCGGACGCGGCGGCGATAGTGCTCAACACGCGCCACAGGGGGATAGGCCCCGGCTATATCGAAAGAGACTTCCGCCTGCTCTTCAGAGAATTCTGTCACAAAATCTCTCGCCGCAAACTCTGCCCCGGCAGCCTGCATGATCCCGCCGAAAGTCGGCAGATTGTGAAAGGCCGATTGCATCGTCCAGATCTCGTAGCGCTGCGGCGAGAAGGTTTTTGCGGTGTAGGTCTCCACCCCGACATCGATGATGAACGGGCGGCCGTTCTTATAAAGCGTGAAACTGCCGACATCGTTGTGGTTATGGCTCTCGCCATTATTGCCCGCCTTCACGGCAAGATCGAAGACCCCGTCGCGGGCAATCGCCAGACCGATACCTGGATAGGCGATATCGGTCTTTGCCGGTTGCGCCGGAACAGGCCCGGACAATTCCGGGACGGCAAGCACCGCCTGGACCCGATACCAGAGGTTCCACTCCTTGCACATCAGCCGGTCCGAGGAGCGGTTCCAGCAGGCGGCAGCGAAAGCCTGGAGTGGCGGCGAAGAAACGGCCTTGCCGAAAAGATATTCCCGCACGCCGGATGTCTCAACCTTCGCCGGCGCATCGGCGAAGTTGATGAACCGGTCTTCCGCTACGTGCATGTTGAGAATGAATTCGGCCATGCTGCGCAGCTTCGGCGCATGAAAGAGCGGCGCCATGGAGCCGGGCGCGGAGGCTTCGAGAATGCTCATCGCTCCGAACAGGCAAAGTGCCGCGTGGCCATAATAAAGAACGCCCTCTTCGCAGGCGCCGTCTTCCGCATAATCCTTCTGAAACGCATCGAGACTCTTGAGCGCCTTTTCCACGACCGAACGTCTCGTCGACTGGTCTGTGGGCAATAGCAGGGTCGAGAGAAGGACGTTCTGAGTGATCCAGGCCGTCCAGTTGTTCATCCGCTCGTCGCCATTTCCCACCCACCAGAAATGCCGGGCGAGATAGGGCTTTGTAGTGCGCCTGTCGATCTCGGCGCGGACGCGGGAAACAAGGTTTGCATTTGCCCTTTCCAGTTCCGGTGCCAGCAAATACAGGCACAAAGCGAGGTTGGCGCCCGTTTCGGCGGCGAACAGGTCGATCACCGGGTTTTGCGGATCGGGCAGAGGATCTCGCGGGCCGCCGCGAATATGGGAATTATGGGCGGGCAATTGCCAGCCGCTCTCCTCGCATATCAGCCAAAGACCATCGATGATGGCATCGAGAAAGCGGCCCTGCCCCTCGGCGCATTCTCCAAGAACCAGCGCGTTCAGCTTCAGTCGTCGGGAAAAATAAAGCGCCTCGAAACGATCGCGATTGCCGGTGCGGCTATATTCCCGGTAGTCGCCCGCCAGAATGACGGACCAGGGCTCGTCAAGCGTCTGTTCCGCCGCCTCGATGAGACTACGGGAAACCGCGCCCGGTGCTGAAGACCGAATTTTCTGTGCCGTCAGTTCCGCGCCGAAATCGGCGAACCGTTCCGGCAGGAGCCGCATCATTTCGACAAACACGCCCTCAAACCTCCCGCGCGTTCCGCAATCCGATATGGGCCTCCTATCATACGTATTTTTGAAAAACCAGAAAATTTGTCTGACTTTATGCAAAGTTGTTTGACCAATATCGATATTATGTTATCCAGAGCGCGGGAGGCGGCAGGGCGAAGACCCGGACCGCAATGGAAAATGCAGGCAGCCGACACCGACGAAACAGTGAAGCGGCGTCAATGGGAGATATGCTGTGGCAATCGCAACCGCGACCATGTCCGACAAGCAGGCGACTCCGTATCGCAGAAAAAAACTCCGCATCGTCTCCAAACGGCGGCGCAGAATAGAAAATGCGCTCGTCGCCTATTCCTTCATTGCGCCCAATTTTCTCGGCTTTGCGATTTTCACGCTCGGACCAATCCTCTTCGCCTTTGCGCTGGCCTTCATGCATTGGGATGGCTCCAATGCCATGCGTTTTGCCGGTCTCGATAATTTCTGGCGACTTTTCGAGGACAGGGCCTTCATCGCGGCCTTCTGGAACACGGTCATCTACACCGTCGCGTCGGTGCCGGCCACGCTTGCCTGCGCGCTCGGCCTTGCGATCCTGCTCAACCAGAAAATCCTCGGCCGCAATTTCTTTCGCACGGCCATGTTCTTTCCCTATGTCGCATCGCTGGTTGCCGTGGCCGTCGTCTGGAACATGATTTTCAATCCGGAGATGGGTCCGGTCAACATGCTGCTCTATACGTTCGGCCTCGATCCCGCCGACATGCCGGGATGGGCGGCGGACCGACACTGGGCCATGGTCACGGTCATTCTCTTCGGCGTGTGGAAGAGCATGGGTTATTACATGGTCATCTATCTCGCCGGACTGCAGGGCATCAATTCGGAGCTTTATGAAGCAGCAGGGCTGGATGGCGCCAATGCCTGGCAGAAATTCATCCACGTTACCCTGCCGCAGCTTGCGCCGACGACCTTTTTCGTGACCGTCATGCTGACGATCCAGTCCTTCAAGGTTTTCGATCAGGTCTATATGATCACGCAGGGCGGCCCCGGCACTTCGACGCTGGTTCTCGTCTATCACATCTACAATGAGGCCTTCATCTCCTGGGATCTCGGCTATTCCAGCATGATCGCCCTCGTCCTGTTCTTCCTCGTCTCGCTGGTCACCGTCGTCCAGTTCAAACGGCAGCGGGAGGATTGATCCATGCGCATCATGGGCCGCCAAATCCCCGCCGCCAAAATCAGCATCTATCTGACGGTGATCGTCGTCACCATCGTCATGCTTCTGCCCTTCGCATGGATGCTGTCGGCGTCGCTGAAACTCAGCCGCGACGTCTTCGCGTTTCCGATCGAGTGGATACCCTCGCAGCCGCGCTGGGAAAACTACGTGGAAATCTGGACGAAAATCCCTCTGGCCCTATTCATCTACAACACGTCGAAGCTGACGATCATCGTCACCTTGCTGCAATTGCTGACCTCAAGCTTTGCGGCCTACGCCTTCGCCAAGCTGCATTTTCCCTACAAGAACACGCTGTTTCTCGGCTATATCGCCACCATCGCCATGCCCTGGCAGGTCTATATGGTGCCGCAGTTTCTGCTGATGCGCGAATTCGGGCTCAACAACACCCATCTCGCCCTGATTTTCCTGCAGGCCTTCACCGCCTTCGGCGTTTTCCTGATGCGGCAGTTCTACATGTCGATCCCGAACGAGCTTTGCGAGGCGGCGCGCATCGACGGCATGAACGAATACCAGATCTGGGCGAAGATCATGCTGCCGCTTTCCAAACCGGCGCTTTCCACCTTGACGATTTTCACCTTCGTCACGACCTGGAACGACTTCATGGGTCCGATGATCTATCTCACCAAGACCGAGCTGAAGACCATCCAGATCGGCCTGCGCATGTTCATTTCGCAATATTCGGCGGAATACGGATTGATCATGGCCGCCTCGGTCGTGGCGCTTGTCCCGGTTCTCGTCGTTTTCCTGGCATTGCAGCGCTTCTTCGTCGAAGGCGTCGCCTCCACCGGCCTCAAGGGTTGATTTCATGCTCGATTTGACCACGTCCCTCCCAACCCCGATCACAGACGCCGAAATCGATGCGGCGCTGGCCGTGGCCGTCGCGCAGGTCAGGCGCAACCTGCCGCAATTTACCTATGCGGCGCAGAACCATTCGAGCGTGAATAACTTTTACCCGGCAGTCGCCAACGACCAATGGACCGCCGGTTTCTGGCCGGGCCAGATATGGCTCGCCTTCGAGCACACCGGCGACAGGACCTTTCAGCATGCGGCGCAAATTCAGGTACAGAGTTTCCTGCACCGTATCGAAAACCGCATCGAGACCGATCACCACGATATGGGCTTCCTCTATTCGCCCTCCTGCATCGCCGCATGGAAACTGGTGGGCGATGAGGATGGAAGACGCGCGGCGCTGATGGCGGCGGACCAGTTGATGGAGCGGTTCCAGCCGGTCGGGCAATTCATCCAGGCCTGGGGCCGCAGGGATAATCCCAACGAATATCGTTATATCATCGACTGCCTTTTGAACCTGCCGCTGCTTTATTGGGCGAGCCGCGAAACAGGCCGGGAAGACTACCGCACCGTGGCGCTTGCCCATGCCCGCACCACGCTTGCCCATTCCGTCCGGCCGGACGATTCCACCTATCATACATTTTACATGGACCCGCAGACCGGTGCGCCGGTGCGCGGCGTCACGAAGCAGGGTTACAGCGATGAGAGCTACTGGGCCCGAGGACAGGCCTGGGGCATTGCCGGCATGGCCATTTCCTATCGATACGAGCGCCTGCCCGCCTATCGCGACACCTTTGAACGGCTTCTCGCCTTCTATCTCAAACGCCTGCCCGACGATCTCGTACCCTATTGGGACCTGATTTTTGCGGATGGCGATGGCGAACCGCGCGACAGCTCGGCGGCGGCCATCGTCGCCTGTGGCCTCCTGGAAATGGCGGAGCTGGAGACGCCGGAAAAGGCGGCGGAATATCGCGATCTGGCAAGGCGCATGGTGAAAAGCCTCGCCGATATCTATTCGGTTCGCGATCCCGCGATCTCCAACGGGCAGCTTCTGCACGGCACCTATTCCAAGAAGACGCCCCATAATACCTGCCGGGGCGAAGGCGTCGACGAGTGCGTCTCCTGGGGCGATTATTATTATCTGGAAGCGCTGATCCGGCTTTCGCGCAACTGGTCTTCCTATTGGTGAGCGCGAGGAACAGATGGCTAGCATTTCCCTGAAAAAACTCAACAAGACCTTCGGCGCGCTCAAGGTGGTTCACGATATCGATCTGGATATTGCCGACAAGGAATTCATCATTCTGGTCGGCCCTTCCGGATGCGGAAAATCCACGACGCTCAGGATGATCGCCGGGCTGGAGGAAATCTCCGGCGGCGAGTTGCGCATTGGCGAGGACGTGATGAACGATGTCCCCTCGAAGGATCGCGACATCGCCATGGTGTTCCAGAATTATGCGCTTTACCCGCATATGACGGTCTACAAGAACATGGCCTTCGGTCTGGAACTCAGAAAGGCGCCGCGCGACCTCATCGACACCAAGGTCAAGGATGCGGCGAAAATTCTCGACATCACCCATCTCTTGAACCGCAAGCCGAAAGCGCTCTCCGGCGGCCAGCGCCAGCGTGTCGCGCTCGGCCGGGCCATGGTGCGCAATCCGGAAGTCTTCCTGCTCGATGAGCCGCTTTCCAATCTCGACGCCAAGCTGCGCGGCACCATGCGTTCAGAAATCTCCAAGCTGCACAAGCGGCTGGACGCCACCTTCATTTACGTCACCCACGATCAGGTGGAAGCCATGACCATGGCGGACCGCATCGTGGTGATGAAGGACGGGCATATCCAGCAGGTGGATACGCCGCAAAATCTCTACGACCGGCCGATCAACATGTTCGTTGCGGGTTTCATCGGCGCGCCGCAGATGAACATGCTGCCAGTCACGCTGCGCCGCGACGGCGACCGCTTCGTCGCCCTGTTCGACGGCAATCCGCTGCCTCTACCAGCTGATATCGATGCCGGGCGGCTGCGATCTTACGAGGGAAAGGACATCGTCCTCGGCATCCGCCCGGAAAATTTCCACGAATTCGCCCCGGCGGATATCGATGCCGCCAATGTCGCACCCTTCCGGGCGACGGTGGAACTGGCGGAGCCGATGGGATCGGAAGTGCATCTCAACCTTGTCTCCGGCGGCAGAAACCTCGTCGCACGCGTCTCACCGCGTTTCAGGGCGAAGATCGGCGATCCCGTCGAACTGGTGGCCGATCTGACAAATGCACAGCTTTTCGATCCCGCCACCGAGCGATCGATCCTTTATTGAGGCGACGGGGAGAAACGCGATGCAATGGCTGGAAGGGTTATGGACGAAGGAAGGGGCCGGGATCGACAAGAACGCCCCGCCGCTGACCGGCCTTGCCCTGTTCCTCAATATCATCAAGCGCGAATGGTGGGAGATGGTGAAGCTCAACCTCCTCTTCATCATCGCCAGCCTGCCGGTGGTGACGATGCCGGCGGCGATGCTGGCCATGGCCCGTGTCTCTGTTTCCTTCGCAAATGACGAGAATACCTACCTGCTGCGCGACTTTCTCGAGGCCTTGCGGAAATTCGCCCTGCGCGGCACCGCGCTTGTGCTTTTAAGCGCGCTGCTGGTGAGCGCCGGTGCTTATGCGACTGTCAGCTATGCCGGGGCCGCCCGGCTTCAGCTCGCCTATAGCCTGCCTTTTGCGATCAGCCTGGCGGTCACGCTGTTTCTCATCCTCCTCAGCGCCTATGCCAGTGTTATTCTGGCCAGGCGGGACTTGCCGCTTTCGGAAACCCTGCGGCAGGCGGCGTTTCTGGCGCTCACCAGGCCATTGCCGATGCTTGCGGCGCTGGGTTTCGTCGCAGCGCTTTGGCTCGCGCATATCCTATTTTATCCGGTGTCGGTGTTCATGCCGGCCACCATCAATTTTTCGCTCGGCATGTTCGCCCTCTGTTTCGCAGCGAAAAACGCTGCTGCGAAAACACGCGCGCGGATACCCGAACCGGCGGGGAGCGGCACTTAAGGCAGACCAGAATCAAAACGACATCAGTCAGGGAAGGAGAAACGGGCTATGGAGTTTAAGACAACCAGACGTGCATTCGCTCTCGCAACCGCCGGTCTCGGCATTGCCATGGGCATGGGAGGAACGGCGTTCGCTGCGGGAGATGCGCCCGTTACGCTAAAATGGGCGCTGTGGGATCTGGACAAGGGCGCTTATTTCAAGCCCTTGATGGAGGCCTACAAGCAGAAGCATCCGAATGTGACGTTCGAAGTGGTGGACCTCGGCTCGCAGGACTATACGCAGATGATATCCACGCAGCTGACCGGCGGCTCCAAGGATATCGACGTCGTCACCATCAAGGATGTGCCCGGCTACGCCAATCTGGTACGCGCCGGCAACATCACCGATCTCAGCGGCTTCATCAAGGACCAGAAAATCGAGACGGCCCCCTATGGCGGCCTGATCGAGGAGCTGACCATCGACGGCAAGATTTACGCTTTGCCGTTCCGCTCGGATTTCTGGGTGGTCTATTACAACAAGGATATTTTCGACAAGGCCGGCGTGCCTTACCCCACCAACGACATGAGCTGGGCGCAGTTCGATGAAATCGCCGGCAAGCTGAAAGGCGGCATGGGCGCCAACCGCACCTATGGCGCGTTGCTGCACACCTGGCGTTCGACGGTGCAGCTGCCCGGCATTCAGGACGGCAAGCACACGCTGGTGGACGGCAATTATGAATTCCTGAAACCCTGGTATGAGCGTGCACTTGCCCTGCAGAAAAGCGGCGCGATACCGTCCTACGCCTCGCTGAAAACCTCGAACACCCATTATTCCGCGCTGTTCTTCAATGGAACGATCGGCATGTTGCCCATGGGCACATGGTTTGTCGGCACCCAGATCGCCAAGGTGAAATCCGGCGAGTCGAAAAGCGTAAACTGGGGTATCGTGAAATTCCCCCATCCGGATGGTGTGGCGGCGGGCGCGACGGCCGCGCAGATTGCCGGATTGTCGGTCAATGCCAATTCCGGCCACAAGGAAGCGGCGCTGGACTTCATCCACTTCGTGACCGGGCCTGAGGGTGCGGCGATCATCGCCTCCACCGGCACTTTCCCTGCGCTCAGAACCGATGATGTGGCCGAGAAGATCGCGGCGCTGCCGGGCTTCCCGCAGGACCAGAACAGCAAGGATGCGCTGCAGGCGGGCAAAGCCTATCTGGAAATGGCGGTCAACCCGAATGCGGCCAAGATCGAAGTCGTCCTGAACCGCGTGCATGATGCGCTGATGACCGACAATATCTCCATCGATGACGGCATCAGGGACATGAATGACGGCGTCAAGGCCATCAAATAATTGCCACAGGGCCGCGGGCCGGAAGCCTGCGGCCCTTTCCTTTGATCATGAATTCCGGACATTCGTAACCGTGCCTCACGAGACCGCCACAGCCAATCCGCTCTTTCACAATCCGCTTCTCGGCAGGGACGATCTCGCAAAGGCGGTGATCGATCTCTTCAACCCGCTGCTTGCCTGTTTTTCACCGGGCGGCGCGCGTGTGCGGCTTGGAGCAACGGGGGCAATTTTCGATTTTCCTGCGGCGGAACTGGAGGGTTTTGCCCGGCCATTATGGGGCATCGTTCCGTTGGCCGCCGGCGGTTATGACTTTCCGCACTGGGATATCTACCGGCGCGGGCTGGCCAATGGCACCAATCCGGCCCACCCGGAATATTGGGGTGACACGGCTGATCGGCACCAGCGGCTGGTCGAACTGGCGGCGATAGGATTTGCGCTCGCCATGGTTCCCGAACATATCTGGGAGCCGCTTGCCGAAACGGACAGGCAGGCTGTCGCCGCCTATCTTCTCGCCGCCCGCGAGCGGGAATTCGTCGACAATAACTGGAAATTCTTCCGTGTTCTGATCGATCTCGGGCTGGAGCGGGTCGGCGTGGAATTCGACCGGACCAAAACCCAAACCTATCTCGATGAACTCGAGGCTTTCGATATCGGCAACGGCTGGTATCGCGACGGGCCGGTGCGCCGGGTCGACCATTATATTCCCTTCGCCATGCATTTTTACGGCCTGATCTATACGGTGCTGGCAAAAGGTGACGACACGCGAAAAACACGCTTGCTCGAACGCTCGCGCATTTTCACCCGTGACATACGCCACTGGTTCGGGCCCGACGGGGCGTCGCTCGCCTTCGGGCGCAGCCAGACCTACCGTTTTGCGGCGGGCGGTTTCTGGGGCGCTCTTGCCTTTTCCGGTCTGGAGGCGCTGCCGTGGCCGGAGATCAAGGGCTATTACATGCGCCATATCCGCTGGTGGTCGAAGCGGCCGATCGCGGACCGCGACGGCGTCCTGTCGGTCGGATATGGCTACCCAAATCTTCTGATGAGCGAAAGCTACAATTCTCCCTGCTCGCCCTATTGGGCGCTCAAATTTTTCCTGCCGCTGGCGCTGCCCGCCGATCACCCGTTCTGGACTGCGGAAGAGGCCGAACCGCAGGAATTTGCCGAACCGGTTCCCTTGGCGGAGCCCGGCATGGTGGCCTTTCATACGCCGGGCAATATCGTTGTCCTTTCCTCCGGGCAGCAACACGACAGGATGCGCGGCGCGCAGGAAAAATATTCGAAATTCGTCTATTCCACCCGTTACGCCTTCAATGTCGAGGCGGATGACCGGCATTTCGCCGCCGCGAGTTTCGACGGCATGCTCGGCCTTTCCGACGATGGAGTGCACTTCCGCACCCGCGCGACAATGGAAGAAGCGTTGATCGCCAAAGACTGCCTCTATTCCCGCTGGCGGCCATGGGCGGATGTCGAGATCGAGACCTGGCTCGTGCCGCAAAACCCCTGGCACATAAGGCTGCACCGCATCCGCACCCCTCGCCCGCTGCAGACATCAGAAGGCGGATTTGCCATAGAACGCGCCGATTTCAACCACGACCGCACCGAGGCGAGTGAAGGTCGCGCCGTCTGTTACGGACAGACTGACACCAGCCTCATCGCCGATCTTTCGGCTGGCATTCAGCGAGAAGGCTTGTGCCATCAGGCAATCGCCAATACCAACCTCATTCACGCCAGAACCCTTGTTCCGCAATTGCGCGGCACCGTCGCCTCCGGCGAAACGCTGCTGGTGACGGCGGCCATGGCACTGCCGGCCGGTAGAGAAGCAGGCGCCGCATTGGGTGTCTTTCCCGAAAGTCCCGATCTCCCGAGGCTGGAAGAGATGTTCAGGCGGGAGGGGCGACGCGTTCCCGCCTATGCTCTCGATGAAAACCGCGCAGGCTGACGGAGATGGCAGACGAAGTATCGAGCTTTCCCCAAAGGTCGGATCGGCTGAACATCCTGACCTGGGAGCGGAAGCAGGAGGATATCGACAGCTCCGACCATCAGGCGCGGCTGCGTGGCCTCGAGCGTTCTGCCAACGCCGTTTTCGGGCAGGGCGTGTACATTGCCGACAAGGCGGAGGTGCATACCGACAGGCTATTGATGGGTGCGCAGTCGTGGATCGCCGGTTACGCAATCGTGCGCGGCGATATCGAACTCGGCGAAAATGTCTCGATCAACCCCTATGCCTGTCTTTCCGGTAAGGTGACAATCGGCAATGGCGTACGCATCGCCTCACATGTCAGCATCGTCGGCTTCAACCATGGCTTCGACGACATTGAAACTCCGATCCATCGCCAGCCGCTGACCTCGCTCGGGATAGAGATCGGCGACGACGTCTGGATCGGCGCCAATGCGGTTGTGCTGGATGGCGTGAAGATAGGGCGCGGCGCAATTATTGCCGCAGGCGCGGTGGTGGCGAAGGACATTCCCGCCATGGCCATTGCAGGCGGCGTTCCCGCCCGGGTTCTGCGATATCGCGGGGAAAAAGCGGCCGCGCCGAAGCTGACAAAGCCCGATGGCCTGCTGCAAGAACTCGGCAAGGAGATTACCGACGACTGGCTTGCCGCGATCCGCTCCTATGGCGAGGATGGCATCTATCGTTCCGCCGATGCATCCGGAGATGAGGTCGAAAGCGTCAGGCATCTGTGCGATGCCATCGAGATCGCGGGAGCCTTCGGACAGGAAAAGATCGCTTTCGATGCCGGAAAAACCGTGGCCAGTCTTCAGGCCCTGCAGGATCAGGAAACGGGGCTGTTTCTTAACCGTCACCGCCGCACCTCAACGCCTCCCGAGAAGGACCCTGCCGTCCTCTATAATATTCTGGCTGTCGGATATGCGCTTGAATGTTTCGGTGCTGCGCCGAAACAGCCGATCGCTTTCGTGGAGCGTCTGCGCACCGACGAACTCATCCTCCTGCTGGAAGAATTGCCGTGGCAAAGCCGGGCATGGCATTGCGGCGCCACCATAGACGCCATCGCCACCGCGCTTTATTTCAACAGGCGCTATTTCACATCCGGCGACAACCTCACCGTTCTCTTCGGCTGGCTGGCGATGAATGTGGATAAAACCTCCGGGCTTTGGGGTGAGCCGACTGCCGCACAGGGCCTGCTGCAACCAGTCAACGGTTTTTACCGGCTTACCCGCGGCTCTTACGCACAGTTCGGCCTGCCCCTTCCCCATCCGGAAGCAGCAATTAACTCCGTTATCGCCAATTATCGTGCCTATGGCGGTTTCCATGGCGCGGATTTTAATGCCTGCAACCTGCTCGATACGATCCATCCGCTTCTTCTGTGCCTGAAACAGACGGATCACCGGCAGGACGAGGCGAAGGAAATCGCCCGCGAAATTCTGCACCGAAATGAGGGACGCTGGCAAAGGAACAGGGGATTTGCCTTCGCGGAGGGACATCCGGCCGGGCTGCAGGGCACGGAAATGTGGATGTCCGTTCTCTGGCTTGCAGCGAAGCTTCTCGATGCGGAACATTTCCTGCCGTTCCGACCTCGCGGCATCCACCGCTTCGAGCCTGCGGAAATCGTCCGTGGCCTGATTGCCCGCTCTCCATCTCCGGTATAGGTTTCCGACACTCTTTTGAAAGCTTTCAAACCGGACCGGTCGAGTAAAAGATGCAACTCAAAGACTGCTATAATTTCCACGATTTTCGCCGCATGGCCAAACAGCGTCTGCCCGGACCGATCTTCAACTACATAGACGGCGCAGCCGATGACGAGGTGACGTATCGGCGAAACACGGCCGCCTTCGAAAAATGCGATCTCGTTCCCGATGTGCTGCGGGGCGTAGCGGACGTGGATATGTCGGTCACCGTCATGGGGCAGAAGCTGTCCATGCCGGTCTATTGTTCGCCGACGGCGCTGCAACGCCTCTTCCACCATCAGGGGGAGCGGGCGGTTGCGGCAGCGGCGGGGAAATACGGCACGATGTTCGGCGTCTCCTCGCTCGGCACCACGAGCCTTGAAGAAGCGCGCCGGATCAGCGGCGGCCCGCAGGTCTATCAGTTCTATTTCCACAAGGACCGCGGCCTCAACCGCGATATGATGGCGCGCGCCAAGAGCGCCGGTGTCGAGACGATGATGCTGACGGTGGACAGTATTACCGGCGGCAACCGCGAGCGCGACAAGCGCACCGGCTTCGCCATTCCGTTCAAGCTCAATCTTTCCGGCATCGCGCAATTCGCCATCAAGCCGGCCTGGGGCATCAATTACCTGACGCATGAGCGCTTCAGCCTGCCGCAGCTCGACGATCACATTAAAATGGACGGCGGCGCTCTTTCCATCAGCCGCTATTTCACCGACATGCTCGACCCTTCGATGAACTGGGACGACGTGGCGCAGATGGTGCGCGAATGGGGCGGGCCGTTCTGCCTAAAAGGCATCATGTCGGTGGATGACGCCAGACGCGCCGTGGAGATCGGCTGCAGCGGCATCGTGCTTTCCAATCACGGCGGCCGCCAGCTGGATGGCTCCCGCAGCGCCTTCGATCAACTGGCCGAGATCGTCGATGCGGTCGGCGACCGGATCGACGTGATGATGGATGGCGGCGTGCAGCGCGGCACCCATGTTCTGAAAGCACTGTCCCTCGGTGCAAAAGCCGTGGGGCTCGGCCGCTATTACCTTTTCCCCCTTGCCGCTGCCGGGCAGCCGGGCGTCGAACGGGCGCTCGAGCTGATGCGCATCGAAATCGAGCGCGGCATGAAGCTGATGGGCTGCACCTCCGTCGATCAGCTCACACGCCGGAACCTTCGGTTCCGTTGAACAAGCGGGACGTTAGAGAAGAACTGCGGCGGAGCGCGGTCACAACCGACTACTGAAATCGCATGCCATTTCAGCCGCGTTTCGCCGCTGTTCCTGAAGCGCCATGCCGATGTTCCAGACGAGCGCCAGACAAACAAGTCCGCAAAAACAGGCTGAAATCAGCGAGCGATGGCGCTTGGCTCCGGAGAGAAACATCCAGCCGATAATTGCATAGACTGCAAGCGCTGGCACCGCCGCAATCAGAACGGATATGGGGCCATCGCAATCGACGGCCTCGACGCCGATGGCGCGATACTCATTCGGAATTGCTACCAGACCGAGGACGGCCACGGGAAACATGGCGGCTAAAACCGCGTAGCGGAAAAATCGGGGCGTGTCGGGCATGCCTGCTCCATAGCCGGATAATCAACAGCCGCAACGGCGCAGGTAAAGTCCCGCCGTGCGATCTCAGCGAATATCCATCTTGCCGATAACATCGGTTTAGCCGCCATTGTTGGCGACCGGAAGAGCAGATTGCCCGCTTTTGCTGAGAAAGCCAGCCTTTTACGTCGGGAGCAATCTTGGCAAGTCAGGCGGAATATGATTATGGTTGCACGATGCAACCATAATGGATTGAACGTGTCCCAACAGCCCTTCCCCATAAACGATATCCGTTCCACCTCCCGCCGGCTCGTCCGCGAACTCGGCTTCATGGGGGGAGACTTTGCCGGCACCGATCTGCCGCCTTCCGCCGTGCATGCCCTGATCGAGATCGAAGCATGCCCCGACATCACGGCGCGAGATCTGGGAAAACTTCTGCGACTTGAAAAATCGAGTGTCAGCCGCATGCTGCGCAAGCTCGTCCTGTCGGGCGATGTTCGCGAAGAAACGGATGAAGGAGACAGTCGCATCAAGCGGCTGCGTCTTACGGGTCAGGGACAAGAACAGGTGGGTGCCATCCATGGCTTTGCGAACCGGCAGGTCTCCGGCGCCCTGACGCAGCTTACGTCGGCGGATGCTCACACGATCCTCCAGGGGCTTCGTCTTTACGCCGATGCGCTGGGAGACAGGACCGATACAGTTGCTCCCTCCATAGAGATCCTGGAGGGATACAGGCCCGGCATCATTGCCCGGATCACGCAGATGCATGCGCTATACTACGCCCGGACATCCGGCTTTGGCCAGCGTTTCGAATCCGTCGTGGCCGAGGGCCTCGCCGCTTTTTGCAACCGGCTCGAACGCCCGAAGAATGCGATCTGGGTCGCGATGCGCGGACAGGAGATCATCGGCTCCGTTGCTATCGATGGCGAAGATCTCGGAGGGGATATTGCGCATCTGCGCTGGTTCATCGTTGATGACGGGGTGCGCGGTGGCGGTGTCGGGCGCAGACTGCTGGCGACCGCGCTGGCATTCGTCGATGAAAAAGGTTTTGCCGAAACCCACCTCTGGACATTCAACGGCCTCTTGGCCGCACGACACCTTTACGAAGCCCATGGCTTCACATGCGTCGAGGAACATCCGGGCAGCCAGTGGGGAAGCGAGGTTCTGGAACAGCGGTTTGTCCGGTCACGGCCCGAATGATCTTTCAACCACGTATAAACGGCCGCAATCGGAATCCTCCTGCGGCCGTTTCGAAATCAGGTACCGGCACCCGTTAAAAGGCGAGTTGAACCTTCATCGACCTGCTTCGGTCGCCGGCGGTTTCGAATGCCGTGACAACCTCCTCCAGCGGAAAGGTTCCAGTCAGCAGGGGCTTCAGGTCGACGCGGCGCTGGTTGATGAAATCGACGGCAAGTCCGAATTCCTCATGGAACCGGAACGTGCCCTTCATCTCGATTTCCTTGGCGACCACCATATTCTGCGGAATGGACACATCGCCACCAAGACCGAGCTGAACCACCGTGGAGCGCGGTTTCAGCGCTTCGAGACCCGAACGGACGGCTCTTTCATTGCCGGACGCCTCGAACTGAACGTCGAAATAACCCTTGTTTGCCGAATAAGCGGAGAGCGCATCCGGGTCATCGGCGACATTGATGACACGGTCGGCGCCAATGGCGAGCGCCTTTTGCAGAACCGCATCCATGACATCGGTTGCGACGATTTCCCGGGCGCCATGGGCGCGGGCGGCGATGATGGCGACTGCGCCGATCGGCCCACAGCCGGTGACCAGAACGCGCTTGTCGGTCAATGCGCCAGCGCGGTTGACGCCATGCAGCGTTACCGCGAAAGGTTCGGCCATGGCCGCTTCATGAATGGAGATGCCATCCCGCACCTTGTGGCACTGATATGCCTCGGCGACGAGACGCTGACGGAATGCGCCCTGAATATGCGGCATGGGCATGGCGGAGCCATAAAAGCGCATGTTCAGGCATTGGTTCTGCTGGCCTTTCAGGCAGAATTCGCAATGGTTGCAGGGCCGGCTCGGCGATACGGCAACGCGGTCGCCGACGGCGAGACCGGAAACACCCTCTCCCAAAGCCTTGATGGTGCCGGCCACCTCATGGCCGAGGATCATCGGCTCCCGCACGCGCACGGTGCCGAAACCGCCGTGATTGTAATAATGCAGGTCGGAGCCGCAGATGCCACCCGCTTCGATAGCGACCTCGACCTGCCCCGGACCGGGCTGCTCGGTCTCCCGTTCCTCGATCCTCAGATCTTTCGCCGCGTGGATGACAACCGCTTTCATAGTCTCTCCTCCCATAAGGCTCACACGGCGGCAGTCGCCGCCGCTGCCCATTGTCCGGACCTGTCTCAGATATCGACCACGAGGCCCTTGGCTTTCAGCACAGCCTCGAGCTTGCTGACCTCGATCACCGACTTGCCCTGCTTGTAAGCTTCGATGTAACCGGCCTCGGCATCTTCGCGGGCCTGCGAAAGCTTCGCCGCTTCCTGCGCTTCGTCGCGTCGGACGACGACAAGACCGTCGGCATCACCGACGATGATATCGCCCGGATTGATGATTTCGCCACCGACGATCACCTGATCGTTGACCGCGGCAATGGTCTCCTTGACCGTGCCCTTGATGCAGACGCTGAGCGAAAAGACGGGAAAGCCGAGGTCACGCAGCTGCAGCGTGTCGCGCACGCCGGTATCGGTCACCAGACCGCCGATGCCTTTTGCGAGGCAGGCATTGGCGAGCACATCGCCGAAGGAACCCGCTTCTTCATATTCGCCGGCGGAAACGACGATGATGTCACCCGGCTTGGCATAGTTGATGGCAAGCTGCAGCATGATGTTGTCGCGCGGCGCGCATTTGACCGTGAAGGCCGGGCCGCAGAGCTTCATGCGATAATCGACCGGCTTCAGCCGCGAAGATAATGCGCCACGACGCCCCTGCGCCTCATGGATCGTCGCAGGAGAGAATTTGGCAAGGGCCTCGACATCGGCCTTGGCCGGACGCTGCGCGATATCTTTAATGTGGATCATGAAAACCTCCCACGTTGAAACCGTCGGCGAGAACGTCTCGCCGACCGGTGATGGTGTTGAATGGATGGAATGATGACTGAAGCTGAGCCGAAGCTCAGGGGATCGGGTCGAACTTCAGTTCGGACAGAGGCACGACCTTGTCGGTGCGCGTCATCTTGTATTCGGTGTTCGGGCCAAGCCACTTGTCCCAGATGCGATTGATCTCACCATCCGCATCGAGCTTGCGGAGAATTTCGTTGATCTTCGCGGTCAGCGCCGGATTGTCCTTGGCCATGCCAATGCCGATGGGTTGGAAGAGCATCGGCTCTTCGATCATCCGCATCTGCTTGCCCTTGGTCTTGGATTCATTGACGAACTTGGTCATCGTCATGGTGTTGCCGACGATGCCGCGCGCCTTGCCCTGCTGAACGGCAAGATAGGCGGACGCCGTATCCTGGAACGTCAGCGGCTCGGACTTGTTGAGCTTGACGGAGAGTTCCGATGTCGAGCCCTTGCTGGACGCGATGCGCTGGCCGACAAAATCGGACTTCTTGGTGCCGGGGTCATCAACCGGAACGATCAGCATTTCCTTAGCCAGGTAATAAGGGTCACTGAACTGGATCTGTTCTGCACGGCTTTGGGTATAGGCAAGGTTGGCGACCGAGAGATCGACGCGGCCGAGCTTGACTTCCGGGACGCGCGCTTCGACCGACACCGGCTTGACCTCGGCCTTGACGCCAAGTTCCTTGGCGATTGCGCCGCACAGATCGACATCGAAGCCGGCCATTTCGCGCGTCTTCGGGTCCGGCGAGGCGAAAGGCGGCACATCGGCGAATGTCGCGCAACGCAGCGTTTTGTTCGCAATGATCGTGTCGAGCTGGTCGGCCTTGGCCGGAATGACTGCAGCCGAGGTTGCCAATGCGGCGGTAAGAGTAATGCACTTCCAGTTCATTTCAGTTCTCCCGTTATTATAGAGGTTGGGTCTAGTGTCTCAGATCGGCAAGAAACCGCTGCGCACGCGGATGTTGCGGATTTTTGAAAAACTCGTCCGGCTTTGCGGTTTCGAGAATGCGCCCGGCATCGATGAACCAGATGCGGTCGGCCACTTCCCGGGCAAAGCCCATTTCGTGGGTGACGCAGAGCATGGTCATGCCTTCGGCGGCGAGGCTCTTCATGACGGCGAGCACCTCACCCACCATTTCCGGATCGAGCGCTGAGGTCGGCTCGTCGAACAGCATGACCGGCGGCTCCATGGCGAGCGCCCGCGCGATGGCGACGCGCTGCTGCTGACCACCGGAAAGCTGGGCGGGATAGGAATTGGCCTTGTCAGCCAAGCCGACGCGGTCGAGAAGCTTCAGCGCCTTGTCATGGGCGACGGCCGGAGAAACACCCTTCACCCGGATCGGCGACATGGAGACATTCTCCACCACCGAAAGATGCGGGAAGAGGTTGAAGCTCTGGAAGACGAAGCCCACACGGCTGCGCAGTGCGTTCAGCTCCTTTGCGCGCATCTGGGCATGGATGTTCCTGCCATCCAGCATGATCGAGCCGCTGCTGATCTCCTCCAGGCGGTTGATCGTACGGATGAGAGTGGACTTGCCGGAGCCCGACGGGCCGCAGATGACAACGACTTCGCCACGGGTGACGTTTTCGTTGACATCCTTGAGCACCTGATAATCGCCATAGCTTTTGCAGACCTGCGAAAGCGTGATGGTGTAGGCGTCCTGAGAGGCGGAAACTGGCGCGGTCATAGCTGCTCCGTAACGATATTGGCGGGGGCCGGTGCCGTGTCTGCGGCAAGCTTGCCGCGCGGGCCGGCCCGGCGGCGGGCGATACGCCGCTCAAGAAGATTGGCGACATGGGTGAGCGACCAGCAGATGATGTAATAAACCAGCGCCAGAATGAGGAAGACCTGGAAAGGCTGGGTCAGGAGCTGGTTGTTCACCTGGTTTGCCGCAAAGGTCAGGTCCGGCACATTGATGACATAGCCGAGCGTCGTATCCTTGATGGTGGATACGAAAGTCGAGATCAGGCTCGGGATCATGTTGTAGAGCGCCTGCGGCAGGATGACATAACGCATCGCGCCGAAATAACCGTGGCCGAGGGCTCGTGCCGCATCCATCTGCCCCGTGCCCAGCGATACGATGCCGGCGCGGACGACTTCGCTCATGAAAGCGCCCTGATAGATGACGAGCGTGGTCAGCATCGTCACGAAGCTCGGCACATCGGCGCCGGTCCAGAGCGGAACGAGAAAATAGCTCCAGAGAATGAGCATCAGCAGCGGCACGCCGCGGGTGAAATAAACCACGGCAGTCACCGGCCAGCGCAGGAGCCGCCATTTCGACAGCCGCGCCAGCGCCATCAGGATGCTGACGGGAAAAGCGAGCGCGATGCTGAGCGCCGATAGGATGAGCGTGTTGGCAAGGCCTCCGAGGGGGCCGTTGGGATATTGGCCGATCAGGAGCAGCAGCCAGTAATCGTTTATGATTGCGATCATGTCATGGATCATGCCCGTGCCCTCCTGAGCGGATCGGCACGCATGGAGATATACGCTCCGAGACCCATGATCAGCAGCGAGAAGAACAGATAAAGCACGGTGGCGACCAGATAGACCTCAAACGTCCGGAAGCTCAGATTCTCGACTTCCTTGACCGCATGGGTGAGTTCCGGTGCGCCGATCAGAACGCCGAGACTGCTGTTCTTGAACAGCGAGGTGCTGTGGTTGATCAGCGGCGGCAGCGCGTTGCGAACGCCCTGCGGCATGATGACGAAACGCATGGCCGAGACATAGCTGTGGCCAAGAGCGCGCGCCGCTTCCATCTGGCCGGGATTGATGGAGCGCACGCCCGAACGCAAATCCTCGCTGAAATAGGCTGCCTGACAGAGGCCAAGACCGATAATGGCGAAGATCGCTTCCGCATTGTGGCTGGAAAGCCAGCTGGCCAATCCGCTTGGCAGCAGCGTGAAGACGCCGAAGTACCAGAGCATCAGCTGCACTAGCGTCGGAACGTTGCGGTGATAGGACACATAGGCCGCCACCAGCGGATCGCCGAAGCGGAAGGGCGACAGACGGATGGCGAGAAGCACGATGGCGAGCGACATGGCGAGCAGCCACGAGCCGGCATAGATGATGAACGTCATCTGGATGCCATGCAAAAGCATCGAGACGTAGTCCGCATTACTCAGGATAGCCCAGAGGTCAAAACCGCTCACGCGACTTTTCCTCCGGCTCCGCCCGCCGCGACCTTTTCAGCCGGCCGATTTTCAACCGTTTGGGGCTTGGCCGTCTGCAGCCCGCCCATGACCTGAAGCGTCGGGGTAATTTCCATGTGGCCGATATTCATGGCCACGGGTGCGGCGATGGCAAATGCAATCGCATCGGCGATATCGGAAGCCTGCGGCAATTCGAAACCATCGATGAAACGTTCGCGAATGCTCGGATCATCGCCGTGCACATGGTTGAAAATGTCGGTCGCAACACGGCCGGGGCAGATTTCCGTCACCCGCACGCGTTTGCCGAAAGCATCGATACGCAGCTGGTTGGACAGCATCGCCACGCCGGCCTTGCTGGCGTGATAGGTGGAATTGCCGCCGAAATTGTAATTGCCGGCAATGGAGGAGATGTTGACGACATGGCCGCGATCTCGCGCCACCATGCCCGGCACCACCATGCGGCACAGATGCAGCACGGCGCGCAGGTTGACGTCGATCAGGAGATCGATATCGCTCTCATCCGCTTCCAGAAACTTCTTCGGACGGTCGACACCGGCATTGTTGACGAGGACATCGAATGCAACCTCACTGGTGAGCTTCGCAAGCGCCGGCCGGTCCGTCACATCAATGACATGAGCAAAACAGCCCGTGCGCTTCGCCAGCTTGTTGAGAGCGTCCGCGCTTCTGGCAACCGCATGTACTTCAAGCCCTTCGCGGCAAAGGCGCTCAACGACGGCGGCGCCAATTCCGGAAGATGCGCCGGTTACGAGTGCGGTCTTGTAGTCTGAGAATGGCATGTTTGTCCCCTATCGTTGAGCAAACATTAGTGAAGCTTTCATCGCTTGCCTAAGACCGATTTTTTTTGGAGTAATAAGCAACTTGTATGGATGGCGATTGCACCACTTTCAGCGATGCGGCAATCCGGCCGGCGGGGCATACGTTCCCCTTGCCGGCCACCGGCTCATTCTAGACCACCGCCGTCGGCAGGTCCTGTCCTGCGAAATGCGCATCCAGATTGGCGAGAACCAGAGCACCCATCTGGAGCCGCGTCTCATGGGTCGCAGCGCCTATATGCGGGGCGAGAACGACATTCCGCATACCGATCAGCGCCTCGGGAACAAGCGGCTCGTTCTCGAAGACATCGAGCGCCGCACCCTTCAGCCCGCCTGCCAGAAGAATATCGACCAGCGCCTTTTCATCCACCAGCGATCCTCTGGCGACATTGACGAGCACACCATCCGGCCCCAGCGCCGCCAAGACCTCGCGATTGATCGCGTGTCTGGTCTCCGGCGTCGCCGCCGCCGTGACGATCAGGACATCGCAGGCGCTTGCGAGCGATGCTGCCGTTGAATGATAACCATAGGCCACGTCCTGTTTCCGCCGGCTGAAATAGGAAATCTCCGCATCGAAGGCTTCCAGCCGCGCCGCGATGGCGCGGCCTATGCGGCCAAGCCCGTAAATCCCGTAACGCCGCCGCGAGGCCTTGTTGCCAAGTGGCATCTCGGCTTTTTTCCACTCCCCCGAGCGGACATGGTGATCCGCGCTGACAAGCTGGCGCAGCAGCATGATGGAAAGGCCGATGGCGAGATCGGCGACATCCTCGGTCAGCACGTCAGGTGTGTTCGTCACCCTGAAGCCGCGCGCGCGGGCCTGATCGAGATCGACCCTGTCGAAACCGACGCCGTTGATGGCGACGATTTCGAGAGCGGGCAGGCAGTCGGCGAGATCGGGGGCGAGGCCGATATGGCCACCGGTGACGACGGCCTTTATCGAAGCCGCCTCCGCCTGCAAAAATGCCTGCTTGTCGGATATTTCGTGCCAGCGATGGACCCGGAAGCGCTTTTGCAGCTCGGCTTCTATCTGTGGCTGGAGCGGGTAGGTTTGCAGAAGATCGGGCTTCATGCGCACTCCTTACCCGCGACCGACAAAAGGCATGCCGCTCGCCATCACGGTCATGGTCAGCACATTCGCCTCAAGTGGCAGCGAGGCCATGTGCACCACGGCCTTGGCGACGATGCCGGCATCGATGGTCGGTTCGATGGCGGTGCTGCCATCCGCCTGCAGCACGCCGGTCGCCATGGCGCGGGTCATCTCGGTGCTGGCATTGCCGATATCGATCTGCCCGCAGGCGATGTTGAACGCCCGACCGTCCAGAGCGGCGGATTTTGTAAGCCCGGAAATGGCGTGCTTGGTCGAAGTGTAAGGCGCAGACCGCGGACGCGGCGTGGTGGCCGAAATCGAGCCATTATTGATGATGCGCCCGCCCTGTGGTGACTGCGCTTTCATCTGGCGAAACGCAGCCTGCGTGCAGAGGAAAGCGCCAGTGAGGTTCGCCCCGACCACCGCGTTCCAGGTTTCGAACGGCACGTCTTCGATATGGACCGCCGGTGCCGACATGCCGGCGTTGTTGACCAGAAGATCGAGACGGCCGAAACGACCGGTGACCTCGGCGAACAGCCGTTCGACATCGGCCGGAACGGAGATATCTGCCACGACGGCCAGAACGCGGTCTCGATGTTCGCGCCATTCGCCGACAGCGGCGTCCAGAACCTCACGCCGCCGCCCTGTAATCGCAACGCTGTAACCATCTTCCAGAAGCGCCTCGGCAATCGCCTTGCCGACGCCTGTTCCTCCACCCGTGACGAGTGCGATCTTTCCATTGCTCATGCTGCTTTCCCCTCCAGCTCATCTTCCACATGCGCCTGAATGATTTCGGCGAAGGATGTTTCCGCCCGGAAGCCGAGCGACAGAGCGAGCTGCGGATCGTAATCCTCGGCCCAGCCGTCGACGATCCGGATGATCCGCTCGTCGGGAACACGCTTGATAAGCGCCACCGCTTTTTCGCCGGCGAAGGCGCGCAGGGCCTCGATCTCATCGGCGACCGTGGCCGAAAGCCCCGGCATGATGAGATTGCGGCGAACGCCGAGCTCGGAGAGATCGACGCTCGCGGCGCGCAGCAGGAAGGCGACGGCCGAACGCGGGCTGGCGAACCAGTGGCGCACGGTATCGGCAACGGGCAGCACCGCTTGCTGGCCCACCAGCGGTTCGCGCAGGATATTGGAGAAGAAGCCGGAGGCGGCCGCATTCGGCTTGCCGGGGCGGATGCAGATGGTGGGCAGGCGGATGCTGACGCCATCGAAGAAACCGCGACGGCTATAATCCGCAAGCAACAGCTCCACGATCGCCTTCTGCGTGCCATAGCTGGTCAACGGCGCCGGCAGGAACTCGTCGCCAATTACCTTGGGGAAAGGCGACCCGAACACGGCGAGCGACGAGCAGAACACCACGCGCGGCCGGTATCCGTCCTTCTGATGTTCCAGACGAATGGCCTCGAACAGCGAGCGTCCGCCATCGAGATTGATGCGATAGCCTTTCTCGAAATCGGCCTCCGCTTCGCCCGAAACCACGGCGGCGAGGTTGAAGATCACATCTGGTCGCTTGGCGATCAGCTTTTCGGCGACGCCGGCATTCGACAGATCGCTGCGCTCGATGGTCAGCTTGCCGCCAAAACCTTTCGGCGCGGCCGGATCGAAAACATCTGTCAGCGTCATAGCGCTGATCTTCACACCGCCAAGCGCTCCGTCAGAAGCGAGACGTTGCGTCAATTTGCGGCCGATCATCCCGGCCGCGCCGATTATCAGAATATGCATGTTTCACCTTTGTTTGGCCGGCGGCGCCGGCTCGATTGATCGTCAGTCGTCATCACCCTGAAACACCACCTCGCGACGGCGCATGATCGCAGGCATCGCCATCATGATGACGACCATGCCGGACAAGGCGAGCAGGGTGGCGCTGATCGGATGGGTGACGAATGTCGAGAAACTTCCCTGCGAAATCAGCAGCCCGAGGCGCATGTTCTGCTCCAGAAGCGGACCGAGTACGAAACCCAGCACCAGCGGCGCCGGCTCGCAGCCGATCTTGCGCAGGAAGAAGCCGACGATGCCGAAGACCGCGCAGAACAGAACGTCGACGACGCTGTAGGAAAGCCCGTAAGCCCCGATGGCGCAGAACATCAAAATGGCGGGGCACAAGAAGCGGTAGGGAATGCCAAGAAGGCGAACCCAGATGCCGATCAGCGGCAGGTTCAGCACCAGGAGCAAAAGATTGCCCACCCACATGCTGGCGATAAGCCCCCAGAAGAGATCGGGCCGCGACTGCATGACTTCAGGTCCCGGTGTAATGCCCTGGATCATCATCGCCCCGACCATCAGCGCCATCAACCCGTTGGCGGGAATGCCGAGCGTCAGAAGCGGAATGAAGGAGGTCTGCGCGCCGGCATTATTGGCGCTTTCCGGCCCCGCCAGCCCTTCGATTGCGCCCTTGCCGAAACGGGATGGATCCTTGGCGATCTTGCGCTCCAGCGCGTAGCTCGCGAACGAACTCATAATCGCACCGCCGCCGGGCAGCACACCGAGGAAAGAGCCGAGCGCCGTGCCGCGTAGCACGGCCGGAAAGGCCTGTTTGAAATCCTGCCGGGTCGGCATCAGCGATCCGGTCTTTGCCGCACCCGCATCGCGCTCCACGCCCTGCTGCAGGTTGAAGAGAATTTCGCTGACGCCGAGCAACCCGATGGCCAGCACGACGAAGTCGATACCGTCGAACAGTTCTGCCATGCCGAAGGTAAATCTTTGCTCCCCGGATGTCGGATCGATGCCGACGAGGCTGAGCGCGATACCGAAGGCGACCATGCCGACCGCCTTGACCGGTGATCCGCTCGACAGGAACACGGCAAACAGCAACCCGAAGATCACCAGACTGAAATAATCGGCCGGCCCGAAGGCGAGCGCAACGGCGGAAAGCGGCTTTGCGACAACGACGATCAGGACCGTCGCCACCGTGCCGGCAAAAAACGACCCGAGCGCCGCCGTGGCCAGCGCCACACCCGCCCTGCCCTGCCGGGCCATTGCATAACCATCGATGCAGGTGACGACGGACGAGGATTCGCCCGGCAGGTTGACGAGGATCGCCGTTGTCGAGCCGCCATATTGCGCACCATAAAAAATGCCCGCGAGCATGATCAGCGCCGCCGTATCCGGCATCGTATAGGTGATGGGCAGAAGCAGCGCGACGGTGGCGGAAGGGCCGATGCCCGGCAGGATGCCGATCATCGTGCCGAGCGTGACGCCGAGCAGACAGTAAAAAAGGTTTATCGGCGTGACGGCCACGCCAAAACCGAGAACGATATTGGAAAGAAGATCGGTCATGGCAGCAGCGGTATCCTCTGTCCGAGACCGACAACGAAAATGAGGATGCAGGCAAGGATGAGCACCGCCGAAGGCAGCAGAACTTCAACCGGCCGGATCCTGCCATACGCGATGCAGGCGAGCACGATCAGCACGAAAGCGGCGGCGATGAAGCCCAATGGCTCGATCAGCAGCGCAAAACCGACAATGCCGGCGACCGCCAGAAACGGACGCATTTTCGGCGCCACCCAGGCTTCGGACGGTGTCTTTCCCAGCAAATCCTGCAAAAGCAGCGCGATGCCGAGTGCGAACATCAAAGCCGCGATGACCGTCGGCATATAGCCGGGTCCGGGCTGGAAATTAGTGCCCATGCTCAGCGGCCGCGTGCCGTAATAAAGCCCGGCGGCAGCCACCAGAAAGAAAGCCCCGGACAGAATATTCGCCGTCAGTTTCGAGCCGTGTTCGGCCATGATTATCTTCCCTCCACACTGAGAATACGCCGCGCCTCCCGACACGGCGTATTCAGATATCGAAACACTCGCTCAGTCGGCCCAGACACATCCCTTCGAGCGCATCATTTCATAGCGATCCTCGATATCCATCTTGCCCTGACGGTGCAGTTCCATCATGTGGTTCTCGTGATCGTCGCGCTCCCGGCAGGCCTTGACGAGTTTCGAGATATCGCTCTCGCGAACGACGACAACGCCGTCATCATCGCCGCAGACGATATCGCCGGGGCTGATCAATTCGCCGCCCACCACGACCGGATGGTTGATGGTGCCGAGCGTGTCCTTTGAGGTGCCCTTCATGCAAAGGCCGAGTGAGAAAACCGGGAAACCGATCTCGCGCAGACCCTTGCCATCACGCACGGCGGCGCTGACCACGAAGCCGACAATGCCCTTGCCGATGCAGGCGGCAGCCAGCACATCGCCAAAGCCCCCCTGATTGGGATTGTCACCGCCATCGATGACCAGCACATCACCGGGCTTTGCCAGATTGATGGCTTCGAAAATCATCAGATTGTCGCCGATATGGCATTTCGCGGTGATCGCCGGGCCACAGATTTTCAGGCCGGGCTTGATCGGCTTGATACGATAATCGAGAGCGCCGAGCTTGCCCTGCGCCTCATGAATGGTGGCGGGGCTGAACTTGCTGATCGCCTCGATATCGGCTTTGGAAGGGCGCTGGAAATTGCGGATGACATGGGCCATTGGCCGGGTTCCTTTCAACAGTGGGTCATGCCCGGACCAAACGCGGCCCAAGCGTCATTTTGATTAGGGGTGAGAGAAGCGGTCGGTACCGGCCGCTTATTTTGTCCAGGGCTTGCTTTTCCAGAGCTCGGCAAGATTGGCGTTGCCCTTCTTGAGCGCCTCGGCAAATTCGGCCTGGGTCAGCGGCAGCATGGTCAGTTCGCGCTTTTTGGCGTCGGCAAGATAATCCGGGTCCTTCAGCGCCTTCTGGAAGGCATCGACCAACTTTGCCTCCACATCCGCCGGCAGACCTTTCGGCGCTCCGAAACCGGCAAGCAGGCTGAACTGAACATCGTAGCCGGCCTCCTTGAAAGTCGGAACGTCAGGTGAAAGCGGCGAGCGCTCGGTACCTGATGTGGCCAGTACACGAAGTGCGCCGGAACGATTGTCGGCAAAAACCTCGTTGAGGTTCATGAAACCGAGCGTGACGTGGTTGCCAAGCATGGCGAGCCTTGCCGGTCCGCCGCCATTGAAGGGCACGAAGTTGAGCTTCACGCCCGCCGCATCTTCAAACAGCAGCGCGGTGATCTGGCTCGGATGGCCGATGCCGGTCACGCCGACGACGACCGGGTTCGCCTTGGCCGCCTCGACAAACTCCCTGGCGGTCTTGATCGGCGACACCTTGTTGACGGTCAGCGCCAGATCGCCGCCGATCTGGTTTGCGAGCGGCGTGAAGGCATCCTCCTTGTAGCTGGCATTGCCCTGCACGATCGGCGAATACATGGATGGAAAATTCAGAGCGCCGATGGTGTAGCCATCAGGCTTGGCATTGGCGATATAAGTCGCGCCGATCAGCCCGCCGGCACCTTCGCGGTTTTCCACCACGACCGATGTGCCGAGATATTTTTCAAGATAAGGCACCAGCGCCCGCGACTGGATATCGGTGCCGCCGCCGGCCGGATAACCGATGACCAGCGTCACCGGCCGCTCCGGATATTCCGCCGCCGCCCCTCCCGCAGCAAGGATTCCCGCGGCCGCCAGCATGCCAAACAGAGATGTCTTCAAACGCATATCTTTTCCTCCCCGATACGCTTTCACCGGGGAGGCTAGGAACAAGCCATCAACAACACAAATACCGAGTTTTCAAACTACCCATACAATTCTTTTATGGGTTGAACGAAGGTTCGCGCCTTGCGACCGACCGCAACAGGTCTCGAAACAGCCTGAAGGTGCGCTCATCCACCTCCCTGCCCTTCAGCAGGTGGATGGAGCGATAAATAACCGGATCGGTTATATGCGCGGCCTGAAGCTGGCCAGCCTCGTGCTCCTGCTGAACCGAATTCCATGACAGGATCGTCGCACCGATGCCGGCGCCGACGGCACGTTTGATCGTATCCTGCCCGTCTATCTCCATCGTCACATTCAAGCCAATACCGGCGCGGGTAGCGGCCTCGTCTATCGATGCGCGCAGCGGATTATCCCTCGGCGGCAGGATCAGATTGAGCTTTGCCGCAGCCTCAAGCGGCATCGACCGGCCGAGGGGCCTTGAGGAGACTGCAAACAAGCTCTCCTTGACGATGAGATCGTCGGCCTTCTCTTCCGCACCGACAAGCGCAACCGCCATATCCACCTTGCCAAGACGAATGAGGCGCAGCGATTCATCATTGCGCGCCTCTATCAGCCGCAGCGAAACCTTGGGCATCGAAGCGGCAACTTCACTGATGATGCTTGGTGCAAAGGCCGTCGCCCAGGAGGGGATGAGGCTCAGCCGGATCACCCGCTCATCCAGATAGGCCATGGCGCGAATTTCCGCCTCCGCCTGCCGAACTTTCTCGGTGATCTCCCGGGCATGGGCGAGAAGCACTTCGCCCTTCTCCGTCGCCTTCACGCCACGCGCCAACCGGTGCAGCACGGGAAAACCCACCAGCCGCTCCAGTTCCGTGATGTGGTGGCTGAGCGCCGGCTGGGCTATCCCCAACTGCCGCGCCGCAGCCGACATGGAGCCGCAATCGGCAATCGCGACCAGATATCGCAGCCTGCGCAAATCCAACATGCCCGCTTCCACCTCCCGCCGGTTCAAGAGGTGATCATGACACCAAATCGCCGCCATGACCTAGGGCAAAAAGCCCTTTTCCGCGGAAGGAGGGCAATGGGGCAAGTGATGGGGTAAGACAAGATTCTTATGGCAGCCGGCTAAGGCTTTTCTCCGCTTCTTCCCCATGACACGGTCCTGGCTGTGATGGGGAGCGGGATGGATCCTAAGACCGGTATTTTGCTCAAGCTGACGGCCATGCTGGCATTCACAGTCATGTCCGCCTGTGTGAAGGGCCTGGACGGGGCGATCCCGGTGGGCGAAGTCGTCTTCTGCCGGGGATTTTTTGCCCTCATTCCCCTCTGTCTCTGGTTCATCGCCTCCTCGGAGCGGATAACCGTGCCGGCCAAAAAGAACATCGGCAGCCTGCTCGCGGGCAGTTCGGCCGGGCTTGGCGGCATGTTCTTCGGCTTTCTGGCGCTCGCCTATCTGCCACTGGTGAATGTCACCCTGCTGAGCTACACGACGCCGCTTTTCACCATCATGCTGGCAGCGCTGCTCTTGCGCGAAAAGGTGCGGATTTACCGCTGGTCCGCCGTGCTCACCGGCTTCATCGGCGTCTTTATCACCTTATCACCCAATCTGGTCTTTGATGCCGCATCAGGGCCCGCACGGATCGACGGCGTTGCAATGATCGGAACCGCACTGGCGCTGACCGGCGCGCTTTGCGCCGCCTTTTCGTCCATCGCCGTTCGCCATCTGAACAGTATCGAAAAACCGTCGCGCATCGTGCTCATCTATACGCTGACGGGTGTGGTGGCCGGTCTCGCCACGCTCGGATTCGGATGGAAGATGCCGGATTTTCACCAGTTCCTGCTGCTCGCCGGCGGGGGCCTTGCCGGCGGCATCGGCCAGATCGCCATGACGCTCAGCCTGCGCCACGCCCAGGCCTCGCTGCTGGCGCCGTTCGATTACACCACCATGATATGGGCGATCGCCCTCGGTTATCTCTTCATGGCCGAAGTGCCGACGGGTGCGACCATCATTGGCGCCTTGACGGTCATCGCCGCCGGGCTTTTTGCGATATGGCGCGAAAACCGGCTGGCGAAACAGGCTGTCAGGGAGCCGACAGCGTCAGCTGTTCCGTGACGCGCTTTTTGTGCAACCGCCTTTCCCGCCACAGCGTGAACAAACCGGCGGCAACCACGATAGAAGCCCCCAGAATGGTCGTCAGGGCCGGAACCTGATCCATGAAGGCATAACCGATCAACAGCGCCCAGATCATCGTGGTGTAATCGAACGGCGCGAGCAGCGAGGCCTCGGCATAACGCAGGCTGAGCGTCACCAGTATCTGCGCGGTTCCGCCTATAAGACCGGTGCCGATCAGCAGTGTCCATTGCCACGCGGTCGGCATTTTCCAGCCCATGCCGACGCTCGCGAAACCAATGACGGTTGTGAGCAGGGTGAAATAGAAGATGATCGCGCCGGTATTTTCCGTCTGCGTCAAATGCCGGATCTGGATCATCGATATGGCGGAGAAAAAAGCCGCCGCCAGACCGAACAGACCACCGAGCATGGCGACGCCGGAACCGGAAGCGACATCCGAAACATCCAAGGAAAAATGCGGCGACAGGATCAGCACGATTCCGCAGAGCCCGACGACCACCGCCGTCCAGCGATAAATCCTGACGACTTCTTTCAAAAGCAGCACCGCCAGAATGACGGTGAAGAGCGGTGTCGCGTAGCTGATGGCCGTCGCGTCGGCCAGCGGAATGTAGGCGAGCGCCAGATAGCTGAAGACCATGCCGCCGGTGCCGGAAAAACTCCGCACCAGATGGCCGCCAATGTGGCTGGTTGCCACCTGCCTTCGAAAACCGCCCTGCGCCGCCATCCACAAACAAAGCGGCAGCATGGCCACCGCCGACCTGAAGAAGACCACCTGCCCGATGGGTATTTCGCCCCTGAGGCCGCTGATGCAGGCGCCCATCAGCACCAGAGCGAGCGCTGCGGAGATTTTGAGGAGAATGCCTTTGCGGGAATCCATGGTTCGTTCCTTCGGACGTCTTTGAACCGTTTCACCACGCGGCGGCGGGATATCAAACCGCAAAGCAATGTCCATAGGAACTTCGTCTGACCCCATCAATCCCGCCCCCATGGTAGCTATTGCTGATGGACAGGGTGCGGATTCCGCTCCGCCCGCCTGCCGCCGTGGGGACAAAAAAGACGTTGGAAACCAATATGGATCTGGAAAAGATCAAGAAACTGATCGAGTTCGTCGGCTCTTCGCGAGTATCCGAATTGACCGTGAGCCAGGAGGGAACCACGGTCCGGATCATCCGCGAAAACAATGCCGTTTCACTGCGGGCGCCATCATCGCAGCCCCGGCCCGTTGCGGTGGCGGAAACGGCATCCGAGACATCCCGCGCCGAAGAGCAGGCGCCCGCATCCGCCGCAGCCGCACCGGTCTCATCCGGCATCGTCGCAGCACCCTCATTCGGCCTTTTCCATCGCGCCCCGAGCCCGGGTGCGGCGCCTTTCGCCGAAGCCGGGGACGAGGTCAAGGAAGGGCAGGAACTCTTCATCATCGAGGCGATGAAAGTGTTCAACACCGTGAGGGCCGAACGAAGCGGCAGGATCGCCAGATTTATCGCCAATGACGGCGAAGACGTCGAACTCGGACAGCCGGTGCTGGAGTTCGAATGATGGATGTGACACTCCCAAAGGTGGCTGAGCCAAGAACATTCGACAGTGTCCTGATCGCCAATCGCGGCGAGATTGCCTTGCGGGTGCAGCGCGCCTGCCGTGAACTCGGCCTGAAGACCGTCATGATCTATTCGGAAGCCGATAAGGATGCCGACTATCTGAAGGCGGCCGATACCGCCATCTGCATCGGCCCGGCGTCTCCCGGCCAGAGCTACCTCAACGTGCCGGCCATACTGCTTGCGATGGAGCTGACCGGCGCTGGCGCGGTTCACCCCGGCTATGGTTTCCTGTCCGAAAGAGCGTCTTTTTCTGAAGCCGTGGAGGCGGCGGGCGCGGTCTTCATCGGCCCGCGCGCCGATGCCATCCGCACCATGGGTGACAAGATCGCGGCGAAGCGGGCGATGATGGAGGCCGGCGTGCCCTGCGTTCCCGGCCCCGATTCCGCCCTGCCGGATGACATGGCCGAAGTCTCGAAAATCGCCGCCGAAATCGGTTATCCCGTCATCGTCAAGGCGGCCGGCGGCGGCGGCGGGCGCGGCATGCGTGTCGTGCGCGAGGCCTCCGCCCTTCAGGATGCCGTTCTCGTCACGCGTGAGGAGGCGAGCCGGGCCTTCGGGACGCCGGAACTCTATATCGAGAAATTCCTCGAACATCCGCGCCATGTTGAAATTCAGGTTCTCTGCGATGGTCAGGGCGGCGGGGTCTGGGTTGGCCTGCGCGATTGTTCCATGCAGCGCCGCCACCAGAAGGTCGTCGAAGAAGGCCCAGCCATCGGCATCGCGCCTGATGTCGCGGCTTTCGTCGGCAATCGCTGTGTCGAGGCCTGCCGCCAGATCGGTTATCGCGGCGTCGGCACCTTCGAATTTCTCTACGAAAATGGCGAATTCTATTTCATCGAGATGAATACCCGCCTGCAGGTCGAACATCCGGTCACGGAAATGACCTCGGGCGTGGATCTGGTGCGCCAGCAGCTTCTCGTCGCGCTCGGCCATCCGCTTGAGATTTCGCAGGAGGATATCGTCTGCGAAGGCCACTCGATCGAATGCCGCATCAATGCCGAAGACCCCTATAGTTTCATTCCCTGCCCCGGCCTTATCACGGCGCTTCACCTGCCGGGCGGCCCCGGCGTCCGGGTCGATACCCATGTGACGGCGGGTTACAGGGTTTCCGCCCATTACGATTCGCTGATTGCCAAGCTCATCGTCCATGCGCCGACCCGCGAGCAGGCGATCCTGCGCATGCGGCGCGCACTTGGCGAAATGCACATCGAAGGCGTTTCCACCAACCTGCCGCTTCATCGGGAAATATTGCAGGACCCGGCCTTCTCCGAAGGCGGCACGGATATTCATTACCTAGAACATTGGCTTGCAGCGCGGAGTGCAAAGTGAAGCGACAGCCTGTTTCCATATCCCGCTACAGCGAGCCCGGCACGATTGCCGATCTTGCCGCTCACCTCGAGCGCAACAACGTCTCCGCCATCGAGATAGAGACCCCGGATGGGTCATTGAAGATCGTTGCCATGGCAGTCGGTCGGGCCCCTGCCGCACAGCGGCCCATTGAAGCGGCCAAAGCGTCGGTAAAGGCGGGGGATATTCTTGCCCGTGCACCGATGGCCGGCATCTTCACAGCAGCCCATCCGCAGCGCCCCGACCGGGCGGTTCGGGCAGAACAATCCGTAGCGAAAGACGAGATCGTCGCATTCGTGGCAGCAGGCCCCGTGCTTGTTCCGGTCATCGCCGAAAAAGCCGGCACCGTCAGCGAAACCGTGACGGAAACCGGCGCGCTTGTCGGCTATGGCTCCACCCTTCTCAAGACCGAAACATGATGGTGACGTCGATGAGCAACCTCCCGCTGAAAACGCCCCACCTCACCCCCGCTCATCTGGGCCTGCCGAAAATCTCGATGATCGGCAACAAGACCTTTCTGATCGAAGCGCCCGGCGAGCTGGACCTGCCCGCCCAGCGGCGCATCTGGGCGCTGACGCGTGCGCTGAAAGATCGCCCCGAGGTGCTGGAATTGATACCCGGCATGACCAACCTGCTGATCGTGCTGCGCGGCACGCCTGAAGATGCCGGGCATTTACAGGACGAGCTTCTCGACCTCTGGCAAAGGACGGCGGAACTCGATCTTCTCGGCAAGACCATCGAAGTGCCGACGACCTATGGCGGCGAGCACGCCATCGACCTTGCGGCGATCTGCGATTATTCCGGTCTGCCGGACAAGGAGGTCGTGCGCCTGCACTTCGAGCGCACCTATACGGTTTTTGCCGTCGGCAGCGCACCGGGCTTCGGTTATCTCGGCGGTCTCGACCCACGCATTTTCATGCCGCGCAAGAAAGTTCCGTCGCTTCGCATGTTGAAGGGCATGGTGACGATTGGCGGCATGCAATCCGGCATCTCGGTGCTGACCGGACCGAATGGCTGGAATTCCCTGGGCTTCACCGAAATCATCATGTTCGACGCGACGGCCGAGCAGCCGGCGGTGCTTGCGCCCGGCGACCGGGTTCGTTTCCTTCCTGAAAGGATCGAACTATGATCCATATTCTTGCCTGCGGGCCGCTGAACACCGTCCAGGATCTCGGCCGCGCGGGTTACCGCAATATCGGCATCACCGCCACGGGCGCGATGGACCCCATCGCGCTCAGGGTCGGCAATATTCTCGTCGGCAATGGTGAGGATGCCGCCGCGATTGAAATCCAGACCTTTCCTTTCCGCATCGAATTCGAAGAAGCGTTGACCTTCGCGGTAACCGGTGCGGACTGCGCCGCACTGCTCGATGGTGCGGATCTGCCGCCCTACTGGTGTGTGCGGGCAGAAAAGGGTCAGATTCTCGAATTTTCGACGCCGCTTAAAAGTGCGCGCGCCTATCTCTGCCTTCAGGGCGGCGTCGACGTGCCGCTGGTCATGGGATCACGAAGCACCTCGCTTCGCGGCTCCTTCGGCGGCCATGAGGGACGCCATCTCACCACCGGCGACAGGCTGTCCGTTCTGCCGTGCGAGCCACCGGCGCTGCCGGCAGGCGGCCTCGGCGTCGTGCCGCTTGCCGAGACGATGCCGGACATGTTTCCGGTATCTGACAAGGGCGAATTGCTGCTGAGAGCCATTCCTGCGGCCGAACACGATCTTTTCGGCGAAGGTGCGGAACGTTTCTGGTCCGAAGCCTGGAAAATCACCTCGCAGAGCGACCGCACCGGTTACCGGCTGGCCGGAACGCCGCTAACGCTTTCGGCTCCCGTCGAGTTGCGCTCCTATGGCGTCATTCCGGGTGTTGTTCAGGTGCCGCCGGGCGGCGAGCCGATCATCCAGATGAGCGACGCCAACACGGCCGGCGGTTATCCCAAGATAGCCGGTATCATCGACAGCGATCTGTGGCGGCTTGGACAGGCGCGCATCGGCAGCCGCATCCGTTTCGTGCAGGCAACGGTGCGCGAGGCGCTGGAAGTCGAGCAGGCGATCGACGCCTATTTCGCCGATATCCGCAAAACCCTGCCGCTGGTCACCGCCGCACTCGGCACGCTGACAAAACGATAATCCTGAAGAACAAGGAGAGGGAACCATGAAGATCGATGTTAATTCCGACATGGGCGAAGGTTTCGGCGTCTATAAGGTCTGCGACGACGAGAAGCTTATGGAAGTCGTCTCTTCGGCGAATATCGCCTGCGGCTTCCATGCCGGCGATCCGGAAATGATGGCGCGCATGGTGCGTCTGGCCAAACAGAACGGCGTCGGCGTCGGCGCCCATCCCGGCCTTGCCGACCGTCTCGGCTTCGGCCGCCGCGAAATTCCCGTCGATGCTGAAGAAATGGAACAGCAGGTTCTCTACCAGCTCGGCGCGCTTTCGGCGATTGCGAAAGCGCAGGATGTCGCGCTCTCCCATATCAGCTTCCATGCCGCCATGGGCAACATGATCAACCGCGATGCGGCGCTTGCCGAACGGATCATGAAAAAGATCAGGGCGGTCGATCCCGATCTCATCGTCTTTTCGATGCCGGACATGCTGATCGAAAAGGCGGCGCTGGATTGCGGGCTGAAAGTGCTCAATCTCTTCCTCGCCGACCGCGCCTATGATGTGAAGGGCCAGCTCGTGCCACGCAAGCTGCCCAATTCAGTCATCAAGGAAGAAGGAAAAGTTCGTGCGCGGGTGCGCCAGTTTCTGGAAAATGGCACGGTCACGACCATCGAGGGCGAGATCATTCCCGTTCGCGCCCGGTCGATCCTTGTTCACAGCGACACACCCGGCTCGCTGGAGCTTGCCCGCACGGTGCGCAGCGAAGTGGAAGCCTGCGGCGGCAGCGTCGCGCCGGCGCATGAGGTGGTCGCCTGAAGCGGGGCACACCTCATATTCTGACGTACCAAAAGTTACGGCACCGCATTCCATTCAGGAGCGCGGTGCCGTAACTTTGCCGGCTATCTAATTACGGTATAGATTTGCGACCGCCACAAGCCGGGCCGCGTGAGCGCCCCGGCCATAAAACCATCAATTCAGCTGGATCACGTGGTTGCTGTCGCTCGTCCAGCTCAGTCTCACCCGGTCACCGGCGGCGCTGACGGCATTGGTGAAGCCTTCCGTCTGGGTCTGCCGGTAGGCGATCATCGGCTCGCCATTGTCCAGACGCAGATAGTAATGCAGCATGAAACCGCGATAAACGACCTGCTCCACCCTCGCCGTGGTGGAATTGCTGGCGTTTTCACCTGCGTCCACCGCAAGCGGTGAGACCGAAATCGCTTCGGGGCGAACGGTGACGACGACCTTGTCGCCCTGAACCGCCCCCATATCCTCGACATCGAGCCGCACGCCAGAACCGGTGACCAGCCTTGCGGAACGACCATTGCGCTCCGCCACGCTCGCCTCGAAGAAGTTCGAGGCGCCGATGAAACCGGCGACGAAGCGTGTCAGCGGCTTCTGGTAGATTTCGCCGGCTGGTGCGATCTGCTCGAGATTGCCGTCACGCATCACGGCAATCTGGTCCGCCATGGTCAGGGCCTCGTCCTGATCGTGGGTCACCATGATGGTGGTGAGACCAAGCCGTTGTTGCAGGCTGCGGATCTCGACCTGCATGCTTTCCCTCAGGCCCTTGTCGAGCGCACCGAGCGGCTCGTCGAGAAGCAGCATCGAAGGTTCGATCACCAGGGCACGGGCCAGAGCCACACGCTGCTGCTGGCCGCCGGAAAGCTGCACCGGCAGCCGGTCACCGAAGGTATGCAGTTGAACGAGATCGAGCGCCTGCTTTACCCGCCCTTCCCGGTCGGCCTTCGAGATGCCCCGCATCTCGAGACCGAAGGCAACGTTTTCGGCAACGGTCATATGGGGAAACAGGGCGTAGTTCTGGAAGAGCATGCCAACATTGCGGCGGTGAACCGGGGTGCGCGTGGTCGGCTTGCCCCCGACCACGATTTCACCCGAGGTGGGATCGACAAGCCCCGCAATCATGCGCAGGCAAGTCGTTTTCCCACATCCGCTCGGACCGAGAAGCGCCAGGATTTCCCCTGCCTTGACGGTAAGCGAAACATCATCGACGGCAACGACCTGACCGCTGTAATGCTTGGTCAGTCTTTCCAGGCGGACTTCTACGGATTTCATCAGCGTTCCTCAGCCGTTAAAGGTCTGGTTGTATTTTTCGAGCCATTGGGCGCGGCGCGGGATGATGTATTTCCAGTCCGGCGTGAAGAGGTTGAGCGATTCCATCTTCGCTTCCGGATAAGCGAGAAACTTCGCCGTATCTGCGCCGAACTCGATGCCCTTGACGGAGGGGGCGCTCAGCGTCGCTTCCGAAAGCATCTTCTGCACACCGGGATCGAGGATGCGGTTGATATAGGCAAGCGCGAGATCGCGGTGCGGCCCGCCCTTCACCAGCGCGATGGAGTTGATGCCGGTGAATGCGCCTTCCTTAGGAAAAGTCATGTCCAGCGGCACGCCCTTCTTGGTGTGCGGATAAACCGCCTTGGAATATTCGATGCCGCCGAAATCCGCCTGGCCCTGCGCCACCATCATCGTCTGTGCTTCCGCGTCGTATATCGAGAGCACGTTCGGCTTCAGCTCGGCGAGTTTCGCCCAGCCGGCATCCGTATCATATTGCGCTTCCTTCAGCGGCTTGCCGGTCGCAAGGGCGGCCGCCACCATCAGCATCAGAACGCTCTGGGTGTTCTTCGGTGTGTTGAGAAGCATGCGGCGGGCATATTTCTTGTCGAACATCTGTTCGTAGCTTTCGAACGGCTTGCCCGTCGTCGGATTATAGAACAGGCCGGCAATCGAGATTGCAAAACCGACGCCAAAATTGTCTTCGAAAAGATAACGCGAATAGACATTCTTGAGGTTGGGGATTTCGTCCATCGGCAATTGCTCGATCAGGCCTTCCTCCTTGGCTTGGGGAACACCGACATCGTCCATCGACATCACGCTATATTGCGGATTTTCACGGGTGGCGCGCAGCGTGGCGATATTGGCAAGCGTCGCGCCTTCGGTCGTCAGCACCCGGCACTTATATTCCTTTTCGAAAGCCGGGATGACTTCCTTCTTGATCAGCCCGCCCTGCGCCGAGTTATAGACCCCGACATACATGGTGCGGTCCTGTGCGGAAGCCGCGGTATAAAAATAGGGTGTGGCGAGCGCGCCTGCGGTGACTGTCAGGAAACTGCGCCGTTTCATGATGATGGTCTTGTCTGTCATTTCCGGTACCCCTCTTGTTGTTGATTTACATAGCCATTGCCCGGCGCAGACCCACCAGCCTGTCGAGGACGAGCACGACGGTCACCGCCAGAAGGATGATGATGGTGGACATGGTCGCGACCGAAGGATCAAAGACCGTGCCGATCTGGCGATAGAGAACGATGGGTACCGGCAGGTTCGCGGAATCGGCCAGCCACATCGAAACGGGATAATTGTCGAAAGAAACCATGAAGCAGAAGATCGAGCCCGAAGCGACGCCGGGCGCGATCTGCGGAAAGATCACCCGCGTGAAAGTTTTCCAGCGCGTGGCGCCAAGCGTGCGCGCCGCCTCCTCGAGGCTGACATTGACGAGCTGAAGGCTGGTCAGCACCGTGCGGATCACATAGGGCGACGTCACGACGGTGTGGGCGATCAGAAGCTTCAGCTTGGTATCCATCCAGCCATAGCCGGAGAAAAGCTGCAGCAGTGCCAGGCCGGTCACCAGCACGGGAAAGATCAGCGGCGAAAGCAGCAGCCCCTTCATCAGCGAACGGCCGATGAATTTTCCCCGGGAAAGCGCGAAGGCTGCGGGAACACCGAGCGCCAGTGAAAGAATGGTGGTGGCGACAGCCAGCGCCGCGCTGAAGGTCAGGCCGGCGGTGAATTCCTCGTTCTGCATTACCGCCGCATACCAGCGGAAGGTGAAACCCTGCGGCGGGAAGGTGACGAAGTAACTGTCGGAAAACGAGATGGCGACGACAAGAACGATGGGGGCCAGGATGAAGACCATCATGGCGGCGGTGATCGCGTAAAGGACGATGGCGGAAGTGCCGGTCAGCTTGTTGTTCATGACGCGCTTGCCTTGATACGACGCCCGCCGAGCAGCCGCATCGAGACGGCGTTGATCAGAATGACGATGAAGACGAGGATGGTGGCGATGGTGGCGCCGAACGGCCAGTCATAGACGGCGAGAACCTGCTGTTCGACCATGTTGCCGAGCATCTGCGAGCCGGGCCCGCCGATCAAAGCGGGAATGACGTAGGATGCCGAGGCCAGAGAGAAGACCAGCGTGAAACCCGCGACCAGACCGGGAAGGCTGAGCGGGAAGGTGATCCGCAGGAACACTTTCCAGGTGGGCGCGCCCAAAGTTCTGGCGGCCTGCTGCAGATTCGGATCGATCTTTCCGAGAGCCGAAGACAGCGGCAGCACCATCATCGGGAAAAAAATGTGCAGGGAGCCGATGATGACGGCGGCATCCGAAAACAGCAGCGTCATCGGACTGTCTATGATGCCGAGATTCATCAGCACGTAGTTCAAAAGGCCGGTCGGACCGTTGCCGAGAATGAGCTGCCAGCCATAGGCGCGCACCACGACGCTGACGGCCAGCGGCGCAATCACGATCAACGTGATGATACGGGTCGTGACGATATTGCCGCGCACGAGAACGGTTGCGACCGGATAGGCCAGTATGGCCGCAAGAACCGAGGTGATCAGGCTGATGCGGATCGTCGCCCAAAGCACCTTCTGGTAAAGATCGACCTCGAAAAACCTGACATAATGGGCAAGCGTGAAGGGGGAGCCGATCAGCCCTTGTGAATTCTGGGTCATGACGCTGAAGCTCATCAGCCGAACCGCCGGCCAGAAGAAAAAGATCAGCAGAAAGATCAGCAGCGGCAGGATGAGGATGCCGGGCGAAAACAGCCGACGCTCGAGGGCCTTCCAGCCGGAAACTCCACGGCGTGGCGGGGCATGTGGTTCCATGATCGCAATATCCGACATCTATACTCCCGTCGCGTTGAATACGGCACGAGGCATCGCTTTGAGCCGAACGAGATCGTCCAGGCCCTATGACTAGAATTTGCTGGGTGTGCTCCCTGTCGAGGCATCCGGTCTTTTGCCGGCGCCTGTCGCATATTTCTGCATTTTCGCGCCGGTTACCTCTCTGGGTAACATTGCCCGACGCGTCGTTCCCTTGTTGTTGAGCCAAGCTTAGGGGCTAAGCCGACGGGCTGCATAATAGTTTATTCCTCTGAGGTCATCGCATACGAGTATGGACTGCCCACCCCATTTTGATGGCGATGCATCAAAATCCCGTATGACCTCACATCGAAGTCGTATTGGGGAAACGGCGGAAAATTCCCGTAACCTCTTTGTCATGCACTGGCGTCGCGACGATGCCTGCCTTCACCGTTACAATCGGAAATAATCCATGCCCACTATCGCCCAACGCCTTAACAACGTCACCGTGTCAGCTTCGCTCGCCATGACCCAGAAAGCCCGCGATCTCGCCGCTCAGGGCATCAAGGTCATCAGCCTGTCATCCGGCGAGCCGGATTTCCCGACGCCTGCCCACGCGGTCGAGGCGGCGCATGCGGCAGCCCTTGCCGGCGACACGAAATATCCGCCAGCCGACGGAACGCCGGCGCTGCGGGCCGCGATCCAGCGGAAGTTCAAGCGCGACAATAATCTCGACTACGATCCGAGCCAGATCCTGGTGGCGGGCGGCGGCAAGCAGATCATCTTCAACGCCATCATGGCCACCTGCGACCCGGGCGATGAGGTCGTCATTCCCGCGCCGTCGTGGATCAGCTATGCCGATATCGTGAAGTTCGCGGGCGCCGTGCCGGTACCGGTGGTTTGCCCGGAAAATAACGGTTTCCGCCTGCGCGCCGAAGATCTCGAAGCCGCCATTACCCCGAAGACCAAGTGGCTGCTTTTCAACTTCCCCAACAACCCCACGGGCGCCGCCTGCTCCCGCGCGGAAATGAAGGAAATCGCCGAGGTCATGCTGCGGCATCCGCATGTCTGGATCATGACCGACGACATGTATGAGCACCTGATCTATGACGACTTCGAATTCTGCACCATCGCCGAAGTCGAGCCGCGACTTTACGACCGCGTCCTGACCGTCAACGGCGCATCGAAAGCCTATGCCATGACCGGCTGGCGTCTCGGTTTCTGCGGCGGCCCGAAAGATCTCATCAAGGCCATCAGCAACGTCAATACGCAGAACAGCGGCGGTGTCGCGACCATCGTGCAGGCTGCCGCCGTCGCGGTTCTCGACGGCCCGCAGGATCTGCTGAAAGAGCGCGCCGATATCTACAAGACGCGCCGCGATTTCGTGCTCGGCAAGCTTTCGGAAATCGAGGGGCTCCGCTGCCACAAGCCCGAAGGCGCCTTCTATATCTTCCCGAACATTGCCGCGCTGATCGGCAAGACCACGAAGGGCGGCACGAAGATCGAGAACGATACCGATTTCGTCATGGCGCTTCTCGCCGAACATCATGTTGCGACAGTGCAGGGCGCGGCCTATGGCCTCAGCCCCTTCTTCCGGCTTTCCTATGCCACCAGCATGGAAAACCTTGCCGAAGGCTGCGCCCGCATCGCCGAATTCTGCAATGGAATGAAATAAGGAGAACAGCATGTTGGGAGGAAGTGGCCGTGTCATCATGGTTTCCGGCGCATCGCGGGGCCTTGGCCTTGCGATCGCCAAAAGGCTTCACGAAGCCGGTTTCACCGTCGCGGCGGGAGCGCGAAATCCGGCCGCCGTTGCGGTGAAGGACCGGCTTTCGGCCGATCGCTACGATGCGGAAGAGGCTGGTTCGGCGGAGGCCTGGGTCGAGGCCGTTGCCGCCAGATATGGCCGGATCGACGGGCTGGTGAATTGCGCCGGCATCAACCCCAAAGTCCGGGTCATGGATGCGGGTGAAGAAAGCCTCGACCAGATGTGGCGCATCAACGTCAAGGGTCCGCTGAGGGTCACGCGCGCCGCCATTCCTCATCTCGTAAAAACCGGACAGGGCAGGGTCATCAATGTCGCCTCGCTGGCCGGACGCCGCGTGGGGTCGAATGTGGGTTATGCCATGACGAAATTCGCCGTCGTCGCCCTCACCCATGGTATCCGGCAGGAATTGTGGGACAGCGGCGTGCGCGCCACCGCGCTTTGCCCTGGCTATATCGCAACCGATATGACCGTCGGCGAAACGGAAGTCAGCCGCGAGGACATGACCCAGCCGGAGGATCTCGCCGAAATGGTGGAAACCCTGCTTCGCCTGCCGAACAACCTTTCGGTGGCCGAATTGCTGGTGAACTGCCGTAAGGAAGCCATGCTTTGATCTTTTCTGCGCGCGGTACAGAAGGACTGTGCCGCGCGTGGCTTTAGAACCGGTCTGAGCCTTTTATTTCAGGGTCTCGGCCAGTTGCAGCAATATCTCCTTCACGGCAAGCGCGGGCTCGGAGAGCGGCGTATTGTCCGATACGCAGAAGGACAGCGTTTCCTCTATCATCGGGCTGGCGATCTGCCTGACGACGATGTCCTCATTGGATTCCGCCACGATACGGTCGGCGATGGCTTTGGGCGTTATGGTCGCGCCAAGCCCGGCATCCACGCCGCGCGCGATGGTCCTTACTGATTCCAGCTCCGCCATGACGATCAGATCCTTGCGGCTGCGGGTGAAGGCGAGATTGATGGCGCGGCGCACGAAATTATAGGTCGGCGGCAGAAGAAAGGGTAAAAACGCCAGATCGGCGACCGTGATCGGCGCATCGCCCGGTTCCACGCCGAAGCTGCGATGCACGACCAGAACGAATTCCTCACGCAACAGCGGTGTGAACTTGACACCCCGGATCGGCCCGGTGCCATGGATCAAACCCATTTCCAGACGGCCGTTCATGATCATCTGGCTATAGGGCTGGCTGACGCTTTCCGTGATGTGCAGCAGAATGCCGGGATGAAGCCGCTTGGTTTCCTCCATCAGACGCAGCGAAAGCGTGGCGGCGCTGCTGAAGGGCGCAAGGCCCACCGATACCTTGCCGGAAAGCACAGCGCCTGCTTCGAGCGCCTCCGCCTGCGCCTGCTCCATCTGCCGCAAAATGACCTGCGCATGCCTGTAGACGACCTTGCCGGCATCGGTCATGACCACGCCCTGCTGGCTTCGGGTCAGCAGTTTCTGGCGGAAATGCTCCTCGATGCTTGCCAGTTGCTGGCTGAGCGCCGGCTGGGCAATATGCAGCACATCGGCCGCTCTGGTTATGCTACCCATGTCGACAATCGTGATAAACGATTTCAGGCGCCTGATATCCATCTGCTGTTGATCATCCCATTACTTGCGTGCAGGAAATAAGATGCTCAATTTGCAGACAAAGTCCATCTTCCATTTGCCCGCCGTGCCCATCGGTGCTGATGGACACGGCCGCTCAGAACGCCCAGTCAGGCCGCCTTCAGAGACCCCCGATGCACACCTGTTCCCTCACCGAGTTCGAACTGGCCGAGCAGCCGGTTCAGCGCATCGACCTCCGTTGCCAGCGTGTGGCTAGCGGCGGTCATCTCCTCGACCATCGCGGCATTTTTCTGCGTGTCCTGATCCATCTGGTTGACGGCGACGTTGATCTGCTGGAGGCCGGACGATTGTTCCTGCGCGGATTCCACGATCGCGGCGACGTGCTGGTTGATCTCCTGCACTTCGGCAACGATGACATCGAGCGCCTTGCCGGTATCGCCGACCAGATGCACGCCCTCTTCGACCTGCTGGTTCGACTTGGTGATCAGCGACTTGATTTCCTTCGCCGCAGCGGCGGAGCGTTGGGCAAGCTCCCGCACTTCCTGCGCCACCACGGCAAAACCCTTGCCCGCCTCACCGGCACGTGCCGCTTCCACCCCGGCATTCAGCGCCAGCAAATTCGTCTGGAAGGCGATCTCATCGATCACGCCGATGATGCTGGAAATCTCGTTCGACGATTTCTCGATCCGCTCCATCGCCATCACGGCCTGGCGCACAACCTCACCCGACCGTTCCGCTCCGATGCGCGTGCGGGAAACCAGCCTGCCCGCCTCATGCGCACGGTTCGCGGCGTCTTTTACCGTTGTCGTAATCTCTTCAAGGGCCGCAGCGGTTTCTTCAACGGCCGCAGCCTGCTGCTCCGTTCGCCGCGCCAGATCATCGGACGCCGCCTTGATTTCATTGGCGCCGGCATCAATGCCGGAGGCGTTTTCCGATACCCGCAGAAGCGCGTCCTGCAATTTCCCGGCCGAGCCGTTGAAATCGCCACGCACCGCGTCGAGCTGCTCGACAAAGGGATTGTTGATACGGCAGGACAGGTCGCCGTCAGCGAGCTTCGCCAGCGCATAAGCCAGGCTGTCGACGGCAAAGCGGATGCTGCCCGCCTCATCGGCGGCCCTGCGTTCCCGGGCCGCACGCTCCTCTTCACCAAGTGTGCGGTTGGTCTCGGCCTGCTGTTCCAACGAGGCCTTCTGTCGATTGTTTTCGCGCAGAACATCGAGAGAGCGGGCAAGATCGCCGATTTCGTCCCTTGTCCCGATATCCTTCAATGTCAGATGAAGATTTCCCTGTGCAATCTGGGCGGTCTCATCGATGATGTTTGCGATGCGCCCGATGAACCGCCGCGCGATGAACCATCCCGCCAGCGCCAGCAGTACGGTGGCCGTCACGATGGTCAAAGCGGCGTCACGCATCATGGCATGCAGCTGCGCAAACACCGTTTCTTCCGGCACCGAGATGATTGCGTACCATTTCATGTCCTGGGTAAGCATGACGGGCAAGGCGATGGCGAAGGATGCCGTTCCATCCTGTGCGGTGATCTCGCGCTCAGCACCGGGATTTGCAATCAGCTGGTCCCAGCCAGCGGTCTTCGCACCGCCGTCCGCGAGGCTTTTTCCCATGATCGCCGCATCCGGATGACTGATGATCTTGCCGCCGCCACTGACGAGACTGACGAAACCCGTTCCCATAGGCCTCACCGCCGAAAGCGCCTTGCTTGTTTCATCGAGCGACAGGTCGAGGCCGGCAACCCCCTGAGGTTTGCCATCGACCATAACCGGCTTGGCGATCGAGGTAATCAGGACTTCCTTGCCGTCGATTGCATAGGAATAGGGCTCGACGACGACCGTTTTCTTCAGGGTGAAGGGCAATTGATAATAATCGCCCGGGCCTGCCGTGGCATAGTCGGTCAAAGCGGTATTGCTTATTTTGCCGCCGCTGCGCACCCAATAGGGTATGTACCGGCCGGTCGCGTCATGCCCCTCCCTGTTGGCGAAATCCGCATCCTTGCCGTCAAACGCATTTGGCTCCCATCCGGTCCAGAGACCGAGCACATCGGGGTTGTTTGCCAGCATGTGATGAATGATCTGATCGGCCTTACCCCGGTCGGCATCGCCTGAGTGCTTCATCGATTCCAGAACCGAGGCGAGGCTGTTGACGATATGGATCGTGCCGCCGATATTCTTTTCGGTCGCCAGGGCTTCGCTATGGGCGATCTGCCGCATACGCTCGAGACTGTTGGCCCTGGTATCCTCAATGGACCGATAAAACAGCACGGCCGAGGCCGCGATCGTCGCAAACACGCCGCATGCGGCAACCGCAAAAATATTCCGACCCGTTGTCGATTTAAAAAGCATGTCCCATCCCCCAAAACTATGCTGCGACGGTGGCGCGAGTTACGGGTGCGTGCGCAACTGTTGGCGACCGGGCTGGAGGGTGAGCTTAAGAGGTTATGTTTAAAATTTACTTTCAGTTCTGTTTTTCAAGCGCCATAAACAAACATCAATACTTTATAAAGTTGCAATATTGAAGTATATACAAACTATTGTGCGATATCCTCACCCCCTGCAGAGATACTTTCGCTCTGCGCAGGGATGAGGCGAGCGATTGCGCTCTGCCGAAGCCGGAGACTATTGCGGTAACCGCAAAGCGCTCCAGAAGCTACGCAACTGCGCGGTCAATTCTGCATAGAGACCGTAGCGCCGCCCATAATGCGAGACTTGCGCAGCATCCGGCCGGTAAGCATTCGCAACCCGTGTCATCGCCGCAACCGCCTCCTCATAGTCAGGATAAAGCCCAATCGCCACGGCCGCGCCAATGGCCGCGCCGAGCGCGCCCGTCTCGCGGGCCTCCGCGACACGCAGCGGAATTTCCAGAACATCCGCCATGATCTGCGGCCAATGCTGGCTGCGGGAACCGCCGCCGGACATCACGGCGCTTTCCACCGGCAGTCCCGCTTCGCGCAGGACGCCGATATGGCGGCGATGTTCGAAACACACCCCTTCGAACAGGGCCCGCAACATGTGACCTTCGCCGTGCCATCCCGCGAGGCCGTAAAAGCCGCCGCGAAATTCCGCACCCAGCCGCGAGCCGAAAATGAACGGATGGAAGAACGGATCGTCGGCGCGGGGTGTGACGGAGCCAACCAATTCGTTGCAGCGCTCGAAGGCGTGGTCGCCATGGTCGCCGCGAACACGGTGCACGTACCATTCGAGGTTGGCGGCGGAGGTGGCGCTGGATTCGATATTGACATAGCGGTCACGGCCGAAGGTGGTGACCATGAAGACATCGGGACTGATGACCGGCCTGTCCGCGAAAACCTGGTTGATACTCCAGGTGCCGGCGATGATGGACGCTTCCCCGGCATTGATGACACCCGACCCCATGGCGCTGGAGACCACGTCGAAGAAACCGCCGATGACGGGCGTGCCTTCGGACAGCCCCGTCATCGCCGCAGCCTCGCCCGTCACATGGCCGACGATGTCAGCCGATTCCACGCGACGGGGGAAAAACGCGAACGCGTCCTCAAGATCGTAAAGTGACAGAAGCTCGCGGTCGAGCCGCGCTTCCGGCAAGGCAAGCAGCCCCGCGCCGCTGAGATCGGAAATATCATTGGCAAGGCACCCCGTCAGGCGGAAATTGACGAAATCCTTGCAGAACAGGACCGTACCGGTCCGGGCATAAAGATCAGGTGCATGTCGCTTTACCCAGGCCAGAAGGCTGGGTGTTTGCGCAGGCCATGGCCGCTGCAGGCAACGGGCCTGCAATTGTGCTCCGCTTTTCCGGTCAAGCTCGGCCGCCACATCGGCAGCGCGGCTGTCGAGCGACTGGATGCCGATCAGGGGCTGTTGGTCCCTGTCCAGAAGGTAAAGACCATTGCCGTGGCCGGCGCAGCCCACGGCCAGGACGCTGCGGGGATCGACGGACGATTTCACCAGAAGCTGGCGGATCGCCTCGCAGCCGTTCCGCCACAACTCCTCGAGATCGCGCTCGACATAGCCGGGCTGGGGAAATGTCGACTGTCCGTCGATGGCATGTTGCGCGACCTGCCGGCCTTCCGTGTCGAACAGCACGGCCTTGATGACCGTGTTGCCGACATCGAGACCCAATATGTAATTTTTGTCAGCCACGATTATAGATATCCCATGCTTCCTCACCGCCCGCACCCTGATGGATGATGGCCATCAAAGCCGCAACGACGGCCTTGGGATTGTCGTGCTGGTAAATATTGCGCCCATAAACCATCCCGTTCGCACCTTCGGCCACAAGAGCCGCCGATTTCGTAAGCACGTTACGCAAGTCCTCACGCCCCCCACCCCGCACCAGCACCGGGCACCGCGCGGCCTCAATCACCTTGTGAAAATCATGCGGATCGCTGGTCGGATCAGCCTTGATGATATCGGCTCCCATTTCCGAGGCAAGACGCACCAGCGTGACGATCTTTTCGGCGTCGCCATCCACCTGATAACCGCCGCGCACATCATTCGCCAGCATCACCAGCGGTTCGATCATCAGCGGCATACCGAAACGATGGCAATCTGCCCGCACACGGCTGATGTTTTCGACGCATTGACGAAACAGCTCCGGCTCATCTGGCAGCATGAACAGGTTCACAACGACGCAGGCAGCGTCCATTTCCAGCGCACCGATGATCGGATCGTGATGGTTCTGGAGCTGCGACCACATGGTTCTGTGGCGCGTGGAATTATAGGGATTGCCCATATCGATACGCATGACGAGGGCCGGCTTGTCGCGCTCCGGCCTCTGCTGCAGCAGATCCGCCTGCCCATAGGCCATCTGTATGGCATCGGGACCGGCCTCGACCAGCCTGTTCACGGTCTGCGCCATATCCTCCAGCCCGACGAGGAAGCTCGGCTCGTTGCAAACCCCGTGATCGATGGCCACATCCAGGCAACCGCCATTACGGAACAGCCGGTTCATGCGCGCCTTTTTCGAAATCCGCATCATCATGCATTCTCCTTGCATCTGTGTTGAAGCATTGCCGGCGTGACCCCGTAAAAAGTCTCCAGCTCATGGATAAGCCGCTGCCGTTCCGCCGCCGCCTGGGTGGCCGACCAGCCAAGCTCGCGGGTCGCAACGGCGAGGATCGCGTCGGTCAGATCGGCATCGATGACGCCGGTGATGGCGAGCGTCGTGCGCCGCAGGACAAGATCGGTCAGGTGTCGGACATTTTCGAAGCGGATCAGCCAGACCACCTCCGCAGCCGTGATCGGCGATTTTTCTGAAAGCCGCACATCATCCGCACGGCCCCGGCAAAAACCCATCAGATCGAAGGCACGGGAGCCGTAAGCCAGAGCCAGATGCTCCGCCCGGTCTCCGGCAATCGAAAACTCCTCCGACAGCAAGGCAGGAAGGCTGCTGGCGCCAGTGGGAAAATTCCTGCCGCCGCCGATCGGGCGGTCCATGGTGCCGGTCAGCCGTCTGCGGCCAAGAAAGGCCAGAACCTCGTCGGTCACCTGTTCGCCGAAAGCCCTGAAAGTGGTCCACTTGCCGCCGATCATGCAAAGCTGCGGCGGATCGCCCGCGACGCGGTGGATGAAATGGCTGCGGGAAATTCTTCCGGTAAAGGCGGCATCGCTGCGCGGCAGCGGACGTATACCGCTGAAACTGAAAACAATGTCGGAATGGTTAATGGCAATCTGCGGAAAGACCTGCCGGATCGCGTCCAGAATATAATCCCGCTCCTCGGGCTCGCAGCGCACCCGCTCGGGGCGATCCACCTTGATATCGGTTGAGCCTGCGAGAACCCGGCCGAGATAGGGAAAGAGGATACAGACGCGATTATCGTCATTCTCGAAGAAGATCATATGGCCGTTCAGGGCCTTCAAAAGCGCCTCGTTGGCAATGATCAGATGCGATCCCTTGGTTCCGGAGACGGTCGGTTTTGCTGTCTCCGCCGCCGGGGGGGCAGCCAGCGCGCCAATCGTCTCGTCGATCCATGCGCCGGTCGCATTGACGATGATCCTTGGGCGGATGGGCAGGGCTTCATCCACGCCCTCCAACCGAAGATGGTACTCGTCGCCAAGACGGACAAGCTCCGCATAGTTGAGCGCAATGCTTTGCGGCGCATCGGCACGGGTGTCGATCAAAAGCTCCAGAGCCAGCCGTTCGGGCTGGCTGATCCACGCATCGTAATAGGTGGCCGAATATCTGATCTCCGGCGTCAAATCCGGCCAATTCTGCAAAGTCCCGGGCGCACCGCGAAAGGCGTGACGGGGCAGGATACGGTTTTTGCGGGTGACGAAATCATAGAGCAACAGACCCGCCTTGATGGCGAGAGCGCCCCGGCTTGCGGGTTTTCCGCCGGAACCGGCAAAAGTTGCCACCGCATTGAACAGGCCGCTGAAAGTCGAAAAGATCGGGATCGTGGTCGGCAGCGGATGAACCATATGCGGCGCGAGCCTGAGAAGCGCATCCCGCTCCCGCAAAGATTCTGCCACGAGGCCGAATTCACCGTTTTCGAGATAACGCAGGCCGCCATGGATCATGCGTGAGGGTGCTGCGCTGCAGCCTGAGGAGAAATCGTTGCGCTCCACCAGCAGCACACGCAGCCCCTGCAAGGCGAGATCGCGATAGGCGGCAATTCCGTTGATGCCGCCGCCGATAACGACGGCATCGAAATCACCATCGAGCCGGATGCGGCGCAGAGCGTCCTCGCGAAAACTGGGCATAGAAGTACCGTTCGCTGGCGGATGACCAGCGTCCCAATGTTGTTGACCGTTTAAAGCGACGTGAGAGACGGGACGAAAATGATGCGCTGTTCGCCTGAAGTCCCGTCTCAGCCTACATAATCAGCTATCGAGCCCCACAAGATGCTCCGCGACACCGGCGCTGATGAGTGCCAGCTCATTCTGCGTGAGGCGGAGACGTGCCGCTGCGGCGTTTTCAACCGCCTGAGCCGGATCGCGCGCGCCGCACAGCGAGAATGTTATGCCCGGTTGCGCAATCGTCCAGGCGATTACCACCTGCGCGACCGAAGCCCCGTGGGCGGCCGCCACCGGTTCCAGCACGCCCATCAACCGCGCGATTTTCTGACGGTTCGCCTGGCTGAAGCGCGGGTTGCCGTGGCGCTGGTCGTCTTCCGCAAAGACCCGTTCAGGCCCAACCTTGCCCGAGAGGAGACCGAGCGCCAGCGACGAATAGCTGAGAACCGAAACATCATTCTTTCGGCAAAGCGGCAGCAGCGTCGTCTCGATATCGCGCTTCACCATGGAATATTCTTCCTGAATGGCATCCAGCGCGCCGGTGGCGATATAGGCTTCGAGATTGCCGGGTGAGACGTTGCTTGCCCCGATGGAGCGGATTTTCCCCTCTTCCTTTAGCCGCACCAGAGCCTCGACCGTTTCGGCAATCGGCGTCGTGGCGTCCTGCCAATGGGTCACGTAATGATCGATATAGTCGGTTCCGAGCCGTTTCAGGCTCTCTTCGACCTCGTGCCGGATGGAAGCGGCGCCGAGGTAACGGTGAACGGGCTTGCCATCCTGATGGAAGAAATAGGCACCCTCATTCACATGCCAGACGAGCCCGCATTTGGTGACCAGCACAACCTTGTCGCGCCTGCCGGCAATTGCCTTGCCGACGATGGTTTCCGCAAGCCCCATGCCATAGGCCGGTGCGGTGTCGACGAGGGAAATGCCGGCATCGATGGAGGCCTGGACGGCGGCAATGGATTGCCGCTCGTCGGTGCCGCCCCACATCCAGCCGCCGATGGCCCAGGTGCCAAGCCCCACGGCGGATGCGTTAATGCCGCTTCTGCCAATCGTCCGGGTCAATATTGCATTGTCCGTCACGAGGTCTCCCCTCCTTCATGATCCAGTAAATAGCCGGCTATCGCCTCATCAACGACGAGCGAGGTCAGATAGCGGCCGGCAAGCGTGGCCGCCACCGGTCCGGCCTTGATGGCGCCTGCCGCAACACCGATGATATTCGGGCACCGGGCAAGCTGCCCGGGGTCCAGCGCCACCACGCGCGAGTTGAGATCGATGCGCGCCAGCTGTCCGTCCGCCATGGTGAGATGGGCAAGAAACTCGCCGGCAATCCCCGCATCCACCAGCGCCTGCCCGCCACGGGCGGCATCCGGCAGAAGATCGTAATAGCCGGAGCCCGGAGCCTCCACGGAGCCGATGCCGACCAGCGCCACCTGCGCCTGCCGGGCCAGATCGAAGACTTCGCGTATCGATGCGACATTCATCAGCAGATCGCGCTGTTCCTCATCCTCGGCAAACAGCGGCGCATGAACGAGCGATGCGCTGCCGCCGAGTTTCTCCGCCAGTTGCGTGGCGAGATGATTGACATCCGTATAGTGCTTGCCCTGCACACCGCCGGTCAGCGGCACCACCCGCACATCGAAACGACGCTCCGCCTCCAGATTGTCGACAACGGCACTCACCGCCTTGCCGCCGGTAATCGCAATCACATCGCCGTCACGAATGGTCTCCAGCAAGTGGTTGGCAGCCACCCGACCCACCATCTGCAAGGCGGTTTCCGGATTATCGGAGACCGTCGGCGTCACCACCGACTGCCTGAGGCCGAAACGGCGGGTGATCTCGTTTTCGAGGTCCACCAGCCTCTGGTAGGGGCTGGCGATGGTGATCTTCACCATGCCCGCCTTGCGGCCGGCCGCAATCATGCGGTTTACCTTGGTATGGGAAAGATTGAGCCGCTCGGCGATTTCCGACTGCTTCACGCCCTCGATGAAATGCAGCACCAGGACCGAATACATCTGTCTCTGTTGATCGAAATCGTCCTTGATATCCAGCATGGTCGTCTTTCTCCAGTTACCCTCGGGCGAGCGAAGGGCGTTCAACGGCGGCGCCTGACCAGATAGTGGTCGAACAGGACCGCAGTCAGCAATATGCTGCCCCTGATGATGTCCTGCCAGTAGACAGACACATTGAGCAAGGCAAGCGAACTGGAAACCACCGAAAGAAGGATCGCCCCAAGGATCGCGCCGAGAATGGTGCCCGAGCCACCCGAAAGGCTCGCGCCGCCGATGACCGCCGCCGCAATCACGTTGAGTTCCATGCCGACGCCGAAGCTTGGCTGGGCAGAGCCGAAGCGGGCCATGTAGATAACGCCTGCAACACCGCACAACATCGAACAAAGCGTGGTGGTGGCAAACACCACCCGGCCGACGCGGATGCCGGAATAGGCCGCGGCCTTGGGATTGCTGCCGGTATAGAACACCTTGCGGAAGGCGGTCGTGCGCCGCAGCAGCAGATCGAAAGCAACAACCACCACCGCGAAGATGATCAGCACCAGCGGAATGCCGCCAAGCGCGCCCTGACCGATGAACTTGAATTCCGGCGGCAGGGAATAGAGGCCGAGCGGGCGCCCACCCGTCGCCAGCAGGCACACACCGCGCGCAATCACCATGACGCCCAGCGACACGATGAAATGATGCAGGCCGATCACCGTCGTCAGGAATCCCATGGCCATGCCGATCAAGGTCGTAAGGCAGATCGCCAGCCCCGCCGCCACCCATGGGTCAACGCCATTGAGGAACAGCCAGCCAGCCGCCACCATCGCAAGTGCGGTGACTGAACCGACCGAAAGGTCGATACCGCCAGAGATCAGCAGGATCGTCATGCCCACCACGACGATGCTTTCGATGGCGAAGACCATGGCCATGGCCCGCAGATTGTCCACGGTCAGGAAATACGGAGATATGAAGGACATCACCGCAAAAAGCGCGAGGATGATGACGATCAGCCCGGTTTCCCGCGCCTTGAGCGCCGGCTCCCACCAGGCAGTGCGGCGAACCGCCGTCTCGGCAAGGCTTGAAGGTGTTTCCGATGTTGCCATTTTCCCGCTCCCTCAGGCCCTTTCCGGGCTATGCAAAATGTTGATCGATGCGAGCTGCATGATCTTTTCCTCCGTCATGTCGTCGCCCTCGACCTCACCCGTAATCCGACCCTCGCGCACGACCAGCACGCGGTCGCTGACGCCGATGAGTTCCGGCAGTTCCGAGGATATGACGACCACACCGACCCCCTCGCGCGCCAGTTCTCTGATCTGCCGATGGATTTCCGCCTTCGCCCCCACATCCACCCCGCGTGTCGGCTCGTCCAGAAAGATGACCTCCGGCTCCACCGACAGCATCTTCGCCAGCGCCACCTTCTGCTGGTTGCCGCCGCTCAGCGTCGATACCGCATCGCCGACGCTGTTCGCCCGAAGTTTCAGGCGGCGTCCCAGCTCATCGGCGCGCTTCGTTTCCTTGCGCCGTTCGATGAAGCCCATGCCGTTCGATACCCTGCCGATATCGAGCGCGGAGACATTCGAGGCGATGGACATATTGAGGAAAAGCCCGTCCCCCTTGCGATCCTCGGACAGATAGACCAGCCCCTCGCGGATGCTGTCGCGATAATCCTTGAGCCTCAGCGGCCGGCCGCGCAGCGTAACCTCGCCTCTCGGCTTACCCTCCAGCCGGCAAACGGCGCGGGCGATCTCGCTTCTTCCCGCACCGATCAGCCCGGCAAGCCCCAGGATTTCGCCGCGGCGCAGATCGAAATTGACATCGAAAACCCGCTTTCCTTCATTCAGGCCCCGAACCGAGAGAATGACGTCCTCCGATTTTTCATCGTCCGAAAGTTTTGGCGGATAGAGCTTGTCGAGCACCCGTCCCACCATGCTGTTGACGACTTCCTCGGGGGAAATATCGGTAATGTTCTCCGTCCTGATATGGCAGCCGTCGCGCATCACCGTGATGCGGTCGCAATGTTCGAAAATCTCCGCCATACGATGCGAGATATAAACGATGGCAATGCCCCGTTCCGCCAGCCGGTGCATGATCCTGAAAAGAGTCTGGGCCTCGGTCTCGGTCAAAGCCGCCGTCGGCTCGTCAAGGATCAGGATGCGGCAATCGAGTGTCAGCGCCTTGGCGATTTCGACGATCTGCTGTTGCGAGATCGACAGGTCACCGGCCCGGCGGGCGGGATCGATATCACCGATTTCCCGCAGCACAATTGCCGCCCGCTTTTCGAGATCGCGATAGTTCATGAACCATGATCGGCTTTGGCCCGTCTGCGACATAAACATGTTCTCGGCGACCGAAATCTCCGGGCAGAGGGCGATCTCCTGATGCACGAAACCGATGCCGAGCCGGTTCGCCGCATTGGGCGAGGATATCTTGACCGATTTGCCATCCAGCACGATTTCCCCGCCATCCGGCTGCAGAATACCGTCGATGATATGCATCAGTGTCGACTTGCCGGCGCCGTTTTCACCCGCCAGCGCATGGATTTCGCCGCGCCGCAACTCAAGCGCCGCATTGCGCAGCGCCCGCACGGGGCCGAACACCTTGTGAATATTCGTCATGCTGAGGATGACCTCACCCATAACGCCCTCCCGAACCTGCTTCCCCTTGTGGCCGGCGAGGCGCAAACCTCGCCGGGTCCAGTGCGGCGCGTCAGCGCCCCTTCATATAATCGTTGAGATCGAAGGAAGCGGCGTTCGCCTTGGTGATGACCGCGAAACCATTGTCCATCGAAGGAACCTGCATCGGGTTGAAGCCGGAAACCTTGTAGTCGTTGAACGGGTCGATCAGGTCCGAATGGGCGCCCAGAAACGTGTTCATGAAACCCATGAAGCCCTGCACGCCCTGATTGGGATTGATGGACATGTAGATATTGCCCTGCTTGATATGTTCCAGCGTCGCGGGTGTGATATCCGCATGCAGGATCAGGACCTTCTTTTTTGCCTCAAGAACGGCGGTGGTCGCGCCTTCAGCCGAACCGGCCTCGGGTATCCACAATGCTCCGAGATTTGGATTGGCCTGCAGCAGGGCGCCAACCGCCTGATAGGCGACATTCGCATCCTGATTGGTCGCCTGGCGGCCGACGAGCTTCATCTGCGGATAGGTGCGCCCCATATAGTCGATGAGGGCGGTGACGCGCAGATCGTGGTTGCTCTGTCCGGGATTTTCCAGAACGGCATATTCGCCTTTTTCGCCGAGTTTCTTGACGATTTCATCGGCCGCGAATTTCGCCTCGGCGACATTGTCCGAGGTGATGTAGGCGGTGCGCTTCGACTTCGGAGAATCCGCCGCAAAAGTCGTCACCGAAACGCCGGAGCCGATCGCCTTGTTGATCGGTTCAATAAATGGATCGGCCTGCATCGGGTGCAGCAGGATGCCCTTCGGCTTCTTCACCAGCTCCTGCTCGAAAGATGCGATCTGCTTGGTGATGTCGTATTCCGGCGTGCCGGTGAAAACGGCCTCGCAGCCGAGCGCCTTTGCGGCCTGCTTAAACCCCTCGAAGACCGGCACCCAATAGGGGTGGCTGGAAACCATGACGTTCATCACATAGGTCTCACCCGGCTCGCAGGCAAATTTGCCGGCAGCCGTGGCCTGCGAACCGGCACCAGCGGCAATCGCCACGGCTAAAACACCCGCGGCAGCGGTCGATTTCAGAAAAGCCAACATATTCCCCTCCCAAGGACAATGACTTAGTCCGCAATAAATTTTATTCGATGTAATTTATTGCATGTGAATTGGGATAGCCGGAAACCGAGCAGCCGTCAATGCTGTTTGAATTTTATTTTATGGTGTGAAATTTATTTCGGTTGGTATGGTGAAGGATCCTTCTGATTGGGGAGCTTGAACACAAACCGGGGCCGAAAGGCGCGGACGCGGTGACCGGCGCCTAATCGGCGCCGAGCAAATAGAGGATGAATTTATAGAGGACATAGGTGCCGACGACGGCGGGAAGAAAGTACATGAAGGGATGGATTATCGCCATATCGAACGCGCCCTTTCCGGATCGACTAAGTCGTTGCCAGCTGAATGAAGCGAATGGCATCACCGACAGTGGAAAGACTGTCTGCGGCAGCATCGGGAATTTCGATGCCAAATTCCTCTTCGATCTCCATGACGATCTGAACGACCTCAAGCGAATCGGCATTCAGATCTTCGGAAAAATCAGCTGTATCGACTATTTTATCATCAGCTATCCCGAGCTGTTCGCCGATGATTTTTGCCACCCGTTTTCTTATCTCGGATACTGCGGTGTCTGTCGGGACCGAAAAACTCACCATCTCGATTCCGACTTCCTGTTTTCCGTGCCGATGCCATCCGTCATCCATCGATAGAAGGCGAAAATGCCTGTCGCGAAGACAAAAAGGGATGTGAGGCTACCCAGGTTCGACATTGCTCTCTCATTTCTCCCCCCGATAAAATCTAAGCTCCGGAATGAGTGACCTGCAATGAAGATTTTGTAATTTATTGTTGCCCGTAACCGGCTTTTAGACCGCTCTCTGTCTCGGAACTTTTCCGGTTTTCATGAATTGTATGCGGCTCGCAGGCGCACTCCGGTGACATAGACAATGAAATGGATGCCGGTCCGGCGCTACGTAGCGCAGATCGCTTTGGTCTGAACCAAATAGGTCTACGATATCTGACCTAGCCCTGCCGAACCGGCAATGGACAGTAACCTCCAGATTGCGCGCACCGAGCCCTAGGCCTTAAAACAGTTCTCCCGATGCCATTGCAAGAAATGTGGATGAGGCCTCTCGAATGGCCGAGCTGGCACGATTGCCCGGCCAGACTTGTTAATCAGATGAAAAATGCTTTCCGGATCATTGGCCTGGCGGGAAACGATAATTTCGAGGCTATCGGACAGGCCGATCAGCCCGCGGTCGAACATCCAGTGAGCCGTGCCCGAAAGGGCGATACCGTTGCTTATGATGTCGGGACCATTTGCCTCGACAGGACGTATGTGCGCAGCGTCAACCTCTGCCCGCCCGCCGCCATTGATAAGCTTCAGCCCTGTAATTGCGCATCTCTTGTCATAAGCCTGCAAAACCAGCCGGCGAAACAGGCGGTTTCGAACAAGGCGCGAAGAGAGCATCGTGACACGCTCCCGCTCCTCCTCCAAGACGAAGGGCGTCTGAGGCTCGTCTTCGAACGCCAGTGGGCCTCCCGTTTCCTCCGGCTCACCAAGCCGCGGTAATTCCACTTCAAGCTCCGCCAATCCAATAGAGACGATGCGATTAAAATCTGCCGATGATATCGAGCGCACGGCCGCCTGTGCACGGCCGGAAATCCGGCCCTCATCATTCAGCAACCCGCGCTCGACAATTCCATCCTGCCCACCGAACGCAACAGGATTGACAAAGTCGAGGTAGCTTCCTGGCTCGATCAAAGCCAAATACATCCCGGAAGCCTTGGGGTCGGCAATGACTTCGGCTACTTTGGCGACAGCAAAATAACCACGCGTCGCTACAACCTTGCGCGGCTCATAATAAATGATCCAATCGCCGATGCAGGCTTGCACACGTCCAAGATATTGGCTCGGGAACTGATATTGCTCCGCCGGACTGTCGTCGTAGATTGAATCTGACCGATGAATGAAAACCCCGAATCCCATGTGCGAATATTAGCATCAATGCGACGGGTAAGTGCAACCTGGTTTTGTATTATCAATCAAAATCAGCTGTGATCTCCAGATCGCATCACTCGTTTCTGAGCGTATCCGAGATAGAGTTTGGCAATAGATCGAGGCCCGACGGCGTTTTGCCAAAAGCAGCGAAAATTTTCTTCACATCTCTCAGGAGAATTATTCAGCACGCATCCTGCAATTTCGCGTGCCGCCTATAGCGGCACCATGCTCCGTGCCGGAACCTGACACATCATCGCGGAGTACCTCACTCTTGACATCCCCTCGCAAACCTTGTTTATACGCATAAGCAGCTAATACGAATTAGCAGCCGCAGAAAACGAGGTTTCGATGGTTAGGCGGGTGACGCAACGTGATATTGCGATCTTCGCGGGGGTCAGCCAGGCGACGGTTTCGCTCGTGCTCAACGAGGCGAAATCCGCTGAAGGTCGCATTCCGCCTGAAACGCGCGAGCGTGTGCTGAAGGCCATTCGTGACACCGGTTATGTGGCGGACCCCATCGCGCGCAGCATGGTCAAGGGCGCGAACCGGATTCTGGGTGTTTTCACCTATCAACCGGCGTTCCCGATTGTGCAGGCGGATTTCTACACGCCTTTCCTGATGGGAATAGAGGAGGAAGCGGAGAGGTTGAGCTACGACCTTCTGCTGATGACGGCTGCGGCGCGCGACGATAACGGCCGCAAGCGCATCTTCGGGGAAACAGGTCGGCTTCGACTGGCCGACGGATGCCTCATTCTGGGCAGCCAGTTCGACCGCGATGAGCTGGCCCAGCTGGTTGCCGGTGACTACCCTTACGTCGCAGTCGGTCGCCGTGACGATGCTGGCGGGCCGGTGCGTTATGTCGGCGCGGATTATGTGACAGCCACACATGCTCTTGTCCGAGAAGCACTTGCAGCTGGCCATCGCCGCTTCGCCTTTATCGGCGCGACGGGTCCGGCGGAATCCATCAGCGATCGCTGGCGTGGTTTTCTGGCCGCAATAGAGGGCGCGGCGGAGCTGGTCTATTCCCACGAAAGTGAAAATGGCGATCCGGCCGAGCAACTGGCCGCCGTTCGCGCCAGCGGAGCAAGCGTCGTTTTTTTTGCCGAGGTGGCCGAGGCGGTGGTCTTCGACAATCATGCCCGTGCCCAGGGGGTGAGCGTCCCCGGCGATCTTTCCATAGTGGTGCTGGGCAGCGGCACCCGCACGCATACGCTTCGGTTGCAGCGCGTATTCACCTCCTATGCCATCCCCCGCGAAGAAATGGGCAGGCAGGCGACTTCCATGCTGGTCGAGACCCTCACCAGCCCCCCCGGCCCCGTAAAGCAGATATTGCTGGGCTGCGACATCGTGGCGGGCGAAACGCTCGCCTCCCCAAAACAAGGCCCAACTCAAGGAAAGAGAACCTGACGTGAGAGAATACAATGCAGATATTCTTGTGGTTGGCGGCGGACTTGGCGGCGTGGCGGCGGCGCTTGGGGCCCTGCGCAACGGCCGCAGCGTTATCCTGACCGAAGCATTCGAATGGATTGGCGGCCAGCTGACCAGCCAGGCCGTACCGCCCGACGAACACAGCTGGGTTGAACAGTTCGGGATCACCGCCAGCTATCGCGCCCTGCGCACGGGTGTGCGGCAATATTACCGCGACCACTATCCGCTGACGGACGCCGCCCGGGCCGATCTGACGCTCAACCCCGGAGACGGCAACGTATCTCGCCTGTGCCATGAACCACGCGTTTCGCTGGCGGTGATGGAGGCAATGCTTGCGCCTTACGCGGCAGGCGGCAAGCTGACCATCCTCAAGCCCTATGAGCCGATATCAGCGGAGGTCGACGGCGATACCGTGCAGGCCGTGACGCTGCGCCATTGCAATACCGGTGATCTCGTTTCCTGCTCGGCCCGCTATATCATCGACGCCACCGAACTGGGCGATCTGCTGCCGCTGACCGCAACCGACTATGTCACTGGTTTCGAAGCCCAATCCGAAACCGGCGAACCGAGCGCGCCGGCGGAGACGCAACCGCATAATCAGCAGGCCGTCTCGATCTGTTTCGCCGTCGATCAGGTTGACGGCAATCATGTCATCGACAAACCCGCCCGGTATGACCATTGGCGTCAGGTTGCCCCCGAATTCTGGGGCGGCCCGCTATTGAGCTGGGACTCGCCCAATCCGCGGACACTGGAGCGCAGCCGACGGTTCTTCGATCCCAACCCGGTTGACAACGCAACACGCGACGTTGCCGACCAGCGCCACAGCGCCGGCGATATGAGCCTGTGGATATTCCGCCGCATTGCCGCCCGCCACACATTTCGGCCCGGCGCCTATGCCAGCGATATCTGCCTCGTGAACTGGCCGATGATCGATTATTTCGAGGCACCGATCATCGACGTTACCCCCGAACAATATGCCGAGCGGCTGGCCGATGCGGCAAGCCTGTCCTATTCCATGTTCTACTGGATGCAGACCGAGGCGCCCCGCCCGGATGGTGGTCAGGGTTTTCCGGGCCTGCGCCTGCGCGGCGACATTACCGGCACGGAGCATGGCCTGGCCATGGCGCCCTATATCCGTGAAAGCCGTCGCATTCGTGCTCTGACCACGGTGGTGGAACAGGATCTGTCGCTTGCCGTGCGCGGCGATCGCGGCGCGGTGCATTACCCCGACAGTATCGGTATCGGCATGTACCGCATCGATCTGCACCCCTCGACGGGCGGCGATAACTATATCGATGTCGGCGCCTGCCCTTTCGAAATTCCGCTCGGTGCCCTTATTCCCCGCCACAAAACGAACCTGCTGGCGGCATCCAAGAATATCGGCACGACCCATATCACCAATGGTTGTTACAGGCTGCATCCCGTCGAATGGAACATCGGCGAAGTGGCCGGCATGCTGGCCGCCTATTGCCTTGACAGGGGCGAGACCCCGCATGGCGTGCATGCCGATGAAAAGCGGCTGGCGCAGTTTCACACCCACATCGAACGCCAAGGGGTGGAGCGCCATTGGCCTGATATTCGCGGCTACTAGCCAAAACGTATAATCTGGGAGGATTATTCATGCGCAGGAGTATAGTCAAAATTGCTTTGACCGGTTTTCTGGTCACATCCGGGCTGGCTTCGCCAGCTTTGTCGCAGGAATTGCGAATGGCCATCTGGAGCGCCAACGAAGCCCATCTCGCCCTCTTCAACGAGATCGCCGATGAGTTCGAGGCCAGCCATCCCGGCGTCAAGATCACCTACGATTCGCTTGCCTACGAAGGTTATGCCACCACCCTGACCACCCAGATTGCCGGCGGAAACCCTCCCGATCTGGCCTGGCTTTTCGACACGACCGCACCTGACTTCATGGCGGCCGGGGCGCTTTATCCCCTTACCGAAACCTTTGCCAATACCGAAGGTTACGACATGGGCGACTTCCCCCCGGCGACACTCACCGCCTGGTCATATGAAGGGGTACAATATCTCTATCCCTTCTCGACATCGCCCTTCGGCGTTTTCGTCAACAACGACATGATCCGGGCTGCAGGCGCAAAGACGCCCGCCGAGATGATCGCTGCCGGCGAATGGAACTGGGACAATGCCATTGCGACGGCCGCGAAAGTCGCGGCCACCGGCAAACAGGGATTGATCATTCGTGATTTCGAATACAAAGCCTGGGAAAACCTTGCCGAAGTCTATACCGGCTGGAATGCCTATCCCTGGTCGAAAGATACCAAGTCCTGCGCTTTTGCCAGCCCGGAGATGGTTGATGCGATGCGCTTCATCCACGATGCGATCTTCGTGAAAAAAGCCATGCCCGGCCCCGGTGTTTCTGCCGACTTTTTTGCCGGGGATGCGGCGATGACGACCACCCAGATCAGCCGCGCAGCGCTGCTGCCGAAAGGCGACAAGGCCTTCGACTGGGATCTCGTGCCGTTGCCTACAGGACCTGCAGGTGACTATGCCGTAACAGGCCGGGCAGGCATTGGCGTCATGGCCAGCGGCAAAAACCCGAAGCTTGCGGCGGAATTCCTGGCGTTTTTCTCCTCCAAGCCTAATGTGGCCAAGCTCGCGCGGTTTTTCCCGCCGGCACGGCAGAGCCTGCTCACCGCCGATGTCCTCGCGGCCGCCAACCCATTGCTGTCGCGTAAACAGATAGAGGCCGTGGTCATTCGTGGCGTCGCCACCGGTCAATCAACGCAGCAGGTCCGCAATTTTGCCCGGCTGCAACAGACCGTTCGCGCTGGCCTTGACGGTCTCTGGCGTCCCGATGCCGATGTCGCGGCTGTCCTGCAAGCGCTTTGCGGCCGTCTCGATCCGTTGCTAGCGGCCAATTGACGCTGGTAGCCATCCGATTTTCCGTGGATGCGAAAGGCAGAAGGAAGAAAAGCCATGACGCTTGCCCTCCAGACAGCGCAGACACAGGCCCGGCGCGGCTTCTGGACCATGGCGCGCCGTGACGCCGCCACCGGTTATCTGTTCATAGCGCCGCAACTCATCGGTATCGTTGTCTTCGTGCTCGTGCCGCTGGTGCTGGTCTTCTGGTATTCACTGCATGAGTGGAACGTACTGGCGGGGTCATTCCGGTTCACCGGCGTCGCCAACTACCAGAAGCTGCTCGGCGACCCGGCCATAGGCGAAGTGCTGGCGGTGACCGCCGTGTTCTCCGCCGGGCTTGCCCTGCTCAATATGAGCCTGGCGCTGGGGCTTGCGTTGCTCCTGAACCAGAAGCTGGCCTTCATGACCGTGTTCCGCACACTGTTCTTTTCCCCTGTCGTGGTGTCGCTGGTCGCCTGGACAATCGTCTGGAGTTTCCTGCTGCAGAACAATGGCGGCATCAACGGCCTCCTGCAAATGATCGGCGTCGAGGGGCCCAACTGGCTGCGCCACCCCACGACGGCGATGATCTCGGTCATCGTGGTGCAGGCGCTCAAGAATCTCGGTCTCAACATGATCCTGTTTCTTGCCGCACTACAGGGCGTGCCGCGGGAACTGTTTGAAGCCGCACGCGTCGATGGCGTGCCGCGCTTCAAGCAATTCTATCGCATCACCCTGCCGATGATCAGCCCGACGATCCTGCTCGCCTCCATCGTCACCATCGTCGGCGCGTTGCAGGTCTTTGCGCAGATCATGATCCTCACGCAGGGCGGGCCGGGCTTTTCCACGACGGTTCTCGTTTATTACCTCTATCAGCAGGCCTTCCAGTTCTACCTCTTCGGTTATGGCTCGACACTCTCCATCATCCTGCTGGTCATTGTCGGCGCGCTCACCTTCATCCAATGGCACCTGCGCAGAAAGTTCGTATTCTATGAAAACTGAACTCAGCCCACGCGCGCAGACGCTGATCTATTTCATACTCTGCGTGCTACTTGTCCCCTTCGTTTTTCCCACCTGGTGGATGGTGACGTCGTCGGTCAAACCCGTCAGCCAGATATTTGCCTTCCCACCTGATATCTGGCCGCGCGCCTTTGATTTTTCCTCCTATTCCGACGTTTTCAGAATACAGCCCTTCGCGCTGCAATACTGGAACTCCGCCTATATCGCCGCAATCGTCACTATCGGCACCATGGCAGTGGCTTCGATGGCCGGATATGCCTTTGCGCGCATCAGGTTCCCCTTCGCCAACGCCATCTTCATGGTGGTGCTGGTGGGGTTGCTGATCCCGTCAGAAGTGACGCTGGTTCCGCTGTTCCGGATGTTTCTCAAATGGGGCATGATCAACACGCACTGGCCGCTGATCCTGGTGCCGATCTTCGGCGCGCCGGCGGTCTTCGCCACCTTCATCATGCGCCAGTTCTTTATCTCCTTACCCGTGGAACTGGAGGAAGCCGCCCGGGTCGATGGCCTCGGCCGGTTCAAGATATTCTGGACCATCGCCCTGCCGCTTGCCCGTCCGGCGCTGGCCGCCGTTGCGATCTTCACATTTCTCGGCAGCTGGAACCTCTATCTCGAACCCATCGTCTTTCTTTCCAGCCCCGATAAGTTCACCCTGCCGCAGGCACTGACACAATTTACCGACGCCTATGGTGGACCGATGTGGAACATCCAGCTTGCCGCCGCAACAATGACCGCCATTCCCGTACTCATCGTCTTCATCGTTGCGCAGAAACAATTCGTCGAAGGCCTCGCCCATACCGGGCTTAAAGGCTAACCGAAAGGCTGACCCATGGCACCCGTTACCCTTAGAGCCGTCAAGAAAAGCTATGGCGCATTCGCCACCATCCATGGTGTCGATATCGATATTGCCGATGGCGAATTCGTTGTCCTCGTCGGCCCTTCGGGCTGCGGCAAATCCACTTTGCTGCGGATGATCGCAGGCCTTGAAACCGTGACCAGCGGCGATATCTCGATCAGCAGCCGTGTCGTCAACGAGATCGAACCGAAAGACCGCGACATCGCCATGGTCTTCCAGAACTACGCGCTTTATCCGCATATGAGTGTGGCCAGAAACATGGCGTTTTCGCTCGAGCATCGCGGCGGCAGCAAGGGGGAGATCGCCGAGCGGGTGAGCTGGGCAGCGGACATATTGGGGCTGACGCCATTGCTCGAACGGTTCCCCCGCCAGCTTTCCGGCGGGCAACGGCAGCGTGTCGCCATGGGCCGCGCAATCGTCCGCAATCCTCAGGTTTTTCTGTTCGACGAACCGCTCAGCAATCTCGATGCCAAGCTGCGCGTGGTGATGCGCGGTGAAATCAAGGGATTGCACCAGCGTCTGGGGGTCACGACCGTTTATGTCACGCATGACCAGGTGGAAGCCATGACCATGGCCGACAAGATCGTGGTGATGAATGCCGGACGGGTGGAGCAATGCGGGGCGCCGCTCGAGCTTTATGACCGGCCCGCCAATCCCTTCGTCGCCGGCTTCATCGGTTCCCCGGCGATGAATTTCATCAAGGGACGGCTTACGGCCAATGGCTTCGAGGCTGATGGCGTCGTCTTGCCCCTCCCGCCCGGCCCCGCCACAGGTGAAGCGATATACGGCATCCGCCCGGAACATTTCGAACTGGTAACTCATGGCCTCACCGCAAACGTTTTGCTGATGGAACCAATGGGGTCGGAAACGCAGGTCACGATGATGCTCGGCAATCACCAGGTCGTCGGTGTCTTCCGCGAGCGTGTGCAAGCGCAGCCGGGCGCGACCATCCAGGTTCAGCCGGATCTGGCATCGATCCACCTGTTCGATGCCACGACCAGTCAACGCCTCAACTAGCGGACCGCTCGCCATGACACGCCATCGCAAACCGGGCCTGAAGAGGCACCGCTCCGACACGCCACCTCCCGGCATATTTTCACCATCCGAAATTGCATCCGATCCCTCTTGGGTTCCGGATATGGCTGCTTTGGGCGAACCGGCAATGACTGCGGAAACCTATATTGCCGCATATATTGCTGACGTCGATGCATGGTGGTGGTCAACGAACCAGCATCACGAGCCAGCAGATCTGGCGTTAAAGCGCACCCTCGCCATTATCGCGAAAGCAAAGATGCCCGATCACGAACGGGCTCTCGGCCAATTGGGCGTCGACCCGTTGGAGAACATGATGTCCGATGAGCTGCTCGATCTTTTGAGAGCCTGGATGCCGTTCACTCCCGCAATGTGCTACGCGCTTGGCTGCGTGCGGATGGAATTCGAACCGCCCGAGCTGCAACACCGCCTGAGTGCAATGGTGGCGGAATCGCGACGCAATACAGAATTCAATGATTAAAAATCACTGCCCACAGAAGCCATGTGGCGTTGAACTGGGGATAGACAGTACAAAATCGGCATGTCAGGTGTTGAATACGCCGTAACCGGAGGGCATTCAAATTCACACGAACGTAACGCGCCGCAATATCGGTCTGGTCCCTCTCCTCTTTCTCGCTGCCGGGCTGATATTCCAGGCAACGATGGCAACCGGCCCGGCCCAGGCGGCGGAAAGCGTGACCGTTCCCCCTTATGAACCCGCCATCGGGGCTGAGAGCCATTATCGCGTTCAAAAGACGACCGAGACCGACATGTCGCTTTGGCTCGACAAACCGGAAGCATCGTCCGTTGTCATGCGTGGCGATTTCCGTCAATCGGCAACGGTGCTGTCGCGAAACGACGAGGGGATGCGGGTGAAATGGAGGCTTTCCGCCGACCTTCCCCCGGACGCGACAGGCACTGCGGATTCCTATGCGATGAACGCCATGTTTCGCAATTCGCTCGCCGCTTATGGTGTTGAGGAGTTGGAATTCGAGGCGGATCCGAGCGGTACTCCTATGACGCTTGTCGGCGCCGATCAGATCATCGCCAATATGGAAATGCTCCTGTCCACGTCCGCGTCGGATAACACGGCCTCCCGCATGCTCCAGGCCGTTAAAGGTAATCCTCTTGTCGTCATTAACGTGCTCGCGCCGGAAAGCATGATCCTTGCGCTCGGGCAATCCTCCGAAGCTTTCACGACAGATATCGGACAGGAATGGACGGTTGCGGGGAGCGAAGAACTGAAAGGGGTGCTCGTTCCGACAAACACCGTCTGGAAACTCGAAGCCGCCGACAAGGCCCGGCAAACAGCCACGTTCAGCGCGAAGGTCACCTACGATCCGGCTGCCCTGCTCCAATCCCAGCAATCTTCGATCGATGGCATGATCGCAAGCTTTGCAGATCGCGCGAAGCAACTGACCGATGCGCAGCTGGCGCAGGCCAGAAGCGCCGGCAAGTCGCGGACCGTGACCTACGTGAATTCGACACGCGACGGCTCGACAATCGAAGTGCTGGAAAACACGGTCGCAAGTGTTGGCGGCATGAAGGTCACCGTGGCTACGCATATCTGGCGAGAGGACCAGCCACCGGTCCTGCCCGCGCCGCATGCATGGACTGCCGAGACCCTGTCTGGCCAACGCGTTGAGCCGCTACCCGAAAACAATAGGCAGGCTTCAATCGATCTGGACCAGTACCGCGCGAAGACCAATGCCGATACTGCTTCCTCTCCCGACCAGAATGAGGGTGGTAAAACTGCTGCCGACAGCAGCGGAGACATTGCACCGATTTCACTCAAGGTCGCAAAGGTGAAAACCTCGGTCGATCCCGCTGCCGGACCTGCGGTGGAAATTGCGTTGACGCCGGAAAGCGCCAAGGTCTTCGAGGATTTCACCCGCGCGGCTCTCGGGAAGAAGACCCAGTTGCTGGTTGATGGCGACGTGGTCTTCGAGCCGGTCGTGAGAGAGCCGATTATGGGCGGCAGCGTCACCATCAGTGGCCTTGATTCAGCGCAAGCTCTGGCCGTCGAACGGAAATTGTCGTCTTCCGAGGCCACGATCATTGTGCGGTTGGCGCCATAATCCCGCAAAGAGGGAAATCGCGATCGCTGCTGGTCGCCAAGGGACGCGAACAAAGAAATACCGGGAACGATCCGTATCCCTTCACATCAGGTTTTTTGTCAATCGTTTATCTGAGTGGCATCGAATTTCTCCTTGGTAGGGGATCCGCGGTCTGAGCCCATAACAATTACCGGCCCGGTTCTTGGGCCTATACAACCTCACATCCGGTCGCCGCTCTTAGCGGCTGCACCATTATCCCGCATTCGACGGGCACGGGCTCAGGAGAACGAGACCAAACTCAAGATCGGCGTGTAAAGCCAAAAGGATACCCGGTTCGTCCACCTGGATCCGTCAGAGCTGATCAGGCCCTGAGGATTATATTTTGCGTTTTGTAGGCTCTTTCGGCCTCAGGCGGTTTTCATGATCGCACCTTCGATCACGACGCCAGACGTCACATACTTCCAGAGAGCTACGAGTAATTTGCGCGCGAGCGCGACAATCATCGGCGTCTTTAAGCGGCCGGCGTTCCGAGCGATGCGTTCCTTGAACCATAATGTTAATGTGGAGTTCGGTTGATGCCGCAACCATAGCCAGGCGAGTTCGACCATGGTTGTTCGTAAACGAGGATTTCCGGCCTTGGACACGCCCTGCTCGCGATTGACGTTACCGCTTTGCCAAGGGGAGGGGGCGAGTCCTGCGTACGATGCGATTTGGCGTCGGTTGTCGAAGTGCCGAAACAGCCCTTCCGTGTAAAGTATCGTAGCGAATTCCGGCCCTATTCCCTTGATGCCCAAAAGAGCGGTCGCTTCCCTCGGTGTCTCCGACGTCTCGCGAACGATCAAGGCATCTCGCTCTGCTTCGACAGCCTTGATTTGTGTGAGCAACAACTCGAGGCGATCGAGCTCTCTGCAGACTTCGGCTTTTAAATGTTTTGCTAGCGGATGCCCGTCACCGGTTCGAAGCTCGTCTAGACGCTGGCGGCGATCCCGATTGACAGGTTCATAATCTCGAATTCCTTGAGTGAAGAGCAGTCCTTTTATGCGGTTGACGTGGAAGACGCGTTCGGCGATCAGAGTTTTCCTCTCCCGCCCAATCCGTCGGTTGTCATCCTCCTCAGGTGTAAGAAGCTTGACCATTGAGCATGCACGTGGCTCGCCGCGTTTCCATGCAATCAAAGCGCGGATCAGCGTTTCGCCATCGATCCGGTCGGTCTTCGCTCGGCGATGCCGGCGCGGCATGGCAATCGATGCGGCTTCTACGATGTGGCTCTCTATCCAGGCTTCCTTGCTCAGCATTCGTCCGAGCCAGAAGCCATCCAGTCCGGCCTCTTGGATCACTACCAGCGGGTAAAGTATGTTCTTTCGACGTTTGGCTTTCTGGCGAAGCTCGCCAAAACACGAGAACAGGCCGGCAATGTCACCCCCACTGACGGTATAGCGGGACATCTTCTCGCTACATGGCAACAGAGCCGTCACCAGCCACGTTGATTTGCTCAATTCCAACGAGATGAAAATTGCGCCAAGATCGACGAGGGTAGCGGTTTGCTTTTGAGATTGATCTGCTGTTATCGGCATGGTTGGCCTCCAGAGAGTTTTCTAGCGACCTCACTCTGCCACGGAGCAGACCGCTACTCACCCCTGATGGGATCTCAAGACTCTCGTAGTGCTAGGTACGAACCAAGATCTCCGGCGGTGCTCATCATTTGGCGGATGCGCTCAATCAATTCATCAAGAACAGCAATTCTCTGCGCACCGATTGGCCGTATCGCGTAGTAGGACACTTCGATCTTCGGTTCGAATGGTATCGCCACCACTTCGGCACCGGCAGAGCGCAGGCTGGTATGATCCACGATGCCAACGCCCATGCCCGCCGATGCAAAGTGGCAGCAGTTCAGCATTGACGTTTCCATTGTGCTTATCGGTTGGTGGTCTTCGATTGAGAAGGCGCGGTCGAGCGCTAGCCTGAGCGGAGAATTGCGGCCGGGAATGAGCACTCGTTCCTCGAGAAGGTCATTTGGCGTGACGACCCGGCGGGATGCCAGTCGATGATCTGCCGTCATTGCGGCAACGGCATAGGAGCTGTGCAGAGGCGTGGCGTTCTTGTCCGCCATTCTGGGAGAACCGAAAACCAGCCCGAGATCGTAGCGGTTCTGGTCGACCATATCCCATATATGCCGGCTGTTTTCGACGTCGATCACCAGCGGAATATCCAGCCGGTCGCCAATGGTTTCGACAATCGCCCGATGCAGGTAGGGGCGAACCAGCGACGTCACACTGCCAATGCGCAGAACGGTATTCTTGTGCGCGCGTATGTCATCGGCGGCCTGAGCAATCTGGTCGAGGCCGAGATAAAGCCGCTCGACCTCCCGATAAAACTGTGTGGCTTCCGCGGTTGGCACCAATCTGGCGCCGACGCGTTCAAACAGTCGCATTTGAACGATCTCCTCGAGATCGCGGATAAGGCGACTGACGGCCGGCTGTGTGACGTTCAGGGCTTCGGCCGCGGCAGTAATGCCACCGGTCATCATCACGGCTCGAAACGCTTCGACCTGCCTCGGTTTCAGTCTCACCTGGTTTCCTTCCATAACATTGCGGCATGGCTTAAGTACAAAATGCAATTTTTCTTTTGCCAGGTAAAACGTTAATTCGTCTTTTACCCGCAGGGAGCGCGGGTCGGACAACCTGGAGGAGTCCCCGTCATGAAGTTTTCTGTTTTCGCAGCCGCATTGGCAGCGTCTGTTTTCGCCATGCCGTTCGCGAGCGAGGCGCGGGATCTGACCGTTGGTCTGTCCGCCTCCACGACGTCCATGGACCCGCAATTTTACGTCGTCGGCCCGAACAGTGCGATGGCGCGCAACATTTTCGATGGTCTCGTCAATCAGGACGACAAGCAGCAGATCCAGCCAGCGCTCGCTGTTTCCTGGAAAATCGTCGATGACAAGACCTGGGAATTCAAGCTGCGCGAAGGCGTGAAATTTCACGACGGCAGCGATTTCACCGCTGAAGACGTGGTCGCCAGCATCAAGCGCATTCCACTTGCCTCGACCAACAGCCCAAGCTCCTTTGCCGCTTACGTGAAGGCTATAACCGAGGTCGAAGCCGTCGATCCGCTGACGGTCCGTATCAAGACTGCCGGCCCGACGCCGCTTCTGCTCAACAATCTCAGTCGAATCGCGATGCTCCCGGCCGAAATGGAAAAGGTTACGACGGGCGAAATGAACACCGGCGAGGGTGTTATCGGCACCGGCCCGTTCAAGTTCGTTTCCTGGTCGCCGGACGACAATGTCGTTGTTGCACGCAATGATGCCTATTGGGGCGAAAAAGCTGCCTGGGACAAGGTGACCTTCCGGGTCTTCAAGAACCCGAGCGCGCGCGTTGCCGCCATGCTTTCGGGCGATGTCGACATGATCGAAAGCATCCCGACGGCCGATACCCGCCGGCTTGAGGCATCCGACAAGCTGAAGGTCGTCAACATTGCCGGTAACCGCATCATGTATCTGCACATGGACCAAGCCCGCGAAGAATCGCCTTTCGCCAAGGGTCCGGATGGCAAGAACCCGCTCCTGAAACCGGAAGTGCGCCGCGCTCTGTCCCTGTCGATCAACCGCGAAGCGCTGGTCGACCGCATCATGGACGGGCAGGGCGTGCCGGCCGGCCAGGTCGTGCCGGAAGGCTATTTCGGTTATGATCCCGCCATCAAAGTCGACGCCTATGACCCGGCCAAGGCCAAGGAACTGTTGGCGAAGGCCGGTTATCCCGACGGTTTCCAGCTGACCTTCCATGCATCGAATGACCGTTATCCGAACGATAGCAAGGTTGCGCAGGCCATCGGCCAGTTCTTCAGCCGCGTCGGCGTGAAGACCGAAGTTGCCACCCTTCCGGGCAGCGTCTATTTTACCCGTGCCTCGAACCTTGAGTTTTCGTTCATCATGGGCGGTGCCGCCGTCGAAACCGGTGAGGCTTCGGGCGTTCTTGGACCGATCCTCGAGACCTACGGCGAAAAGGCCGGTCAGGGCAATCGCGGTCGTTATTCCAATCCGGAATTCGACAAGGCCCTGAACGAAGCCCGCTCGACGCTCGACGACGCCAAGCGTGAGGAACTTCTGAAGAAGGCTACGGAAATCGCGATGACGGATCTCGGTGTCATTCCGGTTTTCTATCTCGCCAACACCTGGGCGGTGAAGAGCGATATCAACTATGCGGGTCGTTCCGACGGTTACACGCTTCCCTACTATGTGAAGCCGAACTGATCGAAAAAAGGAGCGGTCCACCATGTCTTTCAGCGGTGTATTTCCCTATCTCGTTTCCCCGGTCGATAGCCGCGGTGAGGTGATGCAAGGTGTGCTGACGGATCTGGTGGACCACCTGGTCGACGCGGGCGTGCATGGTCTGACGCCGCTCGGCAGCACGGGTGAATTTGCCTATCTCTCCCAGGAGCAAAGACGCCGCGTTGTCGATACCGTGATCTCGGCCAATCGCGGCCGGGTTCCCGTTGTCGCCGGCGTGGCGTCGACTTCTACTGCCGACGCCGTTGCCCAGACGGAATATATGGTCGCGGCCGGTGCGGATGGCATTCTGGCGATCCTCGAAGCTTATTTTCCGGTCAGCGACGAGGGTGTGGAAGCCTATTTCACTGCGATCGCCGGGGCGGCCAAGGGCCGTCCGGTGGTGCTCTATACCAATCCGCAGTTCCAGCGTTCCGATCTTTCGTTGCCGGTTATCGAGCGACTGAGCCGGGTCGATAATATCCGCTACATCAAGGACGCCTCGACCAATACGGGGCGCCTGCTCTCCATCATCGAGCGGACCCGCGGCCGGATGGAGGTATTTGCAGCCTCCGCGCACATCCCGGTGTGCGTGATGATGATTGGCGGTGTGGGCTGGATGGCCGGTCCGGCCTGCATCGTGCCCAAGCAGAGCATTGCGCTTTATGAGGTGGCCAAGGCCGGCGACTGGATGCGTGCGATGGACCTTCAGCGGCCGATGTGGAAGGTCAACGAGATTTTCGCGAAATATTCGATCGCCGCCTGCATCAAGACGGCGCTCGATCTGCAGGGTTTTGCCGTCGGTGCGCCGATACATCCGCAAATGCCGCTCGGCGAAGCCGCGCGAGTGGAAATCGCCAGTGTGCTGCGCGATGTCGGCGCGCTCTGAGTTTTCTGATCCCACACATTGAAGGCATTGAGAATGAAGCCGATTTCGATCATCGTCGATTGTGATCCGGGTATCGATGACACGATTGCCCTGTTGACCGCATTCGTGTCGCCGGAACTTAAGATTCTGGGCATCACGCCGGTCTGTGGCAACCAGCCGCTGGAGCGCACGGTGCGCAATGCGCTGCAGGTCTGCGAACTCGGCAATCGCGCCGACATCCCGGTCTATGCCGGCTGCTTCCGGCCGATGCTGCGTGAGCCGATCCATGGCCAGTTTCATGGCAAGACGGGTCTCGGCAACACCGTATTGCCGGAACCGGTGAAGAAGGCGGAAGAGACTTCCGCCGTCGATTTCCTGATCGACGCGCTGGGCAAGGCCGCCGAACAGGGCGAGCGTATCACGCTCTGCTGCCTGGGGCCGATGACCAATATTGCCGTCGCGCTGCGTATGAAACCGCAGATCGCTGGAGGCATCGAGCGTATCGTGATGATGGGTGGCGCCTATCGCGAACCCGGCAACCGCACGATGACCTCAGAATATAATGTTCTGGCCGATCCGCATGCCGTGCATGTGGTGTTTTCCAGCGGCATCCCGATTGTCGCGCTGGCACTCGATGCTACCCATCAGGTCATGCTGAAGCCGGAACATGTCACTGAGTTTTCCCGCGTCAGCGGTCGCATTTCCCAGACGCTTGCCGAACTGATGGCGTTCTGGGATCGTAACGACGTACCCCGTTATGGTTCGCGTGGCGGTCCGCTGCATGATCCCCTGGTCATGGCCTATATTCTTGCGCCGCATCTGTTTGAAACCCAGAAAGCACGTGTGTTCGTCGAATATGAAAGCGAGCTTTGCATGGGCCAGACGATTGCCGACTGGTACGGCAAGAGCGGCCTGGAGCCGAATGCCGACATCGTCACCAGGGTCGATGCGGAAGGCGTGATAGCATTCTTCCTCGAGCGCCTGTCGCGTTATGCCGAAAAGGTCGTCGCATGAAACCCCACAAGGTCATCATAGATGCGGATCCGGGCGTGGACGATGCCGCCGCCATTCTGATGGCGCTTGCCTCGCCGGAAATCGAGGTTCTGGGACTATCCATTGTCGCCGGCAATGTGCCGCTTCGCGATACGGTCACCAATGCGTGCAAGCTGGTTGGCCTGAGCGGACGGCGTGATGTGCCGGTTTATGCCGGTGCCAGCGGTCCGCTGGTGCGCGAACAGGTCTATGGGAAATACGCTCGCATCGGCGCTTTCGACGATACGCTGGTCAAGGCCGGCGATATCGTTGCGGCGGAAGAAAACGCCGTGCGTTTCATCGTCCGCACGGCGCGGGCGGCGGCAGCGGCAGGCGAGCCGGTCACCATCTGCTCTATCGGGCCGATGACGAATGTGGCGCTGGCGTTGATCCAGCATCCGGACGTTGCCCGCGGCATCCGCCGGATCGTTTCGATGGGGGGAGCTTTCACCGCACTTGGCCATCGCACGCCATGGGCCGAATTCAACGTCTATGCCGATCCGCACGCCGCCGAAATCGTCTTCCAGTCCGGCGTTCCGATTGTGCTGATGCCGCTCGACATGACCTTCCAGGCGCTGTTTACCGCCAAACATTTTGAACGGTTCCGTGCCGGCGGCGAAGCGGGCGATGCCCTTTTCAATCTTTTCTCGACCTTCGACCGCAGCGACGTCAAACGTTTCGGTCGACCGGGCGGACCGATCCATGATGCGACGACGATCGCATGGCTGATCCGGCCAGAATTGTTCACCAGCCGTGAGGCTTTTGTCGGCGTTGAGGTCACCGGTCTCACGATGGGTTACACCTACGCCGATTTTTACAAGAAGATGGACCGGGCGGCGAACACCACCGTCGTCACCGATGTCGACGAAGCCGGTTTCATCGAATTGCTGATCGAGCGCATCGCCCGCCATGGCGGTGCAGCGCTCGCTAAAAAAAATCTGGGAGGCTCAAGCTCATGAGCGGATATCTTCTAAGCCGGTCGCTACAAACCGTGCTCACGCTTTTTGTCATGTCGGTTCTGGTCTTTGTCGGCCTCTATCTCGTCGGCAATCCGGTTGACGTTCTGCTGAGCCCGACCGCGACACCGGCGGAACGCCTGCAGGTCATCCAGTCCTTCGGACTCGACAAGTCGGTTTGGGAACAATACTGGCTGTTCCTCACGCGTGCGCTTTCCGGCGATCTCGGCAATTCCTTTGTGTTCAACCAGCCGGCGCTGACCCTGATTTTGAACCGCATGCCGGCAACGCTGGAACTTGCCTTCGTCGCGCTGTTCATGGCGCTTGTTATCGGCATTCCGCTCGGCGTTTATGCCGGCCTCAAGCCGAAGGGCTTTATTTCCAAGTCGATCATGACCTTTTCGATCCTCGGATTCAGTCTGCCGACCTTCTGGATCGGGCTCGTGATGATCATGCTGTTCAGTGTTTATTTGGGCTGGTTGCCTGCATCGGGTCGCGGCGAGACTGTCAACGTCCTTGGCGTGCCGCTCAGCCTGTTCACGTTCGATGGTTTGGCGCATCTTCTGTTGCCGGCATTCAACCTGGCGCTGTTCAAGATTTCGCTGGTCATCCGTCTTACAAGGGCTGGTGTGATGGAAACCATGCAGCTCGATTTCGTTCGTTTCGCCCGCGCCAAGGGTCTGCCGGAACGCCGTATCGTTACCGTGCATGTGCTGAAGAACACGCTGATCCCGTTGATCACCGTCATCGGTCTGGAACTTGGCTCGCTGATCGCTTTCGCTGTCGTCACCGAAACGATCTTTGCCTGGCCGGGCATGGGCAAGCTGATCATCGACGCTATCGGCGTTCTCGACCGTCCCGTCATCCTTGCCTACCTGATGATCACCGTGGTGATGTTCAGCATCATCAATCTTCTGGTCGACATTCTGTACTCCATCGTCGACCCCCGCGTTCGCCTTGAGGGGAATTCGTGATGACCGACAACAACAGCTCGACCGTTTCGGTTCATGCCGCAGCAAACAGCGGCGCGAAATCCATCTCGCGTTCCCCCGCACGGGAAGTCGTCCATGCGCTGCTGCACGACAAGCTCGCGCTCGTCGGCATCATACTGGTGACGATCTTTATCGTGGCTGCCATTTTCGCGCCGGCCGTCGCGCCGCAAAATCCGTATGATCTGGCTCAGCTCGACATTCTCGACAGTCGCCTGCCGCCGGGTTCGGAAAGCATGTCGGGCATGGCCTATCTGATCGGCACCGACACGCAGGGCCGCGACCTGTTCAGCGCCATTCTCTATGGCCTGCGCACCAGTATCCTCGTCGGCCTCTCCAGCGCGGCGATCGCGCTCGTCATCGGCGCATCGATCGGCCTCACCAGCGCTTATGTCGGCGGCCGGCTGGACTCGGTGCTGATGCGTATCGTCGATATCCAGCTGAGCTTCCCCGCGATCCTGATTGCGCTGATTTTCCTCGCCATTCTCGGCCAGGGCGTCGACAAGATCATTCTGGCGCTGGTGGTGACGCAATGGGCTTATTATGCCCGCACGATCCGCGGTTCGGCGCTGGTCGAGCGCAAACGCGCTTATGTCGATGCCGCCCGCTCGATGGCGCTGCCGGACCGCAACATCCTGTTCCGGCACATCCTGCCGAACTGCCTGCCGCCGCTGATCGTCGTCGCCACCATGCGCGTCGCTTATGCCATCATGCTGGAAGCAACGCTTTCTTTCCTCGGCATCGGCCTGCCGGTGACGGAACCGTCCCTTGGTCTGCTGATCTCGAACGGCTTCGAATACCTGCTTTCCGGTGACTACTGGATCAGCCTATTCCCGGGCATCGCCCTTCTGTTGCTCATCGTCGCGATCAACCTGATCGGCGATTCCCTGCGCGACATCCTCAATCCGCGTCGTGAGGGCTAAGATCATGACCAATCCAATTCTTTCGATTTCCAATCTCAACACGGCCTTCCGCGTCGGTGGCGAGTGGCGCAATGTCGTGCATGATGTCAGCTTCGATATCGCGCCGAAGGAAACCGTCGCCGTTGTCGGTGAATCCGGTTCAGGCAAGAGCGTCACGGCGATGTCGATCATGCGGCTTCTGTCGCCGGGCAATTCGCGCGTGGCCGGAAAGATCGAGTTCGAGGGCAAGGATCTTCTGTCGATCCCGCTTGAAGACATGCAGAAAATCCGCGGCAATCGCATTGGCATGATCTTTCAGGAGCCGATGACATCGCTCAACCCGGTGCTGAAGATCGGTGCGCAGATCACCGAGGTCCTGCGCCAGCACCGCGGCATGACGGAAACCGAAGCTCAGGCGGAAGCCGTGCGGCTTCTGGAAAAGGTCCGCATTCCCTCGGCAAAGTCGCGCCTTAACGAATACCCGATGAATTTTTCGGGCGGCATGCGCCAGCGTGTCGTTATCGCGATTGCACTTGCCTGTGACCCTAAGCTGCTGATCGCCGACGAACCGACGACGGCGCTCGATGTAACCATCCAGGCGCAGATCCTCGAACTCATCAAGACACTGCAGGAAGAGGAAGGCATGTCCGTTCTCTTCATCACCCATGACATGGGCGTTGTTGCGGAAATATCCGACCGTACGGTGGTGATGTATCGTGGCGAACAGGTTGAGACCGGCACGACGCATGATCTATTTGCCGGCGCCAAACATCCCTATACCCGCGCGCTGTTGTCGGCAGTACCGCAGCTTGGCTCGATGACCGGCAAGGATCGTCCATTGCGGTTTCCGCAGGTGGACATGGCAACCGGGGAAATCCAGCCGGTCAAGCCGACCGAGGATACGGTCAAGCGCAATCACCCACCGATCCTCAAGGTCGACAACCTGATTACGCGCTTTCCGATCAGGAAGGGTTTCCTGCGCAAAACCATCGGCTGCATCCACGCGGTCGAAGGCGTATCGCTGGAACTGCGTCAGGGGGAAACCCTGTCGTTGGTCGGCGAATCCGGTTGCGGTAAATCTACCACCGGCCGCTCGATCATTCGGCTTACCGATGCGGTATCCGGTGAAGTGCAGATTGGCGGCAAGAATGTACTCACGGCCGGCAAGAGCGACCTCGCCGATATCCGCCGCGAAGCGCAGATGATCTTCCAGGACCCTTTCGAAAGCCTCAATCCACGTATCCGCGTCGGCCAGGCGATCGCCGAGCCGATCGTCACCCATGGTCTGGCGCCAGCTTCGCAAGCGCGTCAGCGCGTTGGTGACCTTCTGGAACGTGTCGGCCTTTCCGCTTCGATGGCGGACCGCTTCCCGCACGAATTTTCCGGCGGCCAGCGTCAACGCGTCTGTATCGCCCGCGCCCTGGCGCTGGAGCCGAAGCTCCTGATTGCCGACGAGTCGGTGTCCGCGCTCGATGTCTCGGTCAAGGCGCAGGTCATCAATCTGATGCTGGACCTGCAGGAAAAATACGGTCTCGGCTATCTCTTCATCAGCCATGACATGGCGGTTGTCGAGCGCATCAGCCACCGCGTCGCCGTGATGTATCTCGGAGAGATCGTCGAAATTGGCCCGCGTCAGGCCGTCTTCGAAAACCCGCAGCACGAATATACCAAACGGCTGATGGCAGCGGTCCCGATTGCCGATCCCTCGCGCCGACAGACGCGCCGTATCTCCAATGACGAGATCAAAAGCCCGTTCCGCGCCGCCGATTATGTGCCGCCGAAGCGGACCTACGAAGAAGCCGGCGAAGGTCACTTCGTTCAGATCGCTTAAGGAAACCGCGTCATGTTCAGCACCTCCGTCGACGTACAGGACACAACGGCAGCCGGCGATTGTTTCGTCGGCGTGCTGCCTCAGGATTGGACTGCGGCTTGCCACTCGAGGCGGCCATGCGGCGGGCGCCGATCGCTGCGACGCTGACATGCTCACGAAAAGGCAGTCAGAGCAGTATTCCCGAGCGGCGGATTACGGATTCGGTCGAAAATAGGTGCAACTAGCCCGGCCGTATGACATTGCCGCTCTTTTTCCAGTGATTCAGGGCCAGAGAAGGCCTGCCGCGGCCGTGCGATAATCTATGGTGCCGCTTCCACCGAGAAAGCAGATTTGATGAGTGTTTCAGTATATTCAGCCGTTGGACTGCTGAATATGGCATCCGTTTCTCCTTCCTCCACAATCTTCCCGTTTCTCATGACGATGACGTAATCCGAAATCGCCTTGATGACAGAAAGGTCGTGGCTGATGAAGATGTAAGAAAGGCCATGCGTCTTCTGCAAATCACGCAGCAGGTCGATAACCTGTCCCTGAACGGATCGGTCCAGTGCGGATGTCGGTTCGTCGAGAATGACGACATCCGGTTTGAGGATGATCGCGCGGGCAATTGCGATACGCTGACGTTGTCCGCCCGAGAACTCGTGAGGGTAACGGTTGCGAGCGGCGGGATCGAGACCGACTTCTTTCAGTGCTTCTATTGCCCGCTTGTCCCGTTCCGCTCGGCTCAGTCGTTGCTCATGCACAAACAGGCCTTCCGTGATGATCTCTCCGACCGTCTGTCTTGGCGAAAGCGAGCCATAGGGGTCCTGGAACACAAGCTGCAGACGCCGCCGCAATGGCCGCATTGCCTTCCGATCAAGTCCGGTAATTTCCCTCCCATCGAAGAAAATGCGGCCATCTGCCACAATTAGACGCAGAAGCGCACGACCGAGCGTGGACTTGCCTGATCCGGATTCACCGACGATGCCTATGGTCTGTCCCTGGTGAAGGTTGACATTGACGCCGTCGACGGCTCGAAACCTGCGGGACTTCGACAAAAAGCCACCAGGAATTGTATAATCGATCGTCACGCCCTGGCCGGAGAGGACGACCGGCGCCTCTGCACTAATGGCCGGCTTGTGCCCGCTGGGCTCGGCATCGAGAAGCATCCTGGTGTAATCCGCCTGTGGGCGATCGAAGATATCTTCCGTCGTACCGGACTCGACAATCTCCCCACGGCGCATGACAGCCACACGATTGGCAAAATGGCGGACCACGCCGAGATCGTGCGTGATCAGGACGATGGCCATGCCGAAGCGTTGTTGCAACGACTTCAGAAGGTCGAGGATCTGCGCCTGGATCGTCACGTCAAGCGCAGTGGTCGGCTCATCCGCAATCAGAATATCCGGTTCATTCGCGAGAGCCATGGCGATCATGACGCGCTGGCGCTGGCCACCGGAAAGTTCGTGGGGATAGCTGTCTATGCGCCGCTCCGGATCGGGAATTCCCACGAGCTTCAGCAGTTCGAGAACGCGGGCGCGAGCCTCTTTTCTGCTGCCGCCCCTGTGGTGGAGGATCGGTTCGGCGATTTGCGCGCCGATCCTGTAGAGAGGATCGAGCGAGGTCATCGGCTCCTGGAAAATCATGGTGATTTTCGCACCCCGGATATTGTTCAGCTCGCCGACCGGCAGACCGATCAGCTCGCGTCCGCGATATTTTGCCGAGCCCTCAACAACGCCGTTGGATGCAAGCAGCCCCATGATGCCCATCATGGTCTGGCTTTTGCCGGAACCGGATTCTCCGACGACGGCAAGCGTTTCGCCCTGCTTGACGTCAAGATCGATACCCTTGACGGCTTTCACCGTGCCGTCCGGCGTCGTGAAATCGACCTTGAGATTACGGACGGTGAGGATGGTTTCAGATGTCGTATTCATGTCAACGATCCTTGGGATCGAGTGCATCACGCAACCCGTCACCCACAAAATTGAGCGAAAACAGGGTCAGTACGAAGAAGATCGCCGGGAATATCAGGAGCCACGGGGCTGACTGGATATTGTTGGCGCCTTCGGAAATCAGCGCGCCCCAGCTCGTAAGCGGCGCCTGCACGCCAAGGCCGAGGAAAGAGAGGAAGCTTTCCAGAAGAATGACCTTGGGTACGACCACCGTTACGAACACGACGACGGGCCCGATCGTATTCGGGATGATGTGACGGCGGATGATCTGCCAGTCGCTCAAACCCAAAGCCTGTGCGGCGCCCACAAATTCCCTCCGTTTCAGGGCAAGCGTCTGACCGCGGACGATACGCGCCATATCCAGCCATTCCACCGCACCGATGACCAGGAAGATCAGGATGAAGCTGCGGCCGAAAAAGACCACCAGAACGACCACCAGAAAGACAAAGGGCAGCGAATAGAGGATTTCGACGAAACGCATCATCACATTGTCGACACGCCCCCCGATATATCCCGCAGTTGCGCCGTAAAGAACGCCGATTCCGAGCGAAACGAGGCTGGCGAGAACGCCAACGGCGATTGAGATTTGTCCCCCCAGCATCACGCGAGCCAGCATGTCGCGACCGTTCGAATCCGTGCCGAAGAGGAAGTATTCGCGGTTTACTTCGCCTTCCAGCTTCAGTGTTCGCCCCTCATCTTCGGTGGCGACGACCTTCGTGTTTTCGAATTCGTTGGCGCGGTCGAAATAGCGTGTCGTGCGCGGGTCGATCGGGCTGCTGGAGGTGACGGTGGCCGTGAAGGTTTGCCCTTCGACGGAAAATTCCTTCAGCTCCACGCGCGCCCGGCTGGCAACGCCCTCCATCACGCCCTGAAGGTTGTTCACATCCGGGCGCGGCTCAAGGCTTGGAGCGACGGAGACATAGGACGAAAACACCTGATCATAGGTGTGTGTAAGGAAATGCGGACCGATGAATGAGAAAAGCGTAATCAGCAGGAGCATGATGGAGCCCGCCATGGCGGCTTTGTTTCGTCGGAAACGCAGCGCAGCCAGCTGGAACAGGCTTCGGCTTTTCACCAATGGTTGATGGGCGGTATTCCCGGGGATATCAGTCATGTCTGACCCTCGGATCGAGCAGGCCGTAAAGAATATCGACCACGAGATTGAACACGATGACGAAAATGGCGACGAGAACGACGGTTCCCATGACCAGGGTGTAGTCACGATTGATCGCACCAAGAACGAAGTAGCGGCCGACACCCGGAATAGTGAAGATCGTCTCGATGACTGCCGAACCCGTCAGCAGAGCCGCGGCACAGGGAGCCAGATAGGAAACGACCGGAAGCATCGCCGCACGCATAGCGTGGAACACCACCACGCTGCGCGCTGGAAGGCCGTAAGCCTTGGCAGTACGGATATGGTCCATCCGCAAAGCCTCGATCATTGCACCGCGTGTCAGACGCGCGATAACCGCAAGCTGCGGTAAAGCGAGCGCGATCATTGGAAGGATGAGATACCTAAGCGATCCGTCGCCCCAGCTGCCTGCTGGCAGAAGCCCGAGCATGACGGCAAAGATAAGCGTGAGAACAGGTGCTACAACGAAGTTCGGCACGGTAACGCCGACCGTCGAAATGGACATGATCGAAAAATCGAAGGCATTGTTCTGCCTGAGCGCGGCCAGGGTGCCAGCGAGAACGCCGCCCACCAGCGCCAGCAAAAGAGCATAGCTGCCGAGTTCCAGCGAATAGGGCAGACCTTTGCCGATCAACTGCGCGACGGTATTGTCCTTGTAGATGTAGCTCGGACCGAAATCGCCGGTGACGGCATTGCCGAGATAGATGAGATACTGGCGCCACAATGGTTCGTCCAGATGATAGGTTCTCATCAGGTTTTCCATCGTCTGCGGCGGCAGGGGACGTTCAAGATTGAACGGACCGCCCGGTGCAAAACGCATCAGGAAAAACGAAATCGTGACGACGATAAACAAGGTCGGCACGGCGCTCGCCAAACGGCGCAGGATAAACGAGATCATGGTTTTTCGAGCTCCGGCATGGCACGGTGGTGTTGGCCACCGTGCCACTGCTGCTTATTCGGAAACGCTCAGGAAGCGGCTGAGGTGTTCGTTGGCAGCATTGTCTACCCAACCCTTGACGCGATTGGAAACCAGCCAAAGGTCGGCCTGCGTCAGAAGCGGGGCAACCGGCTGCTCCTTCATAAGAATGGTCTCCGCTTCATGAAGCAGCTTGGAACGTGCTGCAGGATCCTTTTCGTCGTAGGATTTTTGCAGCAGCGCATCATATTCCGCGTTGTTGAACTTGGAATAGTTGAAGGTCTTGTTGGAGGAAACTGAAAGCGCAAGGAAGTTTTCAGCATCCGCATAGTCGGCAACCCACCCGGCGCGCGCCACGTTGAATTTGCCGCCTTCCTGCAGGTATCCATAGTGTGAGGCGACGTCGAGGTTCACCAGCGACACATTTGCGCCGAAGGTGTTTTTCCACATGTCCGCGATGGCTGTCGCGACGCGTTCATGGTTCGGGTTTGTGTTGTAACGGATTTCGATGGAAAGCGGCTTGCCGCCCTCACCATAACCCGCTTCCTTCATAAGTTTGAGGGCTTCGTCCTCACGATCAAGCTGCGACAGCGTGGCAAAATCAGCCTTCGCCGGCTCTCCGTAAGATTCCATACCCGGGGGAACCATGGAGTAGGCTGGGATCTGAGAACCGCCATAGATTTCCTTGGCGAGGAAATCGCGGTCCACCGCCATGGACAGGGCTTGGCGAACACGGACGTCGTTATATGGGGCTTCGCGGGTATCGAAGGTGTAGTAGTAGGTCGCAAGCGTCGGCGAAACGTGAACCTGCTCGCCATAGGACGTGCGCAGACGGTCGATCTGGTCCGCAGAAAAGTTGTACGCGAGGTCCATTTCCTTTGCTTCGAAACGACGAACGGATGCGGCCTGGTCGTCGATCGGGTAAAAGATAACCTTGTCGATCTTGGTGTTCGGTGCGTCCCAGAAACTGGTGTTCTTGACGACCGTCAGGCTGTCATTGGGTACATGCGTTTCGAGCTTATAGGCGCCGTTCGAGACCATGACGCCCGGTTTTACGAAGTTGGCGCCGTTCTTTTCGTAGCTCGCCTTTGAGATTGGCAGAGCCGTCTGGTGAGCAAGGAGCTCAAGGAAGAAAGGGGTCGGGCGCTCGAGCGTGATTTCAAGGGTCTTGTCATCCACTGCCTTCACGCCAAGCTGGTCAACGGCAATTTCGCCCTTGTTGATCTTTTCGGCGTTCTTGATCGGGTAAAGGATATTTGCATATTTTGCTGCGGTCTTTGGGTCTTCGACGCGCTGGTAGGAGAACACAAAATCTCCGGCCGTTACCGGCGTGTCATCCGACCACTTCGCATCCGCACGCAGTTTGAACGTGTAGACGGTACCATCGTCAGACAATGTCCAGCTTTCCGCCGTACCGGGGACGATCTTGCCGGCGGCGTCGTAAATGGTGAGACCTTCATAAAGGTCTTTCAGGATAAATTCTTCGATGTTGATCGAGGTCTGTGCCTGATCGAGCGTTTGCGGTTCGCCGGCATTGCCGCGGTGTAGAACTGTTTCTGCAAGTGCAGAACTCGCCCCAATCAGAAGCGATCCTACCAGCAGAGCGGCGCGAGTTGTTGTTTTTATGGACATCGTTTTCTCTCCCCGTGAAGATTTTGAGTCTACAAACAAGGCGATATTGCTCCGAAGCGCAACAACAATAAATTGTGAGTTGATGGGAAGCCATGACTGCAGCAGACAAAGAAAACCGCCCAAGCAGGACCTGTGACACTGCAGATCGCGATAAGCCACCCCATGTGTTGATGACCTACAGCCGGTTCGAACGCCTTATTGTAAAGCGCCGTAACCTCATCGATGCTCTTTCAATGTCCGGACTGTCGACGCCTGACCTGAATACCCCCAGAGCAGAAATCGGAACCGGGGTCGATCTCTCGTGAAATACGTGCGGGATACTAATTTTATCTCCGAACGCGTGGCGTCAAAAACGGTAAGGCAGATGCAAGTGTCACCCGCTGGGGCCACTATGCAAAAAGGCCCTGCGATCTCTCGCAAGGCCTTGATACTTAAGAATTCGGATGGTGGGCGTGACAGGGATTGAACCTGTGACCCCTACGATGTCAACGTAGTGCTCTCCCGCTGAGCTACACGCCCTCCGTGGCGGCGGATAGACCACAAAACCGGTTCATGCGTCAACTGCTTTTTTTCGGTTTTGTGAAGGTTTTTTGAGAGGCCTTACGCCACAAGGAGTTTGTTGACCTCATCCACCAGATCGCGCAGATGGAACGGCTTGGAAAGCACCTTGGCGTCCTTCGGAGCCTTCGAATCGGCATTCAGCGCAACGGCTGCAAAGCCGGTAATGAACATGACTTTGAGGTCCGGGTCGAGTTCGGTCGCGCGCCGCGCAAGCTCGATGCCGTCCATTTCGGGCATGACGATATCGGTCAGCAGAAGCGAAAATGGCTCTTCGCGAAGCCGATCATAGGCGCTGGCGCCATTGTCGAAGGAAGAAACCTTGTAACCGGCTTTTTCCAGCGCCTTGACGAGGAAGCGGCGCATATCGTTGTCGTCTTCAGCGAGAAGAATTTTCTGATTCATCATAAGTGACCGTAACTACTCAATGTTTGGAATACCCTAGCCCGATTATAGGATTTTCACGGTAAATATCCTGTGAACACGTGAATCGGTATAGCGCTGATTGGGCGATAGTATGGACTTGCCGCGCCGTAACTGGCAACATGAACGTCCTGATAGTTTTGCGACATGGTAAATGACCCTGAATGGACTGGATAACGGGTGAATATGAGCTGTTCGAAGTAACGGAACCTTCCGTTCAAACCCTGCCATTCGTCTATAATTCCCCCCATAGCGGCCGCTGCTACCCGATTTCCTTCCTGGAGTCGGCAAGGCTCGATTCGCACGAGATCCGCCGCTCCGAAGATCACTTCGTCGATGAGCTGTTCGCGGCGGCACCGGAGATCGGCGCGCCGCTTCTCAAAGCGAATTTCCCGCGCGCCTATCTGGACGTCAATCGCGAGCCCTACGAACTCGATCCCCGCATGTTCGAAGGCACGCTTCCGCCTTATGCCAATATCGGCTCCATGCGGGTCGCCGGCGGTCTCGGAACAGTGCCGCGCATTGTCGCCGAGAATATGGATATCTATGCCCACCGCCTGCCGGTCGACGAGGCGCTTTCGCGGATCGAGACGATCTACAAGCCCTATCATGCCTGCCTGCGCCGCCTGCTGTCTCGCACCCACGCCAATTTCGGAATGGCGGTGCTGATCGACTGCCATTCCATGCCGGGCAATATCCGCGTCGCCGGCTCGAATCTCAGGCCGGATGTGATCATCGGCGATCGCTACGGCACCAGCGCATCCCAGGAAGTCTCCCGCGCCGCGCTGCATTTTCTTGAGGAACTGGGTTTCGTCGCAGTCTGCAACAAACCCTATGCCGGCGGCTTCATCACCGAACATTATGGCCGGCCCATCCGCTCTCTCCATGCGCTGCAGATCGAGGTCAACCGGGCGCTTTACGTGGACGAAAAGACGCTTTTGAAAAAAGCCGATTTTCCTGCCATTCAGGCGTCCCTTGAAATCTTCATGCGCCAGCTCGGCGCCTTCGTTTCCGAATACGCGATAGAAACGTCGCTCGCTGCCGAATAGCAGCGCGAATCATCCGCTATTTCAATCTTTTATCCCGGATCGTCTGGCGGCCCGCCGGACAAAAAAAACCGCGCCTTGGCGCGGTCAAGTCTAGGGAGGAAACACCCAAGGAGGGTATTTACAGTCAAAGACTGTAGGATGACGCTACGCAGTAATTGCACAATTGTCAATCATTTTATTTTATGCATATTTTTTAGGCTTATGCTGAAAATATGGAAACGCCGGTGCCTTCATTCGTATGAGTGGACGGCGGATGCGATTCCGGTCTATGCATTGCCCCAATGGAATTCAGACCCAATATTCAGGCAATGAGGTTTCGCATGCTGCCCGACCGGGATTTCTTCTTCAAACTTGCCGACGCCGCCAGCGCAGAAACGCTTCCCCGCTTCCGCACGGGCATTGCCGTCGCCAACAAGCAGGATGGCGGCTACGATCCAGTGACGGAAGGCGATCAGGCCGCAGAAACAGCCATTCGCGCGCTGATCGAAGCCCGCTTTCCGCAGCATGGCATTCTGGGCGAAGAACATGGCAATGTCGGTCTCGACCGCGAGCATATCTGGGTCATCGACCCGATTGACGGCACCCGCGCCTTCATTTCCGGCGTGCCGGTCTGGGGCACGCTGATCGGTTTCCAGTCAGCCGGCCGCGCCGCCATGGGCATCATGGACCAGCCCTTCACCAAAGAGCGTTATTTCGCCGATGGCGAGGCGGCATGGTATTTCGGGCCGGATGGCGAGCGGAAAATCCGCACGCGCGACTGTGCTTCGCTGTCAGACGCAGTGCTGTTCACCACAAGCCCCCACATCTTCACCGCGGAAGAAAAGCCCTTCTACGAAAAGGTGCAGGATCAGGTCCGTCTTTTCCGATACGGCGTGGATTGTTACGCCTATTGCCTGCTTGCGGCCGGGCATGTCGACCTGGTGATCGAATCGGGCCTGAAGCCCTATGATGTCGGCGCGTTGATCCCTGTGATCGAGCAGGCCGGCGGCATCATGACGACCTGGGATGGCGGACGTCCGGAAAATGGCGGACGCATTCTCGCAGCCGGCTCAAAGGCAGTGCACGAACAGGCGCTCGCCATTCTCTCAAAACTCTAAGGTAGCCCGCTTAAGCGGCCATCACTCCGGCGCGAAAAACGCGTCGATGGCCGCCAGCGCCTGTTTACGGAAAACATCGCGCTCATGCAGCAATTCGTGGCGCGCACCGGTGATCGGAAGAAGCTGCGCTGCCCGGAAATTGCGTGAGAGTTCTTCCTGCGCCTTATAGGGCGTGATGGTATCCAGCATCGGCGCCAGAATAAGGGTCGGAATGGTGATATTGGTCAGATGGTCCTGACGGACCACCCGTCCCATGGTCTTCAGCGCCTCATAGACCCAGCGCGCCGTCGGCGCGCCGATGAAAAGTTCCGGAAACTGCCTGTGCAGCGAGAGATTTCTTGCAAAACGTCTGGAGTCCGAGGTGAGCGGATTGCCGTCGAAATCCCGCTCCCGCTGATCCTTGCCGAGCTGGACCCGTCCAAGGCCAACGAGACTTAGAGCCGTCGCCACCGCCCGAATGACGGATGAGGGGACGGATTGCTGGCTGTCCAGCTCGATGAAGGGCGAACAAAGCGCGAGACGGTCGATCCGGTTCGACAGGCCGGGTGCGGCGGCAAGCGCTGCAAGCGCGCCGGTGGAATGCGCGATCATGAAGAATGGCAGCCGCGTATCCGGCAACACCACCTGTTCGAGAAAAAGGCTGATATCACGCTGGTAGTCGGAGAACCGCCGCACATGCCCGGCACCCGGTTTTTTCAGCAATCTTTCGGAACCGCCCTGCCCGCGCGTATCGAAGGTCGCAACCCAGAAACCCATGGCGGTGAGATCGCTAACCGTTTCGAAATATTTCTCGATACATTCGTTCCTGCCATGCAGCAAAACCACGGTTCCGCGGGCCACCTGGCGGCTGGCGCGAAAGATCGCATAGCGAAGCTGTTTGCCGCGATCGCCGGTAAAATATCCGACGGTATGGTTGCCGGGAACCGGGTTGTCTTCGCTCTCGCGCAATGTGGCTTCGATCATCGGTCTTTTCCGGCTTTTGTGCCTTTTCGGGATAGGTCGGCGGCGCGGGAAGGTCAAAGAAAAAATTGCCGGAACCGTCGGTTAAAGCAGTCGCGGTTCCGGCGAATAAGACAGAAGAAGAAGGGACGTTATTGCTTCTGTCCACGGAGAATGTCTCCGATGACCGATGTTTTATGGCTCTCAAACTGAACGATGCCGGAACCTGACGTTCAGCCATGGTTCATGTTGCTTTCGCCTTTTCACGCCCCCTTGACGCAGCGGCAGGCCATTCCCATCTCATTCATGCGGTCGCCAGAACGGGACCGCGCCACATGTCCGGCCGTCGCCAGAACGGGACGCCGGGCTTAACCGCAAACAGTCGCTTCTTAAGGAGGACACCATGCGTCACGTTGATTTTTCCCCCCTCTATCGTTCCACCGTCGGCTTCGACCGTCTTTTTTCGATGCTTGACGGCCTCGGCCAGCCCGAACAGGCCCAGTCCTATCCGCCCTACAATATCGAGCGGACCGGCGAAAACACCTATCGCATCACCATGGCCGTTGCCGGTTTCGATGAAACTGAACTCAGCATCGAATCCCGTGCGAATACGCTGACGGTGAAGGCCGAGAAGGCCGCAGATGAGAAGTCATCCGAAGGTGAGTTCCTGTATCGCGGCATTGCCACACGCGCTTTCGAACGCCGCTTCCAGCTGGCCGATCACGTCGAAGTCCAGACCGCCTCCCTTAAGAACGGCCTGCTTCACATCGATCTCGTCCGCAACATTCCGGAAGCCATGAAACCGCGCCGCATCGCGATCTCGTCCGACAGCGCCGATGCGCCGAAAACGATCGAAGCCCAGATCACGCCGGCCCAGGTCAACTAAACCGATCCGGACCTCAAACGAACGGCCCCGTAAAGGGGCCGTTTTTGTTTGATGAAAATTCGCTCTTCAGCGGGTGGAGACTACCGCGCCTTCTGCGGCAGCGGCTTCCGATATGGCCGCTTTTTCATGGGCCTTTCTGGCATAACGTTGGGCCAGCACCGCGCAGACCATCAGCTGGATCTGGTGGAAAAGCATGATCGGCAGGACGATTGCACCAATGCTTTGGCCGGCGAAAATCGCACCCGCCATGGGCACGCCGCTGGCAAGGCTCTTCTTCGATCCGCAGAAGGTGATGGTGATTTCATCCGCCTTGTCGAAACCGAGCGCGCGGCTGCCGAACATCGTCACGCAGAGAACAAGCGCCAGAAGCACGATGTTGATGACGATGACCACACCGATATCGCGCAAGGAAAACGTCTGCCAGATGCCTTCGATCACGGCATCCGAAAAGGCCAGATACACGACCATCAGGATGGAGCCGCGATCGACCGGAGCCAGCAATTTCTTGCGCGCCCTGATCCAGTCGCCGATCCACGGCTGCAGCACCTGACCGACGATGAAGGGCAAAAGTAGTTGCAGGAAGATTTGCAGGAACGCATCCAGCGAAAATCCACCGCCATGGCCGCCCACCGTAAACAGCAGGCCGACCAGCAGCGGGGTCAGGAACATGCCGAAAATATTCGAAGCCGAGGCCGAACAGATCGCAGCCGGCACGTTTCCGCCCGCCATGGAGGTGAAGGCAATGGAGGACTGCACGGTGGATGGCAGGACGCAGAGGAACAACACACCCATATAAAGCGGCGCAGGCAGAATATTCTCGGGAATGAAGCCGATTGCCACGCCGAGCAGCGGGAACAGGCCGAAGGTGACGAGAAGGATCGCCAGATGCAGGCGCCAGTGCAGGATACCGGCAATCACCACATCCCGGGAAAGCCGCGCGCCGTGGAGGAAGAACAACAACGCGATCGCGAGTTTTGTCGCCAGCCCGAAATATTCCGCCGGCTCACCGCTGATCGGCAAAATGGAGGCCAAAATCACGGTGGCGACCAGCATCATGGTGAAGCGATCAGGTAGGAAGCGGGTCATGGGAGGTCTTTCCGGCATCGGTTTTGCTTGAAACGCGCGCTACTATCGCTCATCATGAATTCCGATGCAAAGATTAACAGTTATCGCGATTCAGGATAATGCTGAACCTTCAACATCTTGCGAGCTTCGTGATGCTTCAGCAGACCGGCAGCTTCACGCTGGCGGCCGAACGGCTGGGGATTGGCCAGTCCACTGTCAGCCAGCATATTCAAAGGCTTGAGGTCGCACTTGGCCGCCGGCTGATCGCGCGCAGCACCCATCAGGTAAAACTGACGGGTGAAGGTGAGGCGCTGCTCGGTTATGCCCGCAACATGCTGGAAATCGACAGCAAGGTGTCGTCGCTGTTCAGCGAGAACCGTCTGCGCGGGCGGTTGAGACTTGGCGTTTCGGAAGATTTCGTCGCCAGTCGGCTGACCGCCATTCTGGAAGAGTTCATCCGGCTTTATCCCCTCGTGGATCTGGAACTGACGGTTTCGCTGAGCGGCGTGCTTTACCAGATGCAGGACAATGGCGAACTGGATGTGGTGCTCGCCAAACGCCGTCTCGGCGACAAGCTCGGGCATTTCCTCTACCGCGAGCCGCTGGTGTGGCTGGCGCGGGACCCGGAGCGGATGCTGAACCAGCCGGACGCCCTGCCGCTGATCGCCTTTCCGCCGCCGAGCATTACCCGAAAGGCGGCGCAGGAGGCACTAGACCGGGCCGGCCTCGCCTGGCGAATCGTCTGCACCTGCGGCAGTCTCAGCGGGTTGACCGCCGCAGCAAGGGCGGGCATGGGAATTCTGGTGCAGCCGCGCAGCATGGCGCCGGCAGGCCTGAAGGAGATTGCCGCAGGCGTGCTACCGCCGCTGGAGGACGTGGAATTCGTGCTTCAACCGAGCAAGGGCGCGGATGCGAAGCTGGTGCGCGCCCTTTCCGATCTCGTTTCCAGCAAGAGCATCGCACCCGGCAGTTTCGTATAGCCTGTTCAATTCTCCCGTCGCGACAGGCAGCGGCCGACGCTGTCGCGCCAGCCGGCAATGGCGTCTTTCCGTTCGGCCTCTTCCATTGCGGGGCTGAAACGGCGGTCACGCCGCCAATGTTCAGCAAAGGCCTTGCGGTCCGGCCAGATGCCGGCGCGCGAGGCGGCAAGCCAGGCCGCCCCGAGAATGGTTGTTTCCAGGAAGACCGGCCGGTCGACCGGCGCCGCAAGAATATCCGCCAGCCGCTGCATGGTCCAATCGGAAGCGACCATGCCGCCATCGACCCGGAGCACCGTCTTGCCATTGTCACCCGCCCAGTCCTTGCGCATGGCGTCCAGCAGGTCGAAGGTCTGATAGGCGACGCTTTCCAGCGCCGCGCGGGCGAATTCCGCCGGACCAGTGCCACGCGTCAGCCCGAAAATCGCGCCACGCGCTTCCGCGTCCCAATAGGGTGCGCCAAGGCCGGTGAAGGCCGGAACCAGATAGACGCGCTGATTGGCGTCGGCCTTTTCCGCAAGCGCGCTGACCTCGGAAGCGACCGAGATGAAACCGAGCTCATCGCGCAGCCATTGCACGGCGGCACCGGCAATGAAGATCGAGCCCTCCAGCGCATAGGTGGTTACACCGTCGAGACGGTAAGCGATGGTTGTCAGCAGCCGGTTGGTGGAAGCGACGCGATCCGTGCCGGTATTGAGCAGCGCAAAGCAGCCCGTGCCGTAGGTGGATTTCATCATGCCCGGTTCGAAGCAGGCATTGCCGATCACGGCTGCCTGCTGATCTCCAGCCACACCGAGGATCGGAATCTCCGCGCCCAGCAGCGATTTATCCGTCACACCGAAATCGGCGGCGCAATCCAGCACCTCCGGCAGCATGACGCGGGGAATGTCGAGGATCGACAGGAGTTCATCATCCCAGGCGTTGTCTTCGATATTGTAGATCAGCGTTCGCGAGGCATTGGTGGCGTCGGTCACATGGCGACGGCCGCCGGTGAGTCGATAGATCAGGAAACTGTCGACGGTGCCGAAGCAGATTTCGCCCTTCACAGCTTTTTCGCGAAGGCCGCTGACACTATCGAGAAGCCATTTCAACTTGGTGCCGGAAAAATAGGGATCGAGCAGCAGACCGGTCTTTTTCGAAAAAAGCGGCTCCAGCCCCCTTCTTTTCAAATCCTCGCAGACGGGAGCGGCACGGCGATCCTGCCAGACCACCGCCCGATGCACGGCCTCGCCCGTGTTCCGGTCCCACAGCACCGTCGTTTCGCGCTGGTTGGTAATGCCGATCGCCTCGATATCGGAGGCGGCGATGCCGGCATCGGCAAGTGCGAGCCGGATGGTTTCGAGCACGCTTTTCCAGATATCCTCGGCATCGTGTTCGACCCAGCCGGAGGCCGGAAAATGTTGCGGAAATTCTCGCTGTCCGACACCGATGACCCGCATGTCGCGATCAAAGACCATCGACCGTGTCGATGTCGTTCCCTGATCGATCGCCAGAATATAACCGCCCATCATGCCACTCCCTTTCAGACGCATTGACCGGGGCGGCAAGCCGCCCCGGTTTCAGATTTTACGCAGACATCACTTCTGCCAGCTTTTGACCAGTTCGTCGTAATTGACGGTGACCGGCTTTTCCTTTTCGTTGGCAATCTTCAGCTGCGGCGCCAGATTGCCCTTCGAAACGGCATCCTTGTTCCAGTATTCGATATCGTGCTCTTCCGCCAGTTTCGGGCCGATATCGCCCTGCACGCCGGCGCGTTCCAGACGGCTCATGACCTTTTCCTGCTCGGCGCAAAGAGAGTCCATCGCGGCTTGCGCGGTTTTCGCACCCGACGAAGCATCGCCGATCGCCTGCCACCACAGCTGCGCCAGCTTCGGATAATCCGGAACGTTGGTGCCGGTCGGCGACCATTGCACGCGGGCCGGCGAACGATAGAACTCGATGAGACCGCCGAGTTTGGACGCGCGATCCGTGAAGCTCTTGTGGTGGATGGTGGTGTCGCGAATGAAGGTCAGGCCCACATGGCTCTTCTTCACATCCACGGTCTTGGAGGTCACGAACTGCGCGTAGAGCCAGGCGGCCTTGGCGCGGTCGTCGGGGGTGGATTTCATCAGCGTCCACGAACCCACATCCTGATAACCGAGCTTCATGCCGTCCTTCCAGTAGACGCCATGAGGCGAAGGTGCGACACGCCATTTCGGCGAACCGTCCTCGTTCACGACAGGCAGGCCGGGCTTGGCCATATCGGCGGTAAACGCCGTGTACCAGAAGATCTGCTGGGCGATATTGCCCTGCGCCGGCACCGGACCGGATTCGGAGAAGGTCATGCCCTGTGCTTCGGGCGGCGCATATTTCTTCAGCCATTCGAGATATTTCTCGATGGAATAGACCGAAGCCGGACCGTTGGTATCGCCGCCGCGCGCCACGCAGGAGCCGACCGGCTGCGACTTGTCGTTGACCTTGATGCCCCATTCGTCGACCGGCAGACCGTTCGGCAGGCCCTTGTCGCCGTTGCCGGCCATGGAGAGCCAGGCATCGGTGAAGCGCCAGCCGAGCGACGGATCCTTCTTGCCGTAATCCATATGGCCGAAGACCTTCTTGCCGTCGACATCGCGGCCGGTGAAGAATTCGGCAATATCCTCATAGGCCGACCAGTTGACCGGCACGCCGAGGTCATAACCGTATTTGGCCTTGAAATCGGCCTTGTTCTTTTCGTTGTTGAACCAGTCGTAACGGAACCAGTAGAGGTTCGCGAATTGCTGGTCGGGAAGCTGGTAGAGCTTCTTGTCCGGCGCCGTCGTAAAGGCGCTGCCGATGAAGTCCTTGAGGTCGAGGCCGGGATTGGTGACGTCCTTGCCTTCATTGGCCATGAAGTCGGTCAGGTTGCGCACCTGCTGGTAGCGCCAATGCGTGCCGATAAGGTCGCTGTCGTTGACCCAGCCGTCATAAAGGTTCTGGCCGGTCTGCATCTGGGTCTGGATTTTTTCGACGACGTCACCTTCCTGGATCAGGTCGTGCGTGACCTTGATGCCGGTAATGGCGGTGAAGGCCGGAGCCAGAACCTTGGATTCATATTCATGGGTCGTCAGAGATTCGGAAACGACCTTGATTTCCATGCCCGCGAAGGGTTTCGCGGCATCGACAAACCATTGCAGCTCCTTTTCCTGATCGCCACGCGAAAGCGACGAAAGATCGCCGATTTCCTTGTCCAGAAACTGCTTTGCTTCCTCCATTCCGGCGAAAGCGGAACCCGTCATTGCCAGCAGCATGGCCGCCGTCGTCGTCATCAGATGCCGTCGCATATCAGTCCTCCCAGGGGTTTGCGATTGCATGAAGTCTGCGGGTGCGGTTTTCCTCCGCCGCACCGTTTTCCTGCTCTAGACAAAACGGAAAACGCCGATGGCGTAAACCAAGGATAGAGCGAGAGCCCACCACAGGTTCGGGCCGACCAGCCCGAGCCATGCGAGATGAATGAAGGCGCTGCCGAGCAGCGAGATGAACAGCCTGTCGCCGCGCGTGGTCTCGAAGCGCAAGAGGCCGAAGCGGGGATTTCCGCCGGGCGAGAGATATTCCCAGAACCACATGCCGACGAGCAGCAGCGCGATGGCGCCGAAAAAGGCCGCCGTCTGCCAAGTCCACGCCATCCAGGTAAAATCGGGCATCTTCGTCATGGTCAAACCCTCCCGAGCGCGAAGCCCTTGGCGATGTAATTGCGCACGAACCAGATCACCAGCGCGCCGGGGATCAGTGTCAGCACGCCGGCGGCGGCAAGCAGGCCCCAGTCCATGCCGGCGGCAGAGACGGTGCGCGTCATGGTCGCGGCAATCGGCTTGGCGTCCGTTGTCGTCAGCGTGCGGGCGATCAGAAGCTCCACCCACGAGAACATGAAGCTGAAGAAGCAGGCGACACCGATGCCGGAAGCGATGAGCGGCATGAAAATCTTCACGAAGAATTTCGGGAAGGAATAGCCGTCAATATAGGCGGTCTCGTCGATTTCCTTCGGCACGCCGGACATGAAACCTTCGAGAATCCACACCGCCAGCGGCACGTTGAACAGGCAATGCGCCAGCGCCACGGCGATATGCGTGTCGATCAGCCCGAAAGCCGAATAGAGCTGGAAGAAGGGCAGCGCGAAGACGGCGGGCGGCGCCATGCGGTTGGTTAGCAGCCAGAAGAACAGGTGCTTGTCGCCCAGAAAACGATAACGCGAGAAAGCGTAGGCCGCCGGCAGCGCCGCTGCGACCGAGATCACCATGTTCATCACGACATAGATGATCGAATTGATATAGCCCGAATACCAGGATGAATCGGTGAAGATCGTCCGGTAGTTCTGCAACGTCGGCTGATGCGGATAAAGCGTCATAGAGGAGACGATTTCCGTGTTCGTCTTGAAGCTCATATTGACGAGCCAGTAGATCGGAACAAGCAGCAGCAGGATGTAGATCGTCGGCACCAGCCAGGAAAAACGCGACGGCCCATGGTGGCGACGCCGCGCATTGACGGCAAGCCCGGATCGTCCCGTCGCAGTGGCTCTCACCGGCGAACTACCGATGCCGTTGCGCTCCACGCTTGTGGTGACATTCGAGGCGCTCATGTCTCAAGTCTCCGCGTCGTGGCTGGTCATGACGGTGTAGAACACCCAGGACAGCAGCAGGATGATGAGGAAGTAGATCAGCGACATGGCCGCCGCCGGCCCGAGGTCGAACTGGCCGAGCGCCATCTTCACGAGATCGATGGACAGGAAGGTGGTGGAATTGCCCGGGCCGCCGCCGGTGACGACGAAAGGCTCGGTATAGATCATGAAACTGTCCATGAAGCGCAGCAGGAAAGCGATCAGCAGCACCCGCTTCATCTTCGGCAGCTGGATGTAACGGAACACCGCAAAACGTGACGCGCCATCGATCCTGGCTGCCTGATAATAGGCATCCGGAATGGAAACGAGGCTGGCATAGCACAAAAGCACGACAAGGCTCGTCCAGTGCCAGACATCCATGATGACGACGGTGATCCACGCATCGACCGGATCGTTGACATAGTTGTAATCGAGCCCGAGCTGATTGGCGTAATAACCGAGCAGGCCGATATCGCTGCGGCCGAAAACCTGCCAGATTGTGCCGACGACATTCCATGGCACCAGCAGCGGCAGCGCCATGGTGACGAGGCAGATCGGCACACCGATGCCGGATTTCGGCATCTTGAGCGCGATGAAGATGCCGAGCGGAATTTCTATCGCCAGAATGATGCCGGAGAACAGCAGGTTGCGCCCCAGCGCATCCCAGAAACGGTCCGAGGCCAGAATTTCCTCGAACCATTGTGTTCCCGCCCAGAAGAACTGGTTATTGCCGAACGTATCCTGCACGGAATAATTCACGACGGTCATCAGCGGAATGACGGCGGAAAAGGCGACCAGCACCAGCACCGGCAGCACCATGAACCACGCCTTGTTGTTCCAGCTCTTTTCCATGGTCAGGCCCCCATCTTTACACGCCACGAGTCGGCGAAGACGCCGATGGCGGCCGGATCGAAGCGAACACCCGCTTCCGCCGGGATTTCCTCGTCTTCGGCAACGACGATCGCGAGTTTCTGGCCGGCGAACCGGGCGCGCACGATCTTCTGCCGGCCGATATCCTCGACCTTGTCGACAGTGATGGGCATGCCGCCCCGTTCCAGCCGGACAAATTCCGGGCGGATGCCGATCTCGATGCGTTGCGCTCCGTCAACCTTTGGCGCACCGGCCAGCGGAACACCAAGGCCGCCGACCATTGCGGTCGCGCCGTCGATACTGGCGGGCAGCACATTCATGCCCGGCGAGCCGATGAAATAACCGACAAAGGTATGTCCCGGCCGTTCGAAAAGCTCAGCCGGCGTGCCGATCTGGACGATCTGCCCGTCATACATGACCACAACCTTGTCGGCGAAGGTCAGCGCTTCGGTCTGGTCATGGGTGACATAAACCATGGTGAAACCGGACTGGCGGTGCAGCCGTTTCAGCTGCGAGCGCAGCACCCATTTCATATGCGGGTCGATCACCGTCAGCGGCTCGTCGAAGAGGATGGCGTTGACATCGGACCGCACCAGACCGCGCGCCAGCGAAATCTTCTGTTTCTGATCCGCCGTCAGACCACGCGCATGGCGTTTGGCCATGCCGGAAAGATCGGTCATTTCGAGGATTTCCCGCACCCGACGGTCCACCTCGGCTTCCGGCACATGCCGGTTGCGCAGCGGAAAGGCCAGATTGTCATAGACCGTCATCGTGTCGTAGACGACCGGGAACTGGAATACCTGCGCAATATTGCGGTCTTCAGTGGCGAAATCCGTGACGTCCGTTCCGTCAAAGGCGATGCGGCCTTCGGAGGGGCGCAGCAGCCCGGAAATGATGTTGAGCAGCGTGGTCTTGCCGCAGCCTGAAGGGCCGAGCAGCGCATAGGCGCCACCGTCCTCCCATTCATGGTGGACTTCCTTCAGCGCATAGTCGCCGGCAGCCTGCGCCTTTGCGTTATAGGCGTGGCGGATGTGATCGAGCGTGATGCGTGCCATGACCGATCTCCCTCAAGCCGCTTCGCCGATGGCGCGGCCATTCGCGTCAAAGGCCATCAAGTGTTTAGTATCGAGAAACAGCTCTATGTCCCTGTCCGGCTCGATGTCGTGAATGCCATGCGCCAGCATGACCCAGCGCCGGCCCGAAAATTCCACATGCACGAAGCTTTCCGATCCGGCGATTTCCGAAATCAGCGTCCGCGCCCGGATCGACTGGCGGGCCTCGCCCTTCGCCTGCGGGAAAAGATGATGCGGCTGGAAAGCGATGGTCAAAGGTCCATCCGGCACGGCGGCAAGATGCGCCGGCACCGCAATCACCGCCTGGTCGGCACGGGTGAATGCACCGCCCGCCTTGACGACCTCGATGGTGTTGAGCGGCGGGTCTGCAAAAATTTCCGCGGTGACGATATCCACCGGACGCCGGTAAACCTCGATGGTACGGCTGAACTGTGTTACCCTGCCCTCGTTGAGCGTTGCGGTATTGCCGCCCAAAAGCAGCGCCTCGGAAGGTTCGGTGGTGGCATAAACGAAGATGGCACCGGATTCGGCGAAAATGCGCGGCAGTTCCTCGCGCAACTCTTCGCGCAGCTTGTAATCGAGATTGGCCAGCGGCTCATCGAGCAGCACCAGATTGGCGTTCTTGACGATGGCGCGGGCGAGTGCTGTGCGCTGCTGCTGACCGCCGGAAAGATTGAGCGGCGTACGGTCTAGATAGGGTGTCAGCTTCAAAAGCTCGGCGGCTTTCCTCACTTCCCTGTCGATGGTCCCCTGGTCCTTGCCGGCAACACGCATGGGCGAGGCGATGTTTTCGTAAACGCTGAGCGCCGGATAGTTGATGAACTGCTGATAGACCATGGCGACGTTGCGCTTCTGCACCGGCCATCCCGTCACATCTTCGCCATTGAAAAAGATCGAGCCGGCGCTCGGCTTGTCCAGCCCGGCCATCAGCCGCATCAGCGTCGTCTTGCCCGAAAGTGTCGGTCCAAGCAGGACGTTCAGGCTTCCGCGCTGCAACGTCAGATCGGTCGGGTGAATATGATATTCACCGCCCACCATCTTAGAGACGTTTCGCAATTCAAGCATGGTGATCCAAAGCCTCCTCCGCTTTTATCCGGATCGTCAGATTGCCCTTAAGCGCCCACCTGCAATGTCTTCGACATAATCCTCCAGCCCACGCACCTCTTCCGGGGTAAAAAAGAGCCCCTGCTTGGTGCGGCGCCACAGAATATCCTCCGCCGTCAGCGCCCACTCCCGCGCCATCAGCCAGCGAACCTCAGCCTCGTAGAGCGTACCGCCGAAATACCGCCCCAGCGCCGCCGCCTCTGTCGCATTGCCGATCAGCACCGCCGCATCCGTTCCGTAGCAGCGCACAAGCCGCTCCGCATGACGCTCTTCAAGAAAGGGATAACGCGACCGCAGCGCCGAAACTTCCGCGGTGTAGGCCTCGGCGCCAAAATTTCCACCCGGCAAATGCGAGCCCGCCGTCCATGGCGCGCCCTTTTCACCCAGCGCATCGCCGATTTTTTCAAGAGCATGTTCGGCAAGCCGCCGATAGGTGGTGAGCTTGCCGCCGAAAATATTGAGAAGCGGCGCTTCGCCTTCCGCCCCTTCGGTTTTCAGCACATAATCGCGGGTCGCTTCCTGCGCCTTCGATGCCCCGTCATCGAACAGCGGGCGCACGCCGGAATAGGTCCAGACGATATCCGCCGGCTCCACCGGTTCAGCGAAATATTCGCTCGCCGCATTGCAAAGATAGCTGATCTCCTCGCCGCTGATCTTAACAGCCCGGGGGTCGGCGGTATAGTCGCGATCCGTCGTGCCGATCAGCGTAAAGTCCTGTTCATAGGGAATGGCGAAGATGATCCGCCCGTCCGGATTCTGGAAAAAATAGGCACGCGGATCGGAAAATTTCCTGCGCACGATGATGTGGCTGCCCTGCACCAGGCGGACATTATGGACGTTGTTTTTGCCGAATGCCGAGGACAGCACCTTGTCCACCCAGGGACCCGCGGCATTTACCAGCATGCGCGCCCGATAGGTCTTGGCCTCTCCGGCGGCATTTTTCGTTTCGACCCGCCAGAAGGCGCCTTCGCGCCGGGCTGAAACCACCTGCGTGCGGTTGAGGATGAGCGCGCCGCGATTGGCGGCGTCGCGGGCATTCAGCACCACCAGGCGGGCATCGTCCACCCAGCCATCCGAATATTCGAAGGCGCGGGCAAAAATCGGTTTCAAAGGTTTCCCGGCGGGATCGCGGCGCAGATCGAGCGAGCGGGTCGCGGGCAGAAGCTTGCGGCCGCCGAGATGGTCGTAAAGAAATAGCCCGAGGCGCACGAGCCAGGCCGGGCGCACGCCACCTTTCTGGAACGGCAGTACGAAGCGCATGGGCCAGATGATGTGCGGCGCCATGGCCCACAGCACCTCACGTTCCATCAGCGCTTCGCGCACCAGACGAAACTCGTAATGTTCGAGATAACGTAAACCGCCATGGATAAGCTTGGTGGCGGCGGACGAGGTGCCGGAGGCGAAATCGTTCATTTCCGCAAGTGCGACGGAATAGCCCCTGCCGACGGCGTCACGCGCGATGCCGCAGCCATTGATACCGCCGCCGATCACGAAAATATCGTGGATTGCCTCGTCAGACATGGATCCTCCCGCGCTTTCATCGACGCTCTCCTCATCGATATACTGAAAGCATGGACATCTAATTCGAAGACAAAACGAATGTCAAACGAAATTCATGGGCCGTCCCGATCAGGACTCGGCCATCTCGGTTTCGATCAACCGGACGTCATGATCGGCACAGATGGACCGGATCGAATCCACCGGACAATGATCGGTGATGAAAGTATGCACCTGGGAAAGATGGCCGATACGAACCGGAGCCGTGCGCTCGAATTTGAGCGAATCCGACACCAGAATGACATGGCGCGCATTGGAGATGATTGCCTGCGCGACCTTGACCTCACGAAAGTCGAAATCCAGCAAAGCACCATCCTCATCGATGGCCGAAACGCCGATGACGGCAAAATCCACCTTGAACTGGCGGATGAAATCCACCGCCGCCTCGCCGACGATACCGCCATCGGAACCGCGCACGACACCGCCGGCAATCACCACCTCGATACCGGGAAAGACCCTCAACCTGTTGGCAACATTGATGTTGTTGGTAATGACCATCAACTCGTGATGATCCGCCAGCGCTTCGCCCACGGCTTCGGTCGTCGTGCCGATATTGATGAAGAGTGACGAGTTGTTGGGGATGAGGGCGGCAGCGGCGGCGCCGATCGCCTGCTTTTCGGAAGAGGCGATCGCCCGACGCGCCTCGTATTTGACGTTTTCATTGCCGCTTGGGAAAAGCGCGCCGCCGTGGATGCGGGTCAGAACCCGCGTATCGCAGAGATCGTTCAGGTCCTTGCGGATCGTCTGGGGAGTGACTGAGAACCGCGCCGCCAGCTCGTCGACCAGCACCCGCCCGTTCGCTTTCGCCAGCGCAACGATTTCATCCTGACGCGGTGTGAGCAGCATTTCACCCTCCCTCCTCTTTCAATTTTTTCGTTTTATTGAAGAGCGAACGAAAAACCAATGTCAAGGGAGGGTGTACGGCGGGAAGGATCGCCGGTTAGCGGAAACTGTCAAAAATCTTGTTAGCCCGCTTTTTGTACAGAGACAGAATAGGCTTCCTCACTGCCGGTAACCGAAAATGCCGCGGAAGCGGCATGGAACGTATCCCCGATGCCGATCAACACAGGTTCGTTCACACCCAGTCTCTCTACCGCGACAGCCAGTTGCGCAAGCGAACCGCACCATCGTTGCTCATTGGCGCGGCTGACGGAAATCATCACGACGACGGGCGTCGAAGCGGGCATTCCGTGGGCGAGCAGGCAGGACTGGATATCGCCCGCGGTTCGCCCACCCATATAAAAAACGGTGGTCACGGAGGGGTTCGACAGGGATTGCCAGTCGATATTCTCCGGCAGCTTTCCCTGCCGGGAATGGCCGGTGACGAAGCGAACCGACTGGGCATGGTCGCGATGGGTCAGGGAAACACCCAGGCGCGAGGCCATGGCGCTTGCGGCGGTGATGCCGGGGACGATCTCGACCGGGATATTTTCAGCCTCCAGCGCGGCGATCTCCTCGCCGGCGCGCCCGAAAATCATTGGATCGCCGGATTTCAACCGCACCACCCGTTTGCCGGCCTTGGCGAGGCGGATCATCATGTCATTGATATCTTCCTGCCTGCAGCTTTCCCGGCCGCCGCGCTTGCCCACCAGCATGCGCTTCGCCTCCCGCCGCGCCATTTCCAGCACCTCGGCTGAAACGAGATCATCGAACAGGATGACATCGGCGGCCTGCAAAGCGCGCACCGCTTTCAGCGTCAGTAGTTCGGCATCGCCCGGTCCGGCGCCCACAAGCGTTACAAGGCCGCGCCCCGATCCTGCCCGCGCAACCTGCATTCCGATATCCGCAAGCAGCCGTTCCTCGCTGCCCTCATCCAACCTCTCGGTAAAGGCGCGATCGACGAATTTTTCCCAGAAAGAACGCCGCGACGCACCCGGAGCGAGCCGCAGATTGACGCGCTCGCGGATTGTCTGGGCAAGCGCGCCCCAGTCCTTCAGCGAAAGCGGCAGCAATGTCTCGATGCGCCGGCGGATGGCCTGCGCCAGAATGGGTGCTGCGCCATCGGTGGAGATAGACACCACCACCGGCGAGCGATTGACGATGGAGCCGAACTGGAACTGGCAGAATTCCGGCTTGTCGATGATATTGACGGGAACGCCGGCCGCCCGCGCGGCATCGCAGAAGCTCGCGGCTTCCGCATCGGTCTCGCAATCCGCCAGCGCCAGTTCCGCACCCTCGAAAATATCCGGCCCCCACGGACGGTCATGCCATCTCAGCATCTGGCCTTTTGCGACAAGCGCTGCAAAGCTTTCCGACAGCTCGCTTGCCTCGCAATAAAGATGCAATTCCGCCCCGCAGGCCAGCAGCAGCTCCGCCTTCCAGGCGGCCCCATCCGATCCGCCCGCCAGCACCACGCGTTTACCCTCAAGCCCCCAGAAGACCGGCAACTTGGCGAGCCTTTCCATGCGAGCCGGTTCATTCCGCTGCGGTTTTAAGGCATCCATCGATGATCCCCCTGATTTCGGCGCGGCAGGAGCCGCAATTGGTTCCGGCATTCAACGCCTTGCCGATGGCTTCGACGCTATGGCAGCCGTCGCGGATCGCAGCCGTTATCTGGTTCACCCCCACATTAAAGCAGGAGCAGACGGTGGCGCCCGGATCGGCGCGGCCGGCACCGGGGCGACCAGCGACCAGCGCAAAACGCATGCGCAGATCCTCATGGCGCTCGGCAAGTTGCGAGATCGCCCAGTTGCGGGCAACGGCCACCGGCTCCCTGGCGATGAACAGGGCCGCCAGCAGGATATCGCCGTCGAAGAAGGCAAGGCGCAGGTCGCCCGTCTGCCGGTCGCTGTAACCCAGCGGCTCGATCCTGGCCTCTATGCCGAAGACCTGCCGCGCCCAGAGTGTCCAGTCCTGCGGCTCCTCGACAAAGGCAAGCTCCATGCGATAGCCGCCATCGGCTTTGGCCGTGGCCCAATAGGCACAATCCGGCGCACCCGGCCGGATGCGGGAGATGGCGAAACCATAGGCTTTCGCTTCGAAGCGCCGTGCCTTCACCGCCACGTTTTTCGAGGCGGGCTGGCCGGAATGCGGGTCCGTCACCGGGGCAACCACGACATCGATGCGCGCCTGCGACGCGAACTGATCGTTCCAGTGCATCGGCGCAAATACCGAGCCGCGCGCCTGCCTTTCACTGACCAGCGCCCGCAGCAGAACCTTGCCATGGGGGCTTTCCAGCTCCACAAGATCGGCGCTTTCGACACCCAGCGTCTGCGCATCGTGCGGGTGAAGCTCGGCGAAGGGTTCGGCGATATGTGCAGTAAGGCGCGCACTTTTGCCCGTGCGGGTCATGGTGTGCCATTGATCGCGGATACGGCCGGTATTCAGCGTCAGCGGATAATCCGCCGATGTTCTGCCCGTCTCCGGCAAAGCGGTGGCGATGAACCGCGCCTTGCCATCGGCATGGTAAAACCGCCCATCGGCGAAAAAGCGGGTAACGACGGCGTCGCCCGGTCCGGCCTTCGGCCATTGAAACGGCGTCATCGCATCGTAGGAATTCCGCTCGACACCGCTGATATCGAAATCGCGACTCCCCGCGTTCTCAAAGCCGGAAAGAGCGGCATGTTCGGCAAAAATCTCCGATGGCTGGCCATAGGCGAAGGCCGTGCCGAACCCCATGCGCCGGCCCACTTCCGCCATTTGCCACCAGTCCGCTTTTGCTTCGCCGGGTGCCGCGAGAAAACCGCGCTGGCGGGAAATGCGCCGCTCGGAATTCGTGACGGTGCCATCCTTTTCCCCCCAGCCGAGTGATGGCAGAAGCACATGGGCATGACGGGCCGTATCGGTACTCGCCATGATATCGGACACGACGACGAAAGGACAGGCCCTGATGGCCGCCTCGACGGCACCGGCATCCGGCATGGAAACGACAGGGTTGGTCGCCATGATCCAGAGCGCCTTGATGCGGCCATCGGCCACCGCACGGAACATATCCACCGCCTTCAGGCCGGGCCTTTGCGCAATGGCGGGTGAGGACCAGAAACGCTGCACGCGGTCGCGATCCTCAACATTTTCAATGGCCATATGGGCGGCCAGCATATTGGCCAGCCCGCCGACCTCACGCCCGCCCATGGCGTTCGGCTGGCCGGTCAGCGAAAACGGCCCCATGCCCGGCCTGCCGATGCGGCGGGTGGCAAGGTGGCAATTGATGATCGCGTTAACCTTGTCCGTACCGCTCTGCGACTGGTTGACGCCCTGACTGTAACAGGTGACGGTTTTTTCGGTGCCTTCGAACAATTCGTAAAAGGAAATCAGTTCGGCGACTGTCAGGCCGGTGGCCTCGGCGATCTCCGGCAGACTATGCTCGCTTGCGGCCTGCATCGCTGCATCAAAACCGGCCGTGTGACTTTCCACATAATCGCGATCGATTGCGCTGCTGTCGGAAAGATGCGCCAGCAGGCCGGTAAACAGCGCCACGTCTCCATCCGGGCGGATGGCGAGGTGCATGTCGGCAATATCGGCGCTCATCGTCCGGCGCGGATCGATAACGACGACCTTCATTTCCGGCCGCGCCGCCTTTGCCGCCGCAAGCCTTTGGTAAAGCACCGGATGGCACCAGGCGAGATTGGAACCGGTGAGGATCACCAGATCGGCAAGCTCCATATCCTCATAGGTGCCCGGCACCGTATCGGCCCCGAAGGCACGGCGATGGCCGGCGACGGAAGACGACATGCAGAGCCTTGAATTGGTATCGATATTGGCCGAGCCGATAAAACCCTTCATCAGCTTGTTGGCGAGGTAATAATCCTCGGTCAGCAATTGGCCGGAGACGTAAAAGGCAACCGAATCCGGGCCGTGTTCGGCGATGGCTTGAGAGAACCGGGAAGCGACGAGATCAAGCGCTTCGTTCCATGCCGCCCGTCTGCCGCTGATTTCGGGGTGGAGCAGGCGACCGTCGAGGTCGATGGTTTCAGCCAGAGCCGAACCTTTGGAGCACAACCGGCCGAAATTGGCGGGGTGGTCCTGATCGCCTCTGACGGACACCGCGCCATCGTCTTTGACAGTGGCGATGACGCCGCAGCCGACGCCGCAATAGGGACAGGTGGTTTTTGTCTCAACGGGCATGGGTTTGCCCTCTCAGTCTGCGGCGGTTACCCCCCTCTGTCCTGCCGGACATCTCCCCCTCAAGGGGGGAGATCAATCGCGGCACAAACTTCCATTCACAACTGGCGTCGTCGCCGGTGGAGAGGGAACGAGGAGCCTTCCGCTTGTCGATCTCCCCCCTTGAGGGGGAGATGTCCGGCAGGGCAGAGGGGGGTAAAGCCACCGCCATCGCAATTCACTCCGCCGCAATCATCAGGGTTTCGAGCGCTATCGAAAGCCTTCCATCCAGATTACGCACCGGAATGGTCCGCACCTCGCCCTCATCCGCCCCAAGCGCCTTGCCGGTCTCCAGCGAAATGACCCAGTTGTGCAGCGGACAGGTCACCGAAGCGCCATGCACGATGCCCTGGCTCAGCGGCCCGCCCTTGTGCGGGCAATGGTCCTCGATGGCGAAGACCTGATTTTCCGCCGTGCGGAACACGGCGATCTTGCCCATCGGCGTTTTGACGCAACGCGCGCCGCGCAGGGGAATGTCGGAGATATCGCCAATATCGATCCAGTTGCTGTCCATCGTTCTCACTCCGCCGCCTCACTGAAACCGATTGCCGCCATCGGCCTGAATTCGTGCTTGTCGTGGCCGGATACGCGTTCCGACCAGGGATCGACCTGCGCGAATTTCTGGCTGAAGACGAAGCGATCGAAATAGGCCTTGCGCTTTTCCGCATCGTCCATGATCTGGCGGCGGATTTCGTCGTAACCGATGCGCTTTGCCCATTTGTAGATGCGCTCGAGATAGCGCGCCTGTTCGCGATACATCTGCGTCAGCGCCACGATGTGCTCCAGCGCCTCATCTTCGGTTTTGACAAGACCCAGAACTTCCGTGCCCTTGATATCGAGACCGGCGGCGCCGGCGAAATGGATCTCGAAACCGGAATCGACGCAGATCACTCCGATATCCTTGCAGGTGGCCTCCGCGCAGTTGCGCGGACAGCCGGAAACGGCAAGTTTCAGCTTGGCGGGTGTCCACGAGCCCCACATGAATTTTTCGATGCGAATGCCAAGCCCAGTGGAATCCTGCGTGCCGAAGCGGCACCATTGCTGGCCGACGCAGGTTTTGACCGTGCGCAAACCTTTGGCGTAGGCCTGACCGGAAATGAAGCCGGCCTTGCCGAGATCGGCCCAGACCGCCGGCAAATCCTCCTTCTCGATGCCGAGAAGATCGATGCGCTGGCCGCCCGTTACCTTCACCATCGGGATTTCGAACTTGTCGACCACGTCCGCAATCGCCCGGAGCTCGGAGGAAGAGGTAACGCCGCCCCACATGCGCGGTACGACAGAATAGGTGCCGTCCTTCTGGATATTGGCGTGGACGCGCTCATTGATGAAACGGGACTGGTAATCGTCGGCATATTCATCCGGCCAGTCGCAGACGAGGTAATAATTGAGCGCCGGCCGGCATTTGGCGCAGCCGCAGGAGGTCTTCCATTCCAGCTCCTGCATTACGGCTGGGATGGTCTTCAGCCCCTTGGCCTTGATCAGACGGCGCACATCGTCGTGGCCGAGATCGGTGCATTTGCACATGGGCTGCACGGCAGCGGGATTATAGCTGTCGCCGAGCGTTATCGTCATCAGCTGCTCGACAAGGCCGGTGCAATTGCCGCAGGAGGCGGATGCCTTCGTGTGGGCGCGCACATCATCCAGCGACGTCAGCCCCTTGGAAGTGATGGCCGAGGTGATCTTGCCCTTGCAGACGCCGTTGCAGCCGCAGATTTCCGCATCATCCGGCAAGGCTGCAACGGCCGCCATAGGGTCCAGCGGCGACCCTCCCTGATAGGCCTGGCCGAAGATCAGGGTTTCGCGCATGGCGGAAATATCGGTCGATTTCTTCATCAGATCGAAGAACCACGACCCATCCGCCGTCTCGCCATAGAGAACCGCGCCGATGATGCGGTTTTCCTTGAGGATCAGGCGCTTATAGACGCCTGCGGTGGCGTCGCGCAGCACGATTTCCTCGCGGTCGTCGCCTTCTGCGAAATCGCCGGCGGAAAACAGGTTGATGCCGGTGACCTTCAGCTTGGTATTGGTAACGGAGCCATGATATTCGGCCGAACCGCCGCACAGCCGGTCTGCCAGCACCCGCGCCGATTCATAAAGCGGCGCAACGAGGCCATAACACATGCCGCGATGCTCGGCGCATTCGCCAAGCGCATAGATCGAGGCGTCCGACGTCATCATGCCGTCATCCACCACGATGCCGCGATTGACGGCGATGCCGGCCTCCTTGGCAAGACCCGAGGCAGGACGGATGCCGACAGCCATTACCACCATATCGCCCTTGATGACCCGGCCGTCTTCCAGCTCGATGCCTTCGACCTTCTCCTCGCCGAGAATGCATTTGGTATTGGCCTTGGTGATGATGTCGATGCCGCGCTCATTGAGCGCTTTTTCGAGAAGATAGGCCGCTGCCGGGTCGAGCTGACGCTCCATGATCGTCGGCATCAGGTGGATGACGGTGACATCCATGCCCTGACGCTTCAGGCCATAGGCGGCCTCCAGCCCGAGAAGACCAGCGCCGATGACGATGGCACGGCCCTTGCCCTCGGCGATCGCCAGCATCTTCGTCACATCGTCGAGATCGCGGTAGGCGAGCACGCCCGGCAATTGATGGCCGGGGACGGGAATGATGAAGGGCGACGAACCGGTGGCGATCACCAGCTTGTCGTAGGAAACCGTTATGCCGTTTTCGCTGCTCACGGTCTTCCTGTCGCGGTCGATGCCGGTGACCTTTGCGCCCTTGTGCAGCGTGACATTGTTAGCCGCATACCATTCGTCATCGTGGATGACGATGTCTTCATAGCTCTTTTCGCCTGAGAGCACCGGCGAGAGCATGATGCGGTCGTAATTGACGCGCGGCTCGGCGTTGAAAATGGTGACGTCGTAAAGGCCGGGGGCGGTTTCGAACAGGTTCTCCAGCATGCGCCCCGGCGCCATGCCATTGCCGATGATGACGAGTTTTTGCGTCATGGTCGTTACTCCGCGGCTTCGACGAAGCGGTGACGTTCGTAGAGGAACTTCAGCACGGCCTCGCGGCATTTGAGATAGGTCTTGTCGGATGCGAGCTCGATGCGGTTGCGCGGGCGTGCCAGCGGCACCTCCAGCACTTCGCCGATATGGGCGGCGGGACCGTTGGTCATCATCACGATACGGTCGGAGAGCAGCACCGCCTCGTCGACATCATGGGTAATCATGACCATGGTGTTGCCGAGCCGGGCGTGGATTTCCATCACCGCATCCTGGAGATGGGCACGGGTCAGCGCGTCCAGCGCACCGAAGGGCTCGTCCAGCAGCAGGATCTTCGGCTCCATGGCGAGCGCGCGGGCAATGCCGACACGCTGCTTCATGCCGCCGGAAATTTCAGACGGTTTCTTGTCTTTCGCATGGGCCATCTGCACGAGATCGAGATTGCGCATGACCCAGTCATGCCGCTCGGCCCGGGTCTTGGTATTGCGGAAGACCTTCTCGACAGCGAGGTTGACGTTTTCATAAACCGAAAGCCAGGGCAGCAGGCTGTGGTTCTGGAACACCACGGCGCGCTCCGGACCCGGCTCGTTGACTTCGCGGTTTTCGAGCAGAACGGCGCCGGCAGACACTTTCGTCAGCCCGGCAATGAGGTTGAGCATGGTGGACTTGCCGCAGCCGGAATGGCCGATGACGGAGACGAATTCGCCTTTTTCGATGGTGAGATTGATGCCTTTCAGCACCTCGGCGCGCGAGCCGCTCTTGTCGAAATATTTGTCGATGTGATCGAGCTTCAGATAAGCGCTCATGATTGATTTCTCCTCTGGCGCAATTCCGGACGGAAAACCGGTTCCCACTTTTCCTGGAATTGCTTGTCTCTTAATTTGCCGCAGCGCCGCGGGTGATGACCTTGCCGAGCGCCGCCACCAGCTTGTCGAGCACGAAGCCGACGACGCCGATGTAAACGAGCGCCACGATGATGTCGGGCAGGCGCGAGGAGTTCCACGCATCCCAGATGAAGAAGCCGATGCCGACGCCGCCGGTCAGCATTTCCGCCGCGACAATCGCGAGCCACGAAAGGCCGACACCGATGCGCAGGCCGGTGAAGATGTAGGGTGCCGCCGAAGGCAGCATGATCTTGAAGAAGAATTCCAGCTGGTTCAGCCGCAGCACCTGCGCCACGTTGCGGTAGTCCTGCGGAATATTGCGCACGCCGACTGCGGTATTGATGATGACCGGCCAGATGGAGGTGATGAAGATCACGAAAATGGCCGATGGGTTGCTGTCCTGAAAGGCGGCCAGCGAAAGCGGCAGCCAGGCAAGGGGCGGCACGGTGCGCAGCACCTGAAAGATCGGATCGAGACCGCGCATGGCCCAGACCGACTGGCCGATCACCGCGCCGAGGATGATGCCGGCAATGGCGGCAAGGCCGAAACCATAGGCCACCCGCTCCAGCGAGACCAGCACGCGCAGACCGAGGCCGATATCCTGCGAACCGTTATGGAAGAACGGCGATACGATGAGATCGTAGCTCTCCTCAAAAACCTGGCTCGGCGGCGGCAGCGATGAGCCGGGGGCGGAACAGAGCAATTGCCAGACGCCCAGCAGAATGGCGAGGACGATGAACGGCGGTATGATATTGCGGGCCGCCGCAGCACCCCATTTGCGCAGATCGATCCGCGAGGCGGATTTCGGCGCAAGTGCTACGACGTTTGCCTTCTGCGCTACCGGCTGCTGCGGCTCTTCGTTGAATTTTCGGGCCAATGCGGACATGGGCATTTCCTCTTGATTTCGGTTGCGGTCTGGGGCTCGCCCCTCATCCGGTCTTCAGTCGCGCCGGTTGGGCGGCGCACCTGGCGGATGAGGGGCGATACCCGGGTCTCCTCCTCAGGAGGCCGCCTTGATGGACAGGCTTTCGAGATAGGCCGACGGATTTTCCGGGTCGAAGACCTTGCCATCGAAGAAGGTTTCCTTGCCGCGCGAGGTGGAGGCGGGAAGATCGGCGACGCCCAGATCCTTGGCCGCCGCGCGCCAGATATCCTCGCGGTTCACCTTCTCGACCAGCGCCTTCACATCCGTGTCGGGTGCGAATTTGCCCCAGCGGATGTTTTCCGCGATGAACCAGCTGTCATGGCTGCGGAAGGGATAGGAGGCATGGTCCTGCCAGAACTTCATCTGCAGGCCGGTATTTTCGAGCACGCGGCCGTTGCCGTAATTGATATTGCCCTTCAGGCGGCCAAGCACATCCTTCGGCGGCACGTTGAACCATTGGCGTTTGCCGAGGATGGTGGACATTTCCTCCTTGTTCGCCATTTCATCGCACCATTGCTGCGCCTCCATCACGGCCATCAGCAGCGCCTTGGTGGCGTTGGGGTTCTTTTCCACCCAGTCGGCGCGCATGCCGAGCGCCTTTTCCGGATGGCCCTTCCAGAGTTCGCCGGTGGTACAGGCCGTAAAACCGATGCCCTGATTGACGAGCTGCTCGTTCCAGGGCTCGCCCACACAGAAGACGTCCATGTTGCCGACCTTCATATTGGCGACCATCTGCGGCGGCGGAACGACGATGGTGGAGACGTCCTTGTCCGGATCGATGCCGCCGGCGGCAAGCCAGTAGCGGATCCAGAGATCATGCGTGCCGCCGGGGAAGGTCATGGCAGCCTTGATTTCCTTGCCTTCGGCCTTCTTCTTCTCGAAAGCCGCCTTCAATTTGGAAGCATCGAGCTGAACGCCGGTATCTGCATATTCCTTGGCGACGGAAATGCCCTGGCTGTCGAGGTTGAGGCGGGCGAGGATGGTCATCGGCACCGGCACATTGTTCTGGGTCACCTTCCCGGTATGCATGAGATAGGGCATCGGTGTCAGAATATGCGCGCCATCGATGCCGTTCGATGCGCCGCCGAGCACGAGATTGTCGCGCGTCGCACCCCAGGAGGCCTGTTTCAGAACCTCGACATCCGGCATGCCATGTTTGGCGAACAGGCCCTTTTCCGCCGCAATGATGAGCGGGGCGGCATCGGTGAGCGCGATAAAACCGATTTTCGCGCCTTTCACTTCGGGCTCGGCGGTGGCTGCGAAAGCACCGGACGGAAAGGCCACGCGCACGGCGCTGACAAGGGCCGCGGCGGCTGTCGTCTTCAGTATCGTGCGGCGGCTGACATCGCCGGAGAATATCTTTTTCATTCGCATGTTCCCCTTATTGGGCCACCTCTGCGGGTGACGTTTTCGCTTGCGAAAAAACCTGAAAATAAAAAAACGCCGCTCGGTGTTTGCGCCTGCGGAACGGGAGGGGTTCCGGGCAGCAAAACCTTGCGACGTCTGTGTCTTCTGAAAGCGCCTATGCCGCGCCTTGCTTGCCCCGATCGCCGTTGACCGGTGCAAAAAACAAGAAGCAAGAGGCGTGCCAGTTTATAAAAACAAGATTATATTATTGAAAATAAAAGAGTATTTTTGCAAATCGATCTACTGATTAAATTTTAATCAGCATGTTTTTTGTCTTCCATTTGTGCAAAGAGAAGAATCCTGCGCTTGAAATTTGCGCAGCCCCAAAGGCACGACGCCGCTTACGTCTCGCCTGAAATCGGAGAAAACGGCGCGGCGGTGCGCACGGAAAAGGCGTTTACGTAGCCGGTAATGTCGGCGGGATCGAATACGAGGCCATCCACGAAACGGTCCTGCTCTTCCTGCCCTTCGATGCGGATATCGGCATCATCAGGTGCATTGGCGTCGCCCAGCGCCGCCCGATAAATATCCGGCCGGTAGGCAGACAGGGCGGCCTCCACACCGGTCTGTGAAAACTCGGCCTGCCCCCAGCGTATCATCTGGCTGTAGATCCACAATGCCTGGCTCTGGCGCGGATAATTGGCGTGACCGCCGTGGAAGATGAAATAATTGTCGATCACCCGGCGGTTGCCCTGGCTGTCGATGCTGAATTCACCGGCAAGCACACGGCGGATGATGCCTTCCGGTGCGCCGATATAGCGGGGATCGGCAAGGGCTGCGCTGAGATCATCGTGATTTTCGGCAAGGTCGCACCAGCGCGCGGCGGCATCGAGCGCCGTCAGCAGCCGTCCCACCGTTTCCTGCTGGTTTTCCGCCCATTCGGGTCGCATGCCGATGACCTTTTCCGGTGCGGAAGGCCACAAATCCTGCTTGGCCGCAACGATCCGGCCGACACCGCGCTCGGCGGCGACGATGTTCCACGGCGCTCCGACGCAGAAACCGTCAATGGCCCCTGCGGCAAGCGCATCCGAGGTCAATGGCGGTGGCACCACCACAAGCTTGACATCGTGATCGGGGTGAATGCCGCCGGCGGCAAGCCAGTAGCGAAATTCGTAATTATGCGATGAAAACGGATAGGTCATGCCGAGCGTCGGCGGCGGCTCGCCGCGGGCGCGCATATCATCGAGCACCCGCTTCAACGCCTCGGCATTTTCGAGCGCTCCCGCCGTTTCGGAAAGCCCGGTCAAAGCCTTCATCCGCGCAAACAGCCGGGTCGAAAGCGTGATCGCATTGCCGCCGCGTCCGAGTGAAAAGGGCGTGATGGTCGGCGACGGGTTGGAGCCGAGCCCAAGCATGGAAGCGACGGGCATCGGCGACAGCATGTGGGCGATATCGAATTGCCGAAACGCCAGCCGGTCGCGCACATTCGCCCAGGAAACATCCTTGACGAGATCGAGCGAAAGGCCTTCGCGTTCCGCGAAACCGAATTCGGCCGCAGCAATCAGGACGGACGCGTCGACAAGGGGAATAAAGCCGGCGCGCAGGATTTTCTGCCGGTCGCTGCCGACGATTGCCGGTGCTTGCGTTACGCCGCTGTCTGATCCGGCCGTTTTTTCCGGTGCCGCCATATCATCCACTCCCTGACTGTCCGACCGGCGGTTCGTCACATCAACAGACCGGCCGCGGTGACCACGCTTTGCGCGATCTCGGAAATCTTCTTTTTCTCGTTCATCGCGGTTTGCCGCAAAAGCGCAAAGGCCTCCTCTTCGGAAAGGCCGCGCATCTTCATCAAAATGCCCTTGGCGCGCTCGATGACCTTGCGTTCCTCAAGCGCCGATTTCGCTTCGGCAAGTTCCCGCTGCAGACGGCTGAACGCATTGAAACGGCTGACCGCCATATCGAGAATGGGCTTGACCCGCTCCTTCTTCAGCCCGTCCACCACATAGGCGGAAACGCCCGCCTCGACGGCCGCCTCGATGGACGCGGTGTCGGAACGATCGACAAACATGGCGATAGGCCGGCCGACCGTGCGGGTAAGCTGGAACAGATGCTCCATCATGTCACGATTGGGATTCTCAAGATCGATGAAGATGACATCGGGCTGCAGCGTCTCGATGGTGCGCGCCACACCGTTAACCTCATGAATGACCGTGACGCGATGATAGCCGGCCTCGCGCAGCCCCTCCTCGATGATGGAGGCGCGGATCGCGTTTTCGTCGATAACGAGAATGGTCAGGTCGCGAAGCGTCATGTCAGCATTGATGACGCAGCGCAGCAAACTTGGCAATCGGCTGCGGATGCAAAAAATGGCGGGAGCGGCAAGGGTCGTTTCCTCCCCTGCCGCGCGTCATGTCAGGAAGCGTGTTCGACGGCGCGTTCAAGCGCCTTCAGAACCGTGCGCTCGGACAGATTGAGATAGATTTCCATCTCATCGCCGGCCTCTTGCGCCTTGCCCTCTTCCATCAGCGACAGGATCTTGCTGTTCATGTCCACAAAGGGGGAATGAAGCTGTTCGGGATCTTTCAGCAAGCCGAAACAAAGCCTGAGTTCAGCGGCGATACGCTCGTAAAAATCGCTGAGGCGGGCGCTGTCGAGAAGATCGACGACGGCGGCGTGAAATTTCATGTTGGCGCTGCCCACACCCAGCCAGTCGGCATCTTCGCGCTTGACCTTGGCGTCCTCGACCGCTGCCCGCATCGTCTTGATTGCGGTATGCTTGTGCCAGGCCTGGCGAAGTGCTCCGCATTCCACCATGCGTCGCACCCGATAAATATCGATGACCGAGGACATGGTGGGAACGGCGACGAACACGCCGCGATTTGCCTCATGGCGCAGAAGCCCGTCCTTGGTCAGCAGCCGGAAGGCTTCGCGCAGCGAATTGCGCGAGACGTCGAAACGTTCACTGAAGGCTGCCTCTGAAAGGCGCTGTCCCGGCATCAACTCGCCGGAGATCAGCAGGGTGCGAATGCCCTTGGCCAATCGATCCGCAAGCGGCAGACCCTCTATCGTTTCGGTCATGGCGCTCCTTTCCTTAAGAGCAATGCAGCATCGGGAATTCCGTGACAGGCATGTTCGGACACGGCATGATTGCCCTTAAAGCGTGTCGCGGAGCTTTCAGACCAGCTCCTTACGCTTTAAGCCATTGTTGGCGCATGTCGTTATCGCAAACCGCTGCACACTTTGCGCGACATGCTTTAGCACAAAGCATTAGCAAAGCACGAAAAAAACGTGATGAATTCCCGCGCATAACGTCCAACAAATAGACAGAATAAGAGAACGATTATTATTTATTGTTGAACAATGTTGACAATTTCACGGAACAGGACAAGATCGTCCGCATAAAGCATCCGCGAGGGGCGGATTGCGACAGGAGCGGAGAAAATCCATGGAGCAGAACAAGCTCTCGCCCGCCGACCCGAATGAGGTTGCGCGCAAGGCGAAAAATCAACGTTATGCCTTGCTTTCGGCAATGTTCCTGATGTCGATGTCGGCCGTCGGGCCCGGCTTCATCACGCAGACTGCGAATTTCACGGTGAAACTGGGCGCCGCCTTCGCATTCGCCATCATTATTTCCATCCTGATCGACTTCGTCGTACAGGCCAATATCTGGCGCATCGTTACCATCACCCGCATGCGGGCACCGGCGATTGCCAATGCCGCCATTCCGGGCTCGGGTTATCTACTCGCCATTCTTGTCATCATCGGCGGCCTGTTCTTCAACATCGGCAATATCGGCGGCGCCGGTCTGGGCTTCAACGCCATGATCGATCTCGATCCGAAGATCGGCGGCGCGATCGGCGCACTGGCAGCCATCGGCATCTTCCTGTCCCGTCGCGCAGGCATCGCGATGGACCGCGTGGTTTTCGTCGCGGCCTTCGTCAAACTGGCGCTGATCCTTTATGCGGCATATGTCTCCGGACCGCCGGTAGCGGAAGCCTTTCGCCAGACCTTCCTGCCCGACACGATCGATTTCGTTACCATCACCACCATCGTCGGCGGCACGGTCGGCGGCTATATCACTTATGCCGGCGCGCATCGCCTGCTGGACAAGGGAATGGTGGGCGTTGAAAATATCAGCGCGGTCAATCGCGCGGCGTTGAGCGGCATCGCCATCACCGGCGTATTGCGCTATATCCTGTTCCTTGCCATCCTCGGTGTGGTCGCCAGCGGCGTGGTCATCGATCTGTCCGGCAAGGCGGCAAACCCTGCGGGCCAGGCCTTCCATGCCGCTGCCGGCGATATCGGCTTCCGCCTCTTCGGCGCGGTTTTCCTCGCCTCGGCCATGACCAGCATCATCGGTGCGGCCTATACCTCCGTGTCGTTCCTGACCGCTTTCAAGCCTGACATAACGGAGCGCCAGCGTAATCTGGCAACGGTTGGCTTCATTGCCATCTCGCTGATCGCCTATATCATCATCACCACACCGCCTGCAGCCATGCTCGTCTTCGTCGGCGGCCTCAACGGTCTCGTTCTACCGATCGGCCTTTCGATCTTCATGTATGCCGCGTGGAAACGCGCGGATCTGATGCATGGATATCATTATCCGCGCTGGCTGCTGGTGCTTGGCGTGCTGACCTGCGCACTCACCTGGTATATGGCCTATAAGTCGGCGGGCGCGATCTTTGCACTGCTCGGCTACTGATAGAATTAGAGGGAGGCAAACATGGCCGCTATCGATCTCAACAGCGATCTTGGCGAAAGTTACGGCGCATGGCGCATGGGAGACGATGAGGCGATGCTCGCCATCGTTTCCAGCGCCAACATCGCCTGCGGATTTCATGCCGGCGATCCGGCCGGCATCTACCGCACCGTCAAGGCGGCCACCGAAAAAGGCGTGGTCGTCGGCGCCCATGTTTCCTATCCGGACCGCGTCGGCTTCGGCCGCCGCGATCTGGACGCGACCTCGGAAGAACTGATCGCCGATGTCATCTACCAGATCGGCGCGCTGAAAGGCGTTGCCGCCGCTGCCGGTACCACGGTGCGTTACGTCAAGCCGCATGGCGCGCTTTACAACCGCATCGCCAACGACGCGAAACAAGGGCAGGCCGTGATCGACGGCATCAGAGCCATCGATCCTTCGCTGGTGCTGATGGGTCTCGCGAATGCACCTATCCTCGATCTTGCCCGCAAGGCAGGTCTTGCCGTTGTCGCCGAAGCTTTCGCGGATCGCGCCTATACGCCTCAGGGCCAGCTCGTCTCCCGCCGCGAGGCCGGTGCCGTGCTGCATGACGCGGCGAAAATCGCCGACCGCATGGTACAGCTTGCCCGCGAAGGCACGCTGGAGGCGATCGATGGCAGCATCATAAAGATCGAGGCGCAATCCATCTGCGTGCACGGCGACAGCCCCGGTGCCGTCGCCATTGCCCAGGAAATCCGCCGCCGTTTCGAGGCTGATGGCATCGACATCCGCTCCTTCGCATCCAATCGCTGAAAGGATAGCCGATGACGATACCGACATCCTATCTCAATCACACGGACGCCGACGCCGCACGAAAGGCCCGCGCGACCTATCGCGGTGGCCTCGTCGCCCCGACCTCCGGCATTGCACCCGGCTTCACGCAGGCGAACATGATCGTGCTGCCGCGCGACTGGGCCTTCGATTTCCTGCTTTATGCACAGCGCAATCCGAAACCCTGCCCGGTGCTGGATGTTTCCGATCCCGGTTCGCCCACCACGCTTCTGGCGCCCGGTGCCGATCTGAGAACCGACCTGCCACTCTACCGCATCTGGCGGGACGGCAAGCTCGTCGAGGAAACGGCCGACGCCACCGCCGCCTGGGCCGAGCGTGACGATCTCGTCGCCTTCCTGATCGGCTGCAGCTTCACCTTCGAAACGCCGATGGTGGAAGCGGGCATCGAAATCCGCCACATGACCGACAAGAGCAATGTGCCGATGTATCTCACCAACCGGCCCTGCCGCCCGGCCGGTCGGCTGAAGGGCAATATGGTCGTTTCCATGCGGCCGATCCCGGCCTCACGCGTCGCCGATGCTGCGACCATTTCAGGACGTTTTCCGGCCGTGCACGGGTCACCCGTGCATGTCGGCGCACCGGAAGAGATCGGCATTACGGATCTTGCAAAGCCTGATTTCGGCGATGCGGTGCGGATCGAGCCGGGCGAAGTTCCGGTGTTCTGGGCCTGCGGCGTCACACCTCAGGCCGCCGTGATGGCGTCGGGCGTACCCTTTGCGATCACCCATGCGCCGGGACACATGTTCATCACCGATATTCCCGATTCCGCCTATCACGCGTGAGGATATGATGCGTTTTCTCCCCGTCAGCCTCACCACAATTCTTGTCGAACTGGCCGATCTCGATGAAACGCTGGCGCTTTTCGCCTCGCTTCAGAACGATCCGGTCGAGGGCATCGAAGAGACGGTGCCGGCTGCCCGCACCCTGATGATCCGCTTTCGTCCTGAAAAGATCGGTGCCGAAGCGCTGGCCGCGCGGCTGGCAAGCCGCGATCTTTCCGCAAAAATCGCACCTTCGGACAATCTCGTTGAAATCCCCGTCCACTATAATGGTGAGGACCTTGCCGATGTTGCCGAATTGACCGGCATGAGCATCGAAGAAGTGATACGCCGCCACACCGAAAGTGAATTCACCGTGGCCTTTTGCGGCTTCGCTCCCGGCTTCGGTTATCTGGTCGGCGGCGATCCGGCGCTGCATGTGCCGCGCCGGCAAAGCCCGCGCACCCGCATTCCGGCTGGTTCAGTGGCGCTGGCCGGCGCCTTCAGCGGCGTCTATCCGCAAAACAGCCCCGGCGGCTGGCAGATCATCGGCACCACGCCGGTGAAGATGTGGGATATAGACCGCGATCCCGGCGCGCTTTTTCAGCCGGGTTACCGGGTGCGTTTCTTCGACATGGACAAGGCCGGCAAAACGGTCGACATCCCCATCTCGGCACCGCGCAGCGCCGGGAAAGACCGGGCAAAAGCAGGCCCGCATTTCGAGGTGCTCGCCGCCCCCATGCCCGCCATCTTCCAGGATCTCGGCCGCTTCGGCCAGACGGGACAGGGCGTGTCGGCCTCCGGCGCACTGGATCGCGGCGCATTCAATGCCGCAAACCGCATCGTCGGCAACCCCGTCAACACGCCCTGTCTCGAACTGACACTCGGCGGATTTTCCTTTAAAAGCACGAACCGTGCCGTCATTGGCATTGCAGGTGCACCCTGCCCCGTCACGATCACCACGACGGATAGCAGCTTCGCGGCTAAGACCCATGGCCCGGTGTCTCTCGAACCCGGTGATGTGGTCACTTTCGGTCAGCCGCCGAAGGGTATGCGCTGTTATCTTGCTGTACGCGGCGGCTTCGATGTCGAGCCGGTGCTGGGCAGTTTCGCAACGGATACACTGGCTGTCGTCGGTCCCGAGCCGGTGGGCGCGGGCGCCATCCTTTCCCTCAAGGGCGAGAAGACTGGCCTTTCCAGCGTATCGATCGATGAGATTCAGGCCTTCGAAGCGCCTGCAACCGGCGAGGTCGTCACGCTGGACGTTGTTCTCGGCCCCCGCACCGACTGGTTCACGCAGAAGGGCATCGAGACCCTGACCGGCCAGCTCTGGCAGGTCACCCCGCAATCGAACCGCGTGGGCATCCGCCTTGCCGGCGAAGTGCCGGTGGAACGTAAGGACAGCGCCGAATTGCCGAGCGAAGGCACGGCGACCGGTGCGATCCAGATTCCCCATAGCGGCCAGCCGGTTCTCTTCCTTGCCGATCACCCCCTGACCGGCGGTTATCCCGTCATCGGCGCAGTCGCCGAATATCATCTCGATCTTGCGGGACAAATCCCCGTCAACGCCAAAATCAAATTCCGCCCGATCGGCCTCTTCGCCGAAATCGCGGCCAAGAACACAGAATTCGGAGGAGAAGAGCGATGAAAAAAGTGCTGATTGCCAATCGCGGCGAGATCGCGGTGCGCATCATCCGCGCATGTCGCGATTACGGCCTGCAATCGGTCGCCGTTTATGCCGATCCCGATCAGGATGCGCTCTTCGTCCGGCTCGCGGATGAGGCCTATGCGCTGGAGGGCGTGCGTCCCGCCGAAACCTATCTCGATATCGCCAAGCTGATTGCGATTGCCAAACGCGCCGGTGCGGATGCCGTGCATCCCGGTTACGGTTTCCTGTCCGAGCGCGCCGAATTTGCGCGTGCCGTTCTCGATGCCGGTCTCATCTGGATCGGCCCCGATCCGCATGTCATCGAGGCACTGGGCGACAAGGTAGAGGCGCGGCGCATTGCCACCGGCGTCGGCGCACCGCTGGTCGCCGGCAGTGACGGCCCCGTCGCTTCCGCCGCCGAAGTCACCGCCTTTGCGGAACAACACGGCCTGCCCGTCGCCATCAAGGCGGCCCATGGCGGTGGCGGACGCGGCCTGAAGGTTGCGTGGAAGATGGAAGAGATCGCCGATCTCTACGAATCCGCCGTGCGCGAGGCAACGGCCGCCTTCGGCCGTGGCGAATGTTTCCTTGAGCGTTTCCTCGACCGGCCGCGCCATATCGAAGCGCAGGTTCTGGCCGACAAGCATGGCAATGTGCTCGTCCTCGGCACCCGCGATTGTTCGCTGCAGCGCCGGAACCAGAAGCTGATCGAGGAGGCTCCTGCCCCGTTCCTCTCCGACGAACAGCGGCAGAAAATCCATGCGGCTGCCAAGGCTATCTGCGCCGCTGCCGGTTATTCCGGCGCCGGCACCGTGGAATTCCTGCTCGGCGTCGATGGCACGATTTCCTTCCTCGAGGTCAATACGCGCCTGCAGGTGGAACATCCCGTTACCGAAGAAACCACCGGTATCGATCTCGTTATCGAGCAGTTCCGCATCGCCGAAGGCCATAAGCTGCGGGTTCTCGAAACGCCGGAACCGCGTGGCCATTCGATGGAATTCCGCATCAATGCCGAAGATCCCGGTCGAGGCTTCCTGCCGACCCCCGGTTCGATCTCGCTTTTCGACGCCCCCTCCGGTCCCGGCATTCGCGTGGACAGCGGCGTCGTCAGCGGCTCCAGCGTGCCGGGCGTATTCGACTCGCTGATGGCGAAGCTGATCGTCACGGGTGCCGACCGCGATCAGGTCCTGCGCCGCGCCCGCCGCGCGCTCAAGGAATTCCGCATCGAAGGCATCGCCACGGTGCTGCCTTTCCATCGGGCGGCGATTGAAACCGAAGACTTCATCGGCACGGACGGTTTCAAGGTTCACACCCGCTGGATCGAGACCGATTTCGCCGCCATGCCGGATGCCATGGAGCGCCCGGCACCGGCCGAAGACCCTTCCGTCACCCGCACTTTCCTGGAAATCGACGGCAAGCGTGTATCGGTCGGTCTGCCCAGCCTGCTGCTCTCCAGCCTCGGTGCGGTTAGCGGCAGCAGCGCGGCGGTTCCCGGCGCCGCCACGCCCAAGGAAAAGGAAGGCGAAATCACCGCCCCGGTTTCCGGCACGCTTCAATCCTTCAAGGTGAAAGACGGGGACACGGTTTCGCAAGGCGATCTTCTGGCCGTTATGGAGGCCATGAAGATGGAGACGCAAATTGTCGCCACCAAGGCCGGCAAAGTTCGCCTGATCGTCAAGGAAGGCGACTATCTGCAGGCGGGCGCTGCCCTCCTCGACATAGCCGGCTAATATACGAAGGCCAGCCGGCCTCACAATCGCAGATCGCGTATGGCCGGCGGCGGAACCCTTTCGCCGCCGGGCCGTTTATGGCGCGACCTGTTAACGACTGTGAGGGAAATATGGCCGGACGCACCTTGCTTCAATTCTTCCATTGGTATTATCCGGACGGAGGGAAATTATGGAGCGAGGTGGCCGAAAAGGCGACAAGCCTTGCCAAAATGGGCATCACCGATATCTGGTTGCCACCGGCTTATAAGGGTGCTGCCGGCGGCTATTCAGTCGGTTACGATACCTACGATCTCTTCGACCTTGGCGAATTCGACCAGAAGGGCACCGTCGCCACCAAATATGGCGATCGCGCCGCCCTCGAACATGCCGGAAGAACGCTGAAGGAAAACGGTATCCGCGTCATTCATGACGTGGTTCTCAACCACAAGATGGGTGCGGATGAAAAAGAGAAGGTGCGGGTTCGCCGTGTCAATCCCGAAGACCGTACCGAGATCGACGATGAAGACTTTCAGGCGCTGGCCTTTACCCGCTTCACCTTTCCCGGCCGCAACGGAAAACACTCCAAATTCATCTGGGACCTGAAGTGCTTCAGCGGTGTCGACCACATCGAAGAGCCGACCGAAGACGGCATATTCCGCCTCGTCAATGAGTATGGCGATGGGGAATGGAATGAGGAAGTCGATCAGGAAAACGGCAATTTCGATTATCTGATGGGTGCCGATGTCGAGTTCAGGAACCGGGCGGTTTATGAGGAACTCAAATATTGGGGCCGCTGGCTCTCCGAGCAGGTGCAGGTCGATGGCTTCCGTCTCGATGCCGCCAAACATATTCCGGCCTGGTTCTTCCGCGACTGGGTCGGCCATATGCGCGAAAAGGTCGATCCCGATCTCTTCGTCGTGGCGGAATATTGGCACCCCGATCTCGAGGCGCTGAAAAGCTATCTCGAACTCGTCGACAAGCAGCTGATGCTCTTCGATGTCGCCCTTCACCACAGCTTCCATGACGCCTCGAAACAGGGCGGCGAGTTCGATATGCGCAGCATCTTCGATGGTTCGCTTGTCTCCGCCGTTCCAGACCATGCCGTCACGCTGGTCGACAATCACGACACGCAGCCGCTGCAATCGCTGGAAGCGCCGGTGGAACCATGGTTCAAACCTCTTGCCTATGCGATCATCCTGCTGCGCGAAGAGGGTGTGCCCTGCGTCTTTTATCCCGATCTGTTCGGCACGAGCTATACCGACACCGGCAATGACGGCAACGAATATAAAATCGATATGCCCGCCATTGAATGCCTGCCGAAGCTCATCGAAGCCCGCAGCCGTTTCGCCAACGGAGCCCAGACGGATATTCTCGACGATGCAAGCTGCATCGCCTTTATTCGCCACGGCACCGCCGATGCGCCGGGCTGCGTGGTGGTGATGTCGAATGGCGAGCCGGCGGAAAAGCAGATCGATCTCGGTCCCGATCGCGCCGGGGCGGTCTGGCGCGACTTTCTCGGGCATCGTGAAGAACGGATTACTCTCGATGAGAGCGGCAAGGGCGTCTTTCCCACCAATGGCGGCAGCGTCAGCGTCTGGGTTGCAGCCGATTCCGAGTGAGGAACAACCGTTCCGGTTCGGAAATCCCGTTCATTCCGCAGAAACGAGGCGGCGCGGACCTGCGCCGTCATCGGCCAGAACATCGTTCGGATTGCGCAACGGACAATCATCCAGCGAAAGACACCCGCAACCGATACAGCCGGTAAGCTGATCGCGCAGCATGATCAGGCTGTTGATGCGAAGCTGAAGCATTTCCCGCCAGGATTGGGAAAACCTGCGCCAATCGGCCGTCGTCGCCACCCGATCCTGCGGCAGGTCGGCCATCGCATCCCTGATGATGCTGAGCTGTATACCCGCTCGCTGCGCGATGCGGATGATGGCGATACGCCGCAGGACGGCGCGATGATAACGACGCTGGTTACCGGCGGTTCGCCAACCTTCAATCAGCCCCTTCGCCTCGTAAAAATGGATGGTGGACACGGCGATGCCGCTGCGGCGGGCAACCTCCCCAACCGTCAGGCTGTGCTTGAATAGGGTATTTTCCATTCTGGCTCCTGCTTCCGTAACGATTTCCGCTCGGAAAACGCGGAAACATAGTGAAGAGCAGCCGGTATAATTCCTCAACCATAGTTGAGGTCAATAGGGGATGGCCCAAAAAAAGAGGCGCCCAAAGGCGCCTCCAAATTTCGTGAATGTTGACCACGGATCAGAATTTCGCTGTCATGCTGATCCAGAAACGGCGGCCTTCCATGACGGTGTTGAAATCGTCGGTGCCGACATCCTTGTCGAAGACATTGTAAATGGCGGCATTCAGATCGACATTTTCGGCAACCGCATATTTCGCGCCGATATCCAGCGTGGTGTAGGCGTCATATTTACGCCCCGCCTTGCCGTTGATCGTTACCGGCGTGCCGTTGGTGCCGATGCGCGGGCCGGCATTGATTTCCGATCCGTGGTAATTCAGCGAGGCCCAGGCTTCCAGACCGTCGATTGGGGTTACCCAGTCGCCGCGCAGATTGGCCATATGTTCCGGCGTGCGCGCCAGCGGGAAGCCTTCATAGTCGCCGGTTTTCTGTTCGGAATGCGTATAGGTATAGTTGCCGCGCAGCGTCAGGTCCGGCGTCGCATACCATGTCGCCGTCAGTTCCACACCCTGAATGACCGCATCGTCGATGTTGTAATTGTACCAGAGACGATAGTTGCGGTCTTCGCTCCAGCGGGCCGGCGTCCCATCCGGATTGAGCACCAGCGCGTTGGAAATCTTGTCCTTGAAATCGGTGTAGAAATAGGTGGCGCCGAGAGCGACGTCGCCATTGTCCCAAAGCGCGGCCACTTCATAGCTCGTGCTCTTTTCCGCTTCGAGGTTGGGATCGCCGATGATCACGCCGCAGGTGCCGCTCGGGCCATAGGTGCAACCGCCGCCGCCCGTCGTATAGGCGTAACCCGGCGCAATCTGGCGGATTTCTGGGGCGCGGAAACCGGTAGAGATGCCGCCCTTGATCGTCAGTTCCTCGGTCGCGCTCCAGACGCCGTAAAGACGCGGGCTGAAATGATTGCCGTATTTCTCGTGATTATCGAGACGAAGACCGCCCGTCAGCGCGAAATTATCGACAATGCGCCATTCATCCTCAAGGAAGAGCGCCCATTGCGTCGCCGAAAATGTTTCGTCGCGGCCGGTGCGGCGTCCCGGGTTCTGGTCCGTCAGCCGCGCCTCGAAATATTGTCCGCCCGTGACCAGCGTGTGGTTGCCGAACAATTCGAACGGCGTGGTGAACTTGCCATCGAGAACGGTGTTGCGCACTTCCGGCGAGCGCGGGTTTTCTGTCACGCGGCCGGTGCGGATATTTCTGGTGAAGTTGGTGCGCTCCGCCCATTCCTGCTGGAACGAGAATTCGGATGTGGTCGGCCCCCAGCGGCCGGTATGCGACAATGACCAATGGTCGCGCGTATTGGTATTGTAGGTGCCGTTGGCGTCGGTCGCCGCCAGCGTGTCGCCGGGCTCGGCGCTGCGGCGCAGCCGCGTCTTGCCGCCTTCGAGATAGATGTCGTGATCTTCGTTGGGTGTAAACGTCAGACGACCGTTGAAATCATATTCCTTGGCGCCCGTGGTGCCGCTCAGAATACGGTCTTCGCCGCGTGTGAAACCCCTGCCCCAGAGCTGCAGACCGAGCTGGTCCTTCAAGATCGGTCCGTTGGCGTACCAGGAGACCTGGCCGCTATTGCCGAATTTGGAATGCTGCTGAACCGTGCCTTCGGTGGTGACGGAACCTGACCAGACATCGCCGACCTTGCGGGTGATGATGTTGATGACACCGCCCATGGCATCCGAACCATAAAGCGAGGACATCGGCCCGCGCACCACTTCGATACGCTCGATCGCCGAAACCGGCGGCACAAAACTCTGTTCGAAGCCGGAATTGCCATTGGTGCGGGCATCACGCGTGCTCTGCCGCTTGCCGTCAACCAGAACCAGCGTGTAAGCGCCGGGCAGACCGCGAATGAAAATATCCTTTTCATTGGCAATGCCGGTGACGGATACGCCCTGAACTTCCCGCAGGGCATCGGTCAGATCGCGATAGGATCCCTTTTCCAGATCTTCCCGCGTCACAACCGTGATGCTGGCCGGAGCGTCCTTCACATTCTGCTCGAAACCGGATGCGGTGACGACGATCTGCTGAAGAACCGTGTTCCCCTCAGACGCCTGCTGCGCAAAAACGGGCAGAGCAATGCCAAGCGCCGTTCCCGCCATTGCTGCCGAAAGACCGGCCTTTATTATCGTCGCGGACTTTTCGCGGCCGCGGTACTTCAATTCCATGTTATGCCCCCGCATTTAACTTGAGAATTTAACCCCACTTATTTAGGAGGGAGTGCGGGCGCAACGCGTTTGTTTTCGAACAGTTCTAAATTCCAGAAATTGCAAAAAGGGCTCCCCGGACAAGCGGTGGAGTAAAAAAATCGCAAGATGACAACCGGCAAGAGAAAAGATGAACCAGCCTCCACGACAAAACCCGACAGGCTTGGGCAGCTGAAACTACTTGTCGCTTTCGATGCGTTGTTGCGGGAAGGCAGCGTCAGCCGCGCGGCGGCGGGCATGGGACTGCCGACATCTTCCATGAGCCGCATCTTGCAGCAACTGCGCGAAAGATACGGCGACCAGCTTTTTCTGCGCACCGGTCAGGGCCTGCGTCCCACCCCCTTTGCCGAAAACATGCGGCTGCGCATTCGTTCGCTGGCGGCGGAGGCCGAGAACCTGATCGACTATTCGCAGGAAAAACCCGCCGCCCCGGCCAACGCCAGTGCAAGCGGCTGGGAGCGGCCGGTGCTGATGAAGGCGCCGCCGCTTTCGCTTCGCCCCAGCGTTCTTCTGGAAGGTCAGCCGACACCGGAAAACATCGCCGACCGTCTCGCGCGCATCGGCCACAATGCCGATCCGCAGCAGAGGCTTGCCAAATATATCGCAACCTCGGCGATGGGTATCGGCAACAGCCGCCCGCTCAGCCAGGCGGAAGCGATGGATGCGCTGTCGATCATTCTCGATGGCGATGCCGACCCGATACAGATAGGCGCGCTGCTCGCCACCACGCAATATCGCGGCGTGACCGCGGCGGAGCTTGCCGGTTTCATCGAAGCCATGTGGAGACATATAGAAAGGGACCAGCAAGGTCCTGCATCGGTGGATCTCGACTGGCCCGCTTATATGTCGCCGAAACATCGCGATGCGCCATGGTTCCTCCATTCCGCGCGTCTTGTCGCCATGGCGGGATACAGCGTCCTGCTGCACGGGCATGTGGGACAGGGAGAAAACGGCGGCAAGCTTGAACTCGCAGCACAGGCCTGCGGCATCCCCCTTTGCCACTCGCTTTCGCAGGCGGCGAAAGCCACAGCCTCGGAACGCATCGCTTACCTCCCGATCGGCGGTCTGTCCCTGCAGTTTCAAAGCCTGCTCGGCCTGTACGGCATTCTGGAGATGCGCCTGCCGCTCAACACGGTCGTGCATCTTCTCAATCCGCTTCGCGCCAGAAGCACGATCATTGGCGTCGCCCGCCCGTCCTATCAGGAACTTCATCGGGACACGGCACGATTGCTTTCGGTGGAAAACCTCGCCATTCTCGGCAATACGCGGGATTTCGCGCAATTCACGCCGTTTCGCAGCACTCGGATTTTCGGTCTTTCGAAGGGCGAGGATGTGGAATTCATCGTTCCCGCACGCGAAACGCCGCCCGCCGAAATGCCGACCATGTTCACAACCTTCGAATATTGGCGGGCGGTCTGGACGGGTGCCGCAAGGGACGAAAGGGCAGAAACCATTATCATCTCCACGACCGCCATCGCGCTGATGCTGGTCAACGATATGGCTCTGCCCTTCGAGGAAGCCTATGCCCGCAGCCTTCGGCTCTGGAACGACAGGGCGCGCAATCTCGTCAACGCCTGATCAGCGATCAGGCATTGGCGACCGCCCTTTTCAGCGCCAGATATTCCCAAAGGGCGACAAGCAGAAGAATTGCCGTGCTCGCCAGTTGCAGCACGAAAAGCGGAATACCCGGCACCGGCAAAAGCAGGCAGAGCGCCGCCACGCCGGCAAAATGCGACACCGGTCGCTGATAGGCGACGGCGATCTTGACGCCGATATTGCCGGCCAGAAACAGGACCGGACCGCCGAGAATGGCGAGCGCCTCGCGCATCGTTGCGCCATCCCGCGCATGGGAGAGGCTGAAATCCTCACCCACCGCCGTCAGGATGATACCGGCTACGATGGGCAAATGTCCGTAGTTAAAAAGATTATGAGCGATCTTCGCCTTTTCTTCGGCATTCTCGGCTTTTCTCGAAGCCTCCTCCTGCCCGTGATGGAAATAAATCCACCACATCGCCACGGTACTGACGAAAGCGGAGCAGAAGACGATGAATGTCAGGCCCGAATTCATATATTCGGTGGCCGTGCGTCCCGTGGTCAGGATCGTTTCACCAAGGCAGATGATGACGAAAAGCGCGCATCGCTCCGCCAGATGCTCGCCGGAAAGATGCAGCCTGTCCTCGTCGCTCGAGGACACACCCGGCACGACATAACGGCAGGCGGGGCCGGCATATTCAATTGCAAGTGCGATGCCCCACAGGAGAATGCGATCCGCCAGATCGACGAACCCACCGGCCAGCCAGAACAGGCTCGATACCACGAGCCAGATCGTCACGCGCACGAAGACCAGAAAAGACTGCCGGTCTTCACCCCTGAACGCATAGAGGGCGAACAGGCTTCGACCGACCTGCATCACGCTGTAGATCAGGGTGAAGACAAGGCCCTGTTCCGCAAAAGCCTCCGGCAGCGCGATGGCCAGCAGAACGCCGCCGAACATCAGCACGAACAGCAGGTCCTTTTCCGTGTTCAGCAGGTTTGTGATCCAGGTGGTGTGTATCCATAGCCACCAGAGCGACAATATCAGGATGCCGGCCTCAAGCGCCGCCGTCGGCCCAAAATCCTTGGCCAGCGCGTGGGAGAGCTGGATCAGCGCGAAGACAAAAACCAGATCGAAGAACAATTCGGGGAAACTCGCCTTGCCGGCGTCCTGCCCCTCCTGCCTTATCCAGCTTTCCGCACCCGCTTTTCGTCCTTGAAGCTCACCCCCGGTTCTCATTCCACCTCCGCCGCAATATTTCGACTGGTCTTCTCACCACGCCCCCTCACCGTTGCGACAAAGTCTCTTCGCTATCCGATGCAATCGGGTTCGACCTTCGGCCGGGAAACTCCAGCGCCCGCGCACTGTCGGGATAAAAGCGCGGCCCAACCAGACGGACTTTCTTCCCAGACACGTCGGTAATGTAGTTGGGGGTCGCGGCCTCTGGCGAATGTGGAATGCCGCCGGCGCTGGAAACCGCAAGCGTGCTGACCTCAAGAGGCTGGGCAATTGCCGGCAGGCTCGTCATCGCGGCGAGTGCGGCTGAGATAAAAAATGATCTGGGAAACATGGGACGCATATCCTGGCATAATTATCTGCGCCATAAACAGCCCTCGCCCGCTTTGGTTCCGCCGCTCGTCAGCTATCCGCATCGAGGTAGGAGCTATATTGAACATAGTCCGCGCTCGGTTGCCCATCGACGATCTCCGGCGGCCGACCTTCGCCACCGGGCAGATGGCCAGTATTTTCGAGCTCCGCTCTCAGGAGCTTTTCGATCGCCCTTTCCCGGGGCAAGGCGTTGTCCGCCATGTAGAGGGCGACGGCCAGTTCCATATCATTCGGAAAATTCATAAGCTCAGCCATCCGTTCAAGCAATCAAGCGCAAACGCAGGACCTTGCAGAAAGTTCAACCTCGCTGTTTTGGCGCGAGGCTTTGTCTGTCGACCGTGCATTTACTTCCGATGGGCCATATCCCGGTTTTGCGGCGCCCCGGCATGCGCTTCTATTCAGTATCGCACGCCTGTTTGCCAGCTGCTCCGCGCATACAGATTACGCTTTTCCGCTCTTCTCGTCGCAATTTCGACGAAAAATACCCTCGACTCAAGCGATTGAAACCAATCATGGAAAAACGCAAACGAAAGCTAAATCGGACTTAGTTTTCATTACCTTGCATTAACCATAGAAATCCACCGGCTGCACTGTTGCTGCAGCAGCCTCATGCGAATCTCTTTCTGCTTGCGGAAACGGCGTTAATGTAACTTCCGTCTGCTTTTTCCGCAAGCGATGACCATTTCCACGGCCGTGTGAACTCACGAAAGCATGTTCGCCTCCACGGCGTCCTTATGCCCTCGCAATTGCGCCAGAAGCATTGTCTGCACATCAAAGCCGCCTTCCTGCGCCTTACGGGTCAGATTACGCAGATATCCGCCGAGCGAGCTTATCTGGTCTGCTTTCTGCAAAAGGCATGCGAGAATGGCTGCCGTTCCCTGTCGGCCGAATGTGACAAGCGCATCCTGATACGCCGACTGGCTGATCTTGAACATGGTTTTGATGACGGATGTCGCCACTTCGAGATCGCGCCATCCGGTAACCGCTCCGCCTGGGGCATAGAGCGAGATATCCGGGCAAGCCTTCAAAACCAAAACAATATCAGGAACAAAAAATTGCTTATGAGGAACAGGCTTTGCTGACTGCGGCGAAGCTTTTGCACTGACGGGTGCCACATATGCCGGCTGGGTGCATGCCGTGCTGGCAGGTGCAACGGTTGCCGGTTCGCGCAAATCTTGCCGTTCAGATATGGATTCGGATTCTGAATTCTTTATGAGGCGCTCATTTTGGCAGTCATTGCCGCCCGTTTTTTCCGATTTTTCAATATTTTCCAGATAGTTGGTCACTTCCGCGCGCAAAGAGGCCAAAAATCCGGCGATTTCCCGAAGTTCCGCAGGCTTGGAATTGCGGCCGAGAGAGCGGGCAATGGCATTGTAGCGGGTCTGAAACCCTTCGAAGGTCTCGACTTCACCGCTCGCGGCAATCATCTCGCAGAGTTTCTGAATATCGCGGCGGCAAAGGCTGATGTTTTCACGAAGCCGCTGAAGATCGAGCCGTTCGCTGACAATGCGTTCGGCCAGTTCCTCGATTTCCGCTTTGCGGGCGAGAAGCGGCGCCAGCGAAAAACCATAAGCCTCGCTGATTTCCCCTCCCCTGTGCTTGCGGGCGTATCGTTTTCCGTTCGGGCTGTCCTTGCGAATGATGAGACCGGCCTCGACAAGAGCCGAAAGGTGCCGGCGCAATGTCTGCTCGGCCATGCCATGGGCCCTGAGCGACAATTGCGTGTTCGACGGGAAGACGACCAATCCGGCTTCGCTGGAAAGCTCGTTTTTCGGATAAAAACTCAAAAGCGCGTTCAGGACCGCAAGCGAGCGATCAGTCACGCCGAGCAATGGCCTGGCTTCGCAGACCGAACGATAGAGTTTCCATTTATCGACCGCTTCGATTTTCTTGTTTTTCTGCGCGGCGAACTGGGTCGCGAGGACGCCAAACGACATCGCTCGCCGCCCAAAGGGCGTCGTTACACATGTGCTGTCCATGTCTTTCACCTTTCACAAGGCAAAAGAAAATCGCTCACCGAAAAATTCGATGCCAAGACTCTTGACTATGATTCGCGGAAATGAGATTCTTCGGGTGCTTAAATCAAAGAAAGGCTTCCGCGCGGCAACGTTCGGGGGCTTTTTTCTTTTGTGATGCGTCTCCTGTTAGTCGTTCGAGTTAAAAATCACTGCTTGGACCGGTATTCGGCAAACAGCGTCTGAAGATGTTCGAGAACGAACTCGGCAAATTCCGGGGCTTCGTTCTTGTCGATGGAGATATCCAGCTTGCGGTCGCTCTCGACCACCTTCGCCAGCCGGCCGCCGGTTTGCGATGACCAGACGCCGGTTTTTTTCGCCTGCGCCTTGGGCTTCAGGAAATCCAGGAGCGACTTGAAACGTTCTTCCGATGGCAAGGCGGCAACCGATGCATCCTTGACATAGGCACGGGCTGCTTCCTTGACCTGCGAGGAGGAAAGCTGATCGGCAAGATCCATCCAGTTACGACGGCCGACAGTCGGGGCCGGGCCAATCAGATCGACCAGATCCTCGGGAATGCGGCCGACAACCGAAAGCATGTTGGAGAGATCGCCCTTGTGCAGCGACATGGCGGCCATGATCGTATCCCGAGGAAACCGCATCTGCAGTTTCTGGGCAAAACGCGCCTTTTCGATATAGGTGAGGTCGCGACGCTCGTTGTTTTCCTGTCCCTGGGCGACCACCAGCTGCTCGTCGCTGAGATCACGAACGACCGCCTTGACCGGAATACCGAGGCTGGAAACGGCGCGCAGGCGACGATGGCCGAAGGCGACCTGATAACGGCCGGGGAATTCGGGATGCGGGCGCACCAGAATGGGAACCTGCTGGCCCTGTTCACGAATGGCCTCTACCAGACCTGCATCCGCCTCTTCAGAGGCTGGCATGCGATCCGGTATGAAAGAGGGGTCGATATCGGCAGGGCTGAGCGAAACGATCGTAAGACCTTCCGCGAGCTGCTTTTCGATCTCTTCTGCCCGCTTGGCGCGTTCCGATACTTCATTGAGCGACTGGCCGATCATGCCGACCGGGGAATTCAGAACATCCGTCACGAGTTCCGGAGAACCGAGGATGGGCCGGATACGCGGACGCGACCGCTCGGTGGCAGTCTCGTTGCTGTCGGTGCCCGGCGTGCCGAGATTGGCGAAGATCTGTTTTCTGCTCATGCTGCCCTACCCCACGCTTTTTTAATCAGTCCTTCGATTTCAGCGTTTACGTTGTTCATGGCTTCCAGCGCGCGGTCATAGGTGGACCGAGTGAACTGGGTTCTTTCCACTTCGAAAAGTGTCTGGTTGGTCAGTCCGGCATCCGAGACGGCCGTGCTCTTCAGCATCGGATGGATGAGGACGTTCTCGCCAAAAATCGAGCGCAGGAAGGCGACCATCTGGTTCTGCGGCCCATCGCTCGGTTCAAAACGGGTGATCAGGTAACGCATCCAGTTATAGTCGGACCGCGCTCCCGCCCTGCCGATTTCGGCGAGAAGATCGCCGGTCATGGCAAGGAACTGGTTCATCGACATCACATCAAGCATTTGCGGATGAACGGTGACGAGAACCGATGTGGCAGCCGTCAACGCCGAAAGCGTCAGGTAACCAAGCTGCGGCGGGCAATCGATGACCACGACGTCATAGAAGTTCTGCGCCTGGGCTATCGCCTGGCCGATGCGGGCAAAAAACAACGTATCGCCTGGCGCGCGACGCATCAGCGCGCGGGGCGTGTCGTGTTCGAATTCCATAAGCTCCAGATTGCCCGGGACGATATGGAGATTGGGAATATAGGTGCCACGAACGATCTCGGCGATCGGCCGGCGTTCGTCGTCGTAACGGATCGCGCCATAAAGCGTTTCATTCGGACCTACATCGATCTCCGGCTGATGACCGAAGAGAGCGGACAGACTGGCCTGCGGATCGAGATCGATGGCAAGCACCCGGTACCCGCGCAGCGCCAGATATTGCGCCAGATGCGCCGATGTCGTGGTTTTTCCTGAACCGCCCTTGAAGTTCATGACCGCGATGACCTGCAACTCTTCGCCGTCACGGCGATGCGGCAGATAGCGGCGTGCGCCACGCGCGCCCTGATCGAGGAATTTTCTGATCTCGTCCATATCCTCGACAGAATAGGAACGACGACCGGAAGCCTGCGCCGCATCGAGCTCCGGACGCTCGGCGGCGATCTGGCGAAGATAGGCCTCGCCGATGCCGATCAACCGTGCGGTTTCCGCCGGTGAAAAATGGCGCATGCTCTTTTCGGTGTGCGGGGAAAATGTATTTGCATTATGAGCCTGCAATTGGGCTGACAACGCAGCCGAATGCTGTTGTATAAGACTCGTCAGGTCGGGTGCTCCTGCGGCACGTCTTAAATCGGCACTCTGTGTCATCGGTCTTCTTTCGCTCGAAATTGCAGTAGCGGTTTTTTTCGAAAAAGGCGGTTTTTTCCGCAACTGAGATATAAGCGCCGATTCTCTTTTTGGCGCAATAGGCTTTTTTCTCAGGTTGGAAAGTGCCGCTAAAGCATTGTGGAAGAATCACATTTGCTTTTTGTGACGCTTTGACGGTTAGCCGCGGCTAACTTCTCGTTGTCGATCATAATGAAGGGCGTTGTCGCGTCTTTTGATGCGCGGAATATCTGCCCTGTGCCGGAGTTTGCCGCGGCTAACTTTTGAGGTTGATCTTCTATGCCTCCGATAATCCCGGCGCCAGAAAGTGAAGGGTAGACATTCACATCTGTTTAATCTCTACTCGTTGACTAGAGTATCGTTGGGTTCGACACCCGTCGTCTGGCTGTTCAAGCTGTCGCAGGTTGGAGGAATGAATGTCCTATGATGTCGCTCTCGTCGGGTCGGGTTTTTCGGCCATCTGTACCGCCGCCCATCTTCTATCGTCCCTGCCGGCGGAAGCCTCTATCGCTATCGTCGGCGATGAGTCGGATTTCGGGCGCGGCACCGCCTATCGCACGGAACTGCCCTATCATCGTCTCAATGTGCCAGCCGGGCGAATGAGTGTCTTCCCTGACAAGCCGGATGACTTTGTCGACTGGTTGGCGGAAAACGGGATCGCGAACAATCCCCTGCTGTTCGCATCGCGCGGTGACTATGGTCTTTATCTTCGCGACAGACTGGCCGGCCTGCTTAGAAGCAGGGAGCAACGAGCCCGGGTGGACTTCGTTCGGGCCAAGGCTTCGGCCTGCCAACCGGATGGCACAGGCGGATTTTCTTTTACGCTGGAAAATGGTGAGCAGCTGCGCGCGCAGAATGTCGTTCTGTGTCTGGGTGTCGGCGCTGCGAGTTTGCCGGTGCAAACTGTCGCGAAGGAAGAAGAGGGTCCGCAACGTATCATTGGCCACTGCTGGCAGCCGGGATGGTTGTCAAAAATAAAAGCCGGGAATCGCATCTGTATTTTGGGTTCGGGCCTGACGATGATCGATCAGGTTTTGACTCTGCGGGGAAAAGGACATCAAGGGCCAATCCATGTTCTGTCCCGTCGTGGCCTGGTGCCGCATCCGCATGTCAGCCCCCAATCACCGCCCGTGGGGCCGAATCTACCTGAAGGCTCGACGGAGATCAGCTGGTTGCTGCACTCTCTGCGCAAGCAGGTGCGCGATGGCGCGCCGTGGCGCACCGTCATGGATGGCTTGCGGCCGCAAACTCAATCGCTTTGGCAACGTCTTACACCTTCCCAGCGGAGCCGGTTCCTTCGGCATGCTTTGCCCTGGTGGAACATCCACCGGCACCGTATCGCACCCGAAGTGTCTGGCGCTTTCGGGACGTTGCTTTCAGATGGTGTTCTTGAAATTCATGCGGGTTACCTTCGCTCCATAGAAGAGAGAGAGGAGGGGATCGCCGTGCGTTACCGCCGCAGGCATACGCGGATATTGAAGGAGCTCCAGGTCGATTGGGTCGTCAATTGCACGGGCATGGAGCGGGCCGGCATCGGCCATTCGCGGCTTCTTGAAACGATGCGCGGCGATGGCGTTATTTTACTCGATCCTTTCGGGCTCGGGGTGGAAGTCGATGGCCAGTCCCGTTTGCTGCGGACGGACGGACGAAGCTGGCCCGGTCTTTTCGCTGCCGGTGCGCTGACTGCGGGCCGCTTCTGGGAAATTACCGCCGTTCCGGATATTCGTGTGCAGGCGCAGAAGATCGCGCAAGAGATCACGGACAGAGTGACGGCGAGCGACAGGCTTTCCGCACGGGGTTGAGTTGGTTGAAGGATCGGCCGATGCGAGACACATCTTTATTTCCATCGTTTTTAGTACCTCTTCTCCGAGGTTAGCCGCGGCAAACTTGTTCTCTGAATAATGTGCTGGAAACTCCATGGATGCCGAATTTGGCCAGTGTAACGCAGCGCGAATGCCCACAGGGGGCCGCATTATGGGCATGCAGCTCCCCATGAATCACACCATATATCGACCCTGAGCCATATATTTCCCAATAATCATGGGCGGCAAGCACGGCAGCGGATTTCGCGCGTAATGTGCGCGATTGCTAAATAATTTACATTGCTTATGGATATGCGTCATAAAATCGGCTACAAATCGCGAAAATTTCTGAAATTATGAAAATAATTTGCGAGGATTTATGCAAAAGCCGAAACTGATACGATATGAGGCGGCGGACAATCAGGCTGGCGGACAGCGGCGACCATTTGCCAAAGCCGTCCGGGCCGGAGATTTCGTGTATGTTTCCGGGCAGGTGCCGACCGTCGATGGTGAGGTGGTGACCGGCGGGATCGTGGCGCAGACCGAGCAGGTGGTTGCGAATATCAAGGATGTTCTGGCGCTTGCCGATTGCACGCTTGCGGATGTGGTCAAGGTCAATGTCTGGCTGGACGATGCCCGGGATTTTTCGAGCTTCAACGCCGTCTTCCAGAAATATTTCATCGATCATCCGCCGGCACGCTCCACCGTGCAATCGCCGCTGATGGTCGATGCCAAGGTGGAAATGGACGTTATCGCCTATAAGCCGCTGGCCTGAAGCCCAAGTTTTCGATGTTTGAGAGTAGATGATGACCTATCCCTGGCCTGATGCGGGCACACCCCTCAATGCGATTTCGACGCCGATGCCTGTCATCGACGAGGACAGGCTCGCTGCCAATATCCTCAGGGCGCAATCCTATCTGGATGACCACGGCAAGGCCTTTCGGCCGCATATCAAGACGCACAAGATACCCGCCGTCGCCAAACAGCAGCTTCAGGCCGGCGCCATCGGCATTAATTGCCAGAAAGTCAGTGAGGCGGAGGTCTTTGCGGATGCCGGTTTCGATGACATTCTAATCACCTACAATATTCTCGGTGCAGCAAAGCTGTCGCGGCTGAAGGCGTTGAATGCGCGCATCGGCCGGCTGAGCGTGGTTGCCGATAGTGCGGTCACGATTGCAGGCCTTACCGATACATTCGACGCGGCAAGGCCGCTTGCCGTACTGGTCGAATGCGACACGGGCGGCAAGCGCTGCGGTGTGCAGACGCCGGAAGCGGCACTGGCGCTTGCGGAAAAGATCGCTGCGGCTCCGGGCCTCACATTCAAGGGCATTTTGACCTATCCGGCACCGGGCGGAGCCGCGACGGTGGAGAACTTCCTTCGCGAGACCATGGCGTTGCTGGCGGCAAAGGGCATGGAATGCCCGGTGCGGTCCAGCGGCGGTTCTCCAGATTTTTACGCCGCCCATCTCGTTCCTTCCGCCACCGAACATCGGGCCGGCACCTATGTCTATAATGATCGCGCCATGCTGCGCGCCGGACATTGCACGGCGGGCGATCTCGCCATGCATGTTCTTGCCACCGTCGTATCGCGACCGACAGCCGATCGGGCCGTGCTGGATTGCGGCTCCAAGGCCCTGACCTCGGATCTTCTGGGTTTCAGCGATTACGGGCTGCTCGAAGGCTACGAAGGCGCGAAAATCATCTCGCTTTCGGAGGAACATGCGGTTGTCGATCTATCCGGCTGTGCTTCGGGCCGGCCTGAAATCGGCGACGTGGTCAAGGTCGTTCCGAACCACACCTGTGTCGTCAGCAATCTTTTCGACAGGATGGTTTTTCATCGAAACGGCGTTGTAACGAGGGTTGAGCAGGTGGCGGCGCGCGGCACCGTCTGGTAAGATTACCCGGCTAATTAAATTCTGAAATAAAGCTGCCGAAGGGCAGATTGCGGTAACGAGAATCTAGAGACATGCGCATCTTCACGGCGTCACTCGCCACCGAAACCAACACGTTTTCACCAGTCCCGACGGATATGGACGCCTTTCGTGCGGCTTTTTATGCCGGGCCGGGGGAGCATCCCGAAACGCCGACGCTTTGCTCGTCGCCAGTGCCGATCTTGCGCCGTCGTGGTAAGGCGGAAGGGTTCACGGTAATAGAGGGAACTTCCTGCTGGGCGGAACCGGCGGGCCTTATCCAGCGCCAGACCTATGAAACGCTGCGGGATACGATTCTCGCCGAACTCGGTGCGGCCCTGCCGGTCGATGCCGTGGTGCTCGGTCTGCACGGCGCCATGGTGGCGCAGGGTTATGACGATCCGGAAGGGGATTTCCTGTCACGCGTCCGCGCATTGGTCGGACCGGATGTACTGGTCGCGGCGGAATTCGATCCGCACAGCCATCTGACCGCGCTTCGGGTCAAAAATCTCGATATCATGGCGACGTTTCTGGAATTTCCGCATACGGATTTCGAAGAGCGTGGCGAGCATGTGGTGGAAATGGCACTGCGCACGCTTCGGGGGGAGATCAAACCGGTCATCTCCACCTTCGATTGCCGCATGATCACCATTTATCCCACCAGCCGTGAGCCGATGCGCTCCTATGTCGACCGGCTGAAGGCGATGGAAGGCAAGGATGGCATCCTTTCGATTTCCGTCATTCACGGTTTCATGGCGGGCGATGTGCCGGATATGGGAACGCGCATTGTTGTCGTGACCGATAATGACAGGGCAAAGGGCGATGCGCTGGCTGAAAAGCTCGGCCATGAGCTTTATGCCATGCGCAAACTGACCGCCATGCCGATGCTGGATACGGAATCAGGCCTCGACCAGGTTCTTGCAATTCGCAGCAACAATCCGGACAGGCCGGTCGTCGTCTCCGATATCTGGGACAATCCGGGCGGCGGTGTCGCCGGTGACGCCACCCATATTCTGCGGCGCATAGTGGAGCGCGGCATGGACAACATCGCCGTCGCGACGATCTGGGACCCGATTGCGGTGTCTTTCTGTCACGCGGCGGGCGAGGGGGCCGAGATCGATCTGCGTATCGGCGGCAAATCCAGCCCGGAAGGCGGCGAGCCGCTCGATTTCCGCATAAAGGTGATGCGCACGGCCGAGGCCGGCTGGCAGAGTTTCCGCAACAGCCGCGTAACGCTCGGCCGCGCCGCCGTCGTTCGGCCGCTCCGTACGCAGATCGATATCATCCTCATCACCAGCCGCACGCAAACTTATGAGCCGGATATCTTTTCCAATCTCGGAGTCGATTTCGCGAAAAAAGACGTGCTGCTGGTCAAGTCCACCAACCATTTCCATGCGGGATTTGCGCCGGTCGCCTCCGAGATCGTTTATATCGCGGCCCCGACATCTTATCCGACCGATCCGGCGAAAACGCCCTATCGCAAGGCGAGCCTTGAGCTTTGGCCACGGGTGGCCGATCCGCTGGGCCTGGACTGAGGCGGCAGCGGTTTGAGCGTTATCTGGACGGAATTTGTGAAGCCTTTTCCGGAAGGCTTCAGAGACGCTCGAGGGTGATCAGGAAAAACGTGCTTTCGCTTTGATCTCCTTCGACGGTGAACGGTAAACCGCCTTCGATCAGCAGACCATCCAGCTTCCCCAATCGGTCCTTGCCTTCACCGGTTAAAATCGTCAGCGGGTCGAGCGCCAGAACAAGCGACGTGTTTCCGGCGGCTTTTCCCGAGAACGGGCCGGAATGCCTTTTAACGACATGACGAAAGCGCGAGCGGCGGGTCATGACGTTCAGATCGGTGATCGCGCCATCGGGCAGGGTCGCATTCACGGGAACATCGGCCGGAAAGGGCAGGGGTGGGCTTTCCATTGTCAGCAACAGCGGATCGTCCGTCGCAATTGCCAGCGCCATGCCGTTTCCCTCAAGAATGGAGAGGGTGCGGTCTATGCCCGGGAAGATCGAAAACGGCCCGTCGCTCGCCACCGTCGCCATGCTGATGCGCCAGTCGAAATTCTCAACGGAAGACGCGGGTGGAAAGATGGCGATTTCCACCGTCTCGCCGCCGCCGTTTTTCCAGGGCATTCGCTTGTAGTCGCTTGCGCGCAGCAGGGTCATGGTTTTCCACTTTTGAGAGGGATCGGCCGGAAAGAGGTGTTTCTCTGTCCGGCCGAAAGAGGATCAATTGCCGAGAATGCCGGGCAGGCGCAGGCCCTGTTCCTTGGCGCATTCCACGGCGATGTCGTAACCGGCATCGGCATGGCGCATGACGCCGGTTGCCGGGTCATTCCACAGCACGCGCTCCAGCCGGCGAGCGGCATCGTCGGTGCCATCGGCGCAGATGACCATGCCGGAATGTTGCGAGAAGCCCATGCCGACGCCGCCGCCGTGATGCAACGACACCCAGGTCGCGCCGGATGCGGTGTTGAGCAGCGCATTGAGAAGCGGCCAGTCGGAAACGGCGTCCGAGCCATCCTTCATGGCCTCGGTCTCGCGGTTGGGCGAGGCGACGGAGCCGGAATCCAGATGGTCGCGGCCGATGACGATCGGCGCCTTCAGCTCGCCGTTCCTGACCATTTCGTTGAAGGCAAGGCCCAGACGGTGGCGGTCGCCAAGGCCGACCCAGCAAATACGCGCGGGCAGGCCCTGAAAAGCGATGCGCTCGCGCGCCATGTCCAGCCAGTTGTGCAGGTGCTTGTTGTCTGGCAGCAGTTCCTTCACCTTGGCGTCGGTCTTGTAGATGTCTTCCGGATCGCCGGAAAGGGCCGCCCAGCGGAACGGGCCGATGCCGCGGCAAAATAGCGGGCGGATATAGGCCGGCACGAAGCCCGGAAAGGCGAAGGCGTTTTCCAGGCCCTCATCCTTGGCGACCTGGCGGATATTGTTGCCGTAATCGAGCGTCGGAACGCCGGCATTCCAGAAATCGACCATGGCCTGCACATGCACCTTCATTGAGGCGCGAGCGGCAGCAGCAACGGCCTTCGGGTCGCTTTCCTGCTTGGCGCGCCATTCGGCAACGGTCCATCCGGCCGGAAGGTAACCATGGACGGGATCATGCGCCGAGGTCTGGTCGGTAACGATATCGGGACGAACGCCGCGACGGACGAGTTCCGGGAAGATTTCCGCCGCATTGCCGATCAGGCCGACGGATTTCGCTTCGCCCGCCTTGGTCCATTGGTCGATCAGCGCCAGCGCCTCATCGAGCGTATGCGCCTTCGCATCGACATAACGGGTGCGCAGGCGGAAGTCGACGCGGGTTTCATCGCATTCGACGGCGAGGCAGCAGGCGCCGGCCATGACGGCGGCGAGCGGCTGTGCGCCGCCCATGCCGCCGAGACCGCCGGTAAGAATCCACTTGCCCTTCAGGTTGCCGTCGTAATGCTGGCGGCCGGCCTCGACAAAGGTTTCATAGGTGCCCTGCACGATGCCCTGCGTGCCGATATAAATCCACGAACCGGCCGTCATCTGGCCGTACATGGCAAGGCCCTTCTTATCCAGCTCGTTGAAATGATCCCAGTTCGCCCAGTGCGGCACGAGGTTGGAATTGGCGATCAGCACGCGCGGCGCGTCCTTGTGGGTGCGGAACACGCCGACCGGCTTGCCGGACTGCACGACGAGGGTTTCATCCTCGTTCAGATCCTTCAGCGTCGCGACGATACGGTCGAAATCGTCCCAGGTGCGGGCGGCACGGCCGATGCCGCCATAAACCACCAGCTCATGCGGGCGCTCGGCCACATCAGGGTCGAGATTGTTCATCAGCATGCGCAGCGGCGCTTCCGTCATCCAGCTTTTGGCATTGAGGTCAGTGCCCTGCGGCGAGCGGACATCGCGAATATTGTGGCGTGGATTGTTCATGTGTTTTCCCCTTATCGTTTCGTGTCGAGCGCAAATTTTTCCATGCGCGTGAGAATGGTTTTGAGATGGGAGCGAAGCCGTTCGGCCTTGCCCGTGTCATAGGCAAAAGGCGGCGTCTCGCTTTGAAGATGGGTGGATTGCGCCAGCTCCATCTGAATGGCGTGCACGCCGCTCTGCGGTTTTCCGTAATGGCGCGTCGTCCAGCCGCCCTTGAAACGACCGTTCAGGATGCTGTCGCAGCCCTCCGCTGCGGCGGTCACCTCGACGGCGATTTTTTCGATGGCCGGATCGCAGGTCTTGCCCATATCCGTGCCGATGTTGAAATCCGGCAGCTTGCCTTCGAACAGGAAGGGAATATGCGAACGGATCGAATGGCAATCATAGAGAATGGCGATGCCGTGGATGGATTTGACCCGCTCGATTTCCGCCGCAAGGGCCGCGTGATAGGGCGCGTGGAAGTTTTCCAGACGATAGGCGATATCGTCCGCCGCGGGTTCCTGTCCTTCATTCCAGATCGGCTCACCGTCGAAATCGGTCTCCGGAACGAGGCCTGTCGTGTTCTGGCCCGGATAAAGGCTGACCCCGGCCGGGTCGCGGTTGGCATCGATCACATAACGGTGGAAGGTCGCCCTTACGGTTGTCGCATTCTCGAGAAGGCCGGCATAGAGCTCATGGATATGCCAGTCCGTATCGGCGAGAATCTTGCCGTTATCGTTCAGGCGTTGCCAGATATCCGCCGGCACATCCGTGCCGGTGTGGGGCAGGCCGAGAATGATGGGCGAGGCGCCCTGGTGAAGCGTGAAGGGTCTGTTCATCGATCGGCCTCTTCTGCCGTGGGGTTACCCCCCTCTGCCCTGCCGGGCATCTCCCCCTCAAGGGGGGAGATCGGCAAGCGGCGAATACCTTGCGCCACAATATCTGGGAACGAGCGGGTGCGGCATCTGATCTCCCCCCTTGAGGGGGAGATGCCCGGCAGGGCAGAGGGGGGTAACCCCACGACAGTGGAGGATAGAGTACTCATCATCTCAAACCTCCAGCTTCGGCAGGATGCCATCCGAAATTGCCGCCACCAGCGCGCCGGAGGCAATCAATTCCGCCGCAGCCTTCAGGTCCGGCGCCATATAGCGGTCTTCCTCCAGCGAAGGGACCGCGGCGCGCAATGCCGCAATCACCTTTTGCAGTTCGGGGCTCGTTTTCAGCGGCCCACGCAGTTCCACGCCCTGTACGGCCGAAAGTGCCTCGATGCCGAGAATGGCGAAGAGATTGTCCGTCATCGGCAGCAGACGGCGCGCGCCATGGCAGGCCATGGAGACATGATCTTCCTGGTTGGCGGAAGTCGGCGTCGAATCGACCGAGGCCGGATGCGCCATCTGCTTGTTCTCGCTCATCAGCGCGGCGGAGGTGACTTCGGCGATCATCAAACCGGAATTCAGGCCCGGCTTCTTCGAAAGAAAGGCCGGAAGACCATAAGAAAGGGCCGGATCGACCAGCAGCGCCACACGGCGCTGGGCGATCGCGCCGATCTCGCAAATGGCAAGCGCCGTCTGGTCGGCGGCAAAGGCCACCGGTTCGGCGTGGAAATTGCCGCCGGAGACGACGGAATTGTCTGAAAGCACCAGCGGATTGTCGGTCACGGCATTGGCTTCGATTTCCAGCGTGCGGGCCACCTGCCGCAGAAGATCGAGGCAGGCGCCATCCACCTGCGGCTGGCAACGAATGCAATAGGGATCCTGCACCCGCTCATCGCCCTCGATATGGCTGACGCGGATTTCCGAACCTTCCAGCAGATTACGAAGCGCCGCTCCCGCGTCGATCTGGCCCTTATGGCCGCGCAGGCTGTGAATATCGGGATGGAAAGGTGCAGATGAGCCCATGGCGGCATCGGTGGAAAGCGCTCCGGTAATCAGCGCCGCCTGCGCCGCGCGATGGGCGCGGAAAAGACCGGCGAGCGCCAGCGCCGTCGAGGTCTGTGTGCCGTTGATCAGCGCCAGCCCTTCCTTGGCGGCAAGCACCACCGGGGTCAGTCCGGCTTTCGCAAGCGCTTCGCCAGCTGGCAGAAGCGCACCCGCATAAAAGGCCTCGCCTTCGCCCATCATCACCGCGGCCATATGGGCAAGCGGCGCAAGATCGCCGGAAGCTCCGACCGAACCCTTTTCGGGAATGACGGGGATGACGCCCTTCTCCAACATGGCTTCGATCAGCCGCACCAGCTGCAGCCGCACGCCGGATGCGCCGCGACCGAGCGAAACCAGCTTCAGCGCCATGATCAGCCGCACGACATTTTCAGGAAGCGGTGCGCCGACTCCGCAGCAATGCGACAGGATGAGATTGCGCTGCAACGTCGCCACATCGGCCGCGTCGATCTTGATGGAAGCGAGCTTGCCGAAACCGGTATTGATGCCATAGACCGGCGCATTGCCGGCAGCGATCTCGGCGATGCGGGCCGCCGCCTTTTCAATGCCTTTATCGAAGCTGCAGTCGAGTTTGGCGCTGCCGTTCTCCCAGTATATCTCGGCGAGATCGGCTAAGCTCACATCGCCGGGGTGAAGCGTGATGGTCTTCATGGTCATGGGCAAACCTTCTCTCCCTTGAAAATGCGGGCGTGGAGCGGATTGAAACCGATGCGGTAGACGAGTTCTGCCGGACGCTCGATATCCCAGATGGCGAAATCAGCGGATTTTCCAGCCTCCAGCGTGCCGGTTTCCGTAAGCAGGCCGAGCGCCTTTGCCGCGTTGCGTGTCGTTGCCGTCAGGCACTCTTCCACGGTCATGCGGAAAAGTGTTGCGCCCATATTCATGGTCAGCAGCAGGGAGGTGAGCGGCGAAGTGCCGGGGTTGCAGTCCGTTGCCAGCGCAATGTCGGCCCCGGCATCGCGCAGGGCCTGCACCGGCGGCAATTGTTTTTCCCTGAGCGCATAGAAAGCGCCGGGAAGAAGCACGGCCACGGTTCCCGCTTTCGCCAGCGCCGTCGCACCGGCCTCATCAAGATATTCCAGATGATCGGCCGAAAGCGCGTTATAGGATGCCGCAAGCTCGGAACCGCCAAGGTTGGAAAGCTGCTCGGCATGCAGTTTGACCGGAAGGCCATACTGTTTTGCAGCCTTGAAAACCCGGTCGATCTCCTCGACGGAAAAGGCGATGCCTTCGCAAAAACCGTCAACCGCATCCGCCAGCCCTTCCGCACGGGCTTTTTCCAGCCCCGGCAGAACGACATCGCCAATATAATCGGCGTTGCGCCCCTTATAGTCTGCAGGTGTCGCATGTGCGGCGAGATAGCTGGTGACGATGCGCACCGGCCGCAACGTCTCGAGCCTGCGGGCGACGCGCAGCATTTTCAGCTCGGTTTCAATGTCGAGACCGTAACCGGATTTGATTTCAACCGTGGAAACGCCTTCGGAAAGAAGCGTGTCGAGGCGCGGCAAAGCCTGCGCCACCAGAGCATCTTCCGAAAGCGCACGCGTGTCGCGCACCGAAGAAACAATGCCGCCGCCCGCCTTGGCGATCTCTTCATAGGTCGCCCCATTCAGCCGCATCTCGAATTCCATGGCGCGGTTGCCGCCGAAGACAAGATGGGTGTGGCAGTCAATCAGGGCAGGGGTGATCCAGCGGCCGCCGCAATCGTTGGTCTCGTCGGCTTTCGCCAGATCGGTGGGCAGATCGCTTTCAGGGCCGGCAAAGGCGATGCGGCCGTTACGCACGGCAATGACGGCGTTTTCGACGGCGCCGATGCCTTCCATGGCGGGATCGAAGGTTGTCAGCCGGGCGTTGCGCCACAAAGCCGTGGCGTTCCCAGTCGCCGTTCCGTTTGCAGATTTGTTCCCTGGCATTTGCTTTTCGCCTTTCCTTTGTGAGTTAAATGTATATACATAATAATCGGCTTGGCAAGCCGCAATTTCGTGTTTGAAATGGCCTTGCCGGACAGAACCAAAGGAGAGGGTGGCATGACGGCAATTCACGCGGGCGCAGCGCTTCTGGCGGATGGATGGGCGAAGGATGTTCGCATCGTCTGCGATGAAGGCGCTATTTTATCCGTGGAAACCGGCGTTTCCCCGCAGCCGCAGGATGAGCGACATGCCGTCATTGTCCCGGCCATGCCCAATCTTCACAGCCACGCCTTTCAGCGTGCCATGGCGGGGCTTGCCGAAATCCGTGGTCCCGGCGATGACAGTTTCTGGAGCTGGCGCACCGTCATGTATAAATTCGCGCTCTCCATGACGCCTGACCATGTCGAGGCCGTTGCCGCCCAGCTTTATATGGAAATGCTCGAGGCCGGTTTTGGGCGGGTTGGAGAATTTCATTATCTGCATAATGACAGGGATGGCTCGCATTACGGTAATATCGCCGAAATGGCTGAACGTATCGGCGCGGCCGCCTCGCAGACGGGTATCGGCCTCACATTGCTGCCGGTCTTTTACGCCCATTCCGGTTTCGGTGGCCAGACGCCAATCGACGGGCAGAAGCGCTTCATCCATTCGCTCGACAGCTACGGAAAGCTGATGCAGGGGGCGCAGGCCGTTGTGGACAGGCTGCCGGGCGCCACCCTTGGCATAGCGCCGCACAGCCTGCGTGCGGTGACCGGCGACGAGCTGGCAGCCATCGAGCCGCTGGCAAAAGGCGGGCCGATCCATATTCATGTGGCGGAACAGACGAAAGAAGTGGAAGATTCGCTCGCCTTTTCCGGTGCGAGACCGGTGGAATGGCTGCTTGAAAACGCGCCGGTCGATGGCCGCTGGTGCCTTATCCATGCAACACACATGACGGAAACCGAAACGCGAGGCATGGCAAAAAGCGGTGCTGTTGCCGGCCTCTGCCCGATCACCGAAGCCAATCTCGGCGACGGCATCTTCCCGGCTCCGGCGTTTCTCGCTGAAAACGGTCATTATGGCGTCGGATCCGATTCCAACATTCTGATTTCCGTACCGGAAGAATTGCGAACGCTCGAATATTCGCAGCGACTCTCTCACCGCGCACGCAATGTCATCGCCGATGCCGGTCATTCCACGGGCGAAAAACTCTTCCGGCAGGCGCTCGAAGGCGGCGGCAGGGCTCTGGCGTCGCGAAACGGTCTGGAAAGTGGAAAAAGCGCCGATTTCGTCGCTCTTGATGTTTCCGCCGTTTCTTATCTTCCGATACCCCAGATTCTCGATCAGTGGATATTCGCGGGTGGCGTTTCTGTCGATTCCGTTTGGGTGCGCGGCAAAAAGTGTGTGCAGGCCGGCCGGCATACCCATCGCCGTGAAATATCCGATCGTTTCAACAAGGTCATGGCTGAACTTCTCGATAGCTGATATGGGCTCGGCAGAAACGGGAAAAAGCCAGCGGGGAAAGGCATTGCGGACGTGACGAAAGCATCAGCCGGGCAGACCCTGCACCAGCGTATCCTCAGTGAGATCGAGGGGCGGATCGTTTCGGGAGAATGGCCGCCGGGCCATCGATTGCCTTTCGAGGTCGACCTCGCCGATCAATATCACTGTTCGCGCATGACGGTGAACAAGGTCATGGGCCAGCTCGCCAAGGCCGGTTTGATCGAGCGCCGCAAGAAATCCGGCAGTTTCGTCCGCCAGCCGCAGATCCAGTCCGCCGTTCTTCAAATTCACGATATCGGGGCCGAGGTCGAATCCCTTGGCCTCGACTATGGCTTCAAAATCCTGGAGCGCAAAAGGCGCAGCGCGAAAGGCGCGGATCGTGAGCGGCTCGACGTTTCGGTCGGGACACCTTTGCTCGACATTCTCTGCATCCATTTCGCCGGTGCGCGCGAATTCTGTGTCGAACAGCGCCTCATCAATCTGACGGCCGTGCCGGAAGCGGCTGAAACCGACTTTACCGAAATTGCGCCAGGCCCCTGGCTGCTCGGCCATGTTCCGTGGAGCACTGCCGAACACCGGATCAGTGCCGAAACACCGTCGAAGGAGATCGCGCGCCTGCTCGGCATTTCCGACAGGCAGGCGTGTCTTGTCGTGGAGCGCCGTACCTGGAGCAATTCGGGCGCTGTCACCTATGTGCGCTTCACCTATCCCGGCAATGCGCATGCGCTGGTCGCCCGCTTCAGCCCGTCTTCCGACTGATATCGGCAAGGCCTTCGCCCCCTGTTATTGCGATACTGAGCCCCTATATAAAGGAAGGCCCATCAGGCTTGACGGACACCGACAGGAAAACCGTTAAAAGTCGTTCATTTATACGATAATTTTCAAATTCCCTTTTACAATCAGCAACATATCACATTTCTTGTTTTTTTTGATTTTGCTGTGTTGACTTGTTTGAGGGTGTGGATTTATAAGTCCGCTCACTGAACGAGGGCGAGCGGCGCTGCTGGCGACGGCGACTTTCGTTCTCAAGAAATCAAGTTGATGAGCGGATTGCTTGTTGGGTTTCGGGGCTTATGGCTTTGGGGCGATTGATTTTGTGACTGCTTTGGGCGGTCTGTTATTTGACAATTGAATATGAGAAGAAAGAGAAACGTGGGCGGCGAAGCTTGCGGGGTCTGAAGGAATTTGGATCTCAGGAATAGACTTTGACGGTCACGTTTTGAACAAGAGAATACACC